>JBGTBW010000192.1:0-46955 GCA_041749135.1 Verrucomicrobiales bacterium
CAAACGGCCTGCGCGCGGCGTGGTTGCTGGAGCCGCGCGCCGAGCAATACGCGCTGGGCGCCGTGCTGAAGGCGCGCGTGCTTTTTCACAACACGGGCCAGGCGCCGGTCGTCTTCCAAACGGAGACCTGGCATCAGTACGACGGCCACAATGCCCGCGACGCCAAGGGTGCGGAGATCATCGTCTCCGGCCCGCGCTACTCCGGGATCACCCCGATGGCGACCTTCCGCCTCGCCCCAGGCGAATACTGCGAGGTGGAAGGCCACGGGATCGCCATCGGCGCGGGCGAATACGAGGAGGAACGCAGCACTGGCCGTGTCGGCGCCATCATCGAGGCGAAGGAAGGCGACGCGGTGACGCTCTCACACAGCGTGGTGACGATCCGAAAGACCCGATGGAGCTTTGGAAAGAGACCATCGCCGAACGCATCGCGAACGAAGCGCCGATGCCGGCCGCTCCCGCCGACCGCGAGCAGCTCATCCGCCGCGTGACGCTCGACATTTTCGGCGTCGTGCCGGCTGCGGAGGAAATCGCCGCCTTCACCGCCGACGACGCACCGGACGCGCTCGCGAAGCTCACAGCGCGTTTGCAGGCGAAGCAGCGTGTCGAGCCATTCTCCGGCAAGCTGCCGACGGGCGAGACGAAGTTCCGTGTCATCGCCGCCGACCCGGACGCCGCGAAGGCGCCGCGCACCGCGAACGGGCCGGGTCGCTACGTGCTTGGCGACCACGTGCATCTGCTCGTGAGCCAGCTCACCGAAGGCGACAAGCGCACGAACAAGGCGGTCATCGCGTTCCTCTCGTCCGACCCGAAGCCCTACGAAATCGCACTACCCAAGCCTTACGAAATAGCGCTGCCCGACGGCATCGGCACGTATGGCATCGTGTGGGATCGCGGCGCGGGCGCGCTGTGGGTCATGCAGAAGGATCTCGTGCGGAAATACGAGTTCGCCAACCCGGCGCAGGTGCAGGAAATGAAAATTGAGCCTGGCAGCATCCTCAACATCCCCGCGCACATGCACGAGGCGCTGAAGAGGGTGTTCAACGCGGGCGGTGCGCCCACCGGCAAGCCGGACTCGTCCGACAAGTCCGCCAAAGCCTCCGCCGCCGCCCATCGCCCAAAGCTCCCCGACGAGTCCTATGCAAGAACCGGCGTGCATTGCCAGAAGTTCCGCGAAGAAGATGCGGAACGTCCGGGCGGAGAACTCATGGGCGCCGTGGCGGAAGCAGAGCCTGCTGAAGGGGGCGAAGTCCCGCTAGTGCTCGGCGTGCGCGTGGCGAGTGATGATGCGGGGGTGGCTGCATTCCACCTCGAGCCGGGCGACTACACGCTGCGCTGCACATGGAAAGACGCGCGGCCTGACATCGCCCACGAGGGCGAGTGGACTGGAGAACTCACGAACTCGGAACACAAGTTCACGCTGGCTGCTGCCGCTTCGGCGCAACCTTCGCAGGAAGCGCCGTTCCGCGAATCGTGATAGTCGGGTTCAATGTGGGTGTCTGCGCTTCCGGCGGCGATAATGCCTATCTCACTGACAGGATATACTCTCGACTCCCCGGTTGCGCTTCGAACATCGTCCCGTCCTGCTCCAATCCGGTCGTCTCCTCAAAATCGCCGTCCCGTGAGTTGAATGTCAAGATGGTGAACTCAGATCCGGCGGCCGGTACAAAATCGAAGATCGTTTCGACAGCCAACAATCCCGCCAGGTTCGCCGTCCCGCTGACAAACCGTCAATGCCGATGGCGCCGTCCTGCGGGCCGCCCAACTCGATCTCCAACCGCCCTTCCCCGGTTTGCGTGTAGTTTCCCATAAGCGTTATCCGACCAGGCGCATCGTCGCCTCCGGGACGAATCGTCGCGCCATTGATTCCGAGAGATGCATCTTCATCATCGGTGTTCATCTGTGTCCATCCGTGGTTTCCAAGACCAGTCCCCAGGCGGGTTCTTGAGACTGCTTGAGCCAGAAGACTCTGGTCTCTCGCCAAGGCCGCCAAGCCCGCAAAGGTTTCGAGAATCTCGCCAGGCAAGAGTTTGACGAAGTCTTTGGAGTGCGCGGCTGTGCCGCGCTTTTTCGAGGGATGCCCGCAGCGGAACATTCTTTCGTTCCGAGAGCCGCAGAGATGAAGCCAGGATTGTGAATCACGGGTGAACAGCGATCAACCCGGAAAAGGGAAAACCCAACCGGCCAAACCTGGAGGGCCGGCCTCCGTGACGGCCGGGTTCCGGGATTCAGACCCATGGCGTGACAGGGCGTGCAGGAGCCCGCCCCTCCAGGATAGCGTGACCAATCTGTTCGACAAGACCTGGAGGGTCGTCGTCCTCGGCGGCCTGGTCCCTGGATTCAGACCCATGGCTCCACAGGCCATGCGGGAGCCCGACCCTCCACAATACCCAGACAAGTCCTTGAACAAGGGTTGGCAGAGGAACCATTCTCCGTCCCCCCCCCCCTTTGCGAGCTTTGCGCTCTTAGCGAGAGATGCATTCTTCTTCATCCATGTCCATCCGTGGTTTCCAAGACCAGTCCCCAAGCCGGCTCTTGAGACTGCTTGAGCCAGAAGACTCTGGTCTCTCGCCAAGGCCGCCAAAGCCCGCAAAGGTTTCGAAAACACTCCCCAGCCACAGGTTCTGAACAGGAGGAAACAGAGAAAAGGGAGAGAGGATGGAAAGCAGACGACGAGCCAGGTTCGTGAACCACGGATGAACACCGATGGACACGGATAAGAGGGACGAACAAAGGCTAATCGAGAAGCCTGGGCTCTCTGGATAGCGTTTAATAATAACAATGCGGCCAGCCCAGAGAGATTTGCGGGCGGCGGCATGAGGCTCGCCGGTCCCTCGCTATGAAACAGTGTGAGAAATCCGGCCTAGCTAGATGATCATGCCTGCGGCGACGGTTTCATTGGTCTGTTCGTCAATGAGAACGAAGCTGCCGGTGGTGCGATTGACCTGATAGGGGTCGTAAATGAGAGGAGCCGAGGTGCGCAAGGTGATCCGCCCGATGTCGTTGAGGTGGAACTCGAGGTCGTCCTCGGTTTTGTGGAGGGTATTGATATTGACCTTGTAATTGACCTGCCGGACCACGGCTTTGACTTCGTTGACTCCGTGCCTGAGGTAATAGCGGCCGTGGTGCGCGAGCGGGCGCGGAGAGAACCAGCAGATCATGGCCTCCACGTCCTGGCCGACCCGGGGGGGATGATTGGCTTTGGTGATGAGGTCTCCGCGGCTGATGTCGATATCGTCTTCCAGCGTCACGGCGACGGAAAGGGGACTAAAGGCTTCCGCGAGTTCCTCTTCGGCGCGGTGAATGGAACGGATCCGGCTGGTGAAGCCGGAAGGGAGGATGAGGACCTCGTCGCCGGGTTTGAAGACGCCGCTGGCGACGCGGCCGGCGTAGGCGCGGAAATCGTGATGGGCGTCGGAGTGGGGGCGGATAACCCACTGCACGGGGAGCCGGGCGTCGACGTGATTGCGGTCGGAGGCGATGTAGAGGTGTTCGAGGTGATAGAGGAGGGAGGATCCTCCGTACCAGGGCATTTTGGAAGAGCGATCGACGACGTTGTCCCCGTGCAAGGCGCTGATGGGGATAAAGGACATGTCCACCATGTTGCGCAGGCGGGAGGAGAATTGGGTGTATTCCTCGACGATGCGCTGAAAGACTTCCTCGCTGTAGTCGACGAGATCCATTTTATTTATGGCCAGGACGATGTGTTGGATCCGCAGGAGATTGGCGATGAAGGAGTGGCGGCAGGTTTGTTCGATGATGCCTTTGCGAGCGTCGATCAGGATGATGGCCAGGTTCGCCGTCGAGGCTCCAGTGACCATATTGCGAGTGTACTGAATGTGGCCGGGCGTGTCGGCGATGATGAACTTTCGTTTGGGGGTGGCGAAATAGCGGTAGGCCACATCGATGGTGATGCCTTGGTCGCGCTCGGCTCGCAATCCGTCGGTGAGGAGGGCGAGGTTGACCTGGGCATCGCCGCGTTTCCGGCTGGAAGCTTCGACGGCGGCGAGCTGATCTTCGAATGTGTTTTTGCTGTCGTAGAGCAGTCTCCCGATGAGGGTGCTCTTGCCGTCGTCGACGCTGCCGGCGGTGGTGAAACGAAGGAGGTCCATGCGTGTGCGTGAGAAGAGCGGGAAAGTGAAGAGGGAAGGCTTGGGTCAGAAGTAGCCTTGGCGTTTGCGGTCCTCCATGGCGGTTTCGGAGCGCTGGTCATCGGCGCGGGTTCCGCGTTCGGTTTGGCGGGCGGTGGCGACTTCTTGGATGATGGCGTCGAGGCTGGCCGCTTGGGATTCCACAGCTCCGGTGCAGGTGGCGTCGCCGATGGTGCGGAAGCGGACGGTTTTTTCCTCGGCGGATTCTCCATTCTGGAGAGTAACGAAGTCGCTGACGGCGAGGAGGGTTCCGGCGCGCCGGACGACGGGGCGGCGGTGGGCGAAGTAGAGGCTGGGCAACGCCAGGGCGCGCTCCCGGATGTAGATCCAGATGTCCATCTCGGTCCAATTGCTGAGGGGGAAGACCCGGAAATGTTCGCCGTGACGTTTGCGGCCGTTGAAGATGTTCCAGAGTTCGGGGCGCTGGTTTTTGGGATCCCATTGACCGAAGTCGTCGCGGTGGGAGAAGAAGCGTTCTTTGGCCCGGGCCTTTTCTTCATCGCGTCTTCCCCCGCCGAGGGCGGCGTCGAAGCCGTGTTCCTCGATGGCGTCGAGGAGGGTCACGGTTTGGAGAGCGTTGCGAGAGGCGTAAGGGCCTTTTTCTTCTACGACGCGGCCGCGGTCGATGCTGTCTTGAACCCTGGCGATGAGGAGGTGAGCTTGGAGTTCGGCGACGAAGCGGTCGCGGAATTCGAGAGTTTCCGGGAAGTTGTGTCCGGTATCGACGTGGAGAAGCGGGAAGGGGAGCCGGGCCGGGTAGAAGGCCTTGCGGGCGAGCTGGGCCATGACGATGGAGTCTTTGCCTCCGGAGAAGAGCAGGACCGGCTTTTCGAACTGGGCGGCGGTTTCCCGCAGCACAAAGATGGCTTCGGATTCGAGCTGGTCGAGGTGACTGACGGTGTAGTTAGGCATGGAGAGCGTGAGAAGACGGCGCGGGGAGAAAAGGCCAACCGGAAAAGGGCCGGCGGCAGGGCGCGGCGGCGGTCCGGAAGGGCGCAGGCCGGCCGGTTGTGTGCCGCGTCTTTCGTGCTAGCCTGGCGGCTTCCTCATGAAGCTGGGTTTGAAGCTGGAGTACGCCTGCCGGGCGGTTTTGCGTTTGGCAACTTGCTACGATGGACAGCGGGTCTGCCGGGTCGAGGATTTGGCGGCCCAGGAGGGCATCTCGGCGAACTTTCTGGTGCAGATTCTCAACGACTTGCGCCGGGACGGCTTGGTGGCCAGCCGCCGGGGCAAGCTGGGCGGATACACCCTGGCGCGCCCTCCTGCCGAGATCAATCTGGCGGACGTGACCCGGGCGATCGAGGGGGGCGTTTTGGAGATCGACCGGGCGGAGAGCCGGGAAGGCTTTGGCCCGGTGGTGGCTCGGGTGTGGCGTGAGGAAGGACGGCATTTGGAGCAAAGACTGGCGCAGCGGACGCTGGCCGAGCTGTCGGCGGGCAGCACCGGATTGGATTACACCATCTGAATTTGGAACGGCGGGCTGGGAACGAGCCCGGCTTTCCGAGTCCCGGAGGCGTCAGGCGAGTTCCATGACGGGCAGATTGGCCGCTTCGTTCCGCACCTGCTCGGCGAGGGCCGTGGTCAGGTAGCGTTCCGTGGTGCTGGGCGCCACGGTGACGATGCGTTTGCCGGTCATGCCGGGCCTGGCGGCCACACGCAGGGCGGCGACCACGTTGGCCCCCGTCGAGATGCCTGCCGGCAAACCTTCCTCTTCGGTAAGGCGGCGGGCCATGGCGAAGGCTTCGTCGTTGTCGACTTGGATGACGTCGTCGATCATGGCCACGTTGAGCACGTCGGGAATGAAACCCGCGCCGATGCCCTGGATCTTGTGTGGACCGGGTTTTCCTCCGGACAGGACCGGACTGGCGGATGGTTCCACGGCAAAAGTCTGCATGGGCACGCGCTGTTTGATGACTTCGGAAACGCCGGTGATGGTGCCCCCGGTTCCTACGCCGGCGACAAAGGCGTCGATTTTGCCCTCACAGGCTTCCCAAATCTCCTCGGCGGTGGTGCGGCGGTGGATTTCGGGGTTGGCCGGATTCTTGAACTGCTGGGGCATGTATCCATTATCGCTGTGTTCGGCCAGAACCTGTTCGGCGGCGGCCACGGCTCCGGACATGCCGCGCGACCCGGGGGTGAGGACGACTTCGGCTCCGAGCATGCGCAGGAGCACGCGGCGTTCGATGGACATTGTTTCGGGCATGGTCAAGATGCAGCGGTAGCCTCTGGCCGCGCAGACGAAGGCCAGAGCGATCCCGGTGTTGCCGGAAGTCGGCTCGATGACGACGCCGCCGGGGCGGAGTTTGCCATCCCGTTCTCCGGCTTCGATCATGGAGAGTCCGATCCGGTCCTTCACGCTGAAGAGCGGGTTGAAGAATTCGGCTTTGATGAGGATCTCGGCTCCGGCGTCGCTGGCTACGCGGTGCAGGCGGATGAGTGGGGTGTTCCCCACCGTGGCGGTCATATCGTTGCAGATGCGCATGTTGTGCTGGTATTGAGGTTGAGGCGAAAGGCGGAAAGGCGATCAGATCTGGTAATCCTGTTGGGCCGACGGGAGGTGCAGTCCGCACTCTCGCTGCATTCCGTCGAAACGCGTTTCTTCCGGAGCGTCCCCTTCAACAAGGGGTTTGCTCGAGTGCCAGTCTCCGATGGAAACATAGCCGCGGAAGGTGAGCGGGTGCCGGGGCAGGTCGTGCTTGAGGAAATAGCGTTCTACGTCCTGGTCTGTCCAGTCGAGGATGGGATAAAGTTTGGCGGTGCGTTTTTGACGTTCGACAAAGTCTCGCTGTTCCCGGCTCCGGGACTGGGAGCGGCGCACGCCGCTGATCCAGGCGTCGGCTCCGAGTTCGCGGAGGGCGCGGTTCATAGGTTCGACCTTGTTGAGAAGTCCGTATTTCTCCAAGCCGCCGGCTCCCTGTTCCCAGAGCCGCCCGTAGAGGGCCTCCTGGCGAGCGGCGGTCATGCGGGGGTGGAAAACCCGGACGTCGAGGTTCAGGATCCTGATGAGACGTTCCGCAAACTGATAGGTTTCGGGGAAAAGGTAGCCCGTGTCGATGAACACGATGGGAATGCCGGGAGCGTATTGACTGAGGAGGTGGAGCATGACGGGCGACTGCGCCCCGAAACTGGTGCTGGCGGCCAAACGGCCGGTGAAGGCGGCGTCGAGCAATTGAAGGCGTTCTCCGGCTCCGGCGCTGGATTCGATGCGCCGGGCGAGTTCCTCGAGGTCCACTGCGGTGGGTTCTGCGGGCAGGCTCATCGGACCAGGGCTTCCGGGCTGAGGTCCTCGTGAAAACGCGCGCCCTCCTCGGTGGGTGCGACGTAGCCTTGACGGATCACAAAATCGCCGAAGCGTTCCCCGCTGCGGCGTTCCTGGGCATAAGCGGCGATGATGGGACGCAGGAGCGGGGCGAGTTCGCTGTCGAGAACGGAGGAGCGGTAGAGCTTGTTGAGGCGGTCGCCGGCGAAGCCGCCGCCGAGATAGACATTGTACTTGTGGGGCGCCCGGCCGACCATGGCGATCTCTGCGAGGTAAGGTCGGGCGCAACCGTTGGGACAGCCGGTCATGCGGATGGTGATGGCCTCGCGCTGCAGGCCGTTTTCCTCGATGATCGTTTCGAGTTCCTCGAGCAGGCTCGGCAGATAACGCTCGCTTTCCGCCAGGGCGAGGCCGCAGGTGGGCAGGGCCACGCAGGCGAGAGAATTCAGCCGGAGGCCGGAGAGGTTCTCCGGATGGTTCAACCCGTGGCGGCGGAGGATCTCTTCGAGCCGCGGGCGGGCCTGGGGCGCGACGTTGGCGAGGATGAGGTTCTGGTTAGGCGTGAGGCGGAAGTCTCCCTGGTGGGCCTGGGCCAATTCGCGGAGGGCGGTGCGGAGAGAGGATCCGCCGCCGTCGTAGACGCGTCCGTTTTGAATGAAGAGGGTGAAGTGCGCGTTGCCGTCGGGACCTTCGACCCAGCCATAGCGGTCTCCATTGTGATCGAAATGAAACGGCCGCGGCTCTTGCAGCTTCCAACCCAAACGCTCTTCGACTTCGCGCCGGAACCAGGCCAGGCCCCGGTCCTCGATCGTATACTTGAGCCGGGCGTGGGCGCGGTTGCTGCGATCCCCGTAGTCCCGTTGCACGAGCACGACTTTTTCGGCGAGGTCGAGAGCCTGATCAGGCCGGCAGAACCCCATGACCTCGGCGAGCCGAGGAAAAGTTTCCTCTTTTCCGTGGGCCATGCCCAGTCCGCCGCCGACGGCGACGTTGTATCCAGAGAGGAGGCCGTTTTCAATGATGGCGATGAAGCCGAGGTCGTGGGCGTAGACGTCGACGTCGTTGACCGGGGGCACGGCGACGACGATTTTGAACTTACGCGGAAGGTAGGTGCGCCCGTAGATGGGCTCTTCTTCCTGGGGTTCGGGCGTGATGCGTTCGTGGTCGAGCCAGATTTCGTGATAGGCGTGGGTGCGCGGCGTGAGGTGACTGCTGATGGCGGAGGCCGTGGCGAGGGCCTGGCCGTGGAAGGCGGACTGGTGGGGGTTGGGGTTGCACATGACGTTGCGGTTGACGTCCCCACAGGCGGCGATGGTGTCGAGAAGCGCGCCGTTGATCTCGCGGATGGCTTCCTTGAGGTTGCCTTTGATGATGCCGTGGAGTTGGAAGGCCTGGCGGGTGGTGATCTTGAGGGTGTCGTTGCCGTGGGAACTGGCCAGCCGGTCGAGATCAAGCCACTGTTTGGGGGTGCAAACTCCGCCGGGGACGCGGATGCGGGCCATGAAGATGTAGGCTTTCTCGCGTTTTTCCTTGCGCCGCTGGCTGCGCAGGTCGCGGTCGTCCTGTTGGTAGATGCCGTGGAATTTGGTGAGTTGGGTATCGGGATCGGCGAGAGCGCCGGTGGACAGATCGGCGAGGCCTTCGCGGATGTCTCCGCGGAGGAAATGGCTGTCTTCCTTGATTTTCTCGTTGGGATGGAGAGGACGAACTGAGTCCATGGCTGGAAACAATAGTAATTTTAGCGACAAAGTCAAGAAAAAGAGGAGATTTTTGGTCCGGGCGAGCGTTTTCGGGCTAAGCCCGTGTTTGGGGGAAGGAAATCTTGGGATTCGCCCCAATGCCTTTAGGGGGCTCCAAGCACTGGATCCTTCGCCACTGCCAATCCCTAAAGGCATTGGGGTCCGCGGCTTTGATGCAGGCGGAGGCGCATGCTTCGGGATCCCTCGTGGAATCTCGTCGACTTCTTTTGTAGCGGCTGCCATTTTTGCGATCCCCGCAGCGGCGGCATCGCGGCTCGCGGTTTTCCTTGGTTTCTCACGATATGAAGAAAAAATCCCGATCGAGAGCCGCGCTGGTGCGGAGCACCATTGTGGCGGCCTTGGGGGGTCTGCTTTTCGGTTTCGATACGGTGGTGATCTCCGGCTGCCAGGATCAGCTCAAGGAGGTGTTCAACCTTTCCGAGTTCTGGCAGGGGTTCATGACGGCAGCGGCTTTGATCGGGACGGTGTTTGGGGCGATGCTTGCCGGGATTCCGGGCGACCGGATCGGGCGCCGCGAAAGCCTGAAGTGGATGGCGGTGCTCTTCTTCGTTTCGGCAGTGGGCTGCGCCATGGCCTGGGGTTTTTGGCCGTTGGCGGTGTTTCGGTTTATTGGCGGTTTGGGGGTTGGCGGCGCATCGGTGCTGGGTCCGATGTATTTGGCGGAGATCGCTCCGGCGCATTTGCGGGGGCGGCTGGTGGGCTTCTTTCAGTTCAACGTGGTCCTCGGGATCCTCGTGGCTTTTTTGTCGAACTACGTGGTCGGCGGGTTTGGGTTGGGAGAGGCGGAATGGCGATGGAAACTGGGTGTCGAGGCCCTGCCGGCGATCTTGTTTTTTGTGATGCTCTTCGGGATTCCGCGGAGTCCACGCTGGTTGGTGAGCCGCGGAAATCACCAGGAAGCCCGCGCCGTGCTCGAGCGGATCGGGGAAACGGAAGTGGAGCGCGAACTTCAAGCCATCGTGCGATCGCTCAAGGGAGAGCACAGCCGTCTGGGAGAACCCTTGTTTCAAAAGGTCTACCGGTTTCCGATCTTTCTGGCCGTCTCCATCGCCATGTTCAATCAGCTCTCGGGCATCAACGGCTTGCTGTATTATCTCAATCCCATCTTTAAGATGGCGGGGTTCGACAAGGTGTCGGGCGACGTGCAGTCGGTGGCCATTGGGGCGACGAACCTCCTGTTCACCATGCTGGCGATGTCGGTGATCGACCGGGTGGGGAGGAAGGCGCTGCTGTTGATTGGTTCGGTGGGGGTGACGCTGGCCTTGGCGGGAGTGGCGTGGATTTTTCATTCCAGCACGAATCAGGGTTTGCTGGTGTGGCTGTTGATCGGATACATCGCATTTTTTGGGTTCAGTCAGGGAGCGGTGATCTGGGTCTATATCAGCGAAGTGTTTCCGAACGTGGTGCGGGCGAAAGGACAGGCTCTGGGGGGCTTCACGCATTGGTTCATGGCGGCGGTGGTTTCCTTCTCTTTTCCGCTGTTGGCGCGTCAGGCGGGCGAGGCACACAGCGTGCCGGGGGGCAGCGCGGCGACGGCCATGGAGTTGCGGCTCGATCTGCCCAAGAACTCGAATTACGAGTTGCAGGCCCGGGCGCGTTCCGATACGGCCAGCGCGTGGCAAGTGGAGATTGACGGAGAGGTGCTGGAGGAGCGGATCGAGCGCGACGCCACCGGATCCGGTTTTCGCTGGCTGAACTTGAAGGACTACAATCTGGAGGCCGGCTCGCACGAGCTGGTGGTGCGATCCTTAGAAGGGAGCGCCGTTCTTGACCAGATCCGGTTGAACCGGCCGCGGGCCTTGCCTTTTGCTTTTTTTGCGGCGATGATGGCTCTTCAGTTTATTGTCGTGCTGATGTTTTATCCGGAGACGCGAGGCGTGCCTTTGGAGGAGATGCAGAGAAAGCTCGGCATCTCCCGGGCTCAGGGCGGGAGGGCCGGCGCAGGGCGCGCGAAATGAAGATGTGGATGAGAACGAGATATTGGCTTTTGGCGGCGGCGCTTTTCACTGGAAAAGCGGCATGGGCACAGGAAGAAGCCTACAACGAGCCCTTCCGGCCGCAGTTTCATTTCACTCCGCAGAAGAACTGGATGAACGACCCGAACGGGCTCGTCTATTTCGACGGAGAATATCACCTTTTCTACCAATACAACCCTTTCGGAGATCGCTGGGGGCACATGAGTTGGGGGCACGCGGTGAGCCGCGATTTGGTGCATTGGGAACATTTGCCCGTGGCTTTGCCTGAGGAGGACGGCGTGATGATTTTTTCCGGCAGCGCCGTGGTTGACGTTCACAACAGCAGTGGATTCGGTCACGATGGGCAGCCTCCACTGGTGGCGATCTACACAGGCAAGCGAAACGAGGACAACCGGCAGTATCAATGCTTGGCTTACAGCAATGACCGGGGACGGACGTGGACGAAGTATGAGGGAAATCCGGTGCTTGATATTGGCTCGACGGACTTCCGGGATCCGAAGGTGTTTCGTTATCCAACAGGCGAGGAAGGGGAGGGCCGGTGGATCATGGTTTTGGCTTTGTCCGTGGAGCGGAAGGTTTCGTTTTATGCTTCGGACAATCTGCGGGAATGGGAGCACCTGAGCGATTTCGGGCCAGCGGGGGCGACAGAGGGGATCTGGGAATGTCCGGATCTGTTTCTTCTGGACATCGAGGAGGGAGAGGGCGGTGTGGGGCAAGAGCGCAAATGGGTCTTGGAGGTGGATTTGGGGTCGGGAAGTGTAGCGGGCGGTTCCGGGGGACAGTATTTTCTCGGGGACTTTGATGGGACAGCTTTTGTGCTGGATGAGAAGGCGATGCAGGTGGAGGCGATCCCGGAGTTTGTGCCGGAGGGAGAAGTTCTTTTTGATTTCGAGGGAGAGGACTACGGCGGCTGGACAGTCGAGGGGGAAGCTTTCGGAGAAGAACCGGCCCGGGGGACTCTGGACGGCCAGAATCCCGTGAGCGGATTTCGAGGCGAGGGTTTGGTGAACTCCTTCCGTGGGGGCGACGCCGCGATTGGACGTATGGTTTCGCCGCCGTTCCAGTTGCGCGCGGATTATCTTAATTTTCTGATAGGCGGAGGCTCGCACGCGGGGCGGACTTGCATGAATCTGTCGGTGGATGGCCGGGTGGTGCGCACGGCGACGGGAGCGGCGAGCGAGACCTTGACCTGGCGGTCATGGGACGTTTCGGAATGGAAAGGACGCGAGGCCGTGCTCGAGATCGTGGACGATCACCGGGAAGGCTGGGGGCATATCAACGTGGATGATATCTTGATGTCCGAGCAACCCGCGCGCGCTGGGTCGGCGGCGGTCCTGTGGGTGGATTACGGGAGCGACTTTTATGCTGCGGTGACTTGGTCCGGCGTGCCGGCGGCGGATGGTCGAAGCCTGTGGATCGGCTGGATGAGCAATTGGCAATATGCGCAGGAGGCCCCGACGAGTCCGTGGCGGAGCGCGCAGTCGGTAGTGCGGGAACTGGGGTTGCGGAGAACGCCGAACGGAGCGCTGCGATTGCTGCAGCGTCCGGTGCGGGAGTTGACCGCCTTGCGGGATCGCTACTGGCGGGTGACGAACCGGACCGCGAACGAGACAACGGCATGGCTGGCTGAGAAAGGGGCGCGGGGGACGGAGCTGGAAATCTCCGTGGAGTTTGAAGCGCGTGACGCGATGGAGTTTGGCATTCTGGTCAGGCAGGGTCCGGAGGAGGAAACCGCCATTGGTTGGCGGGCCGGGCGGCGGGAGCTTTATGTGGACAGGACCAAGTCCGGAAAGGCGGCCGTGCATGCCGTCTTTCCCATGGTGCATGCAGCTCCCTTGGAGGCGACGGAAGGGCGGGTTCGGCTGCGCTTGCTTGTGGATCGCTGTTCGGTAGAAGTTTTCGCCAACGGCGGAGAGACGGTGATCACGGATTTGATCTTTCCGGAATTGGCGAGCGACGGGATCGAGGTGTTTTCGCGAGGAGGCGAGGCGCAAGTGCGGGAGTTGGATGTGTGGAGCATGCGTTCGGCGTGGAGGTAGAGGTGGGCCGGAAGGACGCTGAAAGACCTTGAGCGCTGGGCAGCGCCAGCGGCGCCGCTTTTGAGGGCAAGGGGGCGGGCCGGAACGCTGGGGAGTTTCGCCGCGTGGAGGGAGGGAGAAAACAGGGAGAGAGAAAACACGTGCGCAGGGCTCTGTTCGCGACGAGAATGCCGGACCGGTCCCAAGAGATTCCTATCATGAAACGAGTACATTCTTTGGTTGCTGCGGCTGTGCTGTTGACGGGATCTAGCGGCATGTTGGTCGCAGAAGAGGGAGCGGACCGGTCGCGGGAAGAGGAGGCTCCCGTCCGGGTCTTGATGTTCACGGGGGGTTGTTGTCATGATTACGACCAGCAGAAGGCGATACTTTCCACAGGGATCAGCGAGCGCGCCCGGGTCGAGTGGAAAATCGTGCACGACGGAGGGAAAGGGACCAAACACGAGTATGAAGAATTGAGGGGAAAGGACTGGGCCCAGGGCTTCGACGCCGTGCTTTACAACATTTGCTTTTCCGATGTGACCGACCGCGCCTACATTGAAGGGATCACGGAGGTGCATCGGGCGGGAGTTCCGGCGGTTGCGCTCCACTGCACCTATCATTCCCATCATTGGAAAACGGATACGGACGCGTGGGAAGAGTTTCTCGGGGCAACTTCTCCAAAGCATGGACGGCATGCGCCGATCACGGTGACTCCGTTAGAGCCGAAACATCCGGTGATGAAGGGGTTCCCGGAGCGCTGGGTGACGCCGCAGGGTGAGCTTTATCACGTGGACAAGACTTGGCCGGACGCGACGGTTTTGGCGGAGGGAACGATCGACGGGGGCGAATCGTCGCATGCCTGTGTATGGGTCAACCAGTACGGAAAAGGGAGGGTGTTCGGCACGACCTTGGGGCATCACAACGAGACCATGGCCGAGGAGGTGTATCTCGACCTGGTGACGCGGGGCCTGCTGTGGGCGGCGGGCAAGCTGAACGACGAGGGGGAACCGGTTGCGGAGGTGAGGGTGGAAGCTGCGCAGGAAAGCGGGAATGCGACGGCGGAAGCGGAGTGACTTCCCTGTCGGGCCATAGTCGCTAACGGAGACCTAAGCTGAATTCTCGTCCCAGGTGGGACGAGAATTCATAGCCACGTAAATGGTTTGAATGTTATTCCGGCTTCAGAACCCATGCCGCGACACCTCTGTCACCCGCCGCCTCAACTATAGGTGCTTGTCATCTTTCTTTGGTCGCACATGCAACGCTTGGCTGTGCTGCTCGTCCGCCGGCTTCGCGGCAAACCTATTCGTGGGTTGCGCTGGCATCGGACACGCTGGACTGAAGCCCTGTCATCGTCAGGAGCGGCAGCACCGTAAAATGCCCAGCATCGTCGTAGACGATCACGTAAGGGGCTTTCGGTGGGAAAGAAATACAATCCCGATGGGGCACACGGTATTCCTTGCCATCGGCCATGAGTAAGGAAAACGGAACTCCCCGCGCTACAGCCGATTCCAGTTGTTCTCTATTCATGGAGGAAAATGTGACGCCGCGTCCATGAAGGCGCAAGCAAGGAAGACTGATGTTGCACGGCGGGGGCAGAGGACTGAGGGTGCTGGGATGGAGAGGCCGGCTTGGAGGAGGAGAGTGAGCTGGCGCCTGGCGGCCGGGTTGGCCTTAGGGTGTTGGGGATGGGCTCCGGCGTTGGCGGAACCGGAGGAAGCGTTTGACGAGAAACCTCCCGTGCAGTGTGAAGTGAGGCGTTCCGTGGGAAAGCGGCTGCCTCCGCGGGTGTGGGGCACGGCGGATCAAGCGTTTGTCGAGATTGCGGACGAGATCGGCGCATTGACGCTGCGAGCGCAGGAGGGCGAACGCTATCCCAAGGCCATCCGATTGCGATTGCGTGTATCCGGGTTGGAATCGTTGAAGCTTCGGAAGGGGAACAGGACGCTCGAGTTGTCCCTGTCGAGCGTCGATCCCTTTGCCCAGCGCGCGACGTTGCGTGAGGCCAACATTCCCGAGCGGGCCCTGGAGGAGGGCCATGCTTGGTGGGCGAAACTGGAGATCGTGACGGGGGAAGGTCCCTTAGAGAAGGGGCCCAAACGGATTCCTCTGGGAGAGGACGAGTGGATCGAGGTGGTTCTTCCTGCGGCGCTGCTTGACGGAGCGGACGCAATCGATGTCGAATGGGTGGATTTTTATCGCTGAGATTTCCGCGGAAGTCATGAGAGTTCGGAGACGCCGGCGGGCGCGATTGATCCTAGCGTTGCTTCTGTTGGCGGGGGTAGTGGGCCCTTTGTGTGTGGCTTGGTGGAGGAGCCGGGACGCATTTGAAGCGGTACAAGTGCGGTTCGCTCCGGGGAGGATTGGACCGGGATTGGACATCGCTTGCAGCGGAGGAGTTCTCGATGTGTGGGCGGGCAAAAGGACCAACGGAGCGTCTATGTTCGAGGCGGTGCGAATGGCGCTTCCCGGCACGATGCCTGCTAGGGGAGCGTTTCATGCTTCCGTCGCCGAGAGCGAGGCGCGGCTCGCGGTTCCTCTATGGTTTCCGGTGGCGGCGGGACTTGCCCTAACGGGGTGGCTGATCTGGCCATGTTTCCGCGGGACGCCGGAGGAGCGGGGCGGCTGGCGCGGGAGGGCTGGGGCTTGAGGGCGGAGTTCGAAGCTGCCTGCAACGGCGGACGGACAGCGACAACAATCCGGCGAGGCAGGGCGGACGGCGGGATCGCTTGCCGCTGGTTAGAAGGGAATGTCGTCGTCCTCGTCGATGCCTTCGCTCGCGGCGTCGCCGGCGAAGGGGGAGAGTCCGTCAGGATTGCCGAGATCGTCCTCCTGAGCCTTTGCGGTTTCCGCATGGGCCTGTTGCACTTCCCGCAGGCGAAGATAGTCGAGGTAAGACAGAGAGGCTCGGATGGCGTCGGCGTCATCGTCGCGGCAGGAGAGGAAAAAGTCGTGGAGCGTGGCTGGATTTAGTTTCAGTTCCCGGGCGAGACGGAGGAAGCGGGAGCGATGGCCTTCATCGACGAGTTCGACATCCTTCCACCATTCGGGGCCGGCTTCATCCGCGTCGCGCCAGAGCGATTCGTGATTCAACAGATTCTTTACGCGGCTGCTGATGCTCTCGTGGGCGGCGGCGCCTTGCCGGGACACCAGGGTGCGCGAACGGCGGCGTGGGTGGAGCGAACGGTGTTTGCCGGAGGCAATTTCCAGGGCGCGCAATCGCAGGGCCCGGTCGCGGCGTTTGAGACGCCGTTTTCCGCGGATGAGGGTGGGTTCGGCCGTTCCCTCGACTGATTCCTGAGAGACGTTGATGCAGGTGACTCCATCGTCGGCCAAGGCGGCAAGCCGGTGGCTGACGGGGTCGAGGACGCGTTTGACCAGCCGATTGAGGGCTCGGGCTCCGGTGCCGAGTTTGCTGGCTTCGCGAGCCAATGCGGCGAGGGCGGGATCTTCGAAGGTCAGTTTGATTCCGTGCAGGGCGAAGAGACCGGACTGCTGCCGCAGGGCCGATTCTTCTCCTTGGCGAAGGATCTTGACCAAGTCACCCTCGGAGAGTTCGTGGAGGGCGGAGATCGTTCCGAAGCGGCCGATGAGTTCGGGGATGAAGCCGAACTGCACGAGGTCGCGAGTTTCCACCTGGCGCAGCGCTTCGTAGTCCAGGGTCTGCAAGGGATCGGCGCTGGCGCTGTGGTCGTGGCGGAAACCGGCCATGCGCTGCGCCGTGCCGAGGCGGCGACGGACAATTTCAGGGAGTTCGACGAAGGCGCCGGTGCAGATGAAGAGCATGCGGCGCGTGTCGATGGACTCGTGATTGCGGTGGTCGTGTTCGCGGGGATAGACCGTTCGGCCGTCGAGGAGAGTCAGCAGGCCATTTTGGACCCCTTCGCCGCTGACGTCGCGGATGCCGGCGTTGCAGCGGCGGATCTTGTCGATTTCATCGAGGAAGACGATGCCGCATTCCGCGCGCCGGACATCGCCGTTGCAGTGGGCAAGGACCCGGCGGACGACGCTCTCGACGGGATCGCCGACATAACCGGTTTCCACGAGGGAGGTCGCGCTGGAGAAGCCGACGGGGACGTCGAGCAAGTCGGCGAGGCAGCGGACCAGGAAAGTTTTTCCGCTGCCGCTGGGTCCGAGGAGGAGGATGTGTTGTTTCCCGAAATCCCGGCGGGCGGCGACGGCAAGATAATGGTTGTAGGCAGCGACGGCGAGTTCGCGTTTGGACTGGGACTGGCCGATGACGAAACGGTCGAGGCGGCGGACAATCTCCCCGGGATCGGGCAACCGGGCCGGGACCGGGGCAGGGGGCATGCCTCTACCTACCGCAGACGGGGGGACCTGGCAACTGTGGTTAGGAGAGGTGCGGATTCGGGCGCTGCCTCTGCACCGGCGGGGCCTGGGCGGGCAGGTTTTGAAGGGGAGCAGAGGCGGAAGCCGCCGCCCTGAGGCTGTGGCCTGAGATGAAACCATTCAACGCCATTTCCCTGTCCCTAGCGGTGCATCGGCAGTGGGATTCGGGCGGGCGGCCCCTTTTTTCCTGTTCAGCCTTCGAGGAACGATCTAGCCTGTGTCTCATGAACCGCATCGCGCGAAGGAGCGCCCTCTGTCTCAGTGCGGCGTTGCTCCTGGCCGCCGGGGGTTGCGTATCAACGGACTATTCTTCGGTTTGGAACCAGGGGACGAGCGGCGGGGCGCTTTCCGTGGGAATCGCAGGTGAGTGGGAAGGGACTTGGACCAGCGTGATGATGAAGTCCAGCGGCCGGTTGCGCTGCCGAGTGCGGCCGCCGGCCGGCGGTTCCGGGAACTGGGACTTTCACTTTTGGTTCACTTCGGAAGGGCAGGAAGGCGACTACCACGTGATCTGTCCTGTGCGTCAGAGCGGCGCGGTCTACACGTTTTCGGGGGCGGGAGAGGTGGCTGGGCACGGAGTTTACCAGCACAGCGGGAGGATCTCGGGGAATACTTTCCGGGTGAGCTACCGGTCCGAGCACGATCACGGCACGTTTCTGTTGTCCAGGCCCACCGGGGCATCCGCCACGAGGGGTTACGCGGCTCCCCGGCGGAATCCGGTCAACAATTCGGTGACCCGGACGAAGCGATACCGGCGTTGAGGCGGTTTGGGTCTGGCGTGGGCGCTTCGCGCAAAGTTGAGGCGAGGAGCAGCGGAATGGGCGGGGAAGCCGGGGGAGGTTTTTGGGCCTGCCGGTCGTGATGCCGGCAGATCCTGCAAGGAGGCGATTTCCGCTTTTTTTCTTTAACGGCTTTACTCCGTTTTCATAGAGTAGGGGAACCCTCATGAAAACTCGAATCAAGTTGTTGCCGGCGGCCTTGCTGATTGTTTCTCTACTCACATACGCACATTCCGCGGAAGTCATCTGGGTCGTGCAAGACGAAGGTCCGGCCGGGGAGGAATTCGTAGAGATGCTGAGGACGGAAGGCCATGATGTGACAGTGATGGTCGTCGCGGGCGCTCCGCCGGACGCGTCCCAGCAGGCCGTGATGAATGCGGCGGACTTGGTTGTGGTCAGCCGCAAGGTGAATAGCGCGGACGCAGCGTACAACACGTTAGTGTGGAACGAGACTATCACCACCCCACTCATATCGAGCACACCCTATATTTTGCGCACGATGGACGACCAACGCTGGCGCTGGCTGCAAGGCGTCAGCATCATCGATGGGATGCCGTCTTCGGTCATGGCGAATGAGGCGACCCACAAGGTGTTTGAGGGACTTCCCTTGGAAGGCGGTGTGGCTCCGCCTTGGCATTTTGCGATCGACCGCAACACGACGGTTTCCACCGACCCACTGGCTGGGGGTGGGAGATTGATCGCCACGAAGACTGCGGGACCTCCGGGAGGGGTTCTTGTGGCCGAGTGGGAAGCCGGGCAAGTCGCAGTGGGTCCCCGCATGATGTTTATGATGGGGTCACGTGAACCGGATGGTCAGACCGACATCGGCGACAGCTACGGCCGGTTCAATCTCACGGAGTATGGTCAGATCGCCTACCTGAACGCCATCAGCCATTTTGCCGGGCCGTGGGGCGCGGCTCACCTGTTCGCTCCGGCGTCGAAAGACCTGGGAGAAGTGGACTCTGCTCCCGGCGGCCAGGATGTGTCGATTCTGGTGAAGAACATCGGGCTCGATCTTCCTGTCAACATCCTGGGAATTACGTTCACGGGACCTGGCGAGAATTTTTATTCCGTCAGGTCCGCTCCCGCCGCATTGGCTCCCACCGAGACGGCGGAGATCGTGGTCACGTTGGACGCGGCGGGACAAACGGGCGCCTTTGATGCGGACATGATCATCGAGAATGACTCGACCCTGGAGTCTCTGAGAAACCGCAGGGTGTCCCTATCGGGCCGGGCTTTTAACCTGGCTGGGCCGGCGGCGCATTACACCATTGATGAGAGCGAGGGCATCGACATTCGGGACGTCACAGGCTACGACCGGCATGCCGTTCTTTCTGGAGACGCCGTGTTGGGAGCGGAATCGCTCTTCATGGACGAGGTCAATGGTGGGACGGCCGTGACCTTCGCTGGAGGTCAGATTACGGCGGATCTTTCGACCCTGGAGCCGCTCGGCGATTTTTCGGTGTCGCTTTGGATCAACGTCGAACCCGGCGATGCGGAGTTGCAGACTCTTTTCGCTCGCGATGACGGAGGCAGCCCCGCCTTCGCCTTGCTGCTTTCGGGTGTGCGGAATCTGCAATGGTTTGTCGGAAGCGAAGCGGCCTACGAGACCAGTTCGCAGCCGATTTCTCCCGGCGCGAACCACCACATCACCGCGGTGTATGAGGAGAGCGAGGCGGAGACTCTGAGCCTGTATTTGGATGGGGAACTGTTGGAGTCCGTTTCCGGCCTGCCCGCGTTCGACGACGACCCGTCCTTTCCTTTCTACATCGGATCATTCGGGGGTGTATTCAGTTATTTTGGGAGTATGGATGATTTGCAGATTTACGACCGGGCGCTGTCTCCCGCGGACGTGGAGTTTCTTTTTGCCAATCCGCCATTGCCCATTCAGCCAGCGCTTCCTGACGTGACCAGCCCGGAGGATGCGATTGTTATCGTCAACGGAATGGACGACGGGGATGGGGAAGCAGGCGATCCACCGTTGGCTGAGGGCGTGGAGAACGCCATCAACAACTTGAGTCAGAAATACCTGAACTTTCTTGATTTGGGTTCGGGTTTCATCGTTACACCGGCGATGGGGCCGACGGTGATATCGGGCGCCCGTTTTTACCCGGCCAACGACAGCGTCGAACGCGACCCTGCGAGCTACGAAATCTGGGGATCGACCGCAGGGGCGGAAGGGCCATTCGAACTGATTGCCAGCGGCGACTTGAATTTGCCGGACGAACGAAACCCCGCTGGGAATATTCCGGTCGATTATCGGATCCTGCTGCATCAGGAAGTCGCCTTTGCCAATGAAACGGTTTACGTATCCTACCAAGTCGTGTTTCCGACGCTGAAGGATGCGGCCGCGGTCAACAGCATGCAGATTGGGGAGGTGGAGTTGCTGGGCGTGCCGGGATTGCTTCCGCCTTCGGGTCCAACGGCGATCTGGGTGAGCAGCGCGGAATCCAGCGCGGGAGAGGAGTTCCTGGATTTGCTGCGGGCTGAGGGTTTCCACGTGACGGAAATGACGGCGGGCAATCCTACGGCGGAGCAGCAAGCGATTCTGAATTCGGCGGATTTGGTGATCGTCAGCCGGAAAGTGAACAGCACGGACTTTAACAATGCGATCTGGGACGAGCAGATCACGGCTCCGCTGATCCTGATGAGCGCCTACCTGAGCCGGGCCAACCGCTGGGCGTGGCTGAACCAAGATGGCCTCGTGGACATCACTCCTTCGACGATCGTCGTGGAGGACCCTGGTCACCCGGTGTTTGAAGGACTGTCCATCGTGGCCGGAATGACGGCGGGCTGGCATGTCGCCGTTGATCGCGGAACTTCGGCTCCGGCTCCAGAGGTTCCCATGGAGAACGGGGGCAGGGTAATCGCTTCGGGCGAGGGCAGCGTCATTGTCGCCGAGTGGGACGAAGGCGCCGTGGCCGCGGGCAAACGGATGCTCTTCCTCGCGGGGAGCCGTGAAGCTGAGGGGGCCGGAATCGACACCGCCGGGGCCTACGATCTCACACCGGACGGAGAAATCGCATTCCTCAATGCGGTGCGTTATTTTGCCGGACTCGAGGCTGCCGGCGACCCGCCGCCGGTGCTGCGCGACGTTGTTTGGAGCGGCGACAGTTTCCGTTTCGGCTTTACGGGGAACCCAGGGAGAACATACGACATCCTCTGGTCGCTCGACCTCGAGGTATGGAGCACTATCGAGACTGGCCTCAGTGGAGAGGTCGTTTTTACGGATGCAGACGCTGAACGTTTGGCCGCGCCGTCTGGATATTACCGTGCGGTAGGACGGTGAAGGGTATGCTCCCGCCCGGCCGCATGAAGAACCCGATTCCAAGATCACCGGCCGGGCTGGATCCTTTGGCGAGGGAAGTGCTTAACCTTCTCCGGGGCAGACCGGAAGCGGCGGACATCGTCATCGGCGGTGGCGTTGCCTTGCAGCATTATGTAGAGTTCCGGCCGACGCTGGACTTGGATGCATGGTGGTCCAGTGACGCGCGGGATAGGCAGGGCGCATCGGCGCTCCTCCATGAGGTCATGGCTGAGATTGCGAACAGCCATTCATTTAGGCTTTCCGTGCGGCGCTTCGGGGAGACCGATTCCTATGAACTGGGCGATGAACGAGGGAAGGTGTTCTCGGTCCAGATCGCCATCCGTTCTGTCGAACTCGATGCGCCACTCGAGAGCGAGTGGAGCCCGGTCAAGATCGAAACCTTGAGGGAAAACCTGGCCGCCAAGATGAATGCCTTGGTCGCGCGCGGTGCGCCGCGCGACTATGTGGACATCTACACCGTCTGCACCCGCGGGATCGCGTCTCCCGGCGACTGTTGGGACCTCTGGAAGGCCAAGAATTCCGATGCCGACGTGCACCAGGCTGCGACGGCGATTTTGACTAAACTGCGGGACATCGAAGCCAGGCGGCCGCTCGAGCGGATTGCGGATGTGACGGAACGCGGGGAAGCTGAGAGAATCCGCTGGTGGTTCGCCACCGAGTTCCCGAAACCGGTTCGCCTATGAGTGATCGAGACGATACTTTGCCGCGACCCTACATCGACGGGTCGGTCTACCCTGACTGCGCTGCGCCGGAGAGACTTGGCGACGACTACGACAAGGCGGACTACCTGGACCGCATCTGCACGGCCCTCGATTTTGGGGTCGTTCCGGAGCCGGAAACCCTGCGCTTGCTCGCGACTTGGAGAGAGATTTTCGACCGCTTCCCGGTGAGCCAGTCGTCCGGCTACCACGCCCTGCGTTCGCTTTACGGGTGGGCGCCGGTGGCTCGCACGCCCTACTTCAAAACGCCGTTCTACCGCGTGCTCGACGACAGGGAAGGGCGCCGGGATCCATGTGAATCGATGGTTTGAGCACCCTGGCCGTTCCGAAGGCCTGGCGGGCAGTCTGCATTCTTGCGAATGCAGCTACGGTAGCCTAACCCGGGCGAAAGCGTCTCCGCTCACTACGGCGCTCCGCGTCGAGAGAGAGCGGCGATGCTCGCCGCAGTCCAAGAGCCTCCGGCTCACCTTCGTACCTCCATCTCCTTGTATCCGCCCGCCGGATGAGGAGTTCTGAGGATTGAACATCCTGTGGTTCATGGCCACGTGCCGGCGATCCGCGCCCTGTAGCGGCCTGCGCCAGTCTCCCGGAACGCCGGCCCGCCCGCCGCCGGATGCCGGTCAAGGAGGCGTCAGGGGCAAGATCATTTTGCCTGACTCCGGGGGCCAAAGCGGCTTAGGGTGGGTGCATGACGGCGACGGTGGGACAGAGGACGCTATTGTCTCTTGCAGGTGTATTTCTTCTCGTTGGAGCAGGTTGCTCGGCTCCGAAGTTTGAGCGGGAGTGGAATGAGGCCCTGGCGCGGGGAGTTCCGGCGAAGGGCATCGAGGGTCCTTGGGAGGGTTCATGGAAGAGTGAGGCCTCGGGTCACACGGGCGGATTACGCTGCCTGGTCAGCGCTCCGGAGGATCCGGCGGCGCCGTGGGGTTTTCATTACTGGTTTTCCTGGAGCGGCTTGCAGAGCAGTTATCGTTCGTCGTACATCGTGCGCGAGGAGGACGGGGTGTTCCGGTTTACTGGTGAAACCAATCTGGGGGCATTGGGCGGCGTTTACCGGCACGACGGAACCGCGACGGCGGATCGTTTCGAAGCCAGTTACAGTTCCAAGGGAGACCGGGGCACTTTCGGGATGACGAGACCTGCTCCAGCAGCGGCTCCGGCCGGGTCATCGGCGAGATCGACCCGGCGCTTCCGCAGCAGGCAGCGATGAGCGCTCGTTGCTTATTTGGTGTGATTGCCGGTCTGACGCTGTGGATCACGGCCCTAGCGGAGACCCCTGTTTGCGCGGCAGAGACCTTGCGTGAAACGGGAGTCGCCCGGATCGACATCACGCCGGATTACCCGGTGCGCTTGAATGGCTTCGGATTCCGGCGAGAGGAATCGGAGGGGGTTCAGCAGCGTATATGGGCCAAGGCGCTGGCGATTGGGACGGATGCGGAAGGTCCGCTCATCCTGATGACCGTGGACAACCTCGGATTGCCCCGGGAGATGGCCGAAGAAGTGGCGCGGAGGTTGAAAGGGAAGGCCGGGATTCCCCGCGAGCGGATTGCCATCACTTTCACTCATACGCATACGGCTCCCATGCTTGAGGGGACGTGCCCGACCATTTTCAGTTCCCCGATCCCGCCAGAGCATCGGACCCGTATTGCCCGCTATACGCGGGAGCTTACGGACGCCCTGGAAGCGGCGGCGTTGCGGGCATTGGAGGACCGGCGTCCGGCGCGCTTGGAGCGTGGGGCGGGCGAGGTGGGTTTCGCCAAGAACCGCCGGACGGAAGGGGGGCCGGTCGATCATTCCCTGCCGCTGCTGGTGGTGAGGGAGCCGGACGGGACGCCGCGCGCTGTCTACCTGACTTACGCCTGCCATTGCGTGACTCTCTCACACAACCTCATCGGAGGAGATTGGGCTGGCTACGCCCAGGCTGCGGTGGAGGACGCTGTGCCCGGAGCCGTCTGTCTGGTTTCCATAGGATGCGGCTCAGACGCCAATCCGGAATCCGGCGTGACTGGCGAGGGCGCCGAAATCGCGGCGCAGCAGGGGGGGCAGGTCCGCGACGAAGTGTTGCGCTTGCTTGAGAAACCGATGGAGGCGATCGAGGGGACGGTCCAGGCCCGGTTCGGGACGCTGGAATTGCCGCTGGCGAGCCCGCCTTCGCTGGAAGAATGGCTTCGCGCGGCGGAAGGGGAAGGTCCGGCGGCCTACAACGCCCGCTGGCATTTGAATCAGTTAGAACGGGGACGCGGCCCGGCCCGCCACATCGATTATGCGGTGCAAAGCTGGGTCTTCGGAAACGATTTGGCCATGATCTTTCTCGCCGGAGAGGTCTGTGTGGACTACGCCATCCGGTTGCGGAGGGAACTCGACCCGGAACGGCTTTGGCTTCATGGCTACAGCAACGATTTTTGCAGCTACATCCCCTCCGAGCGGCTGTTGAGGGAAGGCGGCTACGGGGGAGGCGCCGAAATGGTTTACTTTGGGCTGCCGGCAGTGTTTCAGCCGGGGTTGGAAGAGCGGATCGTGGAGTCGGTTCGGCGCCAGCTTCCTGAGAGCTTTGCGAGGGTAGCGAATCCAGGGGAGAATCCAGGGGAGGGAAGTGAGCGGGAGTCGGGCGCTCTGGAACCTATGGAATCGCTGCAACGGATCCGTCTCCCGGAGGGGTTGGAAGTGCGGCTGGCGGCGGCGGAACCGCTCGTGGAGGATCCGGTGGCCATTGACTTTGGAAACGATGGCCGGTTGTGGGTGGCGGAGATGCGGGACTATCCCGAGGGGATGGACGGGAAGTTCGCGGCGGGAGGCAGGATCCGGGTGCTGGAGGACACGGACGGGGACGGCAGTTACGACCGGGCCAGCGTGTTCCTGGACGGACTGCCTTTTCCTACCGAAGTTGCGGCCTGGCGGGAGGGAGTCTTGATCGGTTCGGCCCCCGAGGTCATCTACGCTGAGGATCGAGACGGGGACGGGCGAGCTGACTTCCGGCGGACGTTGTTTACGGGCTTCGCCACGCATAACTATCACGCGCGAGTCAACAGTTTGCGGCCCGGTCTCGACGGTTGGCTCTATGGATCCTGTGGATTGTTCGGAGGCGAGATTCGCGATGCCGGTGGGCGATCGGTCGATCTGCGTCATCGCGACTTCCGGATGCATCCGGACCGTGGAACGATCGAAGCGGTCAGTGGAAACAGCCAGCAAGGCCGGGTCCGCGACGCTTTCGGAGAATGGTTCGGCTGTGAGAACGGGGTGTTGGTGCGGCATTATCCTTTGGAGGAGGAGTGGTTGCGGGCGAATCCGCGACTCCTACCGCCTCCCGGATCGGTGTCGCAGATCGAGGAGGGCCGAATCCGTCCGGCCCGCTCGGTGCAGCTTTTTGAGCTGTCGGGTCCGCAGGGATCGGTGACTTCGGCCTGTGGCTTGGACTTCTATCGCGACGTTTTGTTAGGCGAGGAGTATGCTGGAGACCTTTTTGTGTGCGAGCCGGTGCATCACGCCGTGGTCCGGCTGCGGCCGGTGCGGGACGGCGTCACCTGGCGCTGGGAGCGGCCTGACGCGGCGGCGGAGACGGAGTTTTTCGTATCGGAAGATCCCTGGACCCGGCCGGTCCAGGTTCGGAGCGGGCCGGACGGAGCTTTGTGGATAGTGGATATGTATCGCGGCGTCATCGAGCATCCCATCTGGATTCCGGAATCGGTGAAGTCCGGTTTGGATATGCGGGCCGGGAGCGGGCGCGGCCGGATTTACCGGGTGATCCCGAAGGGGAAGGAGCCTGTAGCGCCCAGTTCGATCCGGGAGTTGAGCGACGAGAAACTGGGGGAATCGATGGGTTCGCCGAACGGGGCGCTGCGCGACATGATTCAACGCGAACTGCAGGAGCGAGACCAGCCGAAAGCCGGAGAAGCACTGCGGCGAATCGTGCGGGACGCGGAAGATGCCGCGGCCAGAGTCCAGGCATTGGCTACGCTGGATACGTTAGGTTTGCTTGACGGGGAGACCCTGCTCGTGGCCTTGGGAGATAGTCATCCCGGGCTGCGGGCGCGAGGGCAGCGGCTTGCGGGTCTTCGAGCGGCGCAGGACCCGCGGATGGCGGAAGCGGTGGCTGCTGGAGTCACGGATAGGGAATCCCGGGTGCGGCTCGAAGCCGCCGCCGCCGCCCGCTGGCTTCCATCGGAAGCGGCGGCTCCGGTTTTGGCGCGGCTCCTGCTCTCCGAGGAGGATGTGTATGTAAGGGCAGCGGCCTTGACTGCAGTCCCTTCGCATTTGGCGGAAGTATTGTGGGAATTGGTGCGAGAGGATGGGCTCCCATGGGGAGTTTCGGCAGCGGCCTTGGCGGCGGAGTTGAGCGGCTGGGCGCTGGAGGACCGGCCGGAGCTGATCACCGCCGAGTTTTTGGCGGAAGCGGAGGAGCGGGCTGCGGCGGCTGGAGGACAAGTTTTATGGGCATTCCGGGCGGGCTTGGCGGAAGCCTGGCGAGGGCAGAGAGGTCAGTTAGCGGAGTCTGCTGTAGGGCTCCGGCTGAGGGTGTTGGCTCCGGAAGCCCGAGAGTTGGCGGAGAGCGATTCCGCGGATCCGGCGCTTCGCAGGGCGGGCTTGCAAGTGAGCGCGCTTTCTGGAGAGGTTGGGTGGCTGGGCGGATTCCTGCGGCCGGACCAGCCTTTGGCGCTGCAAAGCGCGGCCATGGACCGGTTGGCCGCTTTGCCGGATGATGAGGCGGGTGCGGAATTGTTAGCAACATTGGACCGAAGCGAACCGGGCTTGCGAGAGCGCATGGTGGAATCGTTGTTGGCCCGCGAGGTCTGGGCCCTGGGATTGGCGGAACGGGCGGCTGAGGACGCCGGCCTTCGGGACGCGCTGTCGCCAGTCCAGCGCCAGGCCTTGCGTGAGCATGCCTCGAAAGGCGTTCGCGAGGCTGCGGCCCGGATTGCCGAGGTCTTTACGGCGGAAGAACGCTCCGAGGTGGCGAAGCGATATGCCGCCGTTCCGGCGGGGGAAGGAAACCGGGATGCGGGTGTGGGGCTATTTCAGGAACACTGTGCTGCCTGTCACCGCTTTGGGGAAGAGGGGACGCGAATTGGGCCGGATCTGGACGGCTTGACTGAACGCTCCGCGGAGGCATTGGCGGTCGCCATTTTTGATCCGAACCGGAACGCGCAGGCGAACTACAAGGTGTTTGTGGTCGAACTAAAAGATGGCCGGCAAGTGGCGGGGCTGATTGAGGAAGAAGGGGACACCACCCTTACCGTGCGCGGCCTGGACGGATCTCAGCGGGTCTTGTTGCGCCGCGACGTGGAGTCATTGCAAGGCACAGGCCGTTCCCTGATGCCGGACGGAATGGAGACGGTCATTGATTTGGAAGGTTTCGCGAGTCTGGTGCGCTACTTGAACCGGGATTGATCGGGGGTGCGGCTTGGGGCCGGAATTCTGGCGAATTCGGCTATGGGGTTTCGCGGGGAGGGGCGCCGGGGTTTGGGGGGTGGCCGGCTGGGTTCGGAGTTCTGGCGAATTCCGCTGCGAATTCCCGTTCTCGTAACCGGGGTTCCCATGCTACATAGAAGCAATATGGGAACGGGCGACGCCGAATGCGGGCGCGGCCGGCGCCGTTCCAACGACAACGATGAACCTGGGCCACTTGGGCAAACAGACAGCGAGGCCGACTTGGTTTTTGTCCTACAATTCGCGGTTTCTGGAGCAGGCCCGGCGGTTGTGCGACCGGATTGAGGCCGATGCGCCGGTGCGCGTCTGGCTGGATGACCGGGAGATCCTGCCCGGCGATCCGTTTCTCGACCGCATGGAGCAGGGTTTGCGCGCCGCAGACACGATCTTGGTGCTGATCGGCAAGGAGCAAGGGCGCTATCAGCGCAAGGAAGTGGAAATGATGATCGTCAACGAAGCGACGGGGAACAAGAACAAGCGGATCGTTCCGCTGCTTCTACCGGAGGCGACGGAGGAGGATGTGCCGTATTGGTTGCGGGCGAGGAGTCAGGTCAGGTTGGACTTGGACGCGGCGGGGGGCTGGGCGTGGCTGAAGAAACTGGCGCAACTTGCTGTCAAGCTGGCCGGCGACGAAACGGGAGAAGTCCCCCCGAGCGAGGAGACAGGGGTGGAGCCGGCGGTGGAGACCGCCTTGGAGCCGCCGGCTCGATCGCGTTCGCGGTCGGCTGTCGAATTGGACGCCTGCTTGCGGGCGGCAGCGGCGAAGGTGGTCGAGCTGCGGGACTCCAAGAAGGCCCACGAAGCGATCCATGGACTGTTCCGGGTCATGGGGAACGTGGAGGTGCTTTCAGTTAGGCTGGAGGCCAAGCTGCAAGAGGCAGACGAAGAAGGCGCTTTCCACTTGGTCGAAGACGGATTGCGCCCGATCATCCGGGTCGTGGAGGAAGTCGATGAAGCGGTGACGCAGGTTCGATCGGCCGATTACGAGATCAATCCGGCGCTTAATCTCGAGATGAGCCGGACTGGCGATGCCTTGCGAGCCTGTCTTCGGGCGCTTCGAGACGCCGCCTGTGACCGGGATCTTGGGCGGTTGCAGGATCAATTGACTCAGTTGGAAAGTTTGTTTCGGACTCAGCTTCCGCGGCTCAATCAATTCATCGTCGAGTTTGCCCAACAATTGCCGGTGCGCGAGCTGGCGGAGGCATTGGACGACTTGAGCGCTTCGTTGGCTTCGCGGCCGGGAGAGGAACGTGTGGCCGAGCGCGTCGGCGAATTGGTTCATGCTCTCCGACGGATGGAGGACGAGACCTTGCTCAAGATTCGGGAGCATGAATACTTTCAGGAACTCGACGGGCAACGGCGCATGCCAGAGCGGCGTTTTTGGCGAAACCCTCGGATGCAGGAGCGATTTGATTTGGCGCGGGACACCCTGGCGGAACAAGAGAGCCGGGAGGCCTGGACGCGTTGTTTCCGGGCGGTGACGGTCGCGGCGGAGACCGGGACGGATCAGGACTTTGTGGAGAGCCGGGCGGAATTTGACACCTTGTTCATGCGGGTGTTCTACGCCAAGGACCGGCAGTTGCGCGACGTGCTGGACCGGCTTCATTCATTGGCGGTGCGCTCGCTCGAGATCATGCTGTTAGTAGGCAACGGCCGGAGATGAATCCTGCGAATCCTCCCGAAGCTCTCCTTGACCGCCATGCGGAGCTGGCGGATTCCGTCCTCGACGGGATGATGCCGGAGGAGGAGGCGGTGGATCCGGCGGCCGCCTTGATCGACGACGTGCGCAAGGAAGGCCGGGTGACTCCGGGATGGGAGGAGCGCCGGCGCCTCCAGTCCATTTTGGACTACTGGTTTCCCTTGTTGCTCAAGCACGAGCGAATCGGCGAAGCGGTGGCCATCGAGCCCTTTGACGCCATCGCCCTCGACGAGGTGGGTGAGATCGAGAACCCCTACGTGGGCCTGCGCGCTTTCAAAGTAGAGGACGGTCCCTACTTTTTTGGGCGGGATGCCGAAGTGGACGAGGCTTGCCGTCTTCTGAAAGAGGGCAAGGTGCTCTTGGTGGCGGGGAGGTCCGGCAGCGGGAAGTCTTCATTCGTGCACGCCGGCGTGGTGGCGCGGCTTAAGAAGGAGAAGGAAGAAAGCGGCAGGAGTTTGTGTTGCGTGCGCATGCATCCCGGGCCGGGCGCGGGGGCGCGAATGGAAGAAAAGATCGAGGCCTGGAAAGGGGGCGTGGAAGGGAGCCCAGAACCCGTCGATGCGGTGGTGGTGGTGGATCAGGCCGAGGAATTTTTCACACTGCTGGACCCGGGTGTTTTGCAGAACTTCTGCCGAAAGATGCAGCCCTTGCGGGGTGAATTGGGAAAAGCCCTCGGCGTAATCCTGACTGCGCGACAGGAATACGAGGATCATTTTCGACAGTTTGAAGAGGAATGTGCGGGCGAACTGGTGCGCATCCGGCTTAAGTCCATGGACGCGGCGGCCTTGCGGGCCGTGATCGTCGAGCCGGCCCAACGGGTGGGATTGCGAATCCAGGAGGGAGTGGTGCGCACGCTGGTGGAGGAAACGCTGGCGGAACCGGACGGGTTGCCCCTATTGCAGTTCACGCTTTCGCAGATTTGGAAGCGGCGCGACGACGGCGGGGCCAGGAGGGGGAACACCATTTTGGTCGAGGAGTTCCAGCGTCTGGGCGGCCTGCGGAAGATCTTGCAGAAGGTGGCGGAAAGCTGCTTCGACAAGGCCTCGGCGTTAGGAGAAGAAGAGCGCGTCCGGAGGTTATTCGTCAGTTTGTTTGTGGCGGGAGGGGCTGGATTTTATGTGCGACGCCGGGCGGATCTTGAGGATCTCGAAGAGAGCCCGGAAGGGCAGGCGCGCATGAAGGAAGTGATCGCCTGTTTTGCGGAGGAGGGGCTGCTGCTCTCGAGTCCGGGTCGCAACGGCCGGACGCAGGTGGAAGTCGTGCATGAAAGCCTGGCGCTGTATTGGCCGCGGCTGGTGGAGTGGCTCGACGCTAGCCGGGAAGCGTTGCGGGCTTACACCGAGGTGCGCCTGGATGCTCAAAACTGGACGCGGAGCGGACGGAGCCGGGAGTGTCTCATTACGGGACGCCGCTTCCGGAGGTTGTCCAAGAGTTTGGAGGAATCCGAAGTGGCGCTGGGTGTGGAGGAACGGGAGTTCCTCGAGGCCTCGGCGGACGAAGAGCGTGCGCTCATCCACGAGCGCGAGGAGCGGGCGCGGGAGTTGAGCCGCATCCGGAAGCGGGCGCAAGCCATGCTTTTGGCGTGTTTGGGACTTGCCGCGGCAGGTCTGGTCGTCACGAGCGGATTCGGTGTGGTCATTGGGCGGAAGGCCAAGGAGATGGCCGGTTTGGAAGACACCAAAGAGAAGCTGGGGCTGGAAGTTAGGGATTTGCAACTGGCAAAGAGAAGTGTGGAAGAGAGCGCCACGCAGTTGTCCAGCGACCTGGACTCGGTCGGCCGGGGACGCTTGGGAACGGACCGGGAATCCCGGCTGGCCTGGGAACGCAATGTGCGGCTGCAAAGTCAGTATGCCTCACAGCGCCGGTTTGGCCCCTACCTGCTGGAGCGTTGGGGGTTGAATCCGATGACGGGGGATAGGGACCTGCTCTTCGCGGAGGATGTCTTTCGCATGCTGGTGTTGGATCCGGAACGGAATCTTCAGGTTCTGATTGAGGGAGGGCGGTTGTCCATCGAGGACCCCTCTTCGATGGAGTATCAGGAGGATCCGGACCATCCCGACATGGCCCGCTACGTTCTCCTGGAGGAACCCCACGGCGTCCGCCAGGGAGAGAACGAAATCGTGGTTACCGGCCGCGCCGGCGCCGTCCCGGCATCGGATCTGGCTCCTGACCACAAGGAATTCCGCGTTCGCATGATCTTTCGCCAGGGGGAACCTATGGTTTTGGCCAGCATGGAATACGAAGAGATCTGGAGTTCGCCGCCAAAACCGGCCCAAGCGGTGAGCGTCGAGAATCCAACGGGCAAGGAAGACCTGCAAGTGCGCTTGGACCGCTTTTTTTCGAGCTATTTCGAGGATCTGAATTGCCAGAACTTTGAAGGGATTGTGGCTCGCCTGGCTCCGGATGGGGAATTGATGTGCTGGTTTGAACTAACCGAGAATCCCAAGCGAGAGCAAGTGCAGGCGGCATTGGAGGGCAACCGCGAAAGGTGGGAAGGCCAGGAGTTCGCCCGCGCGGGAGACTTGATCGTGAGTGAGGTAAAGGTTTCGCGACGCAAAGACGGACAAGACGAAAAGGAGATGCTGCTCGGCTACCGGGTTTGGGTGGACTATTACCGGAAGGCTTGGGGAGGGACGGACGCGCGGGGCGGAGACAACTCGGTTCGTGAGTTCCGCCGGATGGAAGTGCTGTTGCGGGAAGACGCGGAGACTGGGTTTCGAATCGTGTCGATTTTTTCCCGGCAATTGGAAGGGGGTGAAATGGAAGACCGGTTCAAGGAGGCGCTGGCGGACGTCGATTTTGGGGCCAATCCTTTGGAGTTGAAGTCTCAGTTGGAACCGGTGCTGGACGTGTTTTTGCGAACGTTGTTGAAGGTGGGGGAAGTGGATGCGCCGTCGGACAAAGAGGGCTTCGGCGTGGTTTCGGAAGATGTGCTTGAGCGGGAACTGAACTTTTACGACGAGAAAGTGGATTGGTACGACAGCGGCATTCTGGAGCGGGATCCGGCGGTGCGGAACGAACTCCGCGAGTACCGGAAGCACTTCGATCAGACCACGCAGACGCTTCTTTCGGCGGAGGTCATGGAGATCGTATCTTCGAGTGCGGAGCGCAGGGAGGCGGAAGTGCTCTCGGAAGCCCTGATCGCCTGGCGCGTGCACCAAGTGGATCGCGGCGAATGGTTGGAGGGGGTGACCCGGGTTCGGCACCGGCTTCGCGTGAACGGATCTGAAGGCATATTCATTTCTGGGATCACGGGGGAGAAATTGAAGACGGGGGGGTATCAGGAACAGCGGAGTCTCAGCAAGGGAGGCGGGGGATACTAACACGGCAATGACGGAACCCATTCAACCAGCCGGTTTGCAAAGTGTGCTGGAGGGCTTTCGGGTGGGAATCTCGATCTCGGGGGGAGCGCATTTGGCCGGTCTCGGGTTGACCGAAGACAGCGTAAACGAGGCGACCCGCCGGCTGGCCGAGGCCTTGTTGTCGCGGGGAGCTGCCGTTGTGTTCGGGCATGACTGGCGGCCGGAAGGCGTGATGGCGGAGGTGTTTCGCCTGGCCCTGGAATACAGGAGTGCTGGGGACGGACCCCGTCTGATCAACTACCTGCCCTGGCCGGGTGAGCCCAGCGCTTCCCCGGAAGAGTTGGAACAGGTGGCCAGCGTGTTGGAAGTGCGCCGGGTGGAGCGGCCGGAGGCTCTGATGGGGGATCAAGATCCTGCGGTGTCGCAGGCGCTCGCCCTGACGCAGTTGCGGAGAGTCTTGGCGGAAGTGTGCAGCGCGCGGATCTGTCTGGGAGGGAAGTTGTCGGAGTTCGAAGGATGGATGCCGGGGGTGATGGAAGAGGCCTGGTTGACCCTGCTGGCGGCCAAGGAACGGAAAGACCAGGGGGGAAAAGCGCTCTATGTATCGGCCTTGTTAGGAGGCGCCGCAGCGGCTCTGGTCGAGGCTCTCGATGGCGGGGACTGGGATGAGCGGCTTGGCCAACCCGCCCCCGAGCGGCGAGAAAGCCTTGCGGGATCCGTCCCCAAGGAGATGCCGGAATTCATCCGGGAAGAAGGGATGCGTTTGCTTTTGGAAGGCAACGGGTTGGACAAGAAGGAGAATCGCGCGCTGTTTCGAGCGAGCGACCTGGAAACGGTGGTTGTCCTGGTTTTGCGGGGATTGTCACGGCTGGCGGAACGGCGGCGAGAGCGGGAGTGAGCCGAGGCGCGACGGCTTTACTTTTTGCGAGCCTTTTCCAAAACCTCTTGGAGGGACACTTCCTCGCCTTTCCGGCGTTTGCTTTCGTCGGCGGCCTCCATAAAAGCAAATAGCTCGATGGTCTCGCCGGCTGGCACGGGAGGTTCTCGAGTCTGGAAAAACTTCACGATTTCCACCACGAGGGGCCGGTAACCGTCGAATTGACCGACCTCCAATTCTCCGTTTTCGCCCCGGGCCCGGCCGCTGTAGCCCTCGCCTTCCCGGAAGATCCCCACGCGACCGCCTTCCCATTTTCCAACGACCAGGATTTTGCCGTCCTCGGTGCTTTGGCGCTGGACCGTTTGGCAGCCCGTGCCCATGACCGTGAAAAGGGCTTCGCATCCGTGCACGCCGTACCAGAAGAGGTCGGGATGATGAGGTTCGAGATGGGCAGGGCTGGTGAGTTCTGCATGCAGGATCCGGCCTACGGCTCCGTTGCGGGCCGCCAGAGTGTTTTTGCCGAAGCGCAAGGACGAAGAGGAGAAGACGGGGACATCGGCTTCTTTGGCCAGACGGAAAATCTCGAGAGCATCGCTGAGCGTGCCCGCCAGGGGTTTGTCGATGTAGAGGGGTTTTTTGGCGGCGATGACGGCGCGGGCCTGTTCGAGATGGGGGCGGCCATCGACGCTTTCGATCAAGACGGCATCGACTTGCGCGCACAGCTCCTCAATCGACTCGCAGATGCGGACGCCGAACTTGTCCCGGAGGGTGGCGGTGTAGCCTTCAACGCGGTTGGCGCTGGATTCGATGTCGGGGCTTCCGCCTGGGTAGGCGGCAACCACGCGGGCTCCGGGGACGTGATCTTCGGCTTCGGCATTGTTGAGCAGCCCGGTGAAGGCCGGGGCATGGGAAGTGTCCAACCCGATCATTCCCAAGCGCAGATCGGCCGTGCAGGCCTGGGCCGCCAGCCATAGAATTCCCGTGATGAAGCCGAAGCGTTTGAAGCGTGATCTCCGAACCAGGAAACCTGGTGATGGGCGCATTGAGGTGTTGGGGTTGGCCATGACGGACTCCAGGCTAAACGCAATCGGGGGACTTGGCGATGCCGGGGAACCTGAAAATGGTCCGGCATCCGGCTCATGCGGGCATCGGAGACGCGGCGCTTTCCGAGACGCGGAACCCGCAAGAATTCATTCACAGATCTTGGCAGCGGGGCGTGGACTCGCTATGGTCCAGCCAGGTGTTAAGGGAAGACTGATGTCATGACGACGAAGGAACGGATTATTCGGCTCCAGACGTTCTTGAAAGTGACGGCGGACGGGATCGTGGGTCCGGAAACTCTGACCGCCGCAGAAAAGGCTGCGGGAATTTTCGATGAGCGGCCCCCGGTTCCGAAGTTGGTGCCGGAGGCCTACAATTTGGCGGTGTCGAAAAAGTCCTTGGCCAAGATTGTGTTCTTCGAGGTGTCGAGCAAGTCCTACTACGAGAAGAGATTAGCGAAGCCGACTTGGCCGCAAGGGGGAAGCGGAGTGACCATCGGGATCGGCTACGATTTGGGCTACAACACCAAGACGCAGATCTTGCAGGATTGGCGCCGTTTGGTGAGCGACCGGGACCTCGATTACCTCAAGTCGGCATCGGGAATTCGCGGGGCGGCTGCGGCGGGGGTGGCCCGGTCGATAGCCAGCGCGGGAGTGCGGATTTCCTTCGACGCGGCGCAGACGGTTTTTTCCGGCAGGACTCTTCCGCGCTTTGCGGCCCTGTGCCGGAAGACCTATCCGGGGGTGGAACTTCTCCCGCCGGACGCTCAGGGCGCCCTCGTGTCTTTGGTCTACAATCGGGGTTCGGCTTTGGGCAGAAGCCACCGGCGCAAGGAGATGGTGGCGATCCGCGGGCAAGTCGCGCGAAAGGATTTGCCGGGCATCGCGGCGAGCTTGCGGTCGATGAAGCGTCTGTGGCCGAACCTCAAAGGCTTGCTCAAGCGCCGGGAGCAGGAGGCGGAGTTGGTGGAGAACAGTCAGCGCATCTACAGCGAAGACGAGATCGTGTTGGTTTAGCTCGCATACATGCGGATTAACCCGGGTGAAAGCGCCTGCGCTCGCGACGGCGCTCCGCGCCGAGAAGAAGCGGCGATGCTCGCCGCAGTCCAAGAGCCTCCGGCGCACCTTCTTTCCTCCATCTCCTTGGATCCGCCCGCCAGATCAGGAGTTCTGAACCTGAAGGGCCGGCCTCCGTGACGGCCTGGTCCCAGAATGGAGACCCATCGCCCCGGACAGGACGTGCAGGAGCCCGTCCCTCCACGATAGCCAAACCCCGGCGGCGCGCGGCCTTGGCAGTAAGGGGTTCGCAGCGCCTCGCGACGAAACGGTATGAGAAACGCGGGCTAGGTCCAGAAGCTCGTGGGGGGTTAGGATCAGTTCGCCGTTCCGATTTCTTAGCCCTTGTAAGGAGGCGGGAACTGTCCTGGGGGCGCTCCGGCGGGGCCTGGGGGAGGCTGCATCCAGTTTCGGGCGGCCATCCCCATCTTCATCATGTTGAGTTTCCATGGGTTTCGGGCCATGTCGAGGAGGGAACCGGCCATCTGATCGTCGGGCCGGATGCGGAGGAGTTCGATGGCGTCGCGGGCGGCTTGCTCGCTATTTCCGGTCATGAGCGAGGTCTGGGCACGGATCATCAAAGCAAAAGGGTTGCGGGGATTCACGCCGAGGGCGGCATTGGCGTCGCGCAGGGCATCGTCAAAGCGCTGACTTGCCATGTGAATCGATCCCCGGAAGGCCAGCGCCATCTGGTTAGAAGGATCGGCTTGCAGGGCGGCGTTGGTTTCGACGAGAGCGTCCTGCGGACGGTTGCACGCGACCAGGGCCCGGGCCCGGAGGATACGGTCGAAGGGGGTGCGGGGAGGTTGAGCTACGATGGCTTGGGCGTCCTGGAACCAGCGCGCGTCCTGCATCTGAAACAGGGAAGAGGCGCGGGCGGTGAGAGCGAAAAGGTTGCGGGGATCGATGGCGAGGGCGTCGGAAGCGTCACGCACGGCTTCTTGGGGACGGCCGAGGGCTTGGTAAATCTCGGCTCGCAGGGCAAGAGCCATAGGATTTCCCGGCTGAAGGTTGAGAGCTTCGGTGGCGTCGTTGAGGGCCTGCTTCATCTCGCCGCGCATCATTTCCGCCTGAGAACGGGCGCTCAGGGCGGAGGGGTTGCGGGGGTTGATTGCGAGAGCGGCGTTGACATCGACGAAGGCTTCCTCGGCTTTTCCTTTCGCCACTAGGGCGAAAGCCCGGGCCACCATTGCCGAGGGATTGCCGGGATCGAGGCGCAGGGCGGTTTCCGCGGCTTCCAAGGCAGCGGCGATGTCGCCCAAGGCTCCTTCGGCGAAGGCGCGAGCCATAAACTCGAGGCTGGTGCGCGGTTTCAGTCGCAGGATGGCGGCGCAATCGTTTAAGCTTTCCTCGATGTGTCCGAGCATCCAGCGCGCCTGGGCTCGCATCAGGAGCGCCGTGGCGTGGGTGGGGGCACGCGCCAGCGCTTGAATGGCGTCGTTTTCGGCTTCCTGATAAAGCCCTTGCCAGAAGCGTGCTCGGGAGCGGCAGACCAAGCCGTCGGGATGACCGGGATCGTGCCGCAGACACTCTTCGGCTTCCCGGATGGCTTCACCGTAGCGTCCTTTTTCGAGGAATTCGGCGGCGCGTTCGGCCAGGGAGCCGGCGACATCCTCGTGCTGTCCCCGGACCACTTCGAGGATCAACTTGGCGACCTCATCGACGCCTTCCGAGGTAAAGGCCGCGTGACGATCTCCGAGAGTGGGGACGTGGTCTTTGAACTCGGCGACCGTGACGTTGTGGAGGACCGGCAGGAAGGCTCCCGGTTCATCCCGGTCGCGGGACGCGATGGCGTCGAGTTCGGCCTGAGTCCAGACTTTTCGGAAGTACTCGGGGCTGAAGACGACCACGAGGAAACGGGAGTTTCGGAGTCCTTCTTCGATCCCGCGCCGCAGCGGTGAGCCGAGCCTGAGCTTGGTCTTATCGAGCCAGACGCTCACGCCTTCGTTTTCCAGCGCGGTCGTCAGTGCTTCGGCGATGTCCTTGTTCTCGGTAGCGTGACTGATAAAAACGTCGGCCATCTCGGTCGGGGGAGCAGGGTTGAGAACGGGGCAGCGTAGCAGGGGATCAGGCCGGACGGCAATGCTGATTCGCTCGAGGCGGGGCGAGCACAGTGCCTAGGCACGAAGGGGGTCTGGGCGGGCAGGTTTGAAGCGCAGGGAGGCGGAAACCGCCTCCCTGGGACTGTGGCGATACTTCGCCGCTTTGAGCCTCAGACCGCCGGAGACCGCCTTCGCCCACGACGGCGCTCCGCGCCGTGAGACAGTTTTCACTGGTTAAGGAATCTCCGCTCGGCGAGAAGGCAGATCCATCCGAAAACTCCGATGCACGTGCCGAAAGGGAAAGCAGGGAGCGAGAGGGTGGAAGCAACAAGGCCGAGAGCGAACGTTCTTTGTCTTCGGCGGCAGATAATTGTCCCAGATACTGCGAGGAAAATCCCGTACACCGACCCGATTGCGGTGATAGCGAAACCTGGTCGATCGTCTAACGGTGCGGATGGCGGCGCAAGAAACTCTAAGTATAAAAACGCAACGAGGAGAATTAGACCGAAAACCACCATGCTTGCGCCAAGGTGATTGTGTTCTGCGGCGATCTCGGTTTTTATCGCACGTCAAGAGTCTACGATCGAATCTTCTTCGTGTTCAACTTTCATCTCTGATTAGATCCTCCGGTGAAATCACCGTCGCCCTAAAGCCCGCCGGCAACTCCGGTGCATGCGCTTGTTCTCCAGCGATTTCCTAAGGCGCCGGAGCGGAGGAGTCCCATGGCCCTTCGCCGTGAGTCGAATCTCCTTTGAGGTACGCGAAGGCAATCAACCCCACAAACAGAACGATGCAGATGATGCTGAATAGTTCGCCATATGTTGCGTAAATCGTTCTCACGCCGCGCGACGGGACTCCGACAATCGAAAGTCTCGGTGTGTTTGAATAGTAATCATGGTAAGCCAACATTCGACCATAGGGGTCGGTTGCGATTGACAGGCCCTGAATGGTCGGCCGCACCAGGGAGCAGCCATTTTCAATGGCGCGGATTCTTGCCGAAGCCGCATGAAGAAACCTGACCTCCCGCCAATCAGAAGATGGGGCGAATAGGATGTCGACATCGCGCCTTCCTGCTTGCTGTATGAACGACGGAAAATCCAAGTCATAGCAGATGGCATGGCCAGTTCGAATGTCGTCTATGTCTGCGGTTGCAAGCTCCCCATCTCCCTTCCTTGTGTGTGTCTCCAAAAGCGGAACCAGCTTGGACTTCAAATAGTCAACGACGATATCGCCGCGTGGTGAGATTCCGATAGTCTTGTTTTCGTTCAGGCTGGGAGTCGAGAAGGAGCGATATGACATGAAAAGAAAGACTCCGTTGTCCTTCGCGAATTCCTTGCCGAGTTCAACCAGGTCATCTTCATAATCAAGTGGTATGTCGACATTTGCTTCAGACCACGCGATGACTTTGGCGCCCGCACTCAAAGCCTTTTTGCTCATGGCAAAAAGGTCCCTGACGACTTCAGGCTCAAAGTTGTCCAGAGTATCGAGGCGATTCCTCTGAAGATTGATCATGGCCACTTGCAAGGTCTCTCCCTGGCTTTTCGCAAACGCGAGGCGAGCGTCGCCATAGACCAAGACAAGAATCAGGGACCCCAGAAAAATGCCGCCTTCTCTTTTGGCCAAAGTCAACTCGAATCCTGATTCCCAGATTCGGTTGAGTGTTCCCGCAAACCAGTAGATGAGGAAGACAAGTCCACCCATTCCAGTGACGGAGACGATTTGAATCAGCGACAAATATTCAACCTGCGAATGGGCAAGGCTCGGAAGATATGACGCCAGGAAGTAATTAATCGTTACCATCAACAACGGCCAGAGAAACGTCGACGCAAGACCGTCAAGCCTGCGGTAGAGAAGCCAGTCGACAATGAAAGGGAAAACCCAGATGCCGCCAAAGAGCAAACACGCGGCGTAAAACGAGAGCCCGCTGACGGGCAACAATCCGTCGTACATGAACGCATGGCAGGCCGACATCCCGACCCAGAGCGTCACGATTGCGAGCCACGGACGCGAGCTGGTCCTGTGGAAGCGGATCAGGAATACGAAGGCAAACCACGAGCAAACCGGAATGGTCACACTACCGTGTGAGAACAGGAATAGCGCCAATCCGAGGCTGAGCCATAGATGTGAACGGCTAAAGAAAGCTCCGATTCGGTTCATGTGGTTTGCGTCTACGGTCAAGTGCTGGATAACGTCCGAGGCCCGCTATCCGCTGCCGGAGGCGCGCCTCCGATTCTGGCTGAGGTTTATCATCACCCTCCGGCTTCGACTCCGATCGGGAAGCGGGTTGATCAGTCCCGGCTTGTTCGGCGCTTGTTGCTCTGTGATCGATGAGAATCGGATGACCGGAATCGGAGTTGAGCGCAATGTAATGCATGTCAGAGCCTTTGAATCGCCTCATGTGAATTTCCGCCCGGATGAATTCATTCTTGTCGGAGATGTAACAGAACTTTAGTAGCGCATCCTTGTGAGGATACGTCGCGCCACATGCGTTTTCATGGTATGCCAACTCTTTTCGGGCTCCCATAGGGTGAAAGCTGACACGTTCAAAATGGCTTCGGATGTGCTTCCTGACCTCCTCATCACTCGATCCAACGTGCAACTCCCGATTGATGATCTCTGCGATGGTCTTCACTGCATCGCTATCGGCGACTCCGCCTGCATCCCATTGCCTCCAAACATCGCGGATCGGGGATCGAAGAGGTGATGATCGCTTGAGCCAGGTCTGAGGGGTCCCAGTCAATTCGCAGTACGCGATAGAGAGCGACTTGAAGAACAAGACAGCAATACCAACTCCAAGCGCGACTCCACTCAGGGCTATGCTCGTGCGACGGCTCATGATTTCCTCACCAACGTCCGCGATCACCGGCGCCTGCCCGTGGCGCGATCCGTGCCGGGAGCGGAGCGACCAAGCACGGAGCGTGACGCCGGTGGGTGTTCGGTGGATCGCATTGTTGGGCTTGCGCGTTTCCTTCATGCACTATCAGCCCGCCTGATGTCAACAATCTCAACTTCGCTCACCGCGTGATCGGACCAAAAGGAAACTGCATACTGCGCGATCACCTTCACGTGAATGGGGCGATCCGTCTCATCCCTATCAGTGTAATCTCCCTCCTGGAATGGATTTTCTTCCAGAGAATCTATGAAAGCGCTGATTCGATGCTTTTGAGCCGGACGGATCTGGCGCAAAGCTTCCATCGCCTCTTTACGCAGAAATACAGAGTAGGGCTTCACCCTTCAGAATTGCGCCCGTTGAGGCCCAGCTCTTTCTTCGCGTCCTCCCAAGCTACCCAATTCGCGGGATCTTCGTCGCTCAAGCGATCTTGCAACTCGGTCATCAGCCCCTCCCGTCTCATCCTCAAGGCTGTGAGAAAGGCCGCGAGACGGTCCTGCTCCTCCGCCGGAAGCCGCTTGAGTTCACTCCGAAGCGTCGCCATGTCCATGCTGAAAAAGGCTCGCTGAATTCACCCGGATTGCAAGCTCCCTTTTCATGCCCAACGTCGAGTCCTCCTACGCCTGACCGGGGGCGACGTTTCGACTGCCGGTTGAGGTTGTAGCGGTCATGACGGCTGGAACTGGCAACGGGTCAGGCGTTAGGAGTGACCGCTTGTTCGCCCTCGTTGATTCATTGGTGGGGGTCATCGGGGCTTACAAGGTGTGGTCAGTTTAAGCGCGATGTCCGGTGGAACGCTAGGAAATGCGTCCAGAATCCGGTCTTGGATGATCGAAGACAAGGGGCCAAACGTATGGCGCAAATGGCCGATTGAAGCTAGGACTGGCTTTGGTAGATGCTCGACGAGATCACGTGCCGCTGCATAGTTCGTGCCTGCAGATGGTTCCATCGGGTGTGAGGTGAGAGGCCGCGACATCAAAACCGAGAATTCAACTGCCGCCCCCTCCTCGAGCCAGGTCGTAATGCCGGCGAGTGGGTCCAGGAGGTGGATGGTCTCGTATGCTAACTCGTAAACAACAGTAGGCCAGTAACCCGCTGCGTGGGGGCTGAGTTCAGCAAAAGCTCCATCCAATGTAGGGGTGTTCCGAAGTTGTGGCCCGTTCGAGTGAAACGAAGGCTGGCAAAGAGTCGTCTGGACGTTCCGAGTTCCAAAGGGTGACTCTGCATGTCTCATCAAGGTGTTCTGTATCGCCCACAATTCGGACGCTGAAGTGGGGCAATCTGGTCGACTCGATGGGAACTGAATAGGAGATTGCGCAGTTGGCCGAGCGTGTTTGTTAGTTGGCCTAGACATTATGGCCGCGGGCGGAGTGACCTTCCCAGTCCATATGAACACACTAGAGCATGCGACTTAACGTTTCAAGAGCGGTTTTAATGGCGAACGTCGAGCCCTCTCTACGCCTGACCTGGGGCTAGGCTTCGACTGCGGGTTTCTCGATCACCCGCACCAGGGCGTGATGCGCCACCCGATGCCTGAAAGGTGCTGGCGCAACCACTCGCTCTTTCGGCTCGTGAATCTTGAAATAATGGTAGCGGCCGGGGCAGTAGGAGCCGTCACACAGCTCCCGCTCCTGACGCACGACCTCCCGCTCCCAGTCGCCAAAGAAACGCGCCCCGGCAGCCTTGCTGCGCTTCCCGTATGACGTTTCATCCTGCCCGGCCCGCCCGGCACTTGCTTGCTTGAACCAACCTCACATCATGCGGCCACATTCCTCAAGGGCTTTCGCGCTGAAGGCGAATTGGCGTGTGCTTAGCAGATTCCGGTCCTTGGCAATGCGCACCAGCCAACGGATCGATTCAATCTTGCGGTTGGCCCTGCCGAGCAGTTGCGCCTTGGCGGCCTCACGGGCGTAAGCTGGCTTCGCCAGCGTCTCCAACACTTCAAGCACAGCATCGGCAAGTCGGGTGCCCAGCACGAAGCGCTGGTTCTTTGGAAATACATCCACACGGTCCAGAACCCACTTCGTATAGTCAAACCAACTGGTCAGAGCGAGGGGCAATTCTTCGCGCGACACTCGGATTTTTATAAAAATTTTCGTCCGCTTCTCGGTTTAATTGAGCCGGAGCGGCTGATCGCCGCCCCGGCTCCAAGAGGAAAAGGGCAAAGAGACAAAGTTCAAAGGGAACGGGTCCCGCGCCGTCTGAAAAACAATGCTCCAAGGCCCATCAGCATCAACATGGCAGCGGAGGGTTCAGGGACACTCGCGACACGAAAACCGATCCCGAAGTCCTCGTCCGTCGGGGTGGGGCCGCTGCGGAACGAGGAGCGCAAGCCGCCCTCGGTGCTGCCCCAGAAGCCACCGCGGATCGCGCGAAACTCGGTAGCTACATCGTTACTACCATCAAATGCGCTTTCATTCCACTCGTACACATTTCCGTTTTGCCCCATCGTCCCGTAGGGGCTCAAGCCGCCAGCTTGGGCGACATCTGCCGGATCGGATGGAACAGGATTGCCATACGGGTCGTCATAGACTGCTGTCCCAGAGGCCGTTCCGCTGATGACCCCCGTCGATGCCGTGTTGCTCCCTGTCGCGTAGTCCCAGTAGTTCGCCGTCACCCCATCATTCTGGTGATACGCCGCTTTATACCACTCGTCCTCGCTGGGCAGGAAATAGTAAGCATTCTTGTGCCGGTAGGGGTTGGTCCCGCTGTCCACTCCCGTGGTCGCTTGATCGCTGGCTCCCCACAGTGTGATGCTCCAGCTACCGCTGAAGCTCAGATTGTAGGCCGCTTGGTGGCCCTTGCTCGTGTTCAGCCAATTCACAAACGCCGCCGCCTCATACCAACTGATAATTGCCGCTGGCTCGTCTCCGGTGTGCGCTCCTGCCGTGACGTCCGTCATTCCGAGGTTGGTGGCCTTGGTGACGTCGTTCTGGCTGATCTCATACATTGAGATCCGGTAGTCGTAGCCCACTCCGCCATACGGCGAGGAGTAAAGACCCCCGCCGGCCCCGGCGTCGTTTGCGTTTCCCGCGTTGCCCACATCCACGAAATCGATCGTGAACGTATTCACCCCGCTGCCAAACGTATCGGCCCGCAAGGTGCCCGTCGCCATCGTTCCCAGGGCCAGCCCGAAAGCCGCCACTGCCATCATTGGATTCATTGGATTCGTTGTCACAGAACGTCCGAGGCCACTCACCCGCTACCGGGAGCGCGCCTCCGGGTTCTGATTCAGGATTCGAGCCGTCATTCAGTCTTCGACGCAGGGCGGGTAGCGGGTTGAAGTGCGCCGTCTTGTTCGCCGTCTCTATTGATTCGATCGTGGAGCTCAGGCTCCACCTCTGGCGCCTTTTCAAGACTCTCCTGTAACCGCTCAGCACTTCCTCTTGCTGCCCTTCTGCGGACGTAGGAATCCGCATCGGCTATGGCGATCCGTTGGGAGAGAACCGAGACAATAAAGTCTTCCACCGGGACGCCTTCCTCGCGGGCGAACTCCTCCATTCGGTTCCGAAGGGATTCAGGGATTGTGATGTTCATGGTGCTTATGGACTAAGAAAGCGCAGAAATTGGTTTGGCGCAACGACGGAAATTCCAAAGCGATCGACCTCCGGAAAATCGCGTAGGTTGTGGGTTACAATGTGGGTGGCTCCAGAAGCCAAAGCGCATTCGAGGACAAGGTCATCTCCCGGATCGGGAAGGATCGGTCGCCAGGCAAAGTAGATGTAGGCCTCCCGGGAGACTGCACAGACAGAATCAAGAAAAGCGGCGATTTCATCGTTTCTGTAGTCCGGAACAATTCCTGGCCGATGTAGCACCTCATCGTATTCGAGTAAGAGAGCAGTGGAGACCGCTGCCTCAAATTCTCGCCGAGCGAGGCGGCACATAACGGCGTTGGATGCGCCCAGCCGCGAGCGCAACGCCGACACGAGAACATTGGTATCCAAGACCACTATCACTGATAATAGTATCGGGCCTACCATTGCAATCAACACGGATTTTGTTTGGCGAACGACAGAGGTGAGCGACCGCCGCCGAGAGTAACGGCGGAGCGCACGAGGCGCACCCAAATCGCCGCCCAGCGTCGAACGGAGAAGCGGGGCGGCGGTTCGTCTCCACCGACTTGTTCGGCTACCGCTTGTCTCGTCGGAGCCGCAGCCCATGCTCGCGCGGGTGTCACCCCTTCCTTTACCACCCGGCGAACTTCTTCAACTCCGACCAGTCCTTCAGCCCGGTCTTCCACTCTGCCGATCGCGCCCGCACGTCTGCGACGCTCACCGGGAACAGCCCAATCACTGGCGTTGGCCGCACCATTCCGGTTTGTGTGTAGCTGTTCACCCCGCGGATGCCGCCCCGCGAGTGACACGCGGCGCACTGACGGAACGCGGGTTCGAGCTGATTATGGCTGTGCGTGACTTCCTGTTTCGCTTCAAAGGGGTCGTCCCAACCGCGGAAGAACATGAGCGCCCGCGGAACGAGGTCGTCTCCCTTGACCGCCCGCAGCCCGCCGTTCCTTCCCGCGAATAGGTCGGCCCGCCGCAGTTCCAGTTCGACAAACCCCTGCGCCTGCGCGGCGTAGGGCTCGGTGTCCTTCTCCGGCGGCAGGATTTCGCGGTACGTGCGGAACTGCACGCTCTCGGTCAGCGGGGTCGGCGTCCACTTCCCGTCGTCCGTCACGACCGCCTGTTGCCGGACCAGTGCAACCTGTGTGCCGACGGGGAACTGTGGGATCTCGGGGTTCAGCTCGCGCTGCGGTGCCTTCCACGGGTTCGAGAACGTGTTCAGTTTGTCGAGGTACGCGAGCGTCGCCTTGCGGCCCTCGGGCAACCGGATGAACACGAGGAACACCGACCGACCGGCGAAGACGCGGACGTGTTCCGACGCCACCGGCGTGGGCAGGTCGGGCGGTCCGGTCACGCACACCCACGGGCCAGCCGGGTCGAACAGGTCCGGCGCCAGGAACGGGTCGTTTGGCTTCGCCGGGTCGAATGCGACCGGGAAGACCTTCGACTTCACGGCGAGAGCGTAGGTATTCGGCAACGCCTCGGCCTCCGCCTTCGACGGCGCGAGTTTGCGGATCGCCTTTGTCAGTCGTTGTTGGAGCGGACCCGAGCGGATCTCGATGGGACCGGTGTAGAAATTGCCGAACGGGTACGCGGCCCAGTCGAACACCGCCCACAAGTCGCGCTGCATCACGGCTCGCTTCACAGGGTCGCGGACGATTGTATGCCCGTCGGCGAGAAATTCGTCGAGCAGCTTGAGGGCTTCGGCGTGACTCGGTCCTTCGAGCAATCGCTTCGTGGTCGGGAACAAGACCGGGTCCAGGGTGTCGTGGCCGAGCGGCTTTCCGGCGCGGTCGGGGCGGGTGAGCAGCGTGGCGTGCAGCCGGTTCCACAGGTGCGCGGGGTTCGGGTCGTAGTGCGTGATCGGGTCAGACTTCGCCGGCGGATCGGCAGCCACGGGCGAACACACAGTGAGCAGACACAGGGCGAAGCCGATAATGTAGTGCATGGTAGGTCTCGTGGTGCAGAACGTCGAGGCCACCGAACCGCCCACCGAGAGCGAGGGTCGCCTCGCGGAGAACGGTATCGAACGACGGCGCCGCGTCAAACTCGGAGCGGGTGGGCGGTTCGGTGCGCCGTCTTGGTTTCGGCTTCATTTGATCACTCGTTGGTTGGCGCGAATCGCAAGGCACTTCAACACCCTGCCCTCTCGAAAGACTACTGTGACTCCACCAAGGAAATCTCCACTTTCTTCGGGAGGTTCGAAGTAGAAAGTCAAACTAATACGATCATTCTCCAAATGCGTCCGTTCGGGTTCGCCTAAGGTCGATAAAACCGCTTCTTGACTCATGCCCTCGGTTACCTCTCGCGAGAGTCTCTCTTCGGTCCAGACAGTCCGAGCACTAGGCTTGGGGGAGCAAGCAAAAAGCATTGAGAGGAAAAGCAGTACAGTTAGGCGCATTATCATTTCTTGCCGAACGTAGAGGCCACCGAACCGCCCGCCGAGAGCGAGGGTCGCCTGCAGAAAAAGGTATCGAACGACGGCGCCGCGTCAAACTCGCAACGGGTGGGCGGTTCGGTGCGCCGTCTTGTTCTGTGTTGGTAACCATCGCATCCTGAAAACCCTACCGTGCCACAATCGGGCTGACCGCACAATCTGGATCCCTTGGGGTTGCGAGGATTTCCGACCTATCCGGGCCCTGCGTGAAGAAGACGCCGGTCGCACCGTGGTGGGGGTCGATGTGCCCGTATGCCCCGCCCGCACACCATCCGGTCTCACGACCGGTCC
>JBGTBW010000193.1:0-13534 GCA_041749135.1 Verrucomicrobiales bacterium
GGAACTACCAGGACGCCCTGGCCGCCGCTCTCCTGGAACCCGGCAGCGGTTGAACCAAGCGCCCGGCCTCCACAGAATCCAAGCCCGCGACCGCCGCCGGCCCGGTTTTCCGAGCGCCCGCACGCTTGCCGAGGCAACACTCCGGAGCGAAGATCTCGGTGTCGCTGTCGCCGGTCTTGACCTTGGCGACGGATTCCGCCACCGTGGATTCGGATTTCGGCAGATAGGACCGGGACCGGGCGAAGGAGAAGAGAACGCGGACTGTCGTAAGCAGCGCGTTGCGGGTCCTGGGAGCCACCGGTTGAGTGCGCAGCCAGGCGGCGATCTTGATTGGCGCGGATCTCGAGAATGTCGCCGGGAAAGCCTTTGGCGAAGCGGTTCAGATTGGTCTGGAGTTGGAGGAGATAGCGCGCGCTGGCTCCGGCGTTATCAGATTCGGGAATATGTGGTCTGTCCTGGCCCTGTCCAAATGTCCCATGTGTGACAATCTACCGCCGGTCCAGCCGCGCCAGGAGCGAATCCCTTTCACTGGTTGCGAGGGAAAGGTTATCAATAGCTGCTCTCGCTTCTTCCGGTGCAAAACTGGCCCAGGCATTAGTAGCCACTTTGAGCAAATAGAGTCGTTCGTCATCGTTGCCGGTGACATCGCTCGCCCAAACGAACGCCGACGATGGATCGGCGTTGCGCATGTTCTGAACGAGATTGTAAATCGCGTTGTTGCGGGAGTCTCCCTGGGGCAGCGTGGCGATCCATTCCGAAGCCGCCACCGGGTCGCTCGCTCTCCACGCACTGGACACGCCGGCGACCGCAGGTTCCCGAATCCACCAGTCGGAAAATGCCATCGCCCACTCGCTCGCAGCGGCAGGGTCGTGAAGAGCGTAGGCGTGTCCTATGTCTGAGATCGGTGCACCAAGGTGAGCATCGCCTCCTTCGATGGCTTCGTTGAGGTATTTGACCGCAAGCTCTTGGTCCCTGGAGGCCACATGACTGCCTAGCAAACCAAGCGCGTATGAGCGCTCTCCGCCCTGCAGTTCGCTTCGAATTCAATACTGTCAGCCCATGCGAGCGCCTTCCCGGAATCCTCCGCCACCCATACTTCCGCGAGTCGCGCGAAGTTCGACGAGGCCTCGTTGGTTGTGGGCAACCGCTCCAGCAACTGCGCCGTCTCTGCCAGATTGTGGGCCGCGATCCGGCTCAGCGCCTTCAGATCACTCATCGCGCCGGCGAGTTCCCCATCCGGGAGCGATTTGAGAAACGCGATCGCTCCAGCGGGATTCTGGGCGCTCAATCCCCTAACAATAAATCCGCAGGATCGTCCCCGGCCGTCCGGTTCACACAGGGCGACCACTTCTTTCGCTGCTTCCAAATCAACCGTCGCCAGCACTTTGATGAAATCTTCTGCAGGGAAAGCAGCACGCTCCGCTTCGCTCATCTGTTTGTATAGTTTCATAGCAGCCGCCGGATTGATCGCCGCAAGTTCCGGCAGTAGCGCTGTCATCGCCCCGGCCACCTGCTTTTCATCCATCTGTGCCGCGAGAGTCGCCACCTCCTGCGGATCCATTTGGCCCAAACGCTCCAGAAGAACGCCCGCGATCTCGTCGTTCTGCCAATCCCGGCGCTCACTCCTCACTGCCTCCAAGCCGCGGTTCCATCGGGCGCTGCGCTCGATCAGGGAGTGGGGGTGGAAACACCGCCACCTGCCTTTGAAGGAGCAGCAGCTTAAACTCAACCAGAAGCTGCGCGGGCACGACGCCTACTACGGGGTCACCGGCAACTACCGCATGCTCTCGAAGCTGCGGTGGCAGGTGGCCAAGCTGTGGCGCAAGTGGTTCGGGCGGCGCAACCGCGGCCGGCCGCCGAGCTGGGAACAGTTCGACAGCATCCTGCGGGTATTCCCCCTGATCCCTGCCAAAATCGTCCATTCCGTCATGTAATGAACCCGCAACCGCGAAGAACCGTATGCCTTAATCGGGCTCGTACGGATCTGTGGGGGGCGTCGCTTGACCTCCGGGTCAAGCGGCCCTATCCCGGAGCCGCCTTTCCCACAATTTCAACCTCGCAGAAAGCGCGCCCGGTTCGAGCAGGACTCCTCCGCGTTCGTGGGATTCGCCAGTCCGCGACAATGCCGGAATTTGCGAGGGAGATACGCACGCCTTGTCGGCGCTCTGGGCGCTCTGGGGGGGGGAACGCTTCCAGCGATTTCGACCCCCTCCCCCGGTTGACGCGGCATAGCAGGACAGGAGGAGCTCGGGACATCCCGCGCGACCCGTCCCTTTTCTTTTTCCAGAACAACAGCGATGTTTTGCCTTTGCGCCCATTCCGGCACTTCATTTGGGTCGGGCTTTATGCCCGCCAATTGCGAATCCGTTGTGGGGGCTAACCCCCGACTCATACGAAACTGACCGAATTCCGGGAGGGGCTCCTATTCATGGAAAAGCGAAAATTCAACGAACTCGGCCTCTCGCCCGAGATCCTCAAGGCCGTCGACAAGATGGGCTTCGAGGAAGCCTGCCCGATCCAGACCGCGGTCATCCCGGTTGCGATGGAGGGTCGCGACGTCATCGGGCAGTCCCCCACCGGCTCCGGCAAGACCGCGGCTTTCGGCATTCCGGCGCTCGAGAAAATCGACCCAAAGCTGCGCGCCGTGCAGGCGTTGATCCTCTGCCCCACGCGCGAGCTCGCCCTGCAGGTCGCCGAGGAGATGGCAAAGCTCGCGACCTTCAAGCGCGGCATCCGTGAGGTCCCGATCTTCGGCGGGCAATCTTATGACAGGCAGTTCCGCGCTCTCGCTGCAGGTGCGCAGGTCGTGATCGGAACGCCCGGTCGCGTGCTCGACCACATGCGGCGCGGCACGCTCAAGCTCGACGAGCTCCGCATGCTCGTGCTCGACGAGGCCGACCGGATGCTCGACATGGGATTCCGCGAGGACATCGAGCAGGTCGTCGCGGCGGCACCCGAGTCGCGCCAGATGCTCTTCTTCTCGGCTACGATGCCGAAGCCGATCCAGGATCTAATCAGGCGCACCGTGCGCGATCCAGTGAAAGTGAAGATCGAGGCTCACGCGCACAACGCGCCACAGGTCGAGCAGGTCTTCTTCGAGGTGGACCGCCGCTCAAAACTCGAGGTGCTCACCCGCCTCATCGATCTTCACGACCTCCGTTACGGGATCATCTTCTGCAGCACGAAGATAATGGTCGACGATCTCGACGAGCAGATGCATGCGCGCGGATACTCGGTCGACCGCCTGCATGGCGACCTCAGCCAGATGCAACGCAACCGCGTGATGGAGAAATTCCGCCGCCGTGGCTTCGAGTTTCTCATCGCAACCGATGTCGCCGCGCGCGGGCTCGACGTCGACGACCTCGAGGTCGTCTTCAACTTCGACCTGCCAAACGACGCCGAGGACTATACGCACCGGATCGGCCGCACCGGACGCGCCGGCCGGTCTGGGAGGGCGTTCACTTTCGTGTCGGGCCGCGAGGTCTACAAGATGCAGGGGATGGTCCGCTTCGGGAAGCTCAACGTCCGGCGCGAGCGTGTGCCGTCGCTCGACGAGGTCGAGGAGGCGCGCGAAAACGTCTTTTACGAGAAACTCCGCGCCGTCCTCGACGGCAGTGCATTCAAGCGGCAGGACAGGATGATCGACCGGCTGCTCGACCAGGGTTACGCGAGCACAGACATCGCAGCCGCGCTCATGCAGATGCTCCAGGGTCAGGCAGGGGAGAGTGGATCGCCCGCGCCGCCGAAAAGATTCGAGTCGACACCCGCGCCTGTGCGCACCGGGAGACCACTCGCGCCTGTTGCTCCCAAGCGTGTGAAAACGGAACGGGCTCCCTCCGCTCCGGCGCCGAAACGCGGGGCGAGTCCAAGGGCGGAAGCTCAGGCAAAGCCAGTGCCGGAGTTTGCGAAGTATTTCCAGAAGCCTGCGCCGAAGGCCGCGAAGAAGCAGAAGTTTGAACTCAAGCCGCGCAAGGGCCGGGAACCGGGATTTGCGACGGTGCGCTTCAACATCGGCCACCTGCAGAAGGTCACTCCGGCCGACCTTGCCGGGAAGATCGCAGGTGTCACGCGACTGCCCGCGAAATCAGTCGGAGCGATCGACTTGCACCAGGATTACAGCCTCGTCGATGTCGAGCAGTCCGAAGTCGAGTTTGTCGTGAACAAGCTTCGGGGCATCCGCCTGCTCGGTGTCGTGCTGGCGCCGGAGGCGGTGGGACTCCGCGGTCCCTTAATAAGTTAAACTGTCATTGCGATTCTGCTAGCCAGCAGCACGCCCGGCGGGACGGCGAGCCCCGTATTTCGGACGCGGGTGAACAGACTGCGGCAGGGTCAGGCTGCATCGGGACAGGTAAGCAAATACTGCCAGGTCGAGCCAGCCCGCGACAGACGGCTGCGAAGCGACGCGTGAGGCTTTCGCCGCCAGCCGCGCGAACACTGCCTGCGAGATGTCGCCCGCCAGTCCCGGATCGCCCGTGCGACGGAGCGCCACGCCCTGCACCAGCCCCAAGTATTTCTCCACCAGCGCGCGGAACGAAGCCTGGCGCCCCCCGTCGCTCCATGCGAGGAGCAACTCGGCATCGGTGATGGTTTCGGGCGCTTCCACTTTCTCCTGCAGCACGAAGAGCAGTTCCCCCGCCCCGCATCCAATACGAGGGGAATGTCCGGCCCGCAACGAACGCCTGTGCATCGAATTGACCATCTTGCTTCTTCCGAAGCACGAATCGCAAGAGGTCCAGGACTCCTGATCTATCGAGGGGAGAAAGCGAACCCGAGGAATCTCGATGAGCCGCGCCTTGGGTCTGTTGCCCGTGGGAAAGCGCCGCGAAGCGTCGCGCTCCAAAGAGACCGCGTCCGCGGTCTCACTCCACCTGGCTCATGGTAATTCCTCCAGATCAGGAGTTCTGAGGTTGACGGCACGATTGGCTCCCGCGGGAACCCGCGGTCCCGGCTTGCTCCGCCGGGATTTCGGGCATTGGGTTTCGCTTCATACTCCCGGCTCCGAATTCCCCCAACCGAACGTGGATCCCCTCACTCATTCCGTCCTCGGTATCGCCTGCGCGTTAGTCGCCACCCGAAAACCCGAAAACCGCCGCGCGGCGGCCCTTGCCGGGCTCGCGGCGGGGACGTTGCCGGACGCGGACATTTTTCTGAAATCGCCGGGCGATCCGCTGTTCGCGCTCGAGTATCACCGTCACTTCACGCACAGCTTCGCTTTCTCGCCGGTGATTATGCTGCTCGGCGCGGGAGCGGCGTGGCTGCTTTTGCGAACATTCCGGCGGCAGGTGGAATTCCGATCTCTGATGGTTCCGGCGCTCATCGCGGTATGGGGACACATTCTCTGCGACCTCTGGACCAGCTATGGGACGCGCGTGTTCTGGCCGTTCAGTCAGGACCGGCTGGCGCTCGACTGGATATCGGTCATCGACCCGCTGTTGACGCTGCCGCTGGCCGTGCTCGCGCTGTGGGCGATTTTCAGGAAAAGCCGGAGCATGGCGGCGGCCGGACTCGGATGGGCGGGCATTTACCTGACATTGTGCGTCGTCCAGCAGCACCGCGCCGCCGCAACGCTGGAAAACTGGATCGCCTCCCGCGGCCACACGGCCGATCGCGTTTTGGTAAAGCCGTCCTTCGGCAATATCATCGTGTGGCGCGGACTCTATCTCGCGGATGGACACTATCACGCCGCGGCCATTCGCGCCGGACGGCCGGGCGATGTCCGGCTGATTCCGGGTGAATCCGTCCCGTTCCTCGCGGGCCCGGCAGCCGATTTCCGCGACTGGCAGGGCCTCCCGGCGAACAGCACCGCTGTGCGCGACGTGAGGCGATTCTATCACTTTTCCAGTGAGTGGGTGTCATGGCATCCGGATGCGGTTGGGGACGTGCTCGGCGACCTTCGTTACGCGCAAATGCCCGGCGATTTCAGACCGCTCTGGGGCATTGAATTCGATCGCGCGGAGCCGCAAAAGCATGTGGACTGGCTAACGTTCCGAAGCCTGAACCGGACGACGTTTGCGCCGCTGTGGGAGCTGATTTGCGGGCGCGGATTCTCCATTACGGCAGAGAAGGCACAGAGACGAGCGAGAATGATCCTCTCTGTGAATACTCTGTGTACTCCTGTCCAAGTCCTTGCCTTCTCGGCGAGGCGGTTGCAACTTTCAATCACTCCAACGTCAATTCAAGCACTCGCTCGGGACGCTCGAATTTGGCTTTGGCCGGCGCGGGTTGCTCGGCAGCGGGCGCTTCGTCGAAAACGAGAATCGGCTCGACCGACCTTTGGTCAACCTTTGGCGCCCGCTCCAAATCCGCCGGGTGCGCTTGCCAGCTCATAACGACAACACTGCTCCGCGGCAGCAAGAAGGAAACTCGCTTGCGATGATCCACGGCAGCTCCTCGAAGCTTCGGACCTGACGGTGATCCGCGCCGTGAATGCGTCCGTTGGACATTGACGTAGCCAACCGCCGCTGGATCTACACTGCCAACAAGCCCAACGCCTAGATGCCAGACGATGCCGGTAGAAACGCCATCGTGCAACGTTGGGTTAATCGTTGCTGTCCAGCGGTCGTCGAAGCGAGTTGGTTTCAAATCGATCGGCATCTCGTTGACCAACAGTTCTCGTTCACGCAGCCACTGCACCAGGCTTTCAAACTGCTGTGGTTTGAACGCGGCGGCGTGACCCGTTTCGGGCAAGAACGCGCCAAGATTCATGGAATGAGATTCATCGATCCCAGGTGCGTTGCCGGTCGCGGCTGCCTCCTGCAAGGCTTCAATAACTTCCTGGCGGATCTGGTCCGCTCCGTTGGCGTCCCATTCGCGCTTGACGAACAACAAACGAGCCCGCAGCGGCGGCTGCGCGACCTCGACTGCTTCCGAGGAGTTGCCCGGCGATGCTGGCGGATCTTCGGCGCCGGCGCTTCGCATCGCTTTTTCTGGCTCAACAAAGTCCTTCACGCGGAACTCGAAGATATCGCCGCCCAGGACCTGGGCGACCCACACCCGAAGGGTGATCATGTCGAGATGGGCGCGGTCAGCGGCAAAGCTGACGACTACGCTTCCCGGCTTGGACCGATCCTCTTTCAACGTCGCCGACACCAGACAGGTCTCTCCTTCTCTCATTTGCAGTTCCACGTGGACTGGCTTTTCACGGCTGAAGTTCTTCAACTCACCCTCGGACTTGATCTCAAGCTCTATTGAAACTGAGCTGGACCCCGCCTTCGACCGGATTTCCACGCCCAATTCTTTGGCCCGCTCCTTGGAGACCGTCTCGATGCCCCAATCGGCAAAGCATGGGCTGGGGCCGACTGCGAGTAAGACCGCCAAGACTATGATGCCGAGTATCGTTTTCACATAAATCATGACGCCTGGCGCAGAGATTTCTTAGAAACTTTCTCGAAATACATTCGCCGAACGTTTGAAGTGTGGCACGGCGGGGCTTCGGCGTCCAGAGCGAAGCGAACTAGCGGCGTTTCCTGCCGTTGCCACCACAGACTTGTCCGATGAATTTTTTCCTCACGGAGACACCAAGGCACGGAGGATCGGAATCCAGATATCCGTTGATGATCCGGGTGATCCCCTCCCGCATGAGGGCCTCGCCGAAGTTCATCCGGTAGTCCAACTTAAGGTCCGTGAGCCGCAGGTACCTCTAAACCTGCTTCTTGTGAGCTGGCGGAACTCGATCGAATGTCCGGCCCGCAACGAACGCCTGTGCATCGAATTGACCATCCTGCATCTTCCGAAGCACGAATCGCAATAGGGTAATTGATTAGCGCTATCAGCGGACGGCCTGTGTCGGGCTTTCAGCCCTCAAAATGAACGGGTTACGAAAACCTGGGGCGCTGCCCCGGGCTGTAACAGCTCGCGCCGTTGGCGCTTCTCTGAGGGCTGAAAGCCCTACAAAACCCAGCCCGGGGCAACGCCCCGGGTCTGGAGTTTTTACATTTCTGGCCTGCAGGGGAGGCCGAAGACGCAGGGATCCCGAAGGGATCAGAGCTTGTAGCCGGTGGTGGCGCGCAGCGCTGCCACCGGAGAAGGTCCATCCATCACCAGCACCCCGGCAGGGGTGCTAGACCGCCGCCCTCTCCCTTCGCGGTGTTTCGTAGGGAAGATGACGTGATAGAGCAGGCATGTGTAGGTGGAGGGCATAGCCGGCCGGTTTCTGGCGCCCCTGCCGGGGTGCGGATCGAATTACGACTCACACCGGTGGTGTCGCTGCGCTTTACCACCGGCTACAAGCTGCGAAGCCTCCGGCTTCGCTCGCGGCTTTGCTGCCTCGTTCCACTGAAGTATGGGGCAACGTCCAGCCAGAAATGTAAAAACTCCAGGCCCGGGGCGACGCCCCGGGTACATGTAAATCCCTGATTTTGAGCACTGGAGGTGCGAGACAACCAACCGCCCGACGAGTGCCCAGACCGCTAATCAATTACCTCCAGGGCCTTCAACCCGCGTGAACGCGGAACCCCGGACTGCTGGAGAATGGATCCCCGCGGGGGATCTTAGCTGGAAGGATGGCGCGGCAGGGCGCGAACCGATAGCTCCACGGAAGAAATCGACACGCCTTGAGGCGGTTGCCGGTTTTCCTGGTAAAGCTCCAGGGGTAATTGATTAGCGCTTTCACCGGAGTTTTTACATATCTGGCCTGCAGGGGAGGGCGAAGACGCAGGGATCCCGAAGGGATCAGAGCTTGTAGCCGGTGGTGGCGCGCAGCGACACCACCGGAGAATGTCCATCCATCACCAGCACCCCGGCAGGGGTGCTAGACCGCCGCTCTCTCCCTTCGCGTGTTTCGTAGGGAAGATGACGTGATAGAGCAGGCATATGTAGGTGGAGGGCATAGCCGGCCGGTTTCTGGCGCCCCTGCCGGGGTGCGGATCGAATTACGACTCACACCGGTGGTGTCGCTGCGCTTTACCACCGGCTACAAGCTGCGAAGCCTCCGGCTTCTCTCGCGGCTTTGCAAGCCTCGTTCCACTGAAGTTTGGGGCAACGTCCAGCCAGAAATGTAAAAGCTCCAGGCCCGGGGCGACGCCCCGGGTACATGTAAATCCCTGATTTTGAGCACTGGAGGTGCGAGACAACCGACCGCCCGACGAGTGCCCAGACCGCTAATCAGTTACGATTTTTTTCCATGTCGAGCAGCCGCTGCGCGAGCGCATCGGCCGCGGTTGATTGTTCGAGTCCCTTAGGCGATGCGCCGGGCGGAGCCGTGTCCCATTTCCCGAGAAGAGCGCCCAAAATGCGCGAAACGGCTCGGCATTTCCGTTGCGCGAAGCGCCGGTTCCGCCTGAAACTACCGGAAATGAGCCAGGATGACCAATCCGCACCCCTTCCTCCCCCTCAACCCCTCCAACCCGCCCCTCTGACCCAGCGGGACCGGCAGCCTTTTCAAGCGAACGCTGGCGGCACATCCCGACGCACCATCGGCGATTACATCGCCGAGTGTCCAAAGGACGTTCAACCGGTCCTCGAGCAAGTCCGGCGCGTTATTCCCAACGCGGCTCCCGGCGCCGAGGAGGCGATCAAGTATGGGATTCCCACCTTTGTCCTCAATGGGAACCTCGTTCATTTTGCCGCCTGCCAGAAACACATTGGATTCTATCCGGCGCCGTCTGGAATCTTCTACGAGGAACCTCTTCTCCCGATGAACCCGCCGTTGCGTTTCGGCCGGGTGAAGGTCCCGATGCGGGAATGTTCATCCAGAGAAATAGCAGTCCGTGGTCCTCGTCGTGGCGCGGTTGACGCTTAGGAGGATGGGTAACCAAGTCCATCGCATGCCGCTGGCTGCGCTTCTGTGGATCGGAAGCGCGGGCGTGCGCGCCGAACCGGCGTTCGACTATCCAAGTTTTCTTGCGCAATTGCGCGTTCCGGCTGATTTCACGATTGAGCTGGCTGCGGGTGTGCCGGTTCTGCGGTTTCCCATGTTTGCGTGCCTCGACGAGGAAGGCAGGTTGTACGTCGCGGAGTCTTCGGGCAACGATCTGTACCGCGGATTGGAGACGCTGTCCCGGGATTGCCGCGTGTTGCGGCTCGAGGACAGCGATGGGGACGGGCGATTCGATCGCGCAACGGTATTTCAAGATAGGGTCACGTTTCCCATGGGTCTCGCGTGGCGCGAGGATCGTTTGTATCTGGCTGATCCACCGGACTTGGTCGCGCTTTCAGACACCGACGGCGATGGGCGGGCAGACAGGCGAGAGGTCATCCTCAGCGGCTTTGGGCACACGGATAACGGCAGTCTGCACGGGCTGACCTTCGGGCCCGATGGTTTCCTGTATTTCACGATGGGCACGCCGGATGGTTGGAAGCTGCCGCAAGGCGATGGTTCATTTCTTGAGGGCATCAGCGGAGCGTTGTTCCGCTGCAGACCCGATGGATCGCGCCTTGAAGTGGTGAGCCGCGGGTTTGTGAATCTCGTCGAGGTCGAGTTTCTGCCGGGCGGCGAGATCATCGGCACGGACAACTGGTATCAGCTTCCCGCCGGCGGCTATCGCGATGCCCTCGTCGATTGTGCGCCGGGAGGATTGTATCCCTATGCACCGGACATCGGCACGCCGCTTCCGCGCACAGGGATCACCTTGCCGCCGTTGATCCTGACTCCTGCTGTGGCGCACAGCGGGATCGTGCGGCTGCGAACGGATGGGTTTCCGGCAGACTGGCGGGACAATCTCTTCGTCGCCGAGCACAATACCCGCAAAGTCGTGCGGTATGAGCTGCGGCGCGAGGCATCGACCTTTGCGGCGACGGCCGCGGATTTCGCGACAAGTGAACACCCGGATTTTCATCCTTCGGATGTGCTGGAGGACGCGGACGGCTCTCTGCTGATCGTGGATACCGGAGGATGGTATGTGGAGCATTGTCCAACGGGCCGCATCCGCAGTTCGCGGGCTCCTGGCGGCATCTACCGGGTGCGGTGGAGCGACGCTCCGAAGGCCGATGGGGGCGGCGGGAGGTTGAAGTGGAGGGAGATGGGGGCGCCTGATCTTGTTAGACTTCTCGATGAGACGCGTTCGCACGTCGCTGAGCGCGCGGCTTCAGAACTCGTGCGGCGGGGCGAGACGGGAACGCTGATGGCTGCGCTTGCAGATGGAGAGAATCCTGCGGTGCGTCGCCACGTTGTGTGGCCTCTTGCGCAGATGCCGGGCGAAGAGTCTTTGGGGGTGATGCTTGAGTTGCTGGACGATCCAGTGCCGGAGACTGTCGCGGCGATTGCCCGTGCGCTGGTCTTGCGGGGCGACAAGGACGCGGGCGATCATCTGGCCTCCCTGCTTGATTCCGCGCATGCGTCCGTGCGGCGGGCGGCTGCCGAAGCGTTGGCGGTTTGCGGCGGGCCTGCGCACGCAGAGCGGCTTGCCTCGGCTCTGGCTTCCGCGGCCGACGATTTCGAGGAGCACGCCTGCATCGCGGCGCTGCTCGCTCTGGCGGACGAAGCTTTTGTGCGCGGTTTGCTGGGGCACGGATCGCCTCGCGTGCGGCGAGCTGCGCTGCATTTGTTGGATCAACCGCCCATAGCGACGCTCGAGTTTTCCGATCTCGTCCCGGCGTTAGGCGATGAAGACGCTCTGCTTCGAGCGGCCGCCGTGCGGCTGCTGGAAGGACACGCGGAATGGGCCAATGCCGCGTTGCCGTGGTTGCGGAAGCAGCTTGAGGCGGGGACTGCGGACGCTGGTGATGCTGTGGCGCCGGGAGCCTTGATGAAGGCGTTTCAAACCAATCCCGGAGTGCGCGAGCTGATCGGCGAGACGCTGGCTGCCGAAGGAGACGCGCCGCAGCAGGTGCGAGGGCTGATGTTGAAGATCCTTCCTACGCTGACTGCTGAACCACCGGAACCATCTTGGCTTCGGGCGATCCTTGAGGCGCTGGAGAATCCGGTCTTGCGTGCCGCGGCGCTTCATGCGGCGACTGCCTACCCGAGCGCCGAGTTGGAGCCAGTTCTCACGCAGCTGGCGGAGGATCCCAGTGTTCCGCGTTCTGAACGCTTGCTCGCGGCTCGGGCTGGCGCAAGCGAACCGGTTCTGGGCGAAGGCGTGTTTGAGCTTGCGCTGTCGTGTTTGCCGCCAAACTCCTCGGCTTCGGAACGTTCGATAGGGGTGGAGTTGCTGGGCCGCGCCCGGCTTTCAGCCAGGCAATTGGTTCGCCTGCTGGAGGACTTGGAAGAGGCGGGAACGGTGTCTCCCGAAGTTTTGCTGCGGGCGATGAGCAGGGCGGCTTCCGACGGAACTCGGCCGGCGCTGGGAAGGTTTTTCGCCGCGAGGCTTGAGGCGGGCTGGTCGCCTTCACGGGCTGCGATCGAACAGGTTTTGGCGATTTTCCCGGCGTCGTCTGAGGAGCGGGCGGTTTTAGCGGCGTCGTGGGAAGAGAACCATTTGGCGATGCCTGCGCGTCTGCGCGAGTTTTTGCCGTTGCTGAAGGGCGGCGATGCCGCGCGCGGGCGCGAGTCGTTTGGGAAAGCGGCCTGTGCGGGCTGCCACCGGGTGGGGGAGTTTGGGAGCGAACTCGGTCCGGATCTCACGAAGATCGGCGCGATCCGTTCCGGGGAGGATTTGTTAGAATCGATCCTCTATCCAAGCGCTTCGTTTGCGCAGGGTTACGAGCCGTATCGACTCACGCGCCGCGACGGCGAAGAACTGTATGGCAACCTCGTGGAGCAGGGATCGGAAGGCGTCACCTTATGCGACGCGGGCGGGATGTTGCGTCATGTTGCGGCGCGGGACGTCGCGCTCCTGGAGCGCCAGGAACTCTCCGCAATGCCGGAGGGGTTGGAACGGCTGCTGACGCGGGAGCAGTTCCGCGATTTGCTGGAGTATTTGCAGAGTTTGAGGTGATCGGACGCATGGAGAGGTTCCTACCCCACATTTCTCATACCCTTTCTGCTGTGGCGCGCTGCAGCCCATCCTGCCTTCGTTCCGCTTGCCTCGGTCCACGAAGGGAGAGGGCGGCGGTCTAGCACCCCCTGCCGGGGTGCTGGTGATGGATGGACCTTCTCCGGTGGTGTCGCTGTGCGCCGCCACCGGCTACAAGCTCTGATCTCTTCGGGATCACTGCGTCTCCGGCCTCCCCTGCAGGCCAGAATTGTAAAACTCTAGAGGCGGGTTGGAGAACCCGCCCTCCGTTGCGGCACTTGAGCTGTCGAAGGGATAGGTGGCGATGGAGGTCAAACGGAGGGCGGACATTCCTGTCCGCCGGTTCAAGGGGAAAAGGCGGGTTGGAAAACCCGCCCTCCGCTGCGGCACTTGAGCTGGTGGAGTGATAGGTGGCGATGGAGGTCAAACGGAGAGCGGACATTACGGTATGCGCGCGGAGAAACGCCTGAACGCGTTCGGCGCGGTCCTGACCAGTGACGAAGGCAACCTGACGGACCCGCCGTTAGGAGACGATCTTCAGGTCAAAATCATCCAGGACTACGGGCGCGACTTTGCCCCGCCAACGCTGACCGGCATCGAGCAGGTCGCCTATTGGAGCTACGGCGCCATGCTGGGCATCGGGCAATGGTCCTACGATTCGCTCGACGCGATCGGCGGAATCGGGCGTGTGGCCGGCCACA
>JBGTBW010000194.1:0-3632 GCA_041749135.1 Verrucomicrobiales bacterium
TCCATCACCATTAACGTCGCTTATTGTAAACCATTCGTCATTGCTCAAATGAAGAAGGGGCAGATCCGGAAGCCCGAACCGTCCGAACCGTTCGTGTTCTTCTGAGGCATAATAAAGTTCGCCATATCCATCCCCATCAAAATCGGCGAATCCATAAATAGCGCTAGTCCAGTATGGCAAGACGCCTCCCCCCCCCCTTCCCCGTCACCGAATACTTGAAAGAAGCCGTCAATTCGACCTAGGCAGTCATCGTTATCAGACGCGACTGTTAGAATCCAGTACTTTCGGACGCCTGCTCCGAAATTGAGTTGTATTTCTCCAATAGAACCTCTATGTCTATTGCCGGGCCACTCGCTAACGATTGCGTTTCCATAGAACAAAGCATGCATTTCACCGCAGTTGGAATCTTCTACATCAGGCCATTGAGTTTGGCGGATTTCATAAATGGGAATCAAGGCAGTTGAGTTCTGGATGACTGCGATGCGGTCACTCCTCCATGCCGCCGACAGCACATCCAAATCGCCGTCACCATCCAGATCGGCGGCGGTAACATCCGCCACGCCGTCCTCCTGATCGGAGAGTGGTAAGCCTTCTCCGAATGTCCCTTGGCCATCCGTATTCTCAAACCATTCGACCAGTCCCGTCTCCATCCCACTGCCGATCACGTCGAGATCGCCATCTGAATCCAGATCTGCCAATGCCGCGCCATCCGCCCCGGTGGCCTCCCCGGTAAGGATGTGCTGAGTCCACTGTTCGCCGTCCAACGTGTTCTCATACCACGCCACGGTGTGGTCGTTGGCTGAGGCAACCAGGAGATCCGGATCCCCATCCCCGTCGATATCTCCGGCTTTCACAGTGACCGCTCCGTCGGCTTGGAGGGTCACGATCCGTTGGGATCCGAAGGTCCCCTCACCGTCGAGGTGGCGATACCAGGCGATCTTGTCGTCCTCCGCAGATGCGGAGATCACGTCCAACTTGCCGTCCCCATCGATGTCCGCCGTGCAGACAGACCGTCCGAAGTCGATCTGGGTGGAGATCACCTTCTTTCCGGAAAAGGCTCCAGATCCGTCGTTCTCGAACCAGGCGACCTGATCGTCATCCCGGGAGGAAGTGACCAGATCGATGTCGCCGTCCCCATCGAGATCCGCCGGGTGGACGAACCAAATTCCATCCGCCTCGGTGGAGATGACCATCTCGGGCCCGAAAGTCCCGGCGCCATCGAGGTTCTCGTAGAAGGCCAGCTTGTCATCGCCCCGGGATGCCGAAACAATGTCCAGGTCGCCGTCTCCGTCGAGATCCGCAACCGCCACGGTGTGAACTCCGTTCACAGTCTGGGTCAAGATCTGCGCCTCACCGAATGTGCCGGTCCCGTCGTTCCGAAACCAGGCAACTTCGTCTGCCGCGATCGAGCCTGTCACGAGATCGAGATCTCCGTCGCCATCCAGGTCTCCCGTCGCGATCGAATGAACCTGGCCCGAGGGGTCCCGTGGCGGCCGGATCTCCTCCGGGGGGCCGAAGGTTGCGGGCAAGGATTCCTGGGCCCAGACCGGGGATCCGAGAAGGACACAGCTCAAGGCAGCGCTTTGAAGCGCCATTGCACTCTTCATAATAATAGTAATCTTGCGAGGGTCCTGGATTAAGAAAGGCGTGAATTGCTATTGGCCCCGCATGAATTGGCCTGGCAGACAACCTGGCTCGCCCCGGCGGGCCCTACTGTCCGCGGGTAAGGGGACAACAGCAAGGGCTCGTTCCCCTTTTCGCGTCATAGAGGGTTATCCAGCGACTCGCCCCGAATGCTGGGAAAATGGACTTTGGCTAAATCATACCATTTTTGAGCGCCAAAAAGGGGTCCGGAAAGGCAAGGTCCGATTGTGAGGCTTTCGATTAGCCATCAATGAGTTAACCCGTACGAAAGCCCTTGGTTGAAGACCCCCCCAAACCCTGCTCTCGCAGGAGAGTGACCTGCCGATCCGTGCAATTTCCGTCTTAGGGGCGGCGAAATCAACGCCGGACCGGTTTTCAAGCTACCGCCCAGGTGCTGCCGGAACCGCGGGCAAGGGTTCGTTTACTTCGACTCCGGGCGGACCCAACCCGGCCTTGTCCCTGCTCGCACGGGCCAGCCGGGCCAGCCTCCGAATTCGCTGATCGGTCCCGCCTGCCCAGAGGCGAGGGTGGATGGGGGTCAACGTAGCCCACAAAAGATGCGTCGCAGCCAGCACAGGATGCTTTTGTGAAGCACAATGTTGCTTCGATGAGACCACCGCTTGTTCCGTGACACACACAGAACGCTCCGCACCCGAAGCTTTCCGTCTCGTGGCTACCTCGTTTGAAACAAACAGGTCTTCAGATGACTCCGAAACGGGAACGATCCCAACACATCGCCTCAAACTGGTCCTCCGCGGCGGTTTCCCTCGCGGCTCGGCTATCGTAATCAAGACCTTGTTACCCGACAGCCCGAAGTCTTCCCCCGGCGACGAGGTCTGTGGTGGAGAATCGCGGTCGTCGCACAGGAGGCTGGTGTCGCCCGGCTAATCCCGGCCCTAGCGGGGCGGCCGGACCCCTCACGCACTCTTGCCGAGCAACACGATTGCTGATGCACGGCGGCTCAATTCCCGGGGAGACGAAACAGCACGGACAAGTGGCAGGGTGGAGGACGGTGAACCAACCCGGGAAGCTCCGGAATCGCCGCCGGGCGAGGGGCGCTTCCTCATGCTCTGTACCGAACCGGAGCACGACTACGGGATGCCGGTGTACTGGGCCGGATAGCCCAGTGCCGGGCGACACTGAGCATCCCTCAATCTACCCCGGGGGGCCTGGGCGTGCGGCAGAGCCTTGCCGCGCCTATTGCTTCCCCCGAAATACGCCAAAACGTCAAGCGCCCCGAGGTTTCGATTGCTCCGCCGCAACAATCCTGCTGGGATCCGCCGAAATGGCCCGTCACGCCCCACCCCGCCTGAACTGCCACCAACCCTCGCCTCTGGGCCGGAAGGAAGGCCAGGGTTTGAGAAGCGAATTGCTGCAGTGACACCAAAGGCAAATCCGAATTGCCGGAGTGATTTTAAAGACGAAGGAGCTACATCCACAGCGCAATAGCCCTGCCACGGCGGCAAATGGAGAATCATCGCTAGCAGCGTAACGTCGGCGGCCAATTGGCATAAGGAGCTTCTATGAACAACACTTCGCAGACACCCGAGAATCATCCGGCCGAGACAAGGACCCCGCGCCGCCGAAGCGAGCGGCTTCGATGAAAAAGCGGAGGCCCTCATGGCCTACCTGCCGGTGATCTACGCGCTTGGGGGAGGCGCGCTCTTGGTGGGCAGCGCCGAGCACAGCGGAGCGGCCGCCCCAGGGCTGGCCGTCGCCGGCGGATTGTGTTTTGTCGCGTCGGCCATCGTCCATCGACGAAGGTGACCCGCCGACGCTCGACTGCATCCTCGTTGAACCCCCACCAATCCTCGCCTCTGGACAGGCAGGAAGGCCAGGCTTTTAGAAGCAAATTCCTGCAGTAATCAAACTCCAGGACCGGGTCCGGGAACTTGGGCTCGGCGATCCCGTCCCGCCACCCCCGCGGCAGGGCCGCGAACGCTTCGGCCAGCCTCAGCGGCCGCAACACGGCCTCGTACCGCCGCCGC
>JBGTBW010000195.1:0-4731 GCA_041749135.1 Verrucomicrobiales bacterium
GACTCTACGACCTTAGCGATGCGCAGCTCCAGTTTCAGATCACGGATCGTGTGAGCTTTAAGCGCTTTCTCGGCATGACCGATGCTGATAGATGTCCTGATGAAAAGACCTTCTGGGCGTTTCGCGAACTTCTGACACAAATTGGGCTCTTTGATGAGCTTTTTGCCGTATTTCACGACAGGTTGGTAGAGGAAGGGATGATCGCAAATAAGGGCAAGATCATAGACGCAAGCTTTGTAGAAGTTCCGCGGCAGCGCGACTCCAAGGAGGAAAACGAGGCGATTAAACAGGGTGAATTACCCGCGGGGTGGGAGGAACAGGAGAACCGGCTCCGGCAAAAGGATCTGGACGCTGGCTGGACCAAGAAGCGGAACGAGAGACACTATGGATACAAGAACCATGTGAAGGTAGATAGCAAGAGCAAACTCATCGATAAATACACGGTGACTGATGCGTCTGTCCATGACAGCAACGCGTTGGACGAACTGCTCTGCGAGGGCGATTCCACGACATATGTAGACAGCGCTTATTCGGGCAGTCGCTGCGAAGAGAATTTTGCCGCCAAAGGAGTAGAGAGCAAGATAATCGAGCCAGCGCGGCGCAATCGCCCGTTGAGCAAGAAGGCGAAGCGGAAGAACCGGACCAAGTCTCGCACGCGCGTTCGAGTTGAGCACGTATCTGGGACGATGGTGATGTCTATGCGTGCGACCTGGAACCGGTGCATTGGAATAGCGAGAAATGTGGCGTCCGTTGCGATGACCAATTTGGTCTATAACATGATTCGGAACGAGCAGATCTCTCGCCTGAAGCTGAAAAGATAGTAAGGACTGATCAGGAATGATAAGAGTAGTACGGAGAAGAGCTGCAAAAATGCCTTCTGATGGCATGCTGGCGCGCCACCTTCTCACAGGTGTGCGCTGTCAGGTCTTCGCGTCGTTGTATTAGGGAGATGTTCGTAAGAATGTGCTTAAAACTTGGATTTTTAGAGGCGCCCACATGAGAAGAATACCAAGATGGATAGGCATCGGGTTGGAGCTTGCTGTCTTTTTAGCCGGGACTACCGGATGCGGTAAACATAGGGCCGAAAATGCGCGAGGTGCGATCCAACAGGATATCGGCATCGACTTGCCAAAAGACCTTAGTGTAGTTAGGAAAACGGTGTTTGATGGGCATCTGTTCACCTATACGTTTCGAGTTGAGTCAATGGACGGCGTTAAGAATCTAATCGAAACTCTGAACCTAGAGGAGCTGAGGAAAGCACGAGAGGATCGTAATTTTAAAGCCGATTATACTCATATTTCAGATATAGACGAGGGCGACGTAGATTTGTTTTATGTAAAGTCTGGGGAAGCCGACGTATTATGGGATGGGAGGGCCGACGTGATATATTGGGAAATGCGATTTAATAAAGTTTCCCGTCATCTAATCATTTGGCTTTCCTATCCTGACTACTGACGGAAATCGGTGTGCCAGTGTGAGGGGTCAAGTGTGTGGGTTGGATTGCATCAGCAGCCGTGTATTGCAATTCGGGCGTGTTGTTTCGTGTTGCTTCGGCAAGCGTGCAGAGCCTCGAAAATGCGGACCGCATTCAGAAAGGCGATCCGCTGCTCTTCGGAGAGCAGCAGGCTGGCAAAGCGGGCAGCTTGACCTTTTTGCGGGCAGGGGCCTTGCGGGCAGGCTCTTTGGGAGCAGGCTCTTTGGGGGCAGCTCTTTGGGGGCAGCTCTTTGGGGGCAGCTCTTTGGGGGCAGCTCTTTGGGGGCAGCTCTTTGGGGGCAGCTCTTTGGGGGCAGGCGCCTTCATAAGCCGGGGTTGAGTTGACGGCGGAAACCGGCGCTCAGCGGATAGACCCAGAGCTCCTTGCGGGGTTGATCGCGCCGGCCCGTGGGCGCGTTGTGACCGCGTCCCGTGCTCAGTCCCAAACACTGCCAATTGGCTGCCCGGTAACAGACGCCCCGGAACCGGGCCGGATCGATGAAAGTCTCCAGCAGATAGACGGGGTGCGCATAGAGGGCTTGCCAGTCTTGCGAGATCCTGCGCGTCACTCTGCCCAAAAGATGACTGGCCAGATGACGCACCCGCAACCAAGGCCCAATCAGAAAGCGCGTGTTGTAAGCGATGAGATGGAGGTTGGCTTTGCGTACTTCAGGCTGCCAGCCGATGAAGCGGTCCCGGGCGGCCAAGTGCCGCGCCGCCGAACACCAGGCCAGCGCGGCGATGGGTTGGCCCCGGGCCCAGACCAGATACTTGAGATGTTCGCCCACAGGCTGGGTGTAACCCAGGTAGTGGTGCTCTTGGATTAACTGCTCAAAAAGCGAGTCCTGAGCGCTGCGGCGCACCTGCCGGATCTCCAGGGAACCCAACTCTTGCAAGCTGCACTCCAAGGGTTCTTGCCACAACGGCGGAAGCGGAGCAGCGGGCGCCGGCTGCCGGTTCACCACATTGTTGGGTGGAGAACAACGTTTGGCGGGCAGTGCGATCAACCCCGCCCGGTGCAACTCCAGCAACAGGCCTGCGGCACACCATGTCGCGCAGCACCCCGTTTGCTTGCACCCAGTTCCACGCCCGGCATAACTCCGCGGAGAGACGCCGGCCGGCATGCGCATGGCCGAGCTTTCCCGCCTGGATTGGTCCGCCGTCGATCTCGAGCGCGGGTTCATTGAGGTGCGGGCCGGACAGGCCAAGACTGCCAGCCGCCGCGTCATCCCGATCGCCGCCAATCTGCGCCAATGGCTCGAACCTCTGCCTCGCAAAGGTCCAGTCGTTCCGACCCGGATACTACCGGCAGGTCACTGCGCGGGCTCGCAAGCTGGGGATCGCATGGCCCCAGAACGTTCTGCGCCACTCCTTCATCAGCTACCGGATCGCCCTGGTCAAAAGCGCAGAACAGGTCGCCCTCGAAGCAGGGAATTCTCCGGCGATAATCTTCAAACACTACCGCGAACTAACAACCGAGGGCGCGGCAGAGAACTGGTTCTCCATCGTTCCCCGCCCGGGACAATTCGACACGGACAAGATCCTCTGGAACCGGCGGACGAGGAAGCTAGAGATCAAAGGCGCCGGCCAGGCAGCCTGACTCGCCGTGCAGGTTGACACCGTAACGGGTGTATGAACCTGCAACTTGCAGCAACACAACCTGAGGACCGTCTCTTCATCGAACCGGAGATGTGCGACTACCTGCGGATCCGACCCCGCCAACGGTACTCCTGGCGCATCCAAGGGCTGATTCCCTACATCAAGATCGGCAAGGCTGTGCGATTCCGGAAATCGGAAGTCGATGCCGCGCTCGACCGGCTGCGCGTGGCCTCGTGAATCCAGCCTGCAAGCCTGTTGAGCAACAAAGATTCCGTCGACCGCCACCACCTCGCATCCGCTCCGACTGTTTGCGGCCGAGAGTATCGACCCGAGCGAGACGGAGGCTTTCCTACACTTGAGGTTTCGCACTTCGCGTGCAAAGGTTGCCTTTAAAAGCTCTCAGGGGGTGCCATGAGAAAAAACCTTCTTGGTGTTCTGGACATAGTGGTCTTGATGACTGTCAACGTCCTCGCCGTACTCGCTGCCATCGGATTATGCGGCTTGGTTTGGGACAGATTGACACTAGAAGCCGCTTTGGGGTACCCACCTGATCGGCTTCATCCTGCATTTTTAACATGTGTGCTAATACTGGTGCTCTTCGCGGTCGTCGGAAACGTGGGAGCCTTCATTGGCATCATCCTACCATTACATATGTTGCTTAATGTGCCCCTAGCGCCACGCCCAAGACCGGAGTTGCGCTGGCTGTATCGTTACGCCAAACGAGTTACGCAGTTTCTCGAATCTTCTTAATAGCAATTGATACGTCGGCACCGCCTCCTAAAGTTAAATGGAGGCTCTCTCCCCGTCGTAGAGTATGGGGACAGGATATATTAAAACTCGCCACGCGCCACACCGCCGTCTCCTGCTAATCAGCTGTACGTTAGCGCCTAGAACACTTCCACCGCTGGCGGCCCATAGCGCCCCGGCGATCCGCTCCCACGAGCCTTGCGCTCTACGGGTCCCAAGCAGCCCACCCGGACCTCACCCCGACGCCAACGAGGAAGAACCGGGCTCTCACTTCAGCCCCCGCATTATCCGGTCCTTTCCCGGCCGGCAATCCAATCCTTCAGCCCCGCAAATCCACCAGCGTCCGCCATGGTCCCAGCAAGCCACCGGGAGCTTCTCGCGCTCCACGCTCCCGCTTCACCCGCATCTTCTCCCGGTTCCGCGCAAACACTTCCTCCACATACACCGCAGTGCCCAACGCCAACCCCTCACTCACTTCATACAACACCAGGTGATGATCCGGATCCAGCAAAACCCGGCATACGCCTCCAGCAGAGTGCGCCACTTCGCCTTGGCTGCGCTGTCGAAAATGAAGCGGCCCTCAATGGCCCGGCTCATGACGTGATAGAAATTGCCCTCCAGGGCCGGATCCCCCAGCACTCTCGCTCGTCTCATGAACGGAATCCTGCGGCAATGCGGCTTGGTGTCAACAGAAATTTACCCCGTCCCTTTGTTTCACTGCGGCAATGCGGGCTCGGTGTCAACAGAAATTTACCCCGTCCCCTTGTTTCGGGTGCGGGACAAAAATCTTCGAGGGGGAGTTTAAGCGGCGAATGGGAGGCGATCATTGAGAGCGGCGTGTGCGTTGTGTCGATCTCTCCAGAAGGAATCAAGGCGGTGGCTGGCGTGGATGCAGCGCAGCGCGAGAATGT
>JBGTBW010000196.1:0-1558 GCA_041749135.1 Verrucomicrobiales bacterium
TGCGGAATCTCAGATTGGCTCCCACGTCATCACGTTTCTGGCCTACAACGGCAGCAACAGCGGCCGCTTGCCGGTCACCTTCACCATCCAGCAACCGCCGGCCGGGGGCGAGACCTCGCTCTCCGGCATTGTGTTGGACACCACCGATGCCGTGGCCGGAACCAGCCGGCCGGTCCAAGGCGTAGCGGTGTCTCTGTTAGGAACTGGAATCGTCGATGTGACCGGGGCTGACGGCCGCTTCCTCCTTCAGGGAATCCCCGGAGGCACGCAGGTGCTCGACCTGGCCACCGCAGAGGCTCTTCCGGCGCCCGATGGCTCGCCTTACGCCGGCTTCCGCGAGGCGATCGGCATCGTCGGCCGCATTGCCAACGTCGTCGAGCGGCCCTTTTACCTGCCGCGGATCGCGGCGTCGAGCCTGACAACGGTGAACCCCTTGGGCTGCGGCGAGCATCGCCGCTCTCTCCCGGCGCGGAGCGCCGTCCCCGCAACTGCATTCGCAAGAATGCAGACTGCCCGCCAAGTCTTCGGAACTCTCACGAGCTCCGCTACATCAGCGACCCTCAAGGTCTCCCATTGCTTTCCCGTTCCCTGATTGGCGGCTCATCAAGATTCCCTGAGATCAGGAGTTCTGAGCCTGGACTTGTCTCACCGCCCGACAGGCGGCGCAGCACAAAGAGTAGTAGAGTCGGGCTAAGATTCACGCTGGAGCATCCGAAACTGCAGGCCAAGAAGTCAATCAACACGAAAACTCCTTGGACGCGCAGACAAAGAAGTGGCAGCCTGCGCGCCGCGGAACCACTGCAGTTGCGTCCCGTTGGCCCTCTCTTCGTCCCGGTTTGGAATGGCGAGAGGGCTTTGTTTAACCTGAATGCTTCGAAGCCATCTGATGAATCCTTCCCAGTTCGAAGGCGCGCCGCGCCCCGCTACTCTGAATGAGTCGGGGTCCCGGCAGCGCCGGTTCTTGATCGCGACAGGGCTGCTGGCCGGCTTTCTGCTGCTGCCCAACCCCGAGCGCGGCCTGCACGCCCTTCCTCCCATCGAGATTGACTTCCTGGATGCGAATACCGTCGAAGTGACATGGCCAGACACCGGCGAGGATGTGCAATTGGAGTCGAGCGGAGATCTCGGGGCCTCTGATATCTGGCGGCTTTCTCCCGGAACACCCGAACTGCAAGACGGCGTCTTCCGCCTGCCTATTCCGGTCGATCCTTCCGGCAACGCCTATTTCCGGTTGACCGAGTCGATGCTCGATCCCACCGCACCTGTATTCGACAATCCTCCGGCCACCAACGTGTCGATTTTCCCCGGCCAGCAGGTGAGCTTCACGCTTGCCGCGACCGATCCCGGCGGGCTCGCCGTCTCTTTCGTCGCAGAACCCCTGCCGCTTCCCACCGGGGCGACTTTAAACATGACCACTGGCGAGTTTTCGTGGACTCCTGCGGAATCTCAGATTGGCTCCCACGTCATCACGTTTCTGGCCTACAACGGCAGCAACAGCGGCCGCTTGCCGGTCACCTTCACCATCCAGCAACCGCCGGCCGGGGGCGAGACCTCGCTC
>JBGTBW010000197.1:0-5946 GCA_041749135.1 Verrucomicrobiales bacterium
TAATACCGGTTGGTCTTGCCCTCCGGCGTTTGTTCCACCGACGGCGTGATAATCCCTTCCACCGTCATCGTCAGCACCAATTCATTGCCTTCCACCACCGCCTGGATTTCCCGGATGTCTCCGCTGCTGTCAGGCAGATCGGCCGGATCGCTGACCACTACGGGCGACGGAGCGGGCGGGAGGCCCAACCAATCGTCAAAATTCCCGTCGATGACGATGGCTCCAGCCAAACCGCCGGACGCCAGAAGCCCTCCCACGGCAAGCAGCAGAGTGCTCCCCGGTCCCCGGCTGGCTGCCGGACTCCGGCCGGCATCTCCCCAAGTCGAACCGGCCCCCTTAGCTGAGTTGAATAGTTTCGACATGCGATCCATAAATGCTGACCAATAGCTTCACACACGGACACGCCGCCCGTCAATGGGTTCCGGACCCACGGAAAGAACTTTGCTCCCTTAACGCCTGCCGGGTTCCGGCGCCCAAGGCTCAGTCCAAGCCCCGGGCCGCGATCTCGTCTTCGCCCCAGCCAAAAAAGTGGCCCAGCTCGTGCAAAAGGGTCACGCGAACTTCGTCGATAAATAAAACCGGATCTCCCTCAGTATAGGAGTCGATCGCCTCCAGGTAGATCGTGATCCGGGGTCTGTCCTCTGGTCCGGCCGCCTCTTCCGCCAAGCTGGAGCCCTCAAAACAACCCAGCAAATCCTCGTCGGGCGGCGGCGCGGCCGACTCGAAGAATACGGGGACACGATCGGCGAACTTCCGCAAATCGTTGGGGAGGGAACGAAAAACCTCTTCGGTCACTCGTTGTGCATGTATACGCAGCCGCTTCAGTCTTCTTTCGGAATCTTCCACCCGGCGCATTCTCGGAGACCTCGGGCGCACCGGCAAGGCCTTCCCGGCAATAGGGCGTGTCGATTTATTGGGCGATGCCGCGCGGGACTTGTTGGAAGGGTTGGCACGGCGCGAGGAGGGAGCGAATTGAAATTCGTGACCGACGAGCAACAAAGCCAACGCTTTCAACGAGTTTCGCCAGAAGGGCCGCGCAATTCGTGAACTCGCGAAGCGACACTTCTTTCCTTTCTTGCCCTTCCGCGGCGCGGCGTTGCAGAATAAATCAACACGCCCAATAGCAGGAGAACCTCTGGCCGGACTCCCTCCCTTGACTACGCGAGCCAAAACGTGGAGCTTGCTAAAAGCAGGGCCGCCTTCGGGCTCGTGCACTCTCTCCTTGGAAGCGGTCGCGCTGCCCCCCGCCATGATTCTCCCGGTCCTTTCCCATCCTAGATCCTCTCCCGGCTTGCTTTTTCTCGGCCTTGCTCTGGTCGCCTTCAACGCCGGATGCTCCAAGCGTCAGGAACCGCCGGTCACGTCTTCTCCGCCGGAGCAGGTGGACTTCGTCACCCACGTCAAACCGCTCCTGGAAACCCATTGTCTTTCGTGCCACAACACGGGGCTTCTGCTCGGCATGCTCAATCTCGAGAACCGACAACTGGCTTTCTCCAGTGCCTTCATCGTTCCCGGACAACCCGATGCGAGCAAACTCTATACAGTCACGCTGCTGACGGAAGGCAAACACGTCCAAGCCATGCCTCCTGAAGGTCCACGCCTCTCTGAAGCCGACAAGGAGGTCCTGCGCCGCTGGATCGAGCAGGGAGCCCGCTGGCCGGAAGGTCCTGAAGGAGCCCTGCTCCCACTCGATCCCACCAGGGGCTCCGCCGGCTAATCGAAGGTCCTGCCACGGCGGACCCAGCGGCGTTGGACCGGTTTCCCTTCCCAGTCATCCTCCCGTCCGGCTCATCGTCGAAGGCGGAGTGGGTGGGTTCTTCCGGGAAGCATTGAGGGTTGACATGCCCTTTCGCGCCCTGGCAGCCTGAGAATGCGCAGCTTGGATCAGCTCTCCCCAAGTAGATTCTCCTCTGAGCAGCCAGGCCGCGGAAACCAACAACCCCCAGAAACCATGAAGTCTCGCGGGCTCTTTGCCGTCGTGACCACTGCCGCTGGATGGATGATCGTTCTCGCGAATCCTCAGCAGCTCTTCTCTCAAGATCTTTCAGTGTATGCACCTCCGCCTGACGGTTGGGTCTACACCTACGACGGTTCCGCGGCCGCCGGCGCAGCCGATGCCGCTCTCGACGGAACCTGGAGCCACACCAATGGCTCCGACGAATGGGACGGTTCGCCGGTCGGATCCGGACGTCCCGGCGGCGTCAGCTCGTTGACCGCAGAAGGGACCACCTACCTCCGGATACAAGATACCGGCGATCCCAGCGACCACGGTCAAGCCGACCCTGGCAGCAACCGAAAGATCGCCTTTTTCCGGGACATGCGAGCCACCGGCGCAAACGCCAACGGTCAAACCTTCTCCGACGGCTACAAACCGCTGCGGGATGGAGTCACCCTGAACTTTCGGGCGCGCCTGGCCACTGGCGGCTCGCTCGACCCGATTCACCCAGATGGCGGAGGCGCAATGGGAAACGTGCCGCCCACCGGAGATGGTTATGTCCTCCATGACGGCGGCAAGGGAACCATCGGAATCCACGAACAAGACACCGCCGATCCCGGAGCCGACCGCAGCGGAAAAATATGCTTCGCGCTCGCGCTCACCACAGACGTGCAAACGGGCAGCCCCAGCCAGAATGGCCTCACCATGAACCCTCTCAACGGCGACGCCGTGATCAACGAGGTCAACACCGGCCAGGGCTCCGAGAACCTGGTCCCTCTCCAGAACCTCACCGATTGGCACGAGTTCTGGATCACCATCGTGCGGGATTCCTCCGGAGGCGGCACCCACCGCGTCGACGTCTATCGAGACGGAGAAACGGCCGGAACGGCCTTCCATGTCACCGCCGGCGGCAATCAGGACCACGACTCCGACTACCTTTGGATCGCGCAAGGTTCCACTCCACAGACCGGAGCGGTCGACATCGATTTCTACCGGGTCGCCCAAGGGATTCACCTGCCCAGTTCTCCCTCCGATCCGAACATCACCGTGTCTCGCATCAAGGATTTCGGCCAGTTGCCCAGCATACCACAGCAGCACTTATCGACGATTAGCATTGGCAATACCGGGGAAACCCAGAACCTGGAGATTATCAGCGCTGCTCTCAGCGGACCCTCCGCCGAACGCTTCTCCGTCGATAGTCTGCCCGGTCTCATTCCGCCCGGCGGCAGCGGCGAGATTGCCTTGACCTTCGATCACGGGGGCGCCACCGGGGCCTTCCTGGCCGCTCTCACCCTCCAAACCAACGATCCGGATCCCGAAGAAGCCAGCGTCGAGATCCAACTCTCCGCCAGTGTCCTCAATCTTTCCGGTCCAGGCGCTCATTACCCCCTCGATGAAACCGAAGGAACGGCCATGCTCGACATCACCGGTTTCAACCGGCACGGAGAATATGAAGGGGCGCAACTCGGTCAGCCGGGGCTTGCTGCGGGAGCCGCCGTCGCCTTGGGCGGCGGAGCCCAGCTCAAGACTCCCGCAACTGCGTTCGACCTCTTCAATAGCTTTGCCGTCTCCCTTTGGGCGAGACCGGCTGACCTCGATCTCAGCGTGCTCTTCTCCAAGGGCGACGACGAGAGCGGTCCCAATTTCGCGCTGATCCTCAACGCTGGAGAATTGGAATGGTGGCTGGGGACCGAGCCGCAATTCACCTCCTCCACGACCCCTGTCTCCGTGGACTCCTCTCACCATGTCCTGCTCGTCTTCGACAACACCGGCGGAGCCCGCCGGGCGATCATCTACGTCGATGGCGCCGAGGTCGCTGCCCAGGACAATCCCGCCGCGCTCACTGACAACCTCGCCGGCTTCTTCTATGTGGGAGCTTATAAGGGAGCCCTCGCCTTCGACGGAACCGTCGATGACGTCCAGATCTACACCCGCGCCATCAGCGCCGCCGACGCGGCCTTTCTCTTCGAAAACCCAGGCTCCGTCCTCCAAGCTCAAGGCCCCATCGACAGCGACGGCGACGGGCTCTCCGACGCAGAAGAGGCCGTCCTCGGCTCCGATCCTCTCGATCCCGACACCGACAAAGACGGGCTCACCGATGGCGAGGAGGTCAACCTCTATTCGACGGATCCGCTGCTCGCCGATACGGATGGCGACGGATTCTCTGACAAGGAAGAGCTGGATTTCGGCTCCGATCCTCTCGACGCCGAAGCCGACAACGACGGCGACGGGCTCACCGATGCCGAAGAGTTCGCCGCAGGAACTCATCCTAACCAGGCGGATACGGACGGCGACGGCTTGTCGGATAGCGAGGAACTCAACGGCAATCCCGCCACCGATCCCACTGTAGCTGACACGGACAAGGACGGCCTCGACGACGGGTATGAAGTCAACGTCACAGGGACCGATCCCACCAATCGCGACACCGATGGCGACGGCCTCAGCGACGGCTTCGAAGTCGCTCAAGGCTACGATCCTCTCGACGCCGCCTCGCCCGGAGGGGCCGGTCCCCTCATCACCCTGCCCGATCATGCCTGGCTGTTTCACGATGGCTCCGGCAATACCGCCGCCGCCTTGGTTGGCGGCCGGACCGGAACCCTCGACAATGGCGCCTCCTTCGCCCCGGACGGACCTTTCCCCGGCGGCGGATCAGTCCTCTTCGACGGAGCCGATGACGAGGTCAACATGGGCGACCTCGTCTTCAACGGATCCACCCAATTCTCCCTGTCGATTTGGATCCAGTCCGCTTCCGCCGGCGTCGATCGCGGATTCTGGGAAGCCCTGGCCAACGGCGACGCCGATCTCTGGAACATCCGTTATGACGCCGCCGGAGCTACTGCCGGAGCCGTCAACACCATCAAACTGGGCATCCAAACCGAGCAGTCCGGAGGCGAAGAGCAAGGCGAGTTCAGCAACGGCATCCAAACCACAGCCTGGCAGCACATCGCCGTTACCTATGATGGCGAATCAGGGGAGTTCCTCCTCTATGTCGATGGAGTGGCCAATGCCGCGACCGACCCCGTCCAGACCTCGGGACCCCTGGCCAACATGGAGTTCTTCCGCCTCGGCAACGGGGCAAAAGCGCATTGGCAGGGCCGCATCGGCGAAACCGCCGTGTGGTCCGCGCACATCCTCGACCCCAGTGAAGTCGATCTCCTTTCCCAGACCCCGCTTCAGGATCTCGTCGGCTCGCCCGGCCCCGTGGATCCGGAGCCTCCCGTCATTTCCGGCATCGAACACACCGGCAACAGTGTTCGCCTCACCTGGACTACCGTCGAAGGATCCAGTTATGACGTGGAATACTCTCCCTCCATGGAAACCGGCGCCTGGATCACCATCACCCCTGCGCCGGTCAGCGGAACCGGCGAGCCAGTGAGTTTTCAGGACGATGACCCCGAAAGGCTCGGCCGCGCTGAGGGCTACTATCGCACCCTGCTTCGGCGCTGAGGAGCCCCTCTCACCGGACGACTGCCTCCCGCCATTCGTTTCCGTTAGCCCGCATTTCTCATACTGTATCGTCGCGAGGGGCCGGCGAGCCCCGTGCGGACCAGACGCGCGCAGCCGAAGGCGCAGGGCTGGGTGAGCACCCCTGTTCAAGCCTCAGAACTCCTGACCTATCGAGGGAGATCATGGACAGGGAGGAAAATCGCTGAGCCGAAGCGAGACCGCCTCTCGGCAGATGACGCCCTACTTGTGGGGCGGACACTCTTGTCCGCCGAGTGAGCCTAGAAAGTTCGCGGGCAGGAGTGCCCGCGCCACATACCCTTCCAGCTCATCCAAATTCCTCGAGATCAGGAGTTCTGAAGATAATGGATACAGGGGAATAAGAGTGAGCCAAAGCGAGACCGCCACTCCGTGAATGACACTCAATTTGTGGGGCGATTTGTGGGGCGGACACTCTTGTCCGCCGAGTGAGCCTAGAGAGTTCGCGGGCAGGAGTGCCCGCGCCACATAGTTTTCCGGCTCATCGAAATTCCTCGAGATCAGGAGTTCTGAGCCTGAGGTAAGCG
>JBGTBW010000198.1:0-2503 GCA_041749135.1 Verrucomicrobiales bacterium
TGTCATCGGGCGGGCAAAACCGGCCAGTCCTGGGCAGGTGAAAACCGGCCATCTTGAGGAGGCGTTGATTCGTTGTCACACCTTTTCCAGCCAGTGGTTGGCTGGAGGAGGTTGCGATGGCGAATTGTCTCAGGATGGCGCAAGTTCAAGCGATTTACGTACTCCGGGCGCGGGGCTGGTCGTTTCGACGGATCGGCCGCGAGTTGGGGATTCACCGGGACACGGTGCGGCGGCACGTGCAGCTGGCAGAGCAAAGCGCCGGCGCGAGTGATCTGCCGGAAACTTTGAATGTCCAAAACCGGCCAAACCCGCCCGCCGGGTCGGGACCGACAAGTACGGCCGAGCCGCACAAGGAAGCCATTGCACAAGGTCTGGAGCGCGGGCTGAGCTGTCAGCGTATCTGGCAGGATCTGAAGACCGAGCACGGCTTCGCGGGGAGCTACGACAGCGTCAAACGACTGGCCCGCCGGCTTGAGTCCGGCACGTCTCTTCCCTTTCGCCGCATGGAATGCGCTCCGGGCGAGGAGGCGCAAATCGACTTCGGCACCGGGGCGCCGGTGATCACGCCCGATGGGCGGCGTCGGCGAACACATGTCTTCCGCATGGTGCTGAGCCATTCCCGCAAGGCCTACAGCGAAGCGGTCTACCGTCAGACGACCGAGCAGTTCATCCGCTGCATGGAGAATGCCTTCTGTCACTTCGGCGGAGTACCGCGAACACTGGTCATCGACAACCTGAAGGCGGCGGTGAGCAAGGCGGACTGGTTCGACCCGGATCTCAACCCGAAGATTCAGGCCTTCCATGCGCACTACGGAACAGTCACGCTGCCGACCAGGCCGTACACGCCGCGTCACAAGGGCAAGGTGGAAAGGGGCGTGGGCTTTGTCCAGGACAATGCCCTCAAGGGAAAAATCTTCAGCAGTCTGCAGGAACAAAACACCTACCTGCTCGATTGGGAGACGACGGTTGCAGACACGCGCATCCACGGCACGACCCGCAAGCAGGTGAAGAAGGCCTTTGAGGAAGCGGAGCGAGCGGCGCTGTTGCCGATGCCGGCAGCGAGGTTCCCGTTCTTCGAGGAGGTCCGGCGAAAGGTCAACCGGGACGGCCACGTCGAGGTGGACAAGGCCTACTACTCGGCGCCGCCGGAATATCTCGGGCGTCAGGTCTGGGTGCGTTGGGACTGTCGGATCGTTCGTCTCTTCAACCACCGGATGGAACAGATCGCTTTCCACGTCAAACACGAACCCGGCCGGTTCAGCACGCAATCGCAGCACATTGCCTCTCAGAAACGCAGCGGAATCGAGAAAGGCGCGGTTTACCTGCTGGGTAAGGCGAACCTGATTGGCGAGCGGACGGGCCAGTGGGCTCAGCAGATGGTGCATCAGCGCGGCGTCGAAGGCGTTCGCGTGTTGATGGGCTTGCTGAGCCTGGCGCATCGGCATCCCAGCGATTCCATTGAGCAGGCTTGTGAAATCGCGTCCACGCACGGTGCCTATCGTCTGCAAACCATCCGCGAGCTGATTGCGCGGCAGGCGGACAAACAGGATCGGTTCGTGTTCCTGGAGGAGCATCCCATCATCCGTTCGATGGCGGATTATGGTGAACTGGTCTCAGCGGCCTTTAACCAGGAGTGATCGCCATGAATGAATCATTGACATCGTCTCTCAAGAAACTCAGATTGTCGGGGCTCGCCGAGTGCCTCGAAGTGCGGCTGCAGGAGGCCGCGGGCAACGGGCTCAATCACGTGGAATTCCTGGAGTTGATCCTTCAGGATGAACTCTCCATCCGTGCGGATCGGCTCATGCATCGAAGAGTCAAGGCGGCGGTGTTCCGCGAGCCCAAGACGCTGGAAGACTTCGACTTCGCGTTCAATCCTTCGATCAAGAAGAAACAGGTCTACGACTTGGCCACGTGCAAGTTCGTCCGCGAGAGGCGCGATGTGTTGCTGCTGGGCCCGCCGGGCACCGGCAAGAGCCACCTGGTCCAGGCATTGGGGTATCAGGCCATCAAGGCCGGGCACGTTGTGCTGTATCGTTCGATCTTCGACGTGGTCCGCGACTTCCTGCACGACGAGGCCCTGGCCGGTGAGGACAAGGTGCTGAATCGCTATCTGAAGCCGGATCTGCTGATCATCGACGACATGGGCATGAAGCAACTGCCCAAGCGGTCCGGTGAGTATCTGTTCGAGATCATCATGCGGCGCTACGAGAACCGTTCAACGGTGATGACCTCCAACCGGCCCATCGAGGATTGGGGAAAACTCATCGGCGATGTGCCGTCGGCCACCGCAATCCTCGATCGGTTCCTCCATCACGCCGAGATCCTCACCCTGACGGGTAAGAGCTATCGCCTGAAGGGCCGCCCGGGCAAGGAACAGGAAGCAAAGACGCTCCAAGAAGAAAAAACTTGAAAACCATGGGCATTGAGGTAAAAGGAACCAATCAGCAGTGGCCGGTTTTAACCCGCCCCGCGCTGGCCGAATTCAACCTGCCCGGTGACA
>JBGTBW010000199.1:0-26886 GCA_041749135.1 Verrucomicrobiales bacterium
ACGTGTGCTCTTCCGATCTGCGGCTCGTGGCGGCGGTGGCGCCGGTGTGCAGATGACGCTGAACCAGGACAGCGGCACGCCCGTTCGCTGCCGGATAAAGCAGCCCAGCGCCGCCTTTTGTCCGTCACCCTTGGGCCGCCGGTGCAACTCCTCCCGCCCCCAGCCCCAGCGGGCGTACGCCGCACGAAGCAGCCGCTCCGCCTCCGCTTCTCCCAACTCCCGCCGCACCTCCCACTCAACCTGCCAAACATCCAATCCAGCACCGTCCCCAGATGCCGGTTGTCCGGCTCGATGCGTATCGCCCTGGAGCGTCCGGCAAAGAAGCTTCCCACCAGCCGGTAGCGCGTCGCATAGGCGCCTTGCAGCCATTTCATGCCCGTGACCAGCGCCGGCTGCGGCGTCTCAATGAGCAAATGGTAGTGGTTGTCCATGAGGGCAGAGCCCAGAAGCTTCCACCGCGAACGGGTGACCGCCTCCCCGAGCGTCTCCACCCACCGCGCCCGGTCCCCATCGTCCCGCACGATGGCCGCGCGCCGCTGCCCCCGCGCCATCACATGGTGAACGGCCCCCGCGAACTCAATGCGCAACGCCCTCGGCATCCGCTCAAACGCAGCCGCCAACCGCCAATATCAAGATGAGAATTACGACCCCGTTTCTTCGCGAGGCCGGTCAACTGGCCGCGCGCGTAGCCCTTGCCCTTGAGGTCGATGGCCACGAAGAGGTGGGAGCGGAGCAGACCGGGCTTGATTTCTCTGTCCTTGAAAAGGGTGGATTCGCGGGAGAGTTCCTCGTCGGTGAGCTGGAAAAGGAGATCGGCGGATTGCCATTCGGAGAAAAGGGCCTTCTTCAGATCGAAGCCGCCATCGCGGTTGTGTTCGCGGAGGAAGTGGAAAAAGGTCTGTCGATCCGAGTTGTCGAAGGCAACGGTCTTGTCGCTCCGGTCGCCGAGGGTGTCGAGGAGGGCCTTGGAGGCGTCGCGGAGGGGAGCCGTGGCGAGGGCTTGCAGGTCGGCGGTGATGGGGGCGCGGAGGTCCGGCATGGGTCAGGAAGGATGAAGAAATCACGGTAGCTCGCGGGAAAGCAGCAAAACCCGAAGCCCGGAGGCACGCGCGATCGCCTGATAATCCGTGTCGAAGGTGATCAGCTCCGCATCGTGATGAAGGGCGAGGCTGGCGATGAGGAGATCGAGCGAACCCGCGATGATACCCTGATCGCGGCATTGTTGCCCGAGGCGGGCGGCATCGCGCCAGAGCAGCGGCGGGGTGGCGAGGAGCGGCAGGGTGGCGAACTGGGCCTCGATCCAAGGGCGCTCCTGCGGAGTGGCGTGGCGGAGGATTTCAAAGGCGACAGGTTCGCAGAGACAGGCGAGGGGATCCAGGATCCAGGGCTGGATGAGGGATTTGAGAGCGAGCGGGGACTTGCCCCGCGTGAAATCGACCCAGAGCGAGGATTCGATCAGTCGCGCCATTGCTCGGAGAGAGTTCTGGATTGGGATCGGTCTTCCGCTTTGGCGGCCTCGAAGTTCTCCAATTCGGCGGACCACTCGCCGGAGAGGAATTTTCCGGCGATGCGGGCACGGCGCTGGGCCTGCAGGGTATCGGCAAGCAACCGGCGAATCGCAGGGCCCTTCTTGGTGATGCCGGTGATTTCACAGATCTCGGCAAGTTCGACTTCAGGCAGATCCACGGTGATTTTCATGAGATGAACGTGGTGGAATCTGATTTATTTTGAAGAAAACCCGGATATAATATTGTCCATAGTAGGATTCTAGATCACAAGACCACCCCCTTCAAGCCCTATTGCCCTCCGTGACGACGAGCCAGGTCACGAGTTCGAGGTCGGCGTGCGAGGACGGGGTTTCGCTGGCGGAGGGGAGCTTCCCGTCGCGACCCGAGAAGAGGGTGGCGGCGGCGCGCCGTCCAAAGGTTTTCCGGATGGATTCGACGGCGCTGTCGAGAAGCCGGTTCTCATGGGCCATGTCCGCGCCGTTCCGGGTGCGGGCGTCGAAGAGGTCGCAGAGATCGTCGTAGCCGTCGCGTGGCCCGCCGCGAGGGTGCGGAGGACTACCAGCGACTGCTTCGGCTGGGCGAAGGTAAGGCGGACATTGCCGTCGTCGAGGACGTAGACGAGGTAGTGGGGGGCGAGAGGATTGACCTCGACGGGCCGCTTATCATCGCGCTGGCGGAAGCAGAAGACGATGCCGGGGCGAGTGGCGGGGATCTGCGGTTCGGGAGGCACGACGGCGTAGAGGCCGAGCGGGGGCGGACTCCAGGGCCTCGCGGTTGGCCTCGAGGAAGCGGAGAAGATCGAGGCGGAAGTCGGCGAGCGAGAAGTCAGCGAGGGAGAATCGTTTCCTCGTTCAGATCCTCGAGGTCGAGGATTACAATATCGTATTATCAGAAGTGGGGAACGGCTGCCTGGAATCCGGCCGCCGCGCTGTCGTTGCGCGACTCCCGCCGATCCTCTACCCTCTGCCGCCCGAAGACCCTTCTCATGAGCCGGCTGGAGAGCCATCCCGGGGATCGAACAGTCTGCGCCAAATGCGGCCGGACAGCCGTCACGGGATCGGCGTTCGATGTTAGCAAGTCGGACACTGGACTCGAAGCGGTGTGCCCGGAGTGCCTCTATCGTGCGGACCTAAGAAAAGCTGCGGACCTGCTCGCCTCTTGGCTTCTCTTCGGGATTGTCTGCGGGATCCTTGCCTGGATGATGCCAGGGCGTTCCGCTCCCTGGCTGGGCCTCAATCTCGCTGTCGTCTGGATCATGATGACGGCGACTACCCTGCCGCATGAAGTGGCCCATGCCATAACCGCCCGTTGGCTGCGTCTCGGCCGAGGACGGATTTGTGCTGGCATCGGTCCGTTATTCTTCCACGGCAATCTCCTCGGCTTCCCCTTCCTCTGGCGTGCTCTCCCCTGGGGTGGTCATGTTGAGTTCCACAACCCGGCTGGTTTCACTACCTTGCCGCGTCTGTTCCTGGTGTATGCTGCTGGTCCGGGCTCTCATTTCTTGATGGCCGCCGCCGCATGGGCGTTAGCCGGCGCTCCTGACTGGAGCGAGTTCCAACCTAGACGACGCCTGGATTTCGCCTGGTGCTTCATCGCGGCAAACTTTATTCAGTGCTGCGCGAATATTTGGCCTGCCTGGGGAACACGATACGGATCCCCCTATGTTTCCGACGGCACGGCTCTCTTCCAAATTCTGTTCCTGCGGAAGCGCCCGTTTTCGCCTCGCCAAGGACTCGGGCCTCGCTGGAGGCGGCTTTTCTGGCCGGCAGTGGTTGCCGGCGCAGTAATGGTCGTCTTAGCCGGGGTGGCATTTGTCGACGAGATGACATTTCTCAATCTGTACGTCCTCGTTTGCATCTTCGTCGCCCTCATCTGCTGGCAGTTCGCCGACTCTCTGCAGGCCAGTCGGCCGAAGTCTCCGGACGACGCTGCACTCCACCCATCGGGCGGGTCAGTGCACATTCAATTGGCGTACCTCATCAGTGCCGAGATTGAGAGAGAGTGGCTTCGCATCGGTGAAGCTGCCCGAAAGGCCCTGGAGGCGTGCGAGGGCACGGGCAACGAAGCAGAACTTCTCGCTCAGTTGCTAGAGCTTGCGCGCGCTCATCCCGAAAGTTTCCTTCCAGAATACTTGACAGGGTTCCGCCACATACGGCTGAAAGATTGGACGGCGGCGCAAACCGCATTCGAGGAGTGCTTGAGTGCGGAAATCCCACCATCAGTGCACTCCGATGCGCTCGCAGGGTGGATGATCGCGGCAGCGTCCGCCGGCGATCTGAATCCCGCCGCACTGCGCAAACATCTCGCGGATTTCCGCGCCGCCAACCCGCCTCCCTTAGCTCTGTGCTGCGCCCTCGACGCCTTGGGCACTTACGTCCTCGCGGCCGGGTGCGCTGAACTGCTTTCCGACGCCGATGAATGGACCGAGGAAACGATGCGCCTATCTCCAGGTGAAATCACTATCTCCGGAACCCGAGGTTCCGTTCTTATTGAAGGCGGATCCTTCGCAGCCGGCGAGATCCTCCTCCGCGAAGTCGTCGAGCACAGCCCGGACGATACCGATCAGGGAATCGCTTGCCTCTACCTCGCAATCGCCGCCAGCCGCCAGGGAGATGCCAAGAAGGCAGCCGCCTTAGCAAAACGGGCCCGCGCGTTGTTGCCTGAGACATCCTGCTTCCATAAGCGGCTCGAAGAGGAGTTCTTTTCTCGCCGGCATTCCTTACACTGAGGTTCCAAGGCCCTAGTTCATGCGGGGTCATGCCCCGGGCGAGGAACTCGATTACGTCTTGGTAAGGATCAAGGGGACGGCGAGGTCGGTGTTGAACGTGGTGCGGTAGACTCGGTAGAGAGTTCCGAAGTCTTGGCGGGCCAGTCTGCATTCTTGCGAATGCAGCTATGGGAACGGCGCTCCGCACCGGGAGAGAGCGGCGATGCTCGCCGCAGTCCAAGGGCCTCCGGCTTACCTCGGCGTCAGAACTGTAGCGGAACTCGTGAGAGTTCCGAAGTCCTGGCGGGGCGGTCTGCATGCTTGAGAATGCAGCTACGGGGACGGCGCTCCGCGCCGGGAGAGAGCGGCGATGCTCGCCGCAGTCCAAGGGCCTCCGGCTTCTCTTGGCTTCAGAACTGTAGCGGAACTCGTGAGAGTTCCGGAAGCCTGGCGGGCCAGTCTGCATTCTTGCGAATGCAGCTACGGGGACGGCGCCCCGCGCCGGGAGAGAGCGGCGATGCTCGCCGCAGTCCAAGGGCCTCCGGCTTCCCTTGGCGTCGGAACTGTAGCGGAACTCGTGAGAGTTCCGAAGGCCTGGCGGGCCAGTCTGCATTCTTGCGAATGCAGCTACGGGGACGGCGCTCCGCGCCGGGAGAGAGCGGCGATGCTCGCCGCAGTCCAAGGGCCTCCGGCTTTCCTTGGCGTTAGAGCTGTAGCGGAACTCGTGAGAGTTCCGAAGCCCTGGCGGGCAGTCTGCATTCTTGCGAATGCAGCTACGGGGACGGCGCTCCGCGCCGGAAGAGAGCGGCGATGCTCGCCGCAGTCCAAGGGCCTCCGGCTTCCCTTGGCGTCAGAAGTGTAGCGGAACTCGTGAGAGTTCCGAAGGCCTGGCGGGCCAGTCTGCATTCTTGCGAATGCAGCTACGGGGATGGCGCTCCGCGCCGGGAGAGAGCGGCGATGCTCGCCGCAGTCCAAGGGCCTCCGGCGTCCCTTGGCGGCGGCCGGGCTGGGCTCGGACCGGGAGGCCGGGAAGGTGAACCAAGGATTGAGATGACGAAGTCTTTGGAGTGCGCGGCTGCGCCGCGCTTTTGGCGGCAGCCTGACCTCTGGCCTGAGACTCTCCCATCGAGCCCGGGAGATTCTGTGCTGGAATCGGGGGTGAAGAGAGGTTGAAAGGCGCGTGAGCGAGGAAGGAAAAGCGCGGCGCAGCCGCGCACTCCATGCGCTTCGCGCAGAGAATGTCCTTGCCTTTACCTGAGGGCTCCCCTGGGAGCAACGGGTTTTCGAGGCGCCGCAGGCTTGCCGAAGCAACACGGATCAGCGATCAGTAGTCAGTGATCAGTCCAACCACATGAGCGAGGCGCCTTACGCGCGCCTCGCGACCTGCGATCCGCTCGAGACTCGGCAGTTCATTCTGGCGGTGAAGCGGCTGGCCGACTCGTTGAATTACGGAACGGATCACAGCCCGTTCCGCGGGTCGGGACTTGAGTACGTGCAGTCGCGAGTCTACGAGCCGGGCGATCCGGTGAGGGCGATGGACTGGCGCGTCACGGCGCGCACCGGCAAGGCGCACATCAAGGAATACGAGGCTCCAAAGCGAATGCCTGTATATTTTTTTATCGACACCTCGGCGTCGATGACGGTTAGCTCGCAGCCGCTGAGCAAGTATGCGTGGGCGGTGCAGATTGCCGGCGGGCTGGCCTTCGCGTGTCTTGATCGCATCAGTCCGGTGGGAATGGTCGGGGTAGGCGAACGGCCGCTGCGGGTCACGCCCAGTCTGTCCCGGCTGCAGATCATGCAGTGGCTGCATCTGCTGCGGCATTACCGGCTGGATGAAACAACCTTACTGGCCCTGCGCGTGGCGGAGATTTCCTCACTCCTGTCCGACCGGGCGATGCTCATCGTGCTGAGCGACCTGCATGACCCTGCGGGCTCCGCTGCGCTGCGCCTAGCCGGGCAGCGGCACGAGGTGATTGCGCTGCAACTCCGCGACCCGGCGGAGGACCGGATGGCCGGCACGGGATTCTTCCATGCCCGCGAGGCGGAGACCGGCACGGGTTTTCTCTCGCGTGGACGCGCCGCGCCGCCCTCGAGCGAAGCGATGGCCTTGGAATTGCGGCGGGGAAGAGTCGATCATCTGGCGCTCTACACTGACAAACCGATCGCGGCTCCGTTGCGAGAGTTCCTCCGCGCTCGCGGCGTCTTCAACCGGGGAGCACGATGAAGCGTTTTCGCCAGCATCTGGTCCGCTTCGTTGCGCTGGCCTTGTTCATCGGCGGAGCGGCCGGTGCTGGTGCGGGACCGGCCGGCGTGGGAATGACGGCGGAGGTGAAGAATGTGCTGCTGCCAGGCCCGGAGTTGCGGGTGAAACCCGATCCCTCGGGCCGCAGCCCCGTGGTGCTGCGCCTGACTGGAGTCTATCCGCATGGCTCCGCCGGCTTTCGTTATGATTTCAGTTGGTTCGCCTATGAGGCCGGGAAACACGACCTGACAAAGTATTTAGAGCGCATCGATGGCTCCGCCCTGGGCGATCTGCCGCCGGTCGAAGTGGAGGCCGTTGCCGCGCTTCCGCCGGGCCCTCCTGGTCATCTCGCGGAGTTCTCCGCACCGCCGCCGAAACTCGGCGGCTACCGCAGCGCTTTGATCGTGGGGAGCGTGCTGTGGGCCGCTGGTTTCGTCGCGCTGCTCTGCTGGCGGCGGCGGAAGCCTGTGGCGGACGCAGGCGAGGCCGAAAGCTCCCTGCCGCTCGCCGACCGGCTGCGGCCGCTCTTGGAAAAAGCCCGGACGGGTTCTCTCGATGCGGAAGGCCGCGCCCGGCTGGAACGGCTGGTGCTGGGGTTCTGGCGCGAACGCCTCGAGCTGACCAGTGTGCCCGTGCCGCTGGCCGTGCGGCAGTTGCGAGAGCATGGCGAAGCGGGCGCGTTGCTGCGCAAGGTCGAGGAGTGGCTGCACTCGGGCAAACCCTCGGCCGGAGAAGCGGCGGTGGCCGAACTCCTCACACCCTATCTTTCCACGACCCCGAACGCCTCCCGCGGCCTGCCGTGATCCGATGAGCTTCGCCCATCCAGCCCTGTTGTTGCTCCTGCTCCTGCCGCTCGCCGGTCTGCTCTGGGGCTGGAAACGTCACGGCCTGCGCGTGGCAATGCCCTTCGATCATGCGGACGTTCCACGCCGGCCCTGGAGCACGCTTTGGCTGCGCACGGCCCACTCGCTGCCGCTGCTCCTCTTGGCGGTGGCTCTTGTTATTCTCGCCGGCCCGCGCCAGTGGGGTCTGCCCCAGAACAAGCGCGTCATGACCAACATCGAATTCCTTGTCGATGTCTCCGGCTCGATGGTGAGTCCCTACGGCGACGGCAACCGCTACGATGCAGCCATGGCTTCCGTGCTCGATTTCATCGAAAAACGTCAGGGCGATGCTTTCGGCCTGATCGTATTCGGAGACAGCATCTTGGAATGGGTTCCGCTGACCTCGGACCCGAGCGCACTGCGTTGCGCCCCCGAGTTCCTCAGCCCGCGCAAACTGCCTAACTGGTTCAGCGGCGGGACCCGCGTCGGCGCGGCCCTCGAACACACCCTCAAGGTCATGACCGCACGCACCGAAGGCGACCGCATGATCGTCCTGCTCACCGACGGCTACAGTTACGACCTATCCAACGGCAACGACATTGCCATTGGACAGAAGCTTCTCGATGCAGGCATCCAGGTCTTCTGCATCCATATCGATACCTCCGCTCCGCCTCCGGAGGTATCGACCATCGCCAGCATGACCGGCGGCCAGATCTTCGCCGCAGGCGAGCCGGCGGCCCTGCAGGCGGTCTTCCAGCGCATCGATGAGATGAAAAGGGCCCGCCTGGAGAAGGTCAGCGCCGAGACTCAAGATCATTTCCGTCCGTGGACGCAGGTGGGAGGAGGAATCCTGGCGGTGTGGATGATCTCATTGTTCGGACTTCGTTACACGCCATGGTGATGTTTCCGGAGTGGATTGCCGCCGCCGTTCTGGCGGCCGTAGGGCTCGCCGAGTGGCGGCATGTCCGCAGGGTTCGCATGCTGGCTCCCCTGGCCTTCGGACCAAGACGGCAGCCTGCGGGGTGGACGCACATCGCGATTCCCTTGCGGACTTTGGCGGCCTCGGCTGTGGCGTGGGGGTTGTCCTCGCTTTTCGTGTTGCCGCCCAAGACCCACGAGGGAAGAAAGCTCGACCCCTCCCGGATCAAACACCTCGTCCTGGTGCTCGATGTCTCGCCCAGCATGAAACTGACAGACGCCGGCCCCGACTTCACGCAGACACGCTCGGAACGGGCGGCGGCATTGCTCCAGTCTTTATTCGAGCGGGCGCCGATGGAGCAGGTGCGGTTGAGCGTGATCGCGACCTACACCAGCGCCAAACCGGTGGTGGTGGACACGCGCGATGTCGCCGTGGTCAAAAACATCCTGGCCGACCTGCCCCTCTCCCAAGCGTTCGAGGCCGGCTCCACCGACCTTTTCTCCGGTCTGACCGAGGCTGCCCGCACCGCTCATGCCTGGCCGCGAGGCAGCACAACTCTGGTGGTCATTTCCGACGGGGACACCGTGCCCTCCAGCGGCATGCCGGAAATGCCGCCTTCGGTCAGCCACTCGGTGTTCATCGGGGTGGGTGATGCCCGCGCCGGGCAGTTCATCGACGGGCGTCAGTCGCGACAGGATGCGGCCATGTTAAAACAAGTCGCCATCCGCCTCCGCGGGATGTATCATGACGGGAATCAGAAACACCTGCCCAGTGATCTCCTCCGCGATATCACCGCCCTGGAAGCCGAGAGCCCCTTCGAGCGACTCACCCGCCGCGAGTATGCGCTGGCTGCGCTGGCCGCAGGTTCTGTCGTGCTGGCGGTCCTGCCCTGGGCGCTCTATTTTCTCGGCGTCCGCTATCGTCCCGGCCGGTTGCATCAGCCGGCTGCAACCCGCGGCTCCCGGCCCACACCCATCCTGACCCGCTGATTCCGCCCTCAACCGCCATTTGCCAAGCGCCTGCTGCGAAAGTTCAATGACCCACTGCAATCCCCACTCCGCACTACCATGAAACTTCTCCTCATTTCCGTTTGGCTGGCGGTTCCGCTTGCTGTCGCCGCGTATCACTACGGTCCCGGACAAGATCTTCTGAAAAACGACGACGCCGCGGTCCACCTCGCCGCAGCCGCCGAGGCCGTTGCGAAACAGGATCATGCGGCGGCGATCGAAGCCTATGATGCCGCGTTGGCGGCATTGCCGGCCGATGCGGAGCTGGAGAGCCGTCAATTGCGCCTTAGCCGTGCCCAGGAACGTCTGCTCGGCGGTCAATTGCCGGCCGCGCATGACGAGCTGGACGCGCTCTTCGTTGAGTTGTCGAAGGACGCCAGCGCCGATTCTACCCTCAAGCGCGAAACGCAAACGGCTCTCGGCATGGCGAAGTACTACCTGACATGGTTGATGCGGTTGGAGGGCGGAACGGAAGAACAATGGAAGCCGGAGATTGAAGCCTCGCGGCAGCACTTCCGGCATCTCGCCGAAGAGGCGCAGGCCAGCGGTGAGAGCGCAAGCCTCGCCATGCAGCGCGGGAATCTCGAATCCGCAATCAAGCTCGCGCGCATGGACCTCACCGAGTTGCAGGGACTTCCGCTGCCGAAGCAGTGCCAGGGCTGCAGCTCCGGACGCTGCAACTCGAAGGCAAATGGTCCTCCCAAGCAGGGACCGCCGGAAGATTCGCGGGCCGCGGGCAAAGGTCCGCAGCCGGATGGTTCGGGATCGTAGGATCACATCCCAGTTCCCGCCCATCGGCTCTGCTTGATGAAGACGATGCTTTCGCCTTCGTCCTCGCGCTCACCGCGGACTCTCGGAGTTATTCTTCTCTGTGTCCTCGTGCCGTTGACCCCACCGCGGGCCACAGCGCAGGCCGATTCGGATCCATTCGCGGATCCATCCGTGATTGAAGGGGCTCCCCCATCGCCGGCGCCCGCTGCTGCTGCACCTGATCCTGCCGCCGAAGCGCCTGCCACTGAGCCAACGCTGCCCTCGTTGCTGGACGCGATCAAGAAAGCTTCCTTTTCCCGCACGCCGCAGGTGATCCTCGATGAAACCGCGGCGGCTGTCCTGCCGCCGCCCGGCCCGGCTCCGCCGCCTGTCGAGGGAGCCCCTCCGGCCGATCCTCATGCCGAGGCGGTGGCCGCGCTCCGCCGCGCCGTGGCGCTGGGGCGGTGGGATGAGGCAGGCACGTTTTTCGCTGAGAACTTCAAGGACCAACCCGATCAGGCCAAGCAGGCCTACGAGTTCCTGCTCGACGCGCTCGCGGCCGATCCGCGCCAACAACCTCAGCAACAGGCCCGCGTCAGCACCGGGACGGGGCCGCCAGTGCGGGCACAGGTGCAAGGCGGCAGCGATCAGTTTCCCGCTTTTCGTGAATCACAGCTTATCCACCCGTCCGATATCCTCGCGTTGGCAGAAGCTTCCCCCACCGGCCTGGACCCGACGATACTCGACAAACTCGGCAGACTGCTTCGCGTATCGGTCGAACGGGGGGAACGGATGGAGGCCATGCTGGAGGCCCTGGACAAAGGAGTCGCGCACTTGGGTGGCGCGGAACCGCCGAAGCGACTGCTCGCCGCGCGGCTGTTGGTGGCCGCTGGCCAGCCGGTCCACGCCGGGAGGTTCCTGCCGGGCCTCGACGAAGCCCTCGCCTCCAAGGACGCCGAGAGCCTCAATCTGCTCTCCCTTCACTTCCTCGGTCAGCACGACAAGGAAGGTCAGCCGGTGTGGCTCGAACGGGCCTGGCAGGCGACTCAGGGCGCTCTTGCCGTCCCGGGCTCCGACACGGCGCAGAGGCAGGAGGCATTGCGCCGCGCGATGGATCTGGCCCCGCGGGTCCAGGCCGATTTCGGTGAACAATGGCTCATCGAGAGTTTCACGACCGAGCCCGCCCGCGGATTGGAAATCCTCGCCACCATCGGCAGCGTCATCTCCCGCGATCGCATGCACTTTCAGGCGGAGGTGCGCAGAACCAACCTCGAATTGCAGCACCGCGTAGTTAGCACGCTCCTGCACTCCGCTCCCGAGCGCGCAGTGGAATGGCGGCAGCCGTTGACCGTCCTCGCGATCAACTGGATGCAGGAAGGCCGGTGGTCGCTGGAGCGCGATGTGAGCACTCAACGCGGTCCGCAAATGCAGTATGACCCGTTCGGGAACGTCTATTTCTCCAATTACGACTTCGAGCAGCAGCAAATGATGCAGCAACAGCAGCGGGGACCAGGCCCCATCCCTAGCGGAAGCCTGCTCGACCTGCGGCCCGGCGACGCGTGGTTGGACCGGATCGAAGCCAGCCTGCGCCCGGCCCTGCTCGCGCAGACCGCGGAACTCTTCCTCAAGGTCAACGAACCCGAGGAGGCTTTCCCACTGATCGAAGAAATCACTGCCTCGCTCAAGGATGAGGGTAGCCGGCTGGCCGGGCGCTTCATCGAGGTCTGGACCGAAAAGCACGATCCCAATACTTCGAGGCGCCGCACCAACCGCTTCATGTACGTCTACGGCTACAATCCCCAAAGCGACGGCATTCCTCTCACCCGCTCACGACAGGACCGCAACCTGCAGGAACTCGCGGGCTGGGTGAAGCGTCTGCGCGCCCTGCCCATCGACGGGCTCGACGAGGCGAAAATCGCCGATGCCTTCGTCAAGACGCACTCGCTGGCGGAGGTCTACAGGCTCGAGGCCATCGAAACGGTCTTTGGCTCGCTCGCCAGTATGCAGCCCGAGACGCTCGCCGCGCTTGTCCAGAGGATGCGGACTAACCTAGGCTCAGTCTGGCGAGTGCCGAAAGTCCAGCAGGACGCAAACACCAAGCGCACCGACAAGGACATCCAGGCGGAAATCCTCCGCGGGTACTCGACCGCGCTCGACGCGCTTGAACCCGCCCTCTTCGCCCATCCCGAACACTGGGGCCTTCGGCTTGCCCACGCCGCCGTTCTCTTCGACGAGGCCACCTATCAAAACTCGCTGCTGAAAGATTCCAGCTTCACCGCCAAACGCGATGCCGCATTTGATGAATTCCAGCAGGCCGCGGACCTCTACGCGCGCGCCCTGCCAACGCTGCAAACCAAGGACCAGACGGCCCAGGTCTATCTGCAATGGTTTTACGCGAGCCTCGGAGCCTGCGACCTCGAAGCCGTCAAGTTTGAATACCCTGAAGCGCCAAATCAGACGCCCCTCATCCGCGACGCCCTGCGTGCGATCACCGGGGAGGAGGGGGAGAAACATCTCACCGAGTTCGCCAACGCTCTCTCCACCCGCATCAGCGCTGTCCAGCCTGAACTCAAACACCGCTACCTCGGCGCGGGCTTGCAAATCGCCGGTGATCACGAACGGGCGCGCGAGGCAAAGGAGCTTTACGATTACTACCGGGACATCGTTACCGAAGTGAAGCTGGCGACCCGCATCGACGGCAGCGACCGTATCGGAACCGCCCCCTTCGGCCTCTTCGTGGACATCCGGCACACCGGCCAGATCGAACGCGAAGCGGGAGGATTTCAGAAATATCTCCAGAACCAGCAGGGAGGCTACTACTACAACTTCGGACGGCCGCCGGAGAACTATCGCGATAAGTTCGAGGAAGCCGCGCGTCAGGCGCTCCAGGAAAGTTTCGACGTCCTTTCCTGCACCTTCCACACCGATAAGATCCTGTCGCGCGGGACCGGCGAGGACGGGTGGCGGATCACGCCCTACGCCTATCTCTTGCTCAAGGCCAAGGGCCCACAGGTTGATGCTCTGCCCCCCCTCAAGCTGAACCTCGATTTCCTGGACACCTCAGGCTTTGCCGTGCTCCCGGTCGATTCGCCCCGCGTGCCGGTAGCCGCTGCCGGAGCGGCCGATGTCCGCCCCATCGCCCAGGTCGAGATCAAGCAGATCCTCGACGAGCGCAAGGCTCGCGAGGGCATACTGGCCTTGGAGATTCGCGCGACCGCTCACGGACTGGTCCCCGCGCTCGGCGAGTTGCTGGTCCTGCCCGGCGGCGACTTCGAACTCACCGCCACCGGCGATCAGGGAGTGCATGTAATTCAACTCGACGCTGAGGCCGAGGAAAACAGCGTGGTCTCCGAGCGGCTTTGGAATCTCTCCTATCGTGCGAAACGCGGCCTGGCCACCCTGCCAAAGACATTCACTTTCCCCACCGCAAAGAATCCTGAGTTTCAACTCTCGCAATTCCGCTACGCCGACGCCGATCTCGCCGCCGTCGGACCGACAGCGGAGTTGATGGAAACCTACGCGAAACCCGGCTTCCCATGGCCTTGGCTTCTGGCGGTTCTGGCCACTCTGATCGCGGCAGCCGGCTTGGCCGTCTGGAGGCGCGGCCGGAAACCGGCGGTGATCCAGCCCACTGCGTTTGCGCTGCCCTCGGAGATCAATCCGCTGACCGTGCTCGGATTGCTCCGCCGCATCCGCGAACGAGCCACCCTACCCAAAACCCAGATCAGCGAACTCGACCAAACCATCGCCCGGTTGGAAGCGCACCACTATGGCGCCGAAAACCTTCCCAGCCCCGACCTCGATCAGACCGCGCGCCATTGGGCAGGGCTGGCGAGTTGAACGAAACTCGCAGGCTGAAGTCGCCTCATCCAGAAAACCAACCCCGGAAGAGCGTGCTCGGGATCGAGGCCATGGAAAGGATCCAGGAAGGTCTCATCGCATTTCTCGATCAAGAATCCACCACCCAAACCCTCCTGGATTCGCTGGGTCACGCGTTGGCGCTCCGCCGGGTCGCCAGGTGATGTGCCGTTGCGGTAGGCTTTATGAAAAAGCAAGAGCAGCGCATCGGGCGTGGCCGCTTGCAGCAGATGCCGCCCATACACGCCGAGGTCCTGCAGTGAGATTTGATGGAAGCAGCCTCTATCGACAAGGACCCGGTAAGGCCCTCCCGGAGGGGGACTAATGCAAAGATCGTGGACTTGAAATTCGAGTCTCCCTATCACTTCTCCAAAACGAGCTTTGGCGCGTTCGATGGCTGCGGGCGCAATATCGACGCCCAGGACATCGAAACCCTGTTCCGCGAGCCAGGCGGCGAGGTCGCCCTCTCCGCAGCCCAAGTCGATCACTTTGCTGCCAGGCGGGAACCATAGTTCCTCGACTGCAGTGATAGTTTCCTTGGACACACCACGCCGGAGCCATGGTCTTGCGAAATCCTCCCGCTCCCACCTCTTATCCCAGCCGCGCCGGTTCCGGCGCCGGCGACCTGCGGAGAACCACCGCGGCGGCCAGCCTTTAAACGCACCAAGAAAGGACCGCTTGGGGGTCATGTGATCCTCAACCTAGCGAGCGATTTGCGCTGGACAAGCAAGAAGTTTATTGGGCACTTCCCCAGCCGGCGGCCAGGGCCGTTCAGGTGCGAGGGTGAATTAGGGGAGCAAGAGCCTCCGGCTCGCCGTCTTTCCTCCATCTCCTTATATCCGCCCGCCGGATCAGGGGGGGACCCAAGCTCCTGGGCAAGCCCATTGCCTCGCAGCTCATCGTGCAAGATGCCGAGACGGCTGAGTCGCCGAGTGCAGGTTGCATGGCGGGCCCGCGGAGCCGCGTCCGGCCAAATCGCGTAATCGCCTGAGGCAGAGGCCTATAGAGCGGAGCTGCTTCGTGGCATGGAGTGTGCCATAGACATAGGCAACCGCGGAGATACGTCATGCTGGAATGGACCCTTGTTTTTCTCATCGTCGCTCTGATCGCTGGAGCACTCGGATTCACCGGAATTGCGGGAGGCGCTGCGGGGATAGCCAAGATTCTCTTCGTGGTCTTCCTTGTCATCTGGATCATCACGCTTATTTTCTAACAGATATTCATCAATACCTGAATGAACTCATCAACTGAAACTGTAGTCGAAGGGAAGGAACCGACAATCGGGGAGCATGTGGGGCAGGTGGCGCGCACCGCTAAACTCCAGACTCTATCTTTGGTAGGAGAGCTTAAGGGTTTGAGCCGGGAAGCCGTCCGGTCCAAGCAACTTCGTGTGGCGGAGTGCGTTGGATGTTTTGAGGCTATCGCCTTGGACGCCGCCTCGATCTTGCGGCGGAACCGGAGTCACAGGCTGGCGGGTCATGTCGACCGGTTGGCTAGCCTTACCGATGATGCTGTTGGCTACTTGGCTCGAACTGATCCCGAAGACGTTTGGGTGGATATGCGCGTTTGCGTGCGACGTCATCCGGGAGCTGCTTTTGCCGCGTTGTTCCTGGGAGGCATCCTCTTTGGCCGGTTCCTCAAAAGTTCATCCGAAGGCCAGTTCAGGGCCGGGTCTCGCTCATGATGCATCGCAGTCTGCCCGGCGCCGAGGAATCGCCGAACCTATCAACGAGGAGGGCAGCCAGCCGCCTGAGCAATCCGACGGCAGTCGAATTGCTTCGCGACTTGCGGGAAGACTTCTCTCTCCTTGTGAGACAGGAAACCGCGCTTCTGCGGGAAGAGCTGCGTAGGAAGGCGTTCGCAATGGCCAAGGATTGCGCATTGCTTTTTGGAGGGGCGCTTGTCGTCTCGGCCGGCGTTGTCATCTCGATAATGGCAATCACGGCGCTATTGGCTTGGCTCTTTCAGTACTGGGGCATGAGTGAATCAGCGGCCCGGTTCAGCGCCGCGGCGGTGACCGCGGTGGGAACCTTGGCTGGGGGATCGGTTCTCGCCTATTGCGGAATGAACCGGTTGAAAAAACGGTCCCTCATCCCTGAAGAATCTCTGCAAAGACTTAATGACAACAAGGAATGGATATGTCGACACATACACTAACTCAGAAGGGTCTGACGCAAAGCGCCGGACGGAAACTCAAAGAAGGAATCGAGGCCACCCGGGAACGGATGGACCGTACTGTGGATGCATTGTCCGAGAAACTCGATCCTCGACAGGTCGTGGACGGGATCTCTGATTGGGTGGGAAACGCCTCTTTCGATGATGCTTTGGATTCAGCGAGGAGATCGGCGAAACGGGCGGCTTCACACGTGCGCAGGCATCCGGTTCCTTATACCCTAGCGGGCGCGGGATTGGCCTGGCTCGCCGTGGAACTGATCCGCAAGCACGGAGACGGAGACGACGAGACCCCTCCTCCCTGGAAGGAAAAGGCCGAGGGCGCCAAAGAAGCGACTATGGATGCGCTGCACAGTGCGGGCGAAGCGGCCGGACGCGCCGTAGGCGAAGCGAGGGACGCAGTGGTGACCGAGGCCGGCAAAGTGGGGCGGTCGCTGGCGCGCAACTATGAGCGCGCGAGCGAAGCTTGTCAGGATGCTTTCCACAATACGAAGGATAAATTCTCCGGGCGGGCTGACTCCATTGCTCACGTTGCGGCACAGAATCCGCTCGCGGTTGGCGGCGGTCTCATAGCTTTGGGTGTTATTGCTGGAGTTCTCCTTCCACGGACCCGGACCGAGGACAAGTGGCTGGGCGACGGTTCGGACCGGCTGATCGAGGGCGCCCGAAACGCGGGGCGAGATGCCCTTCGGCGTGGTGGGGATGCTCTCCATGATATGGTTGACGCCACAAAAGCGCGCGCTGAAGCCGAAGGACTGACTCCAGAAGCCTTGGAGGCGAAAGCCGGGAAAGTGATGGAGGGGGTGAAAGAGGATGTCCGCCACGCTGCGGACAAGCATCTCTTCCATGGATGATTCAAGGCTCAGAACCCTGACCTTGAGGAATTAAGTTGAACAGGTGAACTCAAGAATCAGGCGCAAACCCGCCTACCGGGAAGAGCGTGCCGGTCGCCGTGGGTTCCTCGCAGGGGTGGGCCAGCAGGGCGTCAGATCAGGAGTTCGCATCCTCACGCGGCCGCTAACCAGCTCTACCCACCCCGGCGATCCGCGCCTTGAGAGTGAGCGGCGAAACCCGTACGATGAGCGCTACCTGGAGTTGAAGGACTGAGCCCACGAAGGGAGAGGGCGGCGGTCTAGCACCCCTGCTGGGGTGCTGGTGATGGATGGACCTTCTCCGGTGGTGTCGCTCCGCGCTGACACCGGCTACAAGGTCTGATCCCTCCGGGATCACTGCGTCTTCGGCCTCCCCCGCAGTCAAGAAATGGAAACACTCCAGAGCGGCGATACTCGTCGCAGTCCAAGAGCCTCCGGCTCATCCTCTTTCCTCGGTCTCCTTGTTTCCGCTCGCCAGATCAGGAGGTCTGAGCCTCCGGGACCGGTGCGGGCGTCGAGCGCCTGTCGCATAAGGGTTCCTCCGCCCACTGAATCGGGAATTGGGGGCCCCAGTACTGCGAAACACTCTCCGCCCTGCGGGCAGACTTTCCTATCCTCAGTTGCCCAGTTCTTCTTCTCGGCCGGGCGTGCCCGGAGCGGCCCGCCCGCACGTCTTCACCGCTCTGGCGTTCAGAGCCGAAGCCCGTTTCAGAAGAGAGAGCCGGGGGCGTCCGGGCATGGCCGGCGCCCCCGGGCTGGGAGGAGGAGATAGTTGAGGCACTTTTCACTCTGACCGCGCCAAGGCCTGGAGGACCAGGAGATGGTCATTGGAGCGGCGGAGCAATTCAGCGCGAATAAGCCGTTTGCTCTCAGGGAGCACATCAACGTCGTCGAGTGCGTTGAGGTACTCTGTTTGGCATTGTTCTTCACCCCGGTGAAGGGGAAGGAGAATGTCCTTCTTATCAAAGGGATGGTCAGCTTTCTCGATGGCGCAGGAGAATGTTCGCCATGCTGCCGAGTTGAGCCCGGGAAGGCCGCCCATGGAGAGGATGTGCTGGCGCAAGGCCTCTACGCTGCTGGCGTGTCCGTGTCGAATGCTCCTCAGTTCTCCTGCTTCCGGTTCGTCAGAGAATCTCTCGATGGCCTCCTTGTAGGTCTCCACCGCGGAGATCTCCTCGTGCAGGAGGCCGTTGCAAACTTGGATGGAATGGCGCGAACGCTTGTCGATTTTTGTCGTGATCATGATCTTCTGAATTTGGAGTTCAAGGGGACGGGCAGATCAGCCAAGCCTTCCTTGCTGCATTTTGGGAAGACAGGCTGTTTGTCCGACCTTCGCCTGTCGTCGTCATGCAGGGCTCATGCCGGAGCCAGCGAGCCGGGTCATAGCGCGCATAACCTGCCTACAGTCAGTGGGTCGGGCGACGCGCTTTGTGTTGGCGCAGCAGTTACAGGGCGATGCGAACTGCAAGGACCCTTTGCGGGAGATATGCACTCTGCAATCAGGGGCAGATCCCGGACAGCGGGCTTCCTGCCAATGGAAAGCTTCTTCGGCCGGATTTCCCCAGGACACGGAGAAGACGTAAGGGCTCCGCCGAGCGTTGCCGGTTTGGGAATCCCAAGTGCAAAGAGCAATGCAGGCGGAGGCGCCCTGCATTCATTCCGCACGATCGCGGCAACCTGACCCGGGAAGAGATGACGTCTATTCTTATCATAAAGCGTTGATATGGAGTATCTTGAGTGATTAGCAGGGCCGCTGGTCCGGAAATTGCAACTTAGACTGTTGAACGTGCAGGGAAACGCATCGCCGTTTCACGAAGAACTATTCACACGAGGAAAAACCGATGAAAGAGAAAACAGAATCAGGACGGACGCGTTGTTGGGGTTTGACAGGAGTGGCGATTGCGTTGGCGACGGCATGCCTGGCGCTTGCTTCTTGCAACACCATGCAAGGAGTCGGAAGCGACGTGCAGGAAGCCGGCCAGGCCATTGAGTCCACAGCTCGAGATGCCGCGAACTGACGGTCGTGGGCATCTCCATAGATGACCCCACCGTCCACGCGGTTCTGCGTATCGCCGGAGCAGCGGTGTTGGCGGGATTCATCGGGCTCGAGCGTGAGGCGCAGAACAAGCCGGCCGGCTTTCGCACCCATATGCTGACCGGGGGAGCGGCCGCGTTGCTCGTGGTTTTGGGTCCCTTCCTGCTTAAGGAATACATGCGGTGGGGCGTGCCGGAAGCGGCCCTGCGAGTGGATCCTCTGCGCATCATCGAGGCGATTGTCGTCGGAGTTAGCTTTATCGGCGCGGGGACTATCCTGAAGGTTCCCGCTGAAGACAAGATTCGATTTCTCACTACTGCCGCGAGTATTCTTTTCTCGGCGGGAATTGGGATCGCTGTAGCGGTAGGGCAATACGTCGTGGCCGCCGCCGTGGTCGTCCTCGTGCTGGTTGTCACCGTGATTCTGGCGCGGGTGGATCGGCTCTTGGGACGGAAATCCTAAGGGCCGCGAAGCATACGACGGCCTACTTGGCAAATCGTCGAATCCGTCCCCATCGTGAGGGGATTTCTCGAATGGGGCGGGAAACGGATCTCTCACCACGGGCTGGAGCCGGCCATGTTGGATTCGGCCTGGTGCGCCAGGCTCCCAAGGGGACTTGAGCGAGGTCCTGGCCCTTCGGCGGGATTGCAGGCGCCGGTGGGTCGATTCGCGCAACCGGGAGAGGCTCGATGAGCGCGGATCATGCCGGCGATGAAAGGTTTGAGGGCGTCCACCGCGTGCGAGCACAGAGCGTGGCACGGTCTGGGCTTACGGCTGAGGCGATTACGATGGAAGCCCGGATCATGCCGAAGAAAGGCCGCAGCGCTCTGTTGCGGGAGAGATCAATCGCGAGATTGTGCTTAACGTTCGCGGGTAGTGCGGCCTTGGCCTGGCAATGTGTCACGGCTGGAGTGGGCGGCGAAGTGGAGAACCCCTCCGCCGAATCCCCTGTAGGAGTCCCTTCGGAACGAACCATTGGGGACTACTTTAAGCCGCTCGTGGATATCCGGGGCCGCTACGAATATGTGGACGAGGATGGCTTGGACGACGCCTGGGCGGCCACGTTGCGGGCGCGTCTTGGCCTGATGCTCGAGAACCTCGGCGGCTTCAGCGCCCTGGCTGAACTGGAAGGGACGATCGCCGCGGACCGCAATAGCTATCGCGCCGCCAGTGTGCACGGGCCGGCCAGCAAGGCAGTCATTGCTGATCCGGAAAGTTTCGAGTTGAACCAAATCTGGGCTGCGTATTCCGCACTCGACACGGCGGCTAAGGCCGGGCGTCAACGGATTATCCTCGATAATCACCGCTTTGTGGGAAACGTGGGGTGGCGGCAGAACGAACAGACTTTCGACGCGTTGACTTTGAGCAATTCGAGCATTGACGACTTGACGCTGTACTACGCTTACATTCATCGGACCAACCGGATCTTCGGATCGCAAGACCGCGCCGCGGCGGGGCAGAGCGACTTCTTGGGAGACACCAGCTTGTTGAATGTCCGTTATAGTGGATGGAGTTGGACCACCCTCACCCTTTACGGGTATTGGATGGACTTGGAGAACGACGCGGGCTCTTCCGAAAGCAACCGGACTCTCGGACTCAGCCTGCAAGGGGCTATTCCCCTCGACGAGGATTGGAAGCTCCCGTGGCATCTCGAATACGTCTTCCAATCGGACGCGTTCGACAGTGCGCTCGATTATTCAGCGCACTACCTGCATGCAGTGTTCGGAGCGGACTACAAGGGAACCGCCTTCGGCGCTGGTTTCGAAATGCTCGGCAGCGACGGCGGCAACGGGGCGTTTCGCACCCCGCTGGCGACTCTGCATAAGTTCAATGGGTTCGCCGATCAGTTTCTGTCGACTCCGGAAGAGGGGCTTCAAGATTTGTATCTCTATGTCGCGATTCCATTGCCCTGGCAGATGCAGCTACGGCCGGCTTTGCACTGGTTCGGCGACGACGGCGGCAGTTTCGATTACGGAAAAGAGATCGACTTGGAGCTGGCCAAGAAGCTAAACGATCATCTCAGTTTCCTCGCGAAGTACGCGTATTACGACGCCGACGAGTATAAGACGGACAAACACCTGTTCTCCATCGAGTTTGATTGCAAGTTTTAGGTGGGATGGATGTTAGAAATCCGGGGTCGATTCGGCGGCCCGGTCCATGACGAAGGTTTGGGCGACTGTTTCGCAGATGCCGGCGAAGGTTTCCTCGGCGAGGGAGGGCTGGTGACCGCGGGGAAGGAAGAGCGCCCACTGCCGGGTCAATGGAGGCTCGCTTCGGCAGGGCCGGGCGACGAGGGTGTGGGCAGCAATCTCCTCCGCGGCGACCCAGGGCGCGGCAATGCCGACGCCCAGGCCGATCCGGACGAGTTCTTTGATTGCTTCCATGTTCCCCAGTTCCAGAGCGCGACGCATCACCACTCCCTGCCTCTCGAAGTAGCGTTCGACGAGCCGGCTGGTGTGGCTGCTGCGGGAATAGAGGATGAAGCGCTCGGCTTCGAGGTCGGCGCGTTGCAGCTCGGCTTTACCGTTCCAGGAGTGGGCCGGAGCCAGGAGGAAAGCGAGTTCGTCGCCAAATAGGGGACGGCATTCAAAGCCTCCGCGTCGGCCGGAGTCGAGTCCGACGGCCATATCAATTTCGCCGGCTTCCAAGCGATCCAGGATCTCGCCCGTATCGCCTGGATGGATGCGGATATCGCAATTGGAGAAGCTTTCGCGGAATTCCCGCAATACCGACGGCAGGAGGTGCTGGCACATGGTTGTAACTGCTCCAATGCAAAGTTTGCCGTAACCCCAATTGGTCAGGCTCGAGAGTTCGTCGCAGGCGAGTTCCAACTCGCGAAAGATCCGCTCGGCGTATTTGAGGAGCATGCGGCCTTGATGGGTGAGACCGACTTGCTTGCCGGTGCGGTCGAAGAGGCGACAGCCAAGCGAAGTTTCGAGGGCCTTGATGGAATGGCTGACAGCGGATTGAGTGATGAAAAGGCGCTGGGCGGCTGCCGTGAAGCCCCTGGTTTCGGCGAGGGCATGGAAGGCTCGAAGTTGGCGAAGGTCGATGAGGTCGTTGGGCATACGGGCGCGGGCCGGCCGGAAGAGTGCAACCGGTTTTCGCTGGGGAGAGCAGTTGTCGCGCCACATTTGGCACGCCGTCCGCTTCAGGGCCGGTCAGATGAAGGGAGCGTTCTCCGGCGAATCGAGCAGGGCCAGGCGGCTCCGCGTCGGCTTTGTGCCCCTGATCGACTGCGCCCCGTTGATGGTGGCGAAAGAGCAAGGCATCTTCGGGGATTTTGGGCTGGAGGTCACACTGATTCGACAGCCCGGCTGGGCGTCGGTTCGGGATAAGATCTCCTCCGGAGAACTGGATGCGACGCACGCGCTGGCCGGCCTGGCGTTCGCCACGACCTTCGGCATCGGGTGCGCTCCGGCAGCCTGTATTTCAGGGCTCCTTTTGAACACGCACGGCGACGCAATCACGTTGTCCCAACGATGGATTGACGCCGGAATAGACAGCGCTGTGGCCTTGGCGGCGTCCCTGCGGCGCGGAGCGTTCGCGAGACCGCCGGTCCTGGGCGTTGTGCACCCGGTTTCCACTCATCACTTTCTGCTTCGGGAATGGTTGGAGGCGGCGGGGATTCGCCCTGCCGAGGAGGTGGCGATCGTGACCGTTCCTCCCCAGTTGATGGGTCGAAACTTGGCGGCGGGTCATCTCGACGGTTTCTGTGTGGGAGAACCGTGGAATACCGAAGCCGTTGTTTCGGGCCATGGGAAGTGCGTGGCCACAAGCGCGGCATTGAGTCCTTTGCATCCCGAAAAGGCGCTCGTTGTCCGGCAGGAGTTTGCCCAGCGCCGAAGCGACGAGCATGCCAGATTGACCGGCGCTTTGTTGGAAGCGTGCCGGTTCTGTGACGTCTGCGAGAACGCGGAATGGTTAGCGAGATGGCTCGCCCGTCCGGAGTATGTCCGATTACCCGAGGACCTGCTGCTTCGGAGTCTGCGAGGGGAAGTGTTGAGCGCGAACTGCGGGGAGCGTTTGCGCCTGCACCGTTTCTTTGGCGAGGAGGTCAATCGGCCTTCGACAGAGAAAGCGAACTGGCTGTTGAACCGGATGGGGGCGGCGGGACTCTTGGCAGGAGCCGTGAGGGGCCGGGCAGGCGGCGGCGACGTCTTTCAGCCAGAGTGGTACGACCGGGCGGCTGAACCACGGCAGAAGGACGAGCCGAGGGCGAAGGGACTCGGCCAGCGCAGAAGTCGCAGCGGAGGCTCCGCGAGCGGCACAACTGGCGTGCGGCGTCCGGCATGAATCCCGGACATGGCGGCAATGAGGCGAATTCGGCCGCTGCTGCATTGCTGGGCGGCGGATTGGCGCGGCTGCTGCTTTGCAATGGGGTTGATATGACGCTTTTTCCCTATCGGCGAGCCCACAAATCCAAGCAGATGCATCCTGGCCTTCGCTTCGGCTCAAGGACCTGGCGGGGGCTGGAATGGTCCTTTTGGTTAGGTCTCTCACTCCTTTTGGCGGCTCCGCTGCTGACGGGTTGCGGGGAGAGATCCCCCCTTGCGGGTCCTTCCCCGGATGTTGAGGGAACTGAAACGCTCTCGCCCGGTGAAGACGGCCAGACGCAGCTCTTGGAGGTCGAGAAAACGGGACTGAAGTTCGGCTTCATCAAACTGACCGATTGTGCTCCGCTGGTGATGGCCAAGGAACTGGGTTTCTTTGAAGACGAAGGACTCATCGTCGAAATCGAGGCTCAGGCGAACTGGAAGGTCTTGTTGGACCGGGTCATTTCAGGGGAACTCGATGGCGCACACATGCTGGCCGGACAGCCCATTGGGGCCACGGTGGGATTTGGCGCTCAGGCGCACATTGTCACCGCCTACAGCCTCGACTACAACGGCAACGCCATCACCGTTTCCAACGACATCTGGCAACAGATGCAGCCGCACGTGCCGAAGCGCGCCGACGGTAAGCCCGAGCATCCCATCTCCGCGAAGAGCCTCGCGCCCATCGTCGAGAAGGCGAAGGCAACCGGCGCTCCGTTGAAGATGGGCATGGTTTTCCCTGTCTCCACGCACAACTACGAAATCCGCTATTGGCTCGCCGCCGCCGGGATCAGCCCCGGCTATTACTACGATCCGGCGAGCAAGGAGACGAACATCCCGGGCGTCCTGAACGCTGACGTGATCCTCTCGGTGACCCCGCCGCCACAGATGCCCTCGACGCTCGAGGCCGGCACGATCGTCGGCTATTGCGTGGGCGAGCCGTGGAATCAGCAGGCCGTTTTCAAAAAAATCGGCGTGCCCGTGGTGACGAATTACGACATCTGGAAAAACAACCCCGAGAAGGTATTCGGCGTCACCGCTGATTGGGGCGAAAAGAATCCCAAGACTTGGATCGCGGTGACGAAGGCGCTCATCCGCGCGGGCCACTGGCTCGACGCGAGCGAGGCGAACCGCAGGGAGGCGGTGAAAATTTTGGCCCGCCCAAACTACGTCGGCGCGGACGAGGAGGTCATCGCCAACAGCATGACCGGCACCTTCGAATTCGAGGCCGGCGACAAGCGCCCGATGCCTGATTTCAACGTCTTCTTCCGGCACCACGCCTCGTATCCCTGGTATAGCGACTGCATCTGGTTCCTCACGCAGATGGTGCGCTGGGGGCAGATCGCGGAGCAGAAATCCGACGACTGGTATTTCGACACCGCGAAGAGAATCTACCGCCCCGAGGTGTATGAAAAGGCGGCCCACATGCTGGTCGCGGAGGGGAAGATGAAGGAGAGCGACTTCCCCTTTGGCGCGGATGGTTTCCGCCCGGCGAGCAGCGATTTCATCGACGGCAAGACCTACGACGGACGCAAGCCGGGCGACTACGTGAAGAGCTTCGACATCGGGTTGAAATAACATGACCAACACGATCACTCCATCGCCCACGCCCGCGACGACGCCGCCCGCTCCACCCACACGTGAGCGCAAGCCGCCGCGCGAGGCCGCGAAGCTCGCGCACACTTTGCAAAAAGTCGGGCTCGGTTTCTTCGCGCCTTACGTCCGCTTGATCGCCGGGGACGAGCCCGCCGTGCAGGCGCGGCAGATCGCCGCGGATATCGTTCTGCCGGGCGTCGCGCTCGCGGCTTTCCTCGGGTTCTGGATGCTCTGCGCGAATTTCGTGAAGACCGAGAGCACGAAAATTCCGAGCCCGGCGGAGACCTGGTCGGCGTGGCAGGGGATGCGCGAGTTCGCCCGCAACGAGGCGGCGAAGGAGCGCGAGTTCGACACGCGCATGAAGGAACTCGGCGCGCAGTGGGACGCGAAGGCTGACAAGGCGCGCGCCGCTGGCAGCGCCGACAGCGCGGAACGTTTCGCGGAAAAGGCGAAGAGCTATCGCGCCAAGAATTACGCGGGCGCCGCGACTTTCAACCAACAGATCGTCACCAGCCTCATCACCGTCGGCATCGGCTTCGCCATCGGAACGCTCATCGCGGTGCCGCTCGGCGTCCTCTGCGGTTTGAGCCAGCTCTTCAACACCGCGCTCAGTCCGCTCATCCAGATCTTCAAGCCGGTGTCGCCGCTCGCCTGGCTGCCGATCGTTTTCGTGTTCGTCACCGCGCTCTACACGCCGCCCGATGGCGCGGTTTTGTTTGGCCGCGCGCTATTCATTTCCGCCGGCACCGTCACCCTCTGCTCGCTCTGGCCGACGCTCATCAACACCTCCGTCGGCGTCGCCAGCATCGACCGCGACCATCTCAATGTCGCCCGCGTCCTGCGCCTGAGCTGGATGCAGCGCGTCTTCAAGATCGTGCTGCCATCCGCGTTGCCGCTCATTTTCACCGGCCTGCGCCTCTCGCTCGGCGTCGGCTGGATGGTGCTCATCGCCGCCGACATGCTCGCGCAAAATCCCGGCCTCGGGAAATTCGTCTGGGACACTTTCCAGAACGGATCGACCGAGAGCATGGCGCAGATCGTCGTCGCCGTGTTCGCCATCGGCATCATCGGGTTCTTCCTCGATCGGATCATGTTCATGCTCCAGCGCCTCGTGACGTTTGAGGGCGATTTATGATTTACGATTTACGATTTATGATTTTTTGCGGTGCGACGCGTGGCGCTGAAGATGCGGACCAGTTCGTCTGCTTCGGCGCGGAGAGCGGCGAGCTTGGCGGGCGGGAACAAGGCGGCTCGCTCGACCATTTCGAGCCAGAAGAGCGTCTCGTCAGCCTCCTCGAGCACGATCGTGATCTTGTTGATGAAATCAGCTCCCGACTTGGCCCGAAGAGCGGCGCGATAGTTGGCCGCGACAGAAAACCCACTCCGAATCACCTGCCGTCGGATCGCCTCCGCGCCCGCGCGCGGCGGCAGCGTCTCGGCCATCCGCATGACGCGCAGCGCAAACTCCGCGCATCGCTCCGAAAGCTCGCCGCTATCCATACCGAGCGAGCGTCCGCCGCCCCTCCCAAATCATCAATCGTAAATCGTAAATCATAAATCCGATGCCCTACCTCGAAGTCTCCCATGTCTCCAAAAGCTACGGCTTGGGTGCCGCGCGCACCGAAGTCCTGCGCGGCATCGACCTGACCGTCGAGAAAGGCGAGTTCGTCGCCATCGTCGGCTATTCCGGCGCGGGCAAGACGACGCTCATCAGCCTCATCGCCGGGCTCATTCGCCCCGATTCCGGCACGCTGCGGCTCAACGACCTGGAGATCAAATCGCCCGGCCCCGACCGCGGCGTCGTGTTTCAAAACTACTCGCTGCTGCCGTGGATGAGCGTTTTTGAAAACGTCCATCTCGCCGTGGACAAAGTTTTTCCGAACTGGTCACGCGCCAAAAAACGCGAGCACACCGAGCGCTACATCGCGATGGTGAATCTCACCCCGGCCCGCGACAAAAAGCCGCGCGAACTGAGCGGCGGCATGCGCCAGCGCGTCTCCGTGGCGCGCGCGCTCGCGATGGAGCCGCAGATTCTCCTCCTGGATGAGCCGCTCGGCGCGCTCGACGCGCTCACCCGCGC
>JBGTBW010000200.1:0-2871 GCA_041749135.1 Verrucomicrobiales bacterium
ACTCACACCGGTGGTGTCGCTGCGCTTTACCACCGGCTACAAGCTGCGAAGCCTCCGGCTTCTCTCGCGGCTTTGCAACCTCGTTCCACTGAAGTTTGGGGCAACGTCCAGCCAGAAATGTAAAAACTCCAGGCCCGGGGCAACGCCCCGGGTATATGTAAGTCCATGATTATAAGCACTGTAGGTGCGAGACAAGCGACCGCCCGACGAGTACCCAGACCGCTAATCAATTACGTTCCGACGATTCCTCGGAGACCGGCGGCAGCGCATCGAAGCTGTCTCCCAGTTTTTTCAGCCAAGCCTCCGCGGCGGATCGATTGGAGCGCGCCCATTGTTCAGCGGCGTTGTAAGAGGCCCAGTCCTTCATCGGCCCGGCGGGCAGGCTTTCAATCCAGGCGGTGGCCGCCCCGGTATCGCGGTGGGCCCCGCGCGCCGAAAGTTCGCAGACGCGGTTCAGCGTCTGCGGTTCGTCCGGAGCCAGATAGGAGACCAACTCGGCAGCGTCGGCAAATCGACCTTGTTCCTGCACGACTTCGATATAGCGGAAATGTGCGTTGGCGCGTTCCGTTTCCGGGAGCCCCTCGATGGCCTCGAGGAGGGATTGCTCTTCGCCCGGGTTCCGGATCTCGAGGCGGTTACAGCTTCTTTATGACCCAACGCATGGCGCGCTCGGGTTCATGGGCCAGCCATCGGAACACGAGCTGGCGCTCCACGACAAAACGGATCGAATGCGCGGGCAGGTGATTCAGTTCATCCAGCATTCCCTCAATGGCGGACGGGGCTGCCTCCATGGCCAGGGATAAGCTGGCGACACACTGCTGCAAGGGACTTTGGAGCGCCTCGATCTCCCGAATGAAAGCAGCCAGGTCTGCGGAAGCAGGTTGCTTTCGTTGAAGTGTCAGGAGATGGAATCGCGATCCATCCATCGAGCCATCGCTCGGGAGTAAACATTCTTGGAAAACTCGCTCGGAGGAAGGCTTTCGAGGAATCGAGCCGCACGAGAGGCATCGGATACCATCAACTCGTCGATGGCATCGATGGGAGCCGAACTGGCAGATCCGCCCATCTCGGAGCTTTCACCATTTGGAAAGCTGATCTCTACGGCATTCACGTTGGGAGGCGGGGTCTCCCAATCCACCTGTTCAAGAAACGTTAAGGCAGCGTCGACATCGAAGCGAGCCAACCGCTGGGCGATCACGCCGAACGCATGGTCCTGGATGCTCGCCGGCTGCGAACGCAGAAGCGTCAGGGCCGCATCGGGATCGCGAACGCTCAAGTGCCCGGCATAAGCGATCGTGGCTGTGGTCTTGGCAAGTCCGTCGGGCAGACCCGAGACGAGCGCGGAGACCCGCTCGGGATAAGCTTCCATCAAGCCGTCTACCATGCGGGCGAATTCACTGCTTTCCGGATCGAGGCGGGCGGCGAGCCATGGAAAGGCGGATTGGGGATCATTGCGTATCCAGATCTGAATCCGTTGAGGATCCACTAGATTCAATTCCAACGAAATTTCGGCGGCACGCTTCGGATCCTCGAAGGCAACGGCACTCAGGATTCCATCCCAAGCGCCCCGGCGAAAGCCTTCGCGAAGCTCGTCGATGAGCGCCATGCCACGCTTGGGATCGCTCTGGCCGATGGCTCGCACGACCTCCCCTAGCGCCCTGGGATTGGCATCCCCTCGGGCGCCCGCCAAGGCATCCTCCGGGTTCACCTTGGCCCAGGCCCAGAAGGCGCTGTTCACTTGACGATGGGCGCGCGCAGCGACGAGACCACCCGCCGGATCGATCTCCATCCATCGTAAAAAGATCAAGTCCTTGGTCACAATATCCAGGCGCTCCTGCTCTTTGAGCGTGGTCAGAAGAACCTCGAGTTCGGCCGGATCGGCGGTGGCAACGCGCAAGACGAGACCCGTCAGGAAGGCGTCTCCTTGTGCCTGGAGCAACGCTTCCATCGTGGGTATCGGCAAACCTGCCCGCGGTGTCCGGACGGTGGTGAGGGCCGGCTCCCAAGCTCCCTCAGTGGCGTACGGAGCCGACACAGGACTCGTGAGAAGAGGATCCTTGTCAAGTATGGTCCATCGAAGGACCCCGCCGACCAGCAAGCCTATCACGAGGCCGGTGCAGAAACTACGAAACGTCACGGCGGGCCACTTTAATATGGTGATCGTGATATGTCCAGACTGCGTGATGCGCCCCTACGAGGGTACGAGGGCGAAGACCGCTGAGAGATCTAGGCACAGGGTATTTTCCTGCGGGGTTCATGCCAACACAGAAGGAGATATTCAGAGCAGTCTCCTATCTGGAATGCTTGAGCGCCTTGTGCGAGAGGATCACGCAGATCGACCGTCGGCTTGCCCGATCTGAGTTATGCCGGATTTTGCCTTGACCGGCGCCCCAGACTGGGCCTTAAGTGCCCCCAAGCCTCGGAAACCATCCCACACTAATCGGGGAGTATCCAAGTGAGTCCAAGTCTTCGATTTCTCTTTAGGTTGGAACGTCTCGGAAGGCTGTTAGGTTGGAGAGAGTATGGATTATTCGTGAGTGGAGGAATTCTCTTTGTGTTTACAATTGCTGTATTGGGTGCGCTGGTGAATCCGGAGGAGCATTGGCAGGATATACTGACCAGACCGTAGGATAGAATACGCTCTGCAAAGAGGGATTTTGGCCTGGGGCGAGGCGCGAGTGAGGCGCATATCCGTAGGGATCTGTAACGAAGGAGCAACGACGCCCAAGACCAAAAGACCCTTTGCCCGAAGGGTTGCGGCGATTTTGGCTTCTGGCTGCGTTGCTCGTCAGTCACAGATCCCCTTGGGATATGCTCCCTCCTCGCGCCTTGCCAGAAGCCAAACTTGCCGCAACAGAGTGTGTTCTATCC
>JBGTBW010000201.1:0-8474 GCA_041749135.1 Verrucomicrobiales bacterium
GGCCTCGGCCCGGGCGCGGGTCGTCCGGCGGCTCGAGCGGGGCGACGTCCTCGCGCGGGGCGCGGCGGTTGCCCGAGCGGGGAGGGACCTCCGTAACTCGTTTCATATCCGAGGATTGTCGCGTCTCCACAGGCGGTTTCATGGCGATGGGGAAAGAGGATGAATCATAAGAATCGCATCAGATGTCGAAGTGAGACATCGGAACGTTTGGACGTTCCCCTACGGGGAGGGGGAGTCCATTGGCGAGACGTAGCGGAAGCGGCAACGCTTCCGAAGCCGGTTGGCGAGACATCGGAACGTTTGGACGTTCCGCTACGGGGAGGGAGTCCATTGGCGGGACGTAGCGGAAGCGGCAACGCTTCCGAAGCCGGTTGGCGAGACATCGGAACTCTTGCGAGTTCCGCTACGGGGAGAGAGCGGCAAGACATCGGAACGTTTGGACGTTCCGCTACGGGGAGGGGGAGTCCATTGGCGAGACGTAGCGGAAGCGGCAACGCTTCCGAAGCCGGTTGGCAAGACATCGGAACTCTTGCGAGTTCCGCTAGGGGGAGGGAGTGGCGGGACATCGGAACATTTGGACGTTCCGCTACGTTGGCACGCTGCCGCCCTCAGTCGCGGAATCCCCCCCGGGCCCGCACCGTCCTGACTTTCCATGATGCTTTATCTGAAACGGAACGATTCCACCGCCAACCCGCCAGGTCCTGTGAACCAGAGCCCGGCGTTTCCGCCGCGGGTTAGAAGAGCCGCTCCGGAACGTAAATGCTGTCGCCGGGCAAGACCCGAAAGCTATGTGGCCCGCTTCGTCCGCGCCGCTCCTTCAACAGATCGTAGAAGTTTACGGTGAGGATCCGCTGGCTGGCGGTCCCTTTGCCGCGCGTCACCCGCACCTCCTTCTTTTTCGCAGTATTGGTGAAGCCTCCTACCTGGGCAATGACATCGACAATGTCCATCCACTCCTGTTCCGAAGCGAACTCCACCACCCCGGGACTTCCGACTTGACCGAGAACGGTGACCTGGCGCTTGGAGTATTCTTCGATGGAAATGGTGACCTTGGGATTGCGCAAATACCGCTCGGCGACAAACCGGGCTTCCAGGGACCGTTCCGCATTGCGAATGGTCATCCCGGCGATGCGCACCGAGCCCAGGAGCGGGATGGCGATGGTACCGCCTTTATCGACCCGTTGATCGGCGGCCAGGTCCGGTTCGTCGTAGACGCTGACCTTGACCCGGTCTTGCGCTTGAATCTGGTAGGAGCCGTCGGCGACTACGCGGGCGGCCGGGGCGTCCTGAGCCCGGGCGGTGAAGCCCGGAAGCGTAAGGCTCGCGAGAAAAATGACAAGATGGAGCGGTCTATTCATGGCTGCCTAGGCATTAGCGGATCGCCGTCCCGGCGACGCGGAGATTCGGAACAGATCCATTGTACATCAAGCGGGCATGTCCGAAAGCAGCGAAGCGGATTGCGTGCCATCCGCCCCGCAGCATCTCACCCCGGAAAGCGACCTCAACACCTTGGCCGGGAAAGACGGGAAGCGCCTGGACCATAACTCAGAGAGAAAACCGGAATGTTAGACCCGCGAGCCAGCGCTCGTAGGTTCGAAAAGAATCATCGGAGTCCCAGTCCTCATAGCGGAAGTCCGCCCGCAGTTGGGCCCGCTCATTGAAGATGTACTCGACGCCGCCGGTCAGGAAAATGGCCTCGTCGTCCCTGGTGAAACCTGGGGCATCGTAGGTAATATCTTCGTAGCCGCCGCCCAGGGTGGCGACAAGCTTGTCGTTGATGAGCCAGGCCACCGTCAACCCGCCCTGGAAGCCATCCACGGAGGCGCCCGTCGACGTGGTCTGGAAATCGTTGCTCACGTCGGCAGTGACTCTCCAGCGATCGTTGGGCAGCCAGGAAAGCGCGATGCTGGTGAAAGGCTTGTTCTCGTCTCCCCCCAAGTCTTCATCGGCGGACCGGAAGACCCAACCGGTCTCCAGCTTGCCTTGGATCTTCGGCGTGATCTCTCCGTTGAACCCGAGGACAACGGTATGGTCCTCGAAAACCTTGGCGCTGTCGGTGTCGCGGTATTGATAACCGAAGAGAATATCGAGCTTGTCGGAATAGATGTAGACAGCGTCGAAACGTGCGGCGAGTTCCGTGTCGTCGGCGAGCCGATCCCTACCCCCGCCGTCGCCGTCGTAGGCGCGGTCGAGAAAGGTTGCCAAAACCTGGGCTCCGAAGCGGTCGGAGAAATTGTAGCGGAAGCCACCTTCCACGTTGGTCTCGTCGTAATCGATGCGCTCGCCCAGAAACCGGTCCGGGTTCGAAGACTGATTGTAGCCTCCGGCGAGATGATACCAGTAGTTCCGTTCGTTCTGTTGCGGGAACTCCAAGCGCGCATCGGAGACAAAATTTTGATAGTCGAACTCGGAGAAATCCGCGAACCAAGCCAACTCGGCGCCCGCTTCCAGATCCAAATGCAGGAGTCCGGACTTGCGCAAAAACTGGAGGGTGGGCCGCCACTGGAAGATGAAGTCGTCTTCCTCCTCGGAGTTGGCGTTGATATTGCTGTCGTAGTAGGGGCGCAATTCGTTGTGGAGGAGGATGACGCCGGTTTCCTCCTCGAACTCGATGAAGGCGGGCGCGAGGGATGGAGCGGCCAGCAGCGCGAAGGCCAGGGAGAAGCGGCTGATTATCCTAACAACAAAGCGGTGCATCGGAACGGTTCGATGGGGAAGTTCGGCGGCCGGGGGCTGCACAGGCGATGGGCGCCGCATGAACCCAGAATTCTAAGGAAGCCAAGAATTTTTGTGAAGAAAAATTTTAGTATGTGCATTGTAAAATAAAAACAGGCCGTTCCTTTGTGGGGAACGGCCCGTCTTTGGCAAAATGGGAAGCAACTTAGGACTTGCGACGCCGCCGGAAAGCGCACAAAAGGACCCCCAGTCCGAGCAAGCCCATACTGGAAGGTTCCGGGATCAACTCGAGAGTGAGAACGACCCCTCCGTCCCCAGGCTGATAGGCGAGGGGGTTCAAGTCGGTCCAGGCAAAGACCCACTCTGTATCCGTCAGATCGCCGTCTACGGTGGTCACGCGACCGCCGATTACGAGGGAACCGATGCCCGAAGCGGCGTTGGCGTCGGTCACGAAGGTTGGGTTGAGGGCGATGTTCTGGACCGAGGGGTTGTCGAGGGAGGTCACCACCACCGAGCCGTAAGCGGCGCCCGTTCCGAGATTGCCGTAGATGCCCAGACCCGGATTGCCATCGACGAGATCGGTGACGGTGGTGCCGCCGGGCAAGGTGTAGGATGTCACCTCATAGGTTTCACTGGCGTCGTTGCTGAAAAAACCGTTGCCAATGATGGGATCGTTGTCTCCAGGTGGATCCCCGAAGACGCTCTCGTCGATCAAGGGATTGATCAGCTTGAGCGTTCCGCCCAGCACGGTCCCTGCTCCGATCCCGCTGAGATCGAAAACAAAAAAGTTTCGGAATTCCCGGCCCCCTCCTCCTTGCAATTGGGCCTCCGTTCCCGCTTCGCCGGCGATATAGGAATCGTCGCTCGTACCCAGACTTTGATCGTTCGAGTCGAACCATCCCCGGTCGATCGGGAACAGGTTCACCGTCACGGCGTGGCCGGCTCCGATGAGGAGCGCGCTGGCGCATATCCCTGCAAAAAGCGTTTTCATGACTGTGTTCCTTTCTCTTCAGTTTCGGAAGTGATCAGGAATCACAAAGATTTTGCAACATTTGAAAGAAGCTTTCAATAAAAATCCCTTTTTTGCGAGATTTTTAGGAAACAGGTCAAACCGGGGTCAAGGAGGAGGTCCAGGAGGAGTGAAAGGGGGGCCTCCCCGGCGGCTCTTGCTGGCGTGGAAATCCGGAAAGGTACCCACTTTCCCCAGTGCCGGCGGGCTGGTCACCGGCGCGTGCGTGAGCGCCGCTACGGGCCCGTAGCCCTTGAGCGTCGGCTTGGTATAGCGCTTTTTGATCGGATTCATTGGAGTTGATCAGAGCTTGGTTTCTCGCCTCTCGTTTGGGTCGCGATAAGCAGCAGGCGCCACAAACGGAACTTACGAAGCAGTTTCTGCGCCAATCATTTTTGAGTTAACGCACTGATAATGATAGCATTTTGCCGACGGGATCAACAAGAAATTTACCCCGAAGCGCGACAATTTCGGCAATCCCCGACATTCCGTCCCCATAAAAGGCTTCAAACGGAGGGCGGACATGCCTGATCGCCAATCCAAGGGGAAAAGGCGGGTTGGAAAACCCGCCCTCCGTTGCGGCATGCCATGGGATCAAACGGAGGGCGGACATGCCTGTCCGCCGTTCCTAGGAGGCGGGTTGGAAAACCCGCCCTCCTTTGCCGCCGCGCCATCGAGGACGGGCAGGAGCCCGTCCCTCCACGATATCTGGACATAAATGTGGGCTAGCAGCCTGTTCAAGCCTGAGGTAAGCGCAACGCAGTCCCCATGGGGCGCAGCGCGCGCCGCAGCAGAAAGAGTATGAGAAATGCGGGCTAGCCCTTGCCTTCCCCTGCCCCATCCCGCAAACGTGCAGGCGGATGGGTTCCTATCTTTTGCACGGCCTCGAAACCGAATGCAGCTACGAACTGCACGGTTCCCCTTTGGCCGGAGCCCGGGCCCTAGGCCGGGCCTGGATCGACTCGTGCAGCGGCCCCCCTCCGCCTCTCGAGGCCTGGATCCACCACCATCACCTCGATGACGGCGAGATCTGGCTTTCCAAGGGGAAGGCCCAGGGCAACGGGGGCTGGCTGGTCCGGGTCCGCGACATCGCCAAGTTCCACATCGAGCCCGACCGCTCGACGGTCCACTGCCATCCCGAGGCCGGAGCTTCTCCGCGCGACGTAGCCTATGTGACGGAAAACCAACTGCTTCCGCTGTTGGCATCGCTGCAAGGGCTCACGTTGATTCATGCCTCCGCCATCCGGGCCGGAGATCGCGCCGCGCTGTTTCTGGGCACGACAGGGAGGGGCAAATCCACGTTGGCGCTGTCCTTCACCGGAAGCGGAGGGGGCCGGCTGCTGACCGACGACTGCGCCACGCTGATCTTCGCTCCGGGCGAAGGGGAGCCGGCCGTATCGGTCCTGCCCAGCGGGGCGGTTCCCCGGCTCTGGCCCGACAGTCATGCTGGCTTGTTCGGACCGGACCGGTCCGGGTCGCCCGGTCCTGACTACAGCTCCAAATTGCGCGTACGCTGCACTGCGGACGAACAGGATTTTGGGATGGATCCGGTCGCCCTCGGAGCCCTGTTTGTCTTAGGGGAACCGTTGCCCGGCGCCGCCCGCCGCGTCTGCCTCGACCCGGTGGGGCCTGCCAGCGCCAGCCTTGACCTGGTGCGCAACGGAGTCATTTTTGACCCCGGAGATCGGCAGACCTTGACCCGTCAATTCCAAAACGTGACCCGCATCGCGGAAGTCGCGCCGGCCATGACGCTGCGCTTTGCCCATAGTTTCGATGTTCTCCCCGCCGTGCGCGCCGCCATTTTGGAAGCGCTCTCGTCCCGTCGCCGCCCTCACGAAGACGGGGAGGCTCAGAACTCCTGATCTGGCGGGCGGCCGAGGAAGGTGGATGGAGCCGGAGGCCCTTGGACTGCGGCGAGAATCGCCGCTCTTTCTCAAGGCGCGGAGCGCCGTGCCGCGCGAAGGCGCTCTGGAGCTACGCGAGGGTCTGCGTGCCGCGCGAAAGCGCTCTGGCCGCCGCTGAGAAGCAGCGCCGTGGTCTGGAGTTTTTGCATTTCCAAGGGAGGCGGGTTGGAAAACCCGCCCTCCGTTGGCGCCGCCGAGGCAAGCCGGAGGCCCTTGGACTGCGGCGAGAATCGCCGCTCTTTCTCAAGGCGCGGAGCGCCGTGCCTGCGGAAGCTCGTAGAGCGCGTCAGTCCTCTGGGGCTTTCGATGGGGGATGCGGAGTCGGTGGGAGGCGGAGGCGGTGTTGGGTTTGGCGGAGTTCTGTGTGGGCCCGAAAGCGGCGATTCTCGCCGCAGTCCAAGGGCGGCGGCGTCCGCCGCCGCTGAGGAGCAGCGCCGTGGCCTGGCGTTTTTACATTTCCAAGGGAGGCGGGTTGGAAAACCCGCCCTCCGTTGGCGCCGCCGAGGCAAGCCGGAGGCCCTTGGACTGCGGCGAGAATCGCCGCTCTTCTCAAGGCGCGGAGCGCCGTGCCGTAGCTGCATTCGCAAGAATGCAGACCGCCCGCCAGGACTTCGGAACTCTCACGAGTTCCGCTACAGTTCTGACGCCGAGACAAGCCGGAGGCCCTTGGACTGCGGCGAGAATCGCCGCTCTTTCTCAAGGCGCGGAGCGCCGTGCCGCGCGAAGGTCAGCGGCGCCCGGCAACCACAGATTCACGGCGTATCCGTGCCAGGCCGTCCATAAGAATTCTACAGAATTTGATATGTCTTTTTGAGAAAGCGCCGCAGTCCAGTGCTTCAGAACTCCTGGCCGCAAGCGCCTGCCGGCCGTCCAGTCCTGCCCGGAATCACCGGAACCCTGATGCAAGTCCCAAGTCTGGCGAAACAAGAGGCTGAACTCGGCCTTGTCCCGCCGCGCCAGGATTTCCGGAGGAAACTTCGGGTTCTTGCGGAGGGCCTGGCGCAGGAGGATTTTCGATTCGGTCCCGGTCTCGAGGTAATGCGGGGGGAGAGCGAGGCAGAACTCCCGGAGATCGCGGTCCAGAAAAGGACTGCGCAGCTCGAGGTGGAGCCAGCGGCGGTGAAAATCTTCCAACTCGAGGGCGGCGACGCTCCAGGGATCCAAACCGCAGGGGGGCGTCGCGCGGACCCGGTCAGCCAATGCGCTGCGCCGCACGAAAGCCGGGTCAAGCCAGGGCCAGCGCCCGGGACGGCGGGCACGCCAGGACCGGATGGCGGAAAGGCAGGGCGCGGGAACCCAGGGCAAAATCCCGTCCCGAAGGAAAGCGCGAAAGGTTTGACGGCGAGGCTTTTGTTTCCAGAGACCCAGCGCCGCTTTCCACGCCGCCGCTGCGGCTCTGGCGGGCTTCTGAACTTGTCCTTCCATCGGAGAGCGCCACGGCAGAAAACACTCGTCGCCTCCGACTCCCGTGATCAAGACCCGCCAGCCGTCTTGACGCGGCCAGGAGTTCCAGCGGGTGATCAAGGAACTGTTGGGGGGAGGCGGCGGCAAACGGGTGGCGCGGGCGATCTCTCGCCAAAGATTGCGGGGAAGCGGCTCCGGGCTGCTGTGGTGACCCCGGCATCCAAAGGCGTGCTCGACCGCTTCGATAAATCGCGTTTCGTCACAGGATTCCCCAGGAAACACGAGGGAAAAGGTGTCGAGACCCCGCTCTTGAACACTGGGCGGCCCGCCTCCTCTCAGCCCGGTGGCAGTGGCCACAATGGCCGAGGAATCGAGCCCGCCGCTGAGGTCGAAGGCCAGGCGGCCCTGTGCCCGCATCCGGGAATGCACGGCCTGTTCGAAGAGGGCGGCAAAATGCTCCACCCGGCCGGTCCTTTCACCGGTGTCTGCGGGAGGCCGCTCTAGCAGATTGTAATAGGCCTCTACCCGCGCCGGTCCATCCCGTCGGACCAACATCCGGTGGCCGGGCGGCAGGCGGCGCACGCTGGAATAGAGCGTTTCGTCCACGCTGCGAAGAGAATCGACAAGGTATTCCGCAAGCAGTCCTTCGTTGAGCGCTTCGGAGACGCCGGGCACAGCCAGAACCGCGGCGGGCTCGGTGGCGAACACGAAGGCAGCATCCCCGCGATGATAGTAGAATGGGCGCAGGCCGGCGGGATCCCGGGCACAATGGAGTTCCTCTCTGTCCCTGTCCCAAAGGGCATAGGCGAAATCGCCGCGGAGGCGATCCGGAGCAGCGTGGCCCCACAGCAGCCACGATTGCAGAACGAGTTCGGCGTCGGTTTTGTCCCGGGGCGCAGCGCCGTGCTGCCGCAGAGCCCGGCTCAGCTCTTCGCGGTGATCCAGACGCCCGTCCCACACGAGCAGAATGCGGTTCGCAGGATCACGAAGGGGCTGGACTTCGGCGGCGGCTTCGGGGGTGGTGTGCAATTCCAAACTGAGGAGGCCCAAGGAGCCCTCGATCAGCTTTCGCCGGCCGTCGGGGCCTCGTGGATGCATGGCTTCCGCCATACGATCCAATAGCGCCGGAGCGACGGGGCTTCCGTCGGTAAAGAGGATGCCGGCGATGCCTCCCATGAAAGGCGAGCCAAGGGTGAATGAAGCGGGGAAGCAAGCGAAGATCGCTGGGGAAATCGTCAGCTCTCCCCGGGGGTTCGGAAATCCAAATAGCGGGGATCGCGATTGATCTTCTCGCCGCTCGGCTCGATCTCGACCCAGGCGTGGGCGCGGATTCCGGCTGGGTCGCGGGATTTGCGCACGCTGAAGCGCACCCGCGCTGCGATGCCCCGGTCGCAGAGCATGCGGCAGGCCGCGAGCGCCTCGGGCAGGCAACTCCCCTTCCAACGCAGTCCCCGGCGAGCCCGGCGCACGGCGCGCTCGAT
>JBGTBW010000202.1:0-21621 GCA_041749135.1 Verrucomicrobiales bacterium
TGAGCCGGAAAACTATGTGGCGCGGGCACTCCTGCCCGCGAACTTTCTAGGCTCACTCGGCGGACAAGAGTGTCCGCCCCACAAGTAGAGTGTCATTCACGGAGTGGCGGTCTCGCTTTGGCTCACTCTTATTCCCCTGTATCCATTATCTTCCTCGAGATCAGGAGTCCTGAGGTTGTACTCACCCAGCTCTGCGCCCTCGGCGGGGCGAGGCCTTGGCAGTAAGGCGTTCGCAACGCCTCGCGGCGAAACGGTATGAGAAATGCCGGCTAATCGGACGCCGAGCGCGGAGGCGTCAATTCCTTGATGCCCTCGGGAGTGAATTCCCGGTCGGCATAGAGCACACCGTGTCTCAGGCGGGAGCCTTCCAACGTGGTGACGGAGTCGTTCCGGGGTCCGCGCACCGTTAGGTGAGCGGGGACTTGGCGATCGATGTCGTCCTTCGACACACGCGTCGTGTCTATGCGTCGCGCCAATTGGCCCGAGGACAAGTATTTTTCGACGCGGAGGGGCACGAGGCGGCGCATATCCACCCAAGTGCGAACGGCGGCATAAGTAGAGCGCTCTCTCTTGCCGGGTTTCGATTCAAGGATCTGGCAGTTCACGCGGTCCACCACCTCCGTGCCGACGATCGCCTGGTGCTCCCATGCAAAAAAATTCTCAAGAACATCCTCATAAGAAAGATCACTGCCGAACAAGGATTCCTTCATCTGCGTGGGCGCAAGGGGGCGAACGGTGTCGGGCGGCACGAAAAGCGAACCGGTCGCCGGCTGGTTCCCCACTTTTCTCAAAAGAACACCTTCTCCTTTCCGCTCTCTGGGCCAGAGGACTTGGTAGACGACCTCGGTGGCCGCCTCGGTCCGGCGCTGCTTGATCTGGAGTTGAAGGGCTATCCTCTTGGCGCCGGGCGGCCCCTGCACTTCCAGCCGCAGCCGCGTGAAAGACGCTCCATCCTGCTGCAAGGCGTTCAGCCGGGTGGCGAGGTCTGTCGCGGAGAGAGCCGGGGGCGCAGGGTCGGCGGCGCCGGCTGAGGAAACAACGAGCGCGCAGCCAAGCATGGCGAAAGCCGCGCGGGAGATCAGCGGGTGTAGCGTTTTCATGAAGACGTGCATGGTTAGTTCCAGTAGATTTCAGCCCTGCATGGCAAGGCTCGGCATTAGCCGCGAACTGCGCCAGGCAGGATGAAGCCCACTGATGACGCCGACCACGACGGCAATGGCCACGGAGATGATCATGAGGCGGGCGCTCAGATCCGGCTCCAGGAGCCCCTGGATGGCCGGCAGGGTCTCCAGCACCTTCACGGCGACGGCGCCGATCAGCACGCCTACCACGCCGCCCAGCAGGCCGAGCAAAGCAGATTCGCACAAGATCATGCTGATTATCCGGCCACGCTTCCAGCCAATGGCGAGCAAGATGCAAATCTCCTGCTTTCTCTCGAAGACGGTCATGAGCATGGTGTTCATGACGCCGAGCACACCGACGATCACCGCCAGCAGAGAAGTGCCCCAGCTCATGGCTCTGATGAAGCGATAGGCCTGGCTATTGCCGAGGTGTTCGCCCGCCACCATGGCTCGGGCTTCCGGGATAAGGTCGTTGATTTGCACGCAGAGACGCTTCACCTCGTCCTCACTCATCCCGGGAGTGGCGCGGAGGTCGATGACGTTGATCTTGCCCTCGTTTCCCGAGATTTCCTGGAACAGCGGCAACGAAAGAATCACTGACCCATTCTCGACCAAGGCTCCGCCATCCACAATTCCAACCACCAACAATTCTTCCGCCTCAAGCTGAATGGGATCGCCCACGGCTTTCCCGAGCACCTCCGCCGCGGTCTCGCCGAGGACAACGGCCCGCTCCATTGCGTCCAGTGGCATCCGCCCGGCGATCAGCTTGAGGTTACGCCACGAGAAGCCGCCCCACTCGCGAGCCGAGACGACCATCATCGAGGAGTCTTCAATACTCGTGAGATCCACGAAGATGGAGCAAGTGGCGACGACGTCTGGCAAGCTGGCGATCCGATCCCGCACGGATGCGCTGAAGGGCTTCGGCGCGAGTGCGCTGCCCATGTTGCTGATCACCACATCGGTGCCGCGCGCTTTCATCCCGGTTGCCCAGCTTTGCTCAAACCCTCGCGAGAGGCCGACCAGGGCCACGACGGCGGCAATGCCGATGGAAATGCCCACCAGCGTCAGGCCGGTTCGCACCGGACGCCGCAACAGCCCGCGCACCACGATGGTAAAAAAGGTCATGCCAGGCTCGAGGGTTCGGCGGAGGCGCCACGATCCGACACAATGCGCCCGTCCTTCATCTGAATCGTCCGCGATGCCCGCCCGGCAATGGCCGGATCGTGCGTCACAAGCACCAAGGTCATGTTCTGCTCACGGTGCAACCGGGTGAGGAGTTCAAGGATGTGCTGTGCGTTCTCGCTGTCGAGATTGCCTGTGGGTTCGTCTGCCAGCAGCACGGAAGGACCATTGGCCAGGCTGCGGGCGATGGCGACGCGCTGCCTTTCGCCTCCGGAGAGTTTGGCCGGAAAATGACCGAGGCGATCATCCAAACCCACGGACTTGAGCAAGCCAATGGCCCGGTCTCGGCGATTCGAGGCGGTTAAGGCTGTTTCAAACATCGGGATTTGGACATTTTCCAGCGCAGTGAACGTCGGCAACAGATGAAAGGCCTGAAAAACAAATCCGATTTCGCGGGCGCGATAAACCGATGGCTGTGGCATATCGAGAAGCGAGCTTCCCCGGTAGTGCAGTGTTCCCGCGGTCGGCGAATCGAGGGCGCCGAGCATCTGGAGCAGCGTGGTTTTGCCACAACCACTTGGGCCGATGACAGCCACGAATTCGCCTTGGGCGATCCGGAAGTTCACGCCGCGCAAGGCCTGCACCCGCCCATCATCGAATTCCTTCCTAAGTCCCGCCGCGTCAAACACCCAGTCCTTGGAGGCAGCAGGATTGGAGTCCGGCGAGGTAGTCTTCACGATTGAATGGGATATTCGCTGGGGGCCAGGCGAGCGGTTTTTTCATATCCGGAGAGCAGACCGGCGCTGCCGATGGTTGCGAGGGTTCGCCGTGCGCCACTGAGAGCCCACGCGTGGGTCGGCAAGGCTGCGGACCATATCCAGCAATGCCTGCCGATAGCTCCGGTAAGGGGCCCGCTCCTCGGAACCCGTGGGCTGCAGTTCCGAAGCGAGCCGGGGCAGTTCTGCATGCGGCAGGCCAGCATGCAGGTGATGCACGCCATGAAAAGGCTCATGGAGCAGGGTGAACGCCACGAGCCGGCCAAGCCATCCCTGCGACACAATGCTCCGAGTGCAACTATTCACTGTGCCGCCTGTCAACCCAACATGCTCGATGTATTTGCGCCAACTCTGCAGGTTGGCGGCCAGATAGGCAGGAACCAAATACATCCAAAAAAGAAAACGCCACAAGTTCCAATGCGCGACTGCGGAGAGGAGCACGCTCCACACGAAGACCATCAGGGCCAGTTCAAGCCAGATTCGCCGACGCAGCTTCTTGTTTCGAATTGGGGAGTCCCCGCGGAGGAATGACCGGATAAAGAGGAATGGAGTATAGAACAGGCCGGCCGTGAGTTCGAGGAAAGCAGCCAGAATCCTGGCCCAGCGCGGCGTACCAGGAAGGACGAACGGCCAGAGTTCCGCGTCACGCTGGGTGGCGAAGTGCGCATGATGCGATTGATGGATGACCCGGTAGAGGCTGAAACTCATAAGGCTAAACACTCCGAGAATGATGCCGTCCACCTCATTGAAGCGCCGGTTGCGCCGGAGGAGGCCGTGGGACGCCTCGTGAAGCCCGATGGCGGCCCCATGCATGAGGTGGCTGGTCAGCAAGACGAGAAGCGCCGCCAGCCACATCGACGATCCACTTACCAGGACCGCAGCCAGCGCGATCTCGGTAATGAAGAAAAGGACGACAACTGTTTGAAAGGCCGAGCGGCTGACCCAATGCGGCTGGCGCAACGCGACCGGGTTCTCTGTTGTTGGCATGGAATTCATCACAGTTTGGTCATGAGAGCAGCAGTCAAGATTCCCGGTGTACGGCAAACGCTTGCGAGCACAGCCTGATACATGCGCCCGAGCTTTTGGACTTCCTCCGAAGAAAACAGGTCTCGCCGGAACAGCCAAACCATCTCGAGTCCTCCGGCCTCCTCGGTGATCTCACAGCCGAGGTCGAAACGGGCGGTGCCGGTCGAGCGCATCCTGAGCTGAAGCGACAGCCCTGATACCGCAACATCCGGAACGGGATGGTTTTGCAGGGCGAAACGCACCTCAAAAATGGGGTTATGCCCAGGCGCCGGCGGATCGCCCAGCGCCCGGACAAGCTCAGCAAAGGGCATGGCCTTTGCGAAGCAATCAACGGTTGCCTGATGCACTGTCCGAAGACCCTCGGAGAACATCCGGTCCCGGTCAATCTGACCACGCAACGGGACAATGCCGGAGCAGTAGCCCATGGTCTCGCGCACGGCCGGATTACCTCGATTCGCCACCGGGGAACCCACGAGGATGTCGTCAGCGCCCGTCCATTTGGACAGGGCGATCTGAAACGCGGCCAGCAGAGTGCTGAAGAGCGTGGCTCCGCTGCGGCGAGCCAGGTCTCGGACGGCGCGGCCCAGATTGGACGGGACGAGCGAAACCCATCGGTCCCGCACCCCCGAACCCACCTCGGCCCCGGCGGGCGGACGCCAAAGCCGGTCTGTCCCTTCCAGATAGGATCTCCAGAAGCTGGCGCCCTCCTCGAGTTTTGAGGGCTGCCACCAGGCGCGCTCGGCCGCTCCCCAGTCCGTGTAGGAAAGCGGGACAGGTGGAAGTCCCCCCTGCACGCCTCGCACCCCCTGCAGGTAGGCCGCGAACAGATCCTGAACGAAAACGCCCAGCGTCCAGCCATCGGCAATGGCGTGATGGATCGCAAACACCAGCACATGGTCATCGGCGGCGCGCCGGAAAACTTCCGCGCGGTAGAGCGGGCCCTGCAAAAGATCGAAGGGTTTGCTGAAGATTTCCCGCGCCAACTCTTCAATGCCTTCCGGTTGCTTCTGTGAAGACGAGAGTTCGCGGAACCGCAACGTGGGTTTGCCGGCCGCCCGTATCATCTGCATGGGCTGGCCCTTGCCGGGAAGGAAAGAAAGGCGGAACACTTCCTGCCGATCCACCACCTTTTGCACCGCTGCCTCGGAGCCCTCTGAGGTCAGCAGGCCGCGCACCTGAATGAAGGCGCAGACGTGGTTCGACACATCTCCCGCGGGCACAGGCGACGCCTCCCACAACTCCCGCTGAGGAAACGTCAATGGCTGCAGCCGGGTTTCTCCGCTCTCCAGCCATTGCTTCAGACGGGCTCGGTGGTCTTGGGCCATGCCGCCATGTCAGGCTCGAGTTTCCAGCGCAGGTTCCTTGGAATCAGACGGCGCTTCCTCGCCAAGCAACCGATGGATCTCCTCATCGGAAAGCGCCTCCAAGTCCACCTCATCCGTGGACGGCGGTTCCGCCGGCAACACGGGAGCCGGGGAGGAGCCGTCCGGCGCTGTCGCTCCCAGATGCTCTGCGATCAGCGTTACGATCTGGGCAATCGTGCGCGCCCGCATCAGGCTCGCCTGCGGCAAGGCGACTCCGAGGGCGCTTTCAATCGAGTTTTCGATCTCGACGGCCATCAGTGAATCAAGTCCCAAATCCGTGAGCGGCTGGTCGGCCCGCAGGCCCTCTGGCTTAACGCGCAACACCGATCCCACGACGTCACGCACGGCTTGCCCGATGATCTCGATGCGCTCGCCCGGCGCAGAGGACTCGATCTTGAGCCGCCAGTCGCTTTTCGCGCCACTCGACGCAGGCCCTTCGACGCCGGCCGCCAAGACCTGCTCCAACAAAGGACTCTCCTGGCTGCCCCGGAACGACTGCCGCCATTTTGCCCAATCCACTCGAAGAGCCATCGCCTGGGTCACGCCAGAGGAAAGGAAAGACTCCAGCAGAACGACCACTTCGCCTGGCGACAAGGGAGTGGCGCCCTGGCGCGCCAGATATTCAGCGACCCGCTCATTGCGAGCCACATAGCCTTCGCCCCCGAGAGCGCCCCAGTTGACCACAAGCGCAGGAAGACCGATGGCCAGTCGATGATGGGCTAGCGAATCGAGAAAGGCATTGGCCGCAGCATAGTTGCCTTGCGCCGGGTTGCCAAAGATGCTCGATACGGATGAGAACATCACGAAGCAATCCAGGTCCAAGTCGCGTGTTCCTTGGTGCAGCAGCCAGGCTCCGTATGCTTTAGGGGCCAGCACGCTGCGCATCCGCTCGCGCGTAAGCGATGCCAACGGAGCGTCATCAATCACCATGGCCAGGTGGAACACGCCTTTCAGAGGGCGCCCGGCCGCTGAAATCTCAGCAAGCAGCCGCTTCACGTCCTCGGGCGATCCGGCATCCGCACGGACCGCCTGCACATCCACGCCGCATCCGCGCAGTTTGTCCAAAAATGCGTCCGCTTCCGGCGTGGCGGGCCCGTTTCGGCTGGCCAACACCAGATGCCGGGCGCCTAAATCAACCAGCCATTGAGCCAGCACCTTGCCAAAGCCGCCAAAGCCGCCGGTGATCAAGTAACATCCATCCGCCTTCGCCTCGAAGGCTGGAGTCAAGGGTTCGCCGCGCCTCGCGACGAAGGGCTCTGGAAACGACAGGATCACCTTGCCGGTGTGTTTGCCCTGCGCCATCAAGCGGAAAGCCGCGTCAACGCGGCAGGCCGGGAACGAACGGAAAGGCAGCGGGTGCAAAGCCTTCTGTTCAACCAGCGTGGCAAGCATCGCCAGAAGCTGGCGCGTCCGCTCCTCGTCACTGCTGAAAATCGAGTCCATGGCGACCACATGGAACGACGCGTTCTTCCGCAGCGGCCACAGGGGAATGCGGGAGTTCTGATAGATGTCCCTCTTTCCGATCTCGATGAACCGGCCGAACTCGGCCAGGCAGGAGAGACCCATGGGGATGGCTTCGCCGGCGAGGGAGTTCAGCACCACATCGACGCCTTTGCCGCCGGTGAGTTCCATCACCGCTTCCGCAAAATCGGCGCGGCGCGAGTCGATCACATGTCTGACTCCGAGGGTTGCCAGCAGAGCGCGTTTGGCCGGACTGCCGGCGCTGGCAATGACTTCCGCCCCAAGGTGATGCGCGATCTGGATCGCCGCCATGCCCACCCCGCCGGCGCCGGCATGAACCAGGACGCGCTCGCCGGCCTTCAGTTGCGCTGCCGTTTTCAGAGCGTGCCAGGAGGTCATGAACACCACCGGCAAGGTAGCTGCTTCCTCAAACGACAGCCGGTCCGGAATGATGCGCAGATCGCCGGACCGAGCCATTGAATGGGTCGCCAGTCCGAAGACCGCAAGTCCAAAAACCCGGTCGCCCGGAGCCACATGAGAGACCCCCTTCCCAACAGCCTTGACCACACCAGCCACTTCGTCGCCAAAGATTCGTGCATCCGCCGTCTCCGCGGGATAAAGCGCAAGCGCTTTGAGCACATCGCGAAAATTCATCCCTGCCGCCTTCACCTCGACCAACACCTCCCCCGGACCGCAGAGCGGCAGGGCGAAGGGCACGAAGCGCAACGCATCGACCAGCCCGCGCTCGCGCGATTCCAGTCGCAGGGGAACCGTGGGATCGAGGGCCTGCTCGCGCGGGGGCAGACCGCGGCCGATGCGCCGGACATAACGCGCCTCTCCCCGAAAGGCGATCTCGCGTTCGGGGTCGTGCTGCATCAATTCGTCCCAGAGCAGCAGGTCGTCCGCAGCAGAGGGAGCGGGCGCCAGGTCGATGCCACGACAGGTGAAGTTCGGGTGCTCGTTCGCCACAACCCGCATCAAGCCGATGGCGGGGGCTTGAGCCACTGCCACAGCGTGGCCGCGTCCGAGGGGCTGGCCTCCGCGCGTCACCAAATCGATGCGGAGTTTCGCCGACGGGTTCATGGCTACGAGGGCCTGGGTCAGGTGGAACAACCCATCGGAGCCCAACATAGCCGCTTCCTCGCCGGAGCCGGGCTCCGACTCGTCCATACTCCACAGCACCACGAAGCGCTCCGGAGTTTCATCCGTAGAGCTTTCAAACAGTCGCTTCCAATCGTCTGGCGACTCGGGACGCAGCCTGAACGCATCCAACCCTTGAGTCGCAAATGAATCGCCCCGATGGGCAACGCGACAACGGACGCCGCTGGCGCGGAGCTGTGCGACCAGCCGGTCTCCCAAACCGGATGCGTCCGCCAACACGAGCCACGATTTCTCCACCGGCGTCTCCACGGTGGGCTGCGCAGTCGATTCCGGCTCGACCCACGCCTTGCGCGCCAGGAGGACGATCAAGCCTTCGCCGCCATCCGCCCTCAGCGGCCCGGGCAAAGAAGAAGCTTCGCTAAAGCCCGATTCCCGGAGCACTTCCTCCCACTGGGGCCGAAGGAGCAATGGATTGTGGAGGCGCAGATCACGATCGGTGAAGCGCCACCAGCCGCTGGTTAGAGCGAAGACCGCGTTTAACCACAAATGGGTTGTGGCCACGTCCACGAACAACAAAGTTCCACCCGGAGCCAGCAGGTCGTGCAGATTTCGCAGGGCGACACGCACATCGCTCACCGCATGCACCACATTCGCGCCGAGGATCATGTCGAACGCGCCAGCCTCAAACTCCTGCTTCGAGCCCGGTCTTTCGAGATCGAAGGTCTTCCATTCCACCTCGGGAAAGGCCGCCAGCTTCTGTCTGGCGGCTGGGAAAAACGCTGCGGAGACGTCGCTGAACACATAGGAATGCCGTCCGCGTTCGATCAGAGGCAGCACCTGCGAGGCAAGCCCGCCCGTGCCAGCCCCGATCTCCAGGATCCGCAGCCCGCGCCCCTCCGGAAGAGCGCGTGCGGCTTCCTCCACCGCGGAGGCGATTGCCGCCAGCCAAGGGCTGCTGGAGAGCCCGTCCCCATAAAACTGATCCAGGACATCGGCCGTGCCGCCGGTGAACAGGACCTGCACGGCATCCTTCTCGCCCCGCAAGATGGGCCCCAGTTCCGCGCTGGTGGCCTGACAAAGCAACGCCTCCGGCAGATGCCCGGGATGCTTGGACACGAATGAGCGAAACACATCGGAGGTGGAATCCGCGGCCGCCTCAAACGCCGGGGCCGGCCGATGGCCATCACCCTCGCTCGCCAACAAGCAGTGTTGAACGAGCCCGGCCATCAACTCCGCGAAGACGGGACGCATCGGTTCTGCGACGCCGAGCGATTCCGCCGTGAATGTTGCGTCCTGCCTACCCGCGCCCATCTCGCGCAAAGCGCCGGCCAGTTGCGACGCGGTCAGTTCATCTGCCGCAGCGGTAGCGGCTTGGAACTCGCCCTCTCCCCGCAGGTCGAGGACTTCCTCCAGCGCCTGCCGGGCCACTTCGTGCAACCTGGCTAGCGATACGGGTGCTTGACCCGCGGGTCTGGGCGCGGCGGGAGCCTTTTCCCACCCGAGGTGATAGGTCACGTCACGGCCTTTGCCTGCCCTCCCAGAACGCCGGGCTCCTTCCACACTGATCGCACGGAACCCTTCAATACGGACACAGGGTCTTCCCGCCTCATCGTACAAATCAATGCCGCCTTCGACAATCTCGTCGTTAGCCTGCTTCACCCCGGCATGAACGAGACTGGCTGCCCCTGGAGAGCGAAGAAACACAATCCTGGCGAAGCGCACCGGGAGCCTCAGTCCGGCGTTTCGCCCCTCAATCGTCGCAGCTCCGGCGGAAAAGACTTGCAACGCACCATCGAAGAGAACCGGGTGCAGGGGATACTCTGCCGCCCGATGCGCAATCGCATCGGACAACGAGACTCTGCCCGCCGACCTGCCGGAGCCAGCCCTTAGTTCGCGGATTGGCCGGAATTCCTCGCCATAGCGAAGTCCCGAATCACTCATGTGACCGTAGAAGCTCTCCAGTTCCACTCCCGCCAAGCCCGCTTCCTGAGAAGTCTCGCATTGCGTTGCCGCAAAGGACGATTCGACGCGCTCACCACGCATCGATCCCACGACATGCACCGACCATGAGGCTCCACTTTCCAGCCGGCTCTGGATGGCGAACGTGCGCTCGTTGGGGTCATAGGAGAGTTCCAGAAGCAGCCCTGATGGCGGGTCCGGCAGGATGAGCGGCTTGCGGATCTCGAAATCCTCCACGACGAACGGTCTTCCCTCGAACAATTGCGTTCCCGCTTCGAGCGCCATCCCGACGAAACCCGCTGCGGGAAACACGATGAGGTTCTCGACCTGATGATCCTTCAGGAAGGCCATATGACGGCTATCAAGCCGCGCAATCCAAGTAGGGGTCGCCCGCGACAGCCGGACATCGAGCAGTCCACGGCCACCCGGCGCCAGACGGCCTTCTCGCAAGTCGCTGGACTCATTCCACCACCGGCTCTTGTCCCATGGGTAGGGTGGAAGCGGCAGAAGCTTTCGCGACGGCGTCATGGCCGCAAAGTCGAGCGGCACGGCCGCCATGTGCAGATCCATTGCCGTTTCCAGCAACGACTCATGTTCCCGTTCTCGCCTTGCCGAAGCCAGGACGGCAGCGTTCGTTCCGCGCTCCGCAAGACATTCCTGAATCGAACGCACCAACGCAGGATGAGCGCCGATTTCCAGCCACGCCTCCACATTGAACTCAGCCAATGCGCCTATCGCTGAAGCAAACTCCACCGGCTGCCGCACACCGCGCGCCCAGTGACCGGCATCGCAATGCTCCCCCGCGAGTTGCCGGCCCGTGACGGTGCTGAAAAACGGAATGGTTTGAGCCTGAGGAGACAAATCCGCCAAGGCCGTCTCCAGCGCATCCGCGGCGGGTTGCATCATCGCATGATGGAAGGGATGACTCACTTGCAAGAATCGGGCAAAAACACCTTGTGCCTCCAGCTCGGCAGCGATGCCATCCAATGAGGTCCTCAACCCTGACAAAGTCAGTGACCGGGGGCCGTTGAACGCTGCGATGCTGACAGCGCCATCATGCCGGGCGATGACCGCCGACGCTTCGTCCGCGCTCAGGCCCACCGCCAGCATGCTCCCGCCGGACGGCGCGTACTCTTCCATGAAGCGCCCCCGATGGACGATGACCTTTGCTGCTTGCTCCAAGCCGAGGATGCCGGCCACGCACGCCGCCGCCACTTCGCCCACACTGTGGCCCACAACTGCGGCGGGCAGCACTCCCCAAGATCTCCAAAGCTCCGCAAGCGCCAATTGCATGGCAAAGATGGCGGGCTGCGAGATTTCCGTCCGGTGCATTTGCGAGGCGGCCTCTGGCCGCGCCATTTCTTGCACAAGTGAAAAACGCGCCCACGGACGCATGGCGCGATCACAAGCCTCGATCATTCGGCGAAACACCGGCTCATGCCGCATGATCTCGCGTCCCATGCCCCACCACTGAGGGCCCTGACCGCTCATGACGAAAGCAACGCGGGCTGCCTGTTCGCGCCGAGGCGTGAAGGCCGCGCGTAGATTCGCAGCCGGTTCTCCCTTTGAAAAGCTGCTGAGATCCTGCGCCAACTCGGCCACGGAATGCGCGGTCACGGCAAGCCGATGCGAGTGGTGATTGCGCCGCGCTCCAAGCGTGTAGGTGAGTTCAGGCAACAGGGGCGAGCGGCCATTCAACTTCGAACGATCCTCCAGCCATGCGCTCAGTTGACCGGTCGCGGCCTGCAGTGCGTCCTCAGAGCGCGCTGAGAGCAACAAGGGCCATGCGCGGTCCGGGCCGGCGGCCACAGGTTCCGGCTCCGGACGGAGTGGCGCTTCGGCCAGGATGACGTGCGCATTGGAGCCGCCAAACCCGAACGAATTCACGCCGGCCATACGAACATCACCGGTGTGCGGAAAAGACTCGACCGTCACGGGCACCCGGAGCTTGAGGGCCGCGAAGTCGATATTGGGATTGGGCGTCTCAAAATGAAGACTGGCGGGAATGCGCCCATGCTTGAGCGCCAACGCCGCCTTAACCAGGCCCGCAATTCCGGCGGCGGTTTCCAAATGGCCGAGATTGGTCTTCACCGATCCAATGAGGAGCGGGGCGTCAGCCGCTCGGTCCGAGCACAGCGCCTCGGCCAGTGCATGAGCCTCAATGGGGTCGCCCACCATGGTGCCCGTGCCATGAGCCTCGACATAACCAATCTGCGACGGGATGACCCCTGCCTCCGCGCAAGCATCGCGCACCAACCGCGCCTGGGCCTCCGGACTCGGGAGCGAGATGCCATTGGTGTGGCCGTCCTGATTCACGGCCGACCCAATGATCACCGCGTAGATGGGGTCGCCATCCGCAAGGGCGTCCGAAAGCCGCTTCATCAGCACCATGCCCGCACCTTCTCCGCGCACAAATCCATCGGCCGAAGCGTCGAAGGCCTTGCATCTGCCTTCCGGCGACAACATCCCCGCTTGCGAAAAACCAATGAACCCATCCGGTGTGATCATCACCGTCACGCCGCCGGCCATCGCTGTTCTGCAACGCCCCGCCAATATGTGCTCGCAAGCCACATGCACCGCAGTCAGCGCGGAGGAACAGGCGGTGTCCATCGCGAGGCTCGGGCCGTGCAGATTCAGGCAGTAGGAGATGCGGTTGGCGGCGATGCTATGCGCGCTGCCTGTGGGGGTGTGCGCGCTGATGCCCATACGGTCCGTGGGGCTGTGCTGAATCCCCTGATAGTCATTGTGGGAAACCCCGACGAACACGCCGATGTCCGTACCCTTTTCCAGATCCAAGACGACGCCCGCATCCTCAATCGCTTCCCAGGCCGTCTCAAGGAGCAGCCGCTGTTGGGGATCAATATAAGGAGCCTCTCGCGGCGAGATTCCGAAGAACTGCGGGTCAAACCGGTCAACCCCCTCGAGGAATCCTCCGCGTTTGGCGATGGACTTCCCCACCAGTCCAGGTTCAGCGTCGTAGAACCGATCCACGTTCCATCGGTCGGGCGGCACTTCGCAGACCGCTTCGCGGCCTTCCACGAGGAGTCGCCAAAATGATTCCGTGTCATTCGCCCCGCCGGGAAAGCGGCAGCCGATTCCGATGATGGCTATTCCTTCTTTGTTCATTCAAGCGTCAGCGGCAAAATACCGGAGCAAATGGATTAAGGCTGCTTCCGATGATCATGGCAAGTCCATGTTCATGCTCGCGGAAGCTTGTCTTTGCCCTGTGCAGCCGCTGGTCAAACGGCAGGGAGCATTCAGGGAGTATTTCGAGAAAGCCATTGGCCTGAAGGCGAGTTTTGAAGTAAAGGGTGGCGGATGTGCGGTATTGCAGGCGTCCTGGATCTGACCGGACGGCGAATGGTCCCGGAGGCCGTTATTCAAGCGATGGCCCAGGCGCTTGTGCATCGCGGCCCGGATGAGGAGGGTTATCTCCTGCGACCCGGGCTGGCGTTGGCCTCCCGGCGCCTGAGCATTGTCGGCTTGGCGGATGGCCAGCAGCCGGTCTCCAATGAAGACCGGAGCGTATTTGCGATCTTCAATGGCGAGTTGTTCGATTTTATCGAGCAGCGGGCGGAGCTGGCAGGCCGCGGACACCGCCTGGTCACCCACTGCGATACGGAAATCCTTCCGCACCTTTGGGAAGAGGAGCAGGAAGGCATGTTCGAGCGATTGCGCGGCCAGTTCGCCGTGGCCTTGTGGGACGTGCGCCGGCATCAGTTGACCCTTGGACGCGATCGTTTCGGCATCTGTCCGCTCTACTGGACGCGGCAAGGGGACTGGCTCCTCTTCGCATCCGAAATCAAGGGTATTCTCGCCTCGGGAATGGCGCCGGCCAAACCCGACCTCCGCGGCATCGATCACGTCTTCACCTTCGCCGCCATGCCGGGGCCGATAACGTGTTTTGAGGGCGTGCAACTCCTTTCTCCCGGCCATTACCTGCAAATCACTCCAAGCAACGAAGGCGGCGCGGCTCCCGTCCTCAACGAGCGCGCCTACTGGGAGATGGACTTCCCGGATCGCGGCGATGAGAACTGGGGAGGAGACCCTCGCAAACTGGTTGATGATTTTGAACACGTGTTGCTGAAGGCGGTGGAGAAGCGGCTGCGGGCCGATGTGCCGGTGGGCGCCTATCTCTCGGGAGGTCTTGATTCCAGCATGATCCTCGCCATGGCATGCCGCCTCAAGGGTCCTGACATCAACACCTACACAATCCGCGTTGACGATCCCGCTCTCGATGAACTCGACGCGGCCAACCTCTCGGCCCGGCATATCGGAGCCAAACCGCCCGTCGTGCAGGAGTTCCGCGCCAGCGATGCGCTGGAAGTTTATCCGCAGTTGATCCATGCTGCGGAGGCTCCCGTGATCGATACGTCGTGCGCGGCTCTGTTGCAGTTGGCCCAACGCGTTCATGCCTGCGGCCAAAAGGTCGTCCTGACTGGGGAAGGGGCGGACGAGTGGCTGGTGGGATATCCTTGGTATAAGGCGGCCAAAGTGCTGGGCATTCTGGACCTTGTGCCTGGGGTGCGGCTGAGCAACATGGTGCGCCGCGCCTATCTCCGGCTGAATCGGGTGCCCAACTACCCTCGCGAGATGAGACGCGGTGTGGAGGAATCCATCGGCGGTCCCAATGCCTGGATTGATTCCTACGGAGTCCTCGGGCTCTCGAAGCTGCGCTTCTACTCGAGGCCTATGCTGGAAGTGCGGGAGCACACCCATCCTTGGGCGGGGCTGGGACTCAATCTCGAACGGGCCCGGCGCTGGCATCCGCTCAATCGGGGAGTCTGGGTCGCAGCCCGGGTCACTCTGGCAGGACACCTGCTCCAGGCCAAGGGGGATCGAGTGGCCATGCACTCGTCGGTGGAAGTGCGCTATCCCTTCCTTGATGAGGACGTCTTTGACTTCACCGCCAAAATCCATCCACGCTGGAAACTGCGAGGATTGCGGGACAAACACCTGCTGCGCCTGGTCGGCGAGCGCTGGTTGCCTCCAGAGATTGCCCGGCGGCAGAAGGTCATCTTTCGCGCTCCCCTCGATAGTTTTCACATGGACCCGGAGCCTCTCTTTATCACGCAGCTCCTGAGCGAAGAATCGCTGCGGCGCACGGGTTATTTTGACATCACGGCGGTGCATCACTGGCGGAAAGCCTTTCGGCAAATGCGGGCCGGTTCCCTGCCGCGCCTCTCCGTGGAGATGGGCTTGGCCGCAGTGGTCGCAACCCAGCTTTGGCATCACTTGTTCATCGATAGCTCGCTGGCGGATTTGCCGCCGTGGTCGAGTGTTGCCGTATCACCACAACCCAGGGCAGCTAGATAACCGTGGGCAGGCTGTGCCCGCCGTGGCGAAACGCGTTGATCTTGAGAAGGAGTGGGCCGCCGTCGCGCGCCGCACGGAGGATTCACTTAAGCTTTGCCAGGGTCTCGCGTCCGCGAACTTTCATTTCAGGATCGTCTTTCTCCCGGTCCGGCATTGACAACCCCTGTCCGATACAGCGTCGCGCATCGGCGCTTTGTCCCATTTGCGCATACGTGCGACCCAGTTCAATGAAATGCCGGAGACGCTGCGGATTGATTTCGATGGCTTTCCGAAAGCACCTCACCGCTTCTTCGTTCGTGGTTACCGGCAGTTTGCCGTATATGCGGCCCCCGACTGCGCGCTTGATTCCTCCCACATCGGCAAGCACCTGATGCCAGCGGCCGAGCACGTGCCAGGCCAAATCATTGCGGGGATCGAGTTTGATCGCCTTGTCGGCGGCTTCCTTGATGCGAGGCGAAGCGTTCACCTGCTCCTTGCTCCCCTGAAACGGCAGCATCTTTCCGTAAGTGATTGCGGAAGAAAGCTGCGCCTCGGAGTCATTCGGCGCAAGCGCCGCCGCGCGCTGGCCGTAGTTCAGCGCGATTCCACCCAGCCTGAGCTTCTCCTTGCGGGTTGGGGCGTCCGTCATCAGATGACGGTACTGCCGGGCAATGCACGCGAGAAGGGCGCCGTTGGCCGGGTCCAGTTTTTCAGCAGCCAGATAACACTCAAGGGCCTCGCGGGCTTGGAGTTTCTGATCGAAGGCGTCGCCCGCTTCGATGAAACCCTCCGCAGACTGGGCCCCGCCCGCCGTCGACGGCAGCAGCAGCAGCGCCGCAGCGAACGAGAATGCTTTGAGGGAATAGGACAACCGCATAGCAGTAAGAGGCTTAGATTACCTTGGGGGTAAAAGCAAGAGGCCTCCAGGGTCGTGCGCTGCGAAACACGGCCCAGCCTCCGCCACGTCCATTATATCTTCAATTCCTGGACTCGACAAGGCGTCCAGCATTCAAAATTTCCGCTTCGCTCATCCGCGGTCCGACGAGCTGCAGACTTGTGACGGGAATAGTCTTCCCCTCCGCCGTCATCGGTATCGGCATCGCCAGCGCGGGATTCCCCGCAAAGTTCACTCCCACGGTGTTCTGCATGTCGAAGACCAACAACTCAAACACGGCCGATGGACCGAAGAATGGGAACTTAGGCGGCTCCTGGTTGAACGTCGGCAAAGCAATGAAATCAACTTCGGTGAAGACTTGCCGGAGATCTCGCCGCCACCCTTCCCGCCTCCTCAAGGCATCCTGGTAATTGTTCGTGTATTCCAGTTCGCCAAAAGCGATAACTGCTTTCGTGAGAAGCGTTATGCCTTTTTTGTCCGAATACTTCTGATCGCTGCGCCAGGCGTCCGCCAGCGCCACGGTTTTCCCATCCTTCTGAGCCTGTTCCCATTTCGCTTTGAAAGCATCATTGAGTTTCACGACTCGAAATCGTGCTGCGGCAAGGGCATCGTCGATGGCTTTGTCGATGGCAGGATCAGTGCCGGCAAGGTAGAGCCGCCCGACTCGAATGCTTCTGCCGGAGGGTTTGGCGGCGACGGCTCTCGCGTACTGAGCCGCAAAGCCCCTCTGCAACAAGTCCATGCCTTGCACAAGGCGGTCGATGTCGCCGGCCATGGGCCCCACCGTATCCAAATGTTCGGGTGAAATGGGAAAGACCCCCTCGATGGGAACAAGGCCGAAAGTCGTTTTCAATCCGAGGATGCCACAGCAAGCGGCTGGGAACCGGATAGAGCCGGCGGTATCGGTGCCAAAAGAAACGTCCGCCATTCCGGTTTTGATAGCCACCGCCGCGCCGCTCGACGAACCTCCCGGAATGAAATCGTGTTTTCCATCCAGACGATTCCTTGGAGTTCCAAAGTAAGCGTTCTTTCCAGAAACCGTAACCGCCAGTTCGGTGAGGTTGGTTTTCCCTACGATCAACACATTCCGCTCTCGCGCCAGCGCCAGGCACTGCGCATCCTCTGCCGCGGGTGGACTGGTCTTGGCAATATACTCGGACCCGGCAGTGGTTACCATACCCTTCACGTCGATGAGGTCTTTGACCGCCAGACGCAATTGCTTGCTGCCTTCAGGGGGCGGCCGGTAATCAATGAAGGCGTAAGCACGAGCACGACGTTCCGAACGTTCCTCCGGCGACGAACAGCCAGCGAGGACACTGACCCATAGAAGCACGCAAAGCGCCGGCTGAGCGATGGCGCAAAGCCGGTTTCTCCTGAGTGATCGCTTTTCCGCCTCGGGGGCGTTCATCCCGAGTCCGGAGCAGAAAGCGAGCGTTTTCATGGATCGTAAGGCAACAGAGGTGACAGAACGGCCCAAAGAGGTCAAGCGCGGGCTTCTCTGGGCCGCCGGAGCGGCTGTTAGAGGCTCACCAGATCCAGCCCGAGAGCGGGAGCCACCGCACTCAGCCGTTCCAGGTGATGCCCGGTCATGAGGAGCGCGTGATGCGAGGAAAGCTGCCCCATCAACCGGCGGCCATTTCCTACCCGGATCACCCCTCCATTGAGGCAATCGGAGCCCGGATACTGGGCGTAGCCCGTCAGCGTGCCCTCCGCCACGAGCAGCTTGGTCATCGAGGGATGCAACTTGGCCAAGGTCACCGGGCCCTCCGGGATCCGCGCGTCGATGGCCGAGGCGTTCTCGTCCACGATGGCTAAGACCTTGGAGCGCAGAACCCACTCGGTGGCGAAAGACGGCGGGATCACCCCCATGTAACCACAGTGCGCCACCAAAATGTGATCGGCCGGATCCCCCGTCACTTGGGGAAAGCTCGCGATCCGCTCGTGCTTGAGGGCCGCGTCGCCGAGGAGGAACGGGTAAAGATTGGTCATGAGGATCGGCGCTCTGAGGGAGCGGTGCAGAATGTGCAGGGTCAGCATGGAGACCGTGTCGCCCTCGCAACCCCAAGTCATCCCCGTCTCCTCGTAGAGACGCGCCCAGGCCAAGCAAGGGGTCGATTCCGAAAAGTGCGATTCGTTGAGGCAATTGATGCCCACTCCCAACACCCCTTCCTCCCCTTCGAGGTCCCGCTTCACAGCTAGGTAGACTTTCACCGCTGCGCGCCGCGCACGATCCGTGAGCCCCTCGGCCGGAGCCGGACTCGCCTCCCAGGCGGCCTCCGCTTCCGCATCGGGGATGGCGGCGGCTTCCGCCCCCAGTTTCTGAAAGCTCCGCAATTCCACGGCCACGCCGAACCGCTCGAACATCCGGCGCCGGCACTCGTCCTCCCACCAATAGAACCGCTTGAAAATCGGAGCCTGCGCCCCCTCGCCTGGGTTGTCCTGATAGACCACGAACTTGGCTCCGCGAGCCGCCAACTCGCGCCGGGTCGCCAGGGCCCGGCACACCGCCCGGGTCTGCCCGGGATCGTAGGGCGCGACGATCCCCTCCACCCCCTCCGCGCGCAGGTAGGCAACGATTTCCCAGTCCCACATCGACAGCGTGCCGAATTCCGAGGTGATCACCAGCTTGGGCAGGCTGATGGACCGGAAGAGCCCTGCCAACCGGTAGGCCTCCCCCAGGAGCTGTGGAAAAACCACTGCTTCTGCCTCTGGCAGCTCCGCTCCAAGCGGAACCGGGGGAAGAAACTCCACTTCTTCCCCTGACAGCACCAAACGCAGCGCCGCCAGTTGCCGGTCGAACCCTTCGTCCCGCCCCGGATCGAAGTAGAGGGGCGCCAGTCGCGCCTTCATGAAGTCGCGCGCCCCCTACGAACCACCTCGACCCGCCGGCCCTGCTCCGCGGATTGCAGCCCCGCCTCCAGCACCTCGATGCAGCGCAGTCCGTCCTCGAAATCCGGCCGGATCGGCTTGTCCTCCGCCACCGCCCGCACGAAATCCACCACCGCGTGCACGAACGCATGCTCGTAGCCGATGATGTGCCCCGGCGGCCACCAGTGAGCGATGAACGGGTGACAGGACTCCGTCGCCAGAATGGTGCGGAACCCCTGCGCCTCCGCCGGGTCAGACCGGGAAAAAAACTGCAGCTCGTTCATTCGCTCCAAGTCGAAGGCCAGGCTTCCTTCGCTGCCGTAAATCTCGAAAGTGTTGCGGTTCTTCCGCCCCGGGGCGAAGCGCGTAGCTTCAAACGATCCTACGGCCCCGTCTTCAAACTCCGCTAGCATCAGCGAAGCGTCTTCCACCGTCACCTCGCCCGTCTCCCGCGGCCCCTCCCCGCTTCCCGCGGAAAACGTGGCCGCCCCTTCTCCCGGCAGCGGACGCCGGTCGATGAAGCGCTTTGTTAGGCAGGAAACCGTCCGGATCTCCCCCACCAGGAAGCGCGCCAGATCCACGCTGTGCGAATTGAGATCCCCATGCGGTCCCGATCCCGCCGTTTCCTTCCGCAGATGCCAGGTCAGCGGGAAATCCGGATCGACGATCCAATCCTGTTGGTAGGCTCCGCGCCAGTGGAAGATTCGCCCGATCCGCCCCTCGTCGATCAACTGCCGCGCCAGCAGGACCGCCGGGGTCCGCCGGTAGTTGTGATTGACGTAGTGCCGCACCCCCGCCTTGCGCGCCGCCTCCAGCATGGCCCCCGCCTGCTCCACGGACACCGCCATGGGTTTCTCACAAAAGACGTGTTTCCCGTGTTCCGCCGCCGCCACCGCCACCTCGTGATGGAGCCATTGCGGCAGGGAGATATCGATGACGTCGATATCCTCCCGCTCCACCACCTTCCGCCAATCCGTCTCGATGGTTTCCCACCCCCAGTTTGCCGCGAAAGTGCGTAACGCCTCCTCGTTGCGGCCACAGGCTGCCTTGAGCACCGGCCGCAAGGGCAAATCAAAGAAGCGCGCCGCCTGACCCCAGGCGTTGCTGTGGGCCCGGCCCATGAAATTGTAGCCGATGATCCCGATTCGGAGTTCGCCTGCCATGTTCGCTAAGAATAAGGATAGGGTGAGAATGGGTGAGGAACTTCGGCTCCGGATCGCCCCGGAGCGCGGAGGAAAAGGCTTCACGCCAACGAGCGGGCCACCTCCTTCAGATAAGCCATGCTCTTCTCGACCATCTCCTCCTCCCGGCCGGCGTAGTCCGGGTGCGGCATGTCGGTCTCAAAAGCCAGGAAACCCTGATACCCGCTATCCTGTAAAATGCGGGCGATCTTGTCGATCTCGATGAGGCCTTCCCCCGCCGCCACCGAGGAAAAATAATACCACTCCCGCGCGCTCACCCCCTTGACCGGACGGATGTCCTTCACGTGGGTCGCGTAAACGTGCGGAGCCAGCTTGCGGGTCGCCTCCACCGGATCGTCCAGCACCCGCAGGAAATTGGCGGTGTCCAGGTTGATCCCGAACCACTCCGAACCCACTTGCTCGATGAGCCAGAGGATCTCGTCCGAGTTGTAGTCGATGTGGTTCTCCACCGCGAGGCGGATCCCCTCTTGCTTCGCCACTGCCGTCGCCTCGCGAAACCACTCCGCCAAGGTCCGCAACTGCGGTTCGTGCGGCTGAAAGCGGAACATCAGGCTGCTGCCCACCACCCGCATCACCGGTGCTCCCAGCGCCTTGGCGTGGGCGATGTGCCGGATCATTTCCTCCTTGGCCGCCGTGTTCCCACCAGCCTCCAGCCCGTCCGGATGTCCCCAGGCGTAGACCCGGTCGAACCCCAGATCGTCCAGTTTTTCCCGGAGCTGCGCCAAATATGCGTCCCCAAACTCCGGGAAAAAACACGATTCCAGCGAGACCCCCTCGCAGCCCAGCTCCCTGGCCCGGTCGAGAAAGCTCTCCATCGTGTAGGGAACCGGAGCCGGGTCCTGGTTCGGATACACTTCTCCGAAGAAGCGGTGGTAACAGTAACTGTCGATTCCGACTTTCATCGGCGGAAAAAGGGGGTTCTGGCCGGGAGCGGTCCGCGGTGGCCCGACCCTGCGGTCCGAGGTCTCCCGATCCCCACTTGCTACACGAATCCCCGGCGCGCCCGAATGAAAAAGAGCGCAAAAAACCGATACAATTGCGAATAGCAGGAGAGCGGAGACGTATCGCCACCGTCTCAGGGCGCCGGCTTCCGCCTCCGCCGAGAGGGCGTGTTGATTTATCCCGTGGAGCTATCGCTTCGCGCTAAGATCCCCAACGGGAATCCATTCGATAGCCCGGGGCTCAGCGCAGCGACGCCCCGGGTTAGCTCCGATGGAGCATGGGTCTCCATCCCGGGACCAGGCCGTCACGGAGGCCGGCCCTCCAGGTTCAGAACTCCTGAGCTATCGAGGAAGATAATGGATACAGGGGAATAAGAGTGAGCCAAAGCGAGACCGCCACTCCGTGAATGACACTCTATTTGTGGGGCGATTTGTGGGGCGGACACTCTTGTCCGCCGAGTGAGCCTAGAAAGTTCGCGGGCAGGAGTGC
>JBGTBW010000203.1:0-2984 GCA_041749135.1 Verrucomicrobiales bacterium
CCGCCGCCGCCGGGAGCGTCCACTCCGCCCCGGCCTCGGCACGGGCCGGCGCGAAGGCCGGCCACTCGCTCTTGGCGAAGGTGAAACTGTCCAGCAGCCGGCTGTTGATGTAGGCGGCCAGGGTGACGCTCCCCTCCGGCCGCACACCCACGCCGCGGTAGGGCATCGTGTTCACCGGCTCCACCTTCCGCGGATCCGCCTGCCCGACCGCCTTCACGGCGCCATCGACTCGGGCCAGAAAATCCTTCACCAGCGGATCGTTGATCTTCGGGTCCCAGTGCAGGCCGGCATCGCCGCTGCCGTAGATCGCCAGGACGCGCCCGTCGGGGCCCAGCAACCAGATCCCCTGATACTGATCGCGCATTTTCTCGTCCGCATCGGCCGGGATATGCATCAGCTCAATCCGCTTGCCGTCCTCATCCGTCTGCCACGCGTACTTGCCGTGCCGCATCAGGTGCAGGTTCACCGCCACCGGCACGGTCGTGCTGGAGATACGTTCCACGACTTCATCGCGGGACAAAAGCCTCGCACGGAGGCTCTCGGCGAAGCCTCAGCATCGCTCCAGCGGCTCATCGTCCGACCCCCACAACAACACCGGCCGCCCCTCGTGTTTGGCGACCTTCAGCGCCTCGGCCAGGTCCGTCATCCAGGGAATCCGCTGCCACTTGAGCCGGTCACCGCTGGGCCGCAGAGCCTCGGCCCGCGCCGCGATGCGTCCGGCGGCTGCCTCATCCGCCCGCGCCGCGGCAACTACCGCCATGACGCAGAGAACCGCAGTGAACATTCGTGGGAATCGCATGGTCGACCTCCTTGGTGCGTAATGTGATCACGTTCGCGGTTCAGGTCCCTTGCCGCAAGCCCTGGGTTTGTGGGATTCAGCTCCGATGGACATGACTGGGGGGTATCACGAAAAGAGGCATGTAGGAATCTACGGTCACATCTCGACATTCGACAATTGTATCCGGCGCCTTGCGCAGATCCGCAATGACGTGTGAAGACTTCCCGGAAATCGACGGCCAGAACGGGAGTCCGGTTAGCTCTTCTTCTTCGGGGAGATGACCTTCGGCCCGGCACTCTCTCACTCCCCACCCCCTCATCAATCCCTCCCGCGCCCATACCTTCCCCACCACCGCTTCCCCATACCCGCTCACGAGGGAGAGTTTTCGCTTTCAACGAGAGGCTCCACCGGGACGAGCCCGTTGATCGCCCGAGGCGAGGAGTCGCGGTTCGTGAGACTCAATGGCGGACAGGCAGGCAGCCCAGGCTTCAAGAAGCGAATTGCTGCTTGTAGCAGGTCAAGAGGTCGAGAGCCCGGGAACGACTTGACACTTTGGACCTGAGACTTCTGGACCTGAAACCTTGAACCCCCACCAACCCTCGCCTCTGGGCAGGCGGGAAGAGCGGGCTTTGAGAAGCGACTGAGAAGAAATGGAGTAGTGGAGAGATGGAGTGCTGGAAACTCCACTCCAACACTCCAACACTCCAGCGCTCCTCTGAACCCCGAACCCAAGCCTCTGGGCAGGCAGGAATGCCAGGCTTTGAGAAGCGAAGTCCCAGTTCTTGCAGTCACTGGCCTGCTTTCTCGCGCTTCTGCGAGGAGGCGAGGATGTCCCGCGAGTAGGGATCACCCTCTGCCTCAAACAACCGCAGTTCGCTGAGCACCAGCTCCCTCACCGCCGGATCGGGATTGACGAGAGCAAATTCGAGCACTTGTGGATCAACAAACCGCTTGAGCAGTCCCTGCGCCTCCTCCAGCGGACAGACCGGCAATCGTTCCCGGAAGAAATCCTTCACCTTGCTCTCGAGGAAGATCTGGTCTTGCCAGTCTTGCTCCCGTCCCGTGTCCGCCTTGGTCAAATAAAGATCGATCGGGTCGGGGAGTGCGACGTTGTCCTCCATGACCGAGGCGCGGCTCCAAACGAGATCAAAATCGGCAACCTCCATCTCATTCGGGCAACGGAACACATCCACGGGCAGATTGAGGCCCGTAACTCGCACCACATTGGTCTCCTCGACTTCCGCTGCAACCTCGCATGGGGTCATGTCGCGCTTTTGAGCCAGCGACCAGAAGCGGGCCTCCGGGTGCCTGGCACAGGTCGAGACAAGCACATCAGCCCACTCTCCCGCGGTCTCCATCGGCTCCAGCCAGATGTCATAATCCTTCGTCAGCCGCGCATGACCATGTCCGATCACCGCCATCCCGCCGACCAGTATGACCCGGTAGCGGGAGGCTAACTCCCGGATGAGAAGATTCTCGGGTATCTTGTCTTCCACGACTCCACAGCATGTTCCACTTTAAGCCCGATCCAGGCGCACTCATCGGCGCTCCGGGGTGGGTGGGGCAACCAAGGCTCCGAATTGGGAGGTGTTGACATCGCCTTCCCCTCTCGTGTTCGGCGTTCCGCCCGACGCCTCGCCATCAACCTCCGCGCCACATCGCGCGAATACCGCCGCCGCAGAGCTTCAATAGTTGGACGATACTGCTTCACACGCAAAACAATAGATGCCTTCCCGCCGATCCGCAACCGACAACCCTTGGCCCAATGGCCGAGTCACTCGCCGCACGATTCGTAGTTCTGGGTCAATCAAAATGTTCATCTCTCGCCAGCTTTCGCGGGAGCAATGTGGTGAGCATCCCGCCCGGGGTTCAGGAGCCCGGTGCTCTGGACCGCAACAGCGTCGCAGCAGGTGGGATGCCGGGGAATGGGTGCGGGCCGGCTCATCCGCTGGCAATTCGATCCGAGTATCTGAAACGAGAAGAATTGCGGTCACATCTCGGATGCCAGAGGTGTCCGATCAAGTTCTACTTCTTCCATTTCTCTGAATCTTCGCGAGCTTGGCGTGCTTGGCGAGAGACCTTTTGGGTCTGAGTGTAAGGACACGCCGAGTGCAACCCGGCGATCCCGGATGAGAGCCGCGCAATGGACGCGCCACGTCCGCGACTAGACCACAAAGCGAGGCCTTTGTCAATTGTCGAGATTTGA
>JBGTBW010000204.1:0-77320 GCA_041749135.1 Verrucomicrobiales bacterium
CGTTATCTCCGCCACGCTCCGCAAGGACGCCGTCAAGCTTCAGGACGACGCGCTGCTTGAAATCTACCGGAAACTGCGCCCCGGCGACCCGCCCACCCGCGACACCGCCACCCAGCTTTTCCAGGGAATGTTCTTCGACCCCCGCAAGTACGACTTTTCGCGCGTGGGCCGGATGAAGTTCAACATCAAGCTCCACGACAAGCGCGAATTCACCAGTCTGGATAAGCGCACGCTCGACGAGGCGGATTTCGTCGACACGATCCGCTACTTGCTGAAACTACGCAAGGGCGCTGGCGTCACCGACGACATCGATCACCTGGGCAACCGCCGTGTCCGCGCTGTGGGCGAACTTCTGGAGAACCAGTTTCGGATCGGCCTCGTTCGAATGGAACGCGCGATCAAGGAAAAGATGTCGGTCTACCAGGAAATGTCGACGGCCATGCCGCACGACCTGGTGAACGCAAAGCCCGTAATGGCCGCGATCCGCGAATTCTTCGGGTCCAGCCAGCTTTCGCAGTTCATGGATCAGACGAATCCGCTTTCCGAGATCACCCACAAGCGCCGCTTGTCCGCCCTTGGACCGGGAGGACTGTCGCGTGAACGCGCCGGATTCGAAGTCCGCGACGTGCACCCCACTCACTACGGACGCATCTGTCCCATCGAAACGCCGGAAGGACCCAATATCGGGTTGATCAACTCGATGAGCACCTTCGCCCGGATCAACGAATTCGGGTTTATCGAAACTCCCTACCGCCGCATCGAAGAGGGCCGGCTCTCCGGGACGATCGAGTACCTCACGGCCGATCAAGAGGAGAATTACCACATCGCGCAGGCGAACAACCCCATCGACGACGACGGAAACTTCCGGAACAAAACCATCACGGTGCGTTTCCGCGGCGAGTTTTTGGAGGTGGAACCCATTCAGGCGGCTTACATGGACGTTTCACCGAAGCAATTGGTTTCGGTGGCGGCCAGTCTCATTCCCTTTCTCGAGCACGACGACGCCAACCGGGCCCTCATGGGATCCAACATGCAGCGGCAAGGCGTGCCCCTGTTGCGCTCGGAGGCCCCCATCGTCGGAACGGGCATGGAGGGGAAGGTCGCCCGGGACTCGCGCGCCGTCGTCCTCTCCGAAGACGAAGGCGTTGTCGCCGCCGCCACCGCGGAAATCGTGGTGGTCACGCCCGACGGCAAGCTTCCCGTCTCGGATGCCGATTTCCTCAAGCACCCGGACAAACTACGTTCCAATCCCAAGAAAGGGATTCAAGTCTACCCGTTCCGGAAGTTCATGCGCTCGAACGCGGGCACCTGTATGAACCAAAAGCCCTTGGTCCGCCGCGGAGATCAGATCCAAAAGGGTCATGTCATCGCCGATGGCCCCTGCACGGAAGACGGGGAACTGGCTCTCGGCCGAAACGTCTTGGTCGCTTTCATGTCCTGGAACGGCTACAATTTCGAAGACGCCATCGCCATCTCCGAACGCGTCGTCAAGGAAGACGTCTACACCTCCATCCACATCGACGAATTCGAAATCGGGGCGCGCGATACCAAGCTTGGTCCCGAAGAAATCACCCGGGACATCCCCAATGTGGGAGAGGAAGCCCTGCGCAACCTCGATAAAGACGGAGTCATTCGCGTCGGAGCCGAAGTGAAACCCGGCGATATTCTCGTCGGGAAAATCACCCCCAAAAGCGAAACCGAACTCGCGCCGGAGGAACGTCTGCTGCGCGCCATCTTCGGCGAGAAAGCCGCCGACGTGAAGGACACCTCGCTGCGCGTTCCCTCGGGATGCTCAGGGATTGTGATGGACGTCCGGGTCTCTTCCCGCAAGGAACAAGGCCGCGAACGAACGACGGTCACGGAAGACAAAAAACAACGCAAGAACATCGACGAAGACTACCGGAAGCGGAAAACCGACCTAACGGACCAGCTCACAGAAAAACTCTCCGACATTCTCCTCGGTGAGAAGATCCCCCTCGATGTGGTCAATGCGCAGACCGGCGAGATCATCATCCCCGCCAACCGCAAGGTGACCAAGACCCTCCTGCGAAAACTCGCAGGCGTCTACGACCACATCGAAATCGATCCCAGCCCGGTTCGCAACAAGATCGTGGAAATCACCACTTCCTTCGAATCCAAATTCGAGGAGCTGGATAGCGAACGGGTAGAACAACTCGACCGCTTGGAGAGCGGCGACGAGATCGATCCCGGCATCGTCAAACAGGTCAAGGTCTACATCGCCAGCAAGCGCAAACTGAGCGTCGGCGACAAGATGGCCGGACGCCACGGAAACAAAGGCGTGGTCGCCAAGATCGTTCCGGAGGAAGACATGCCCTTTCTCGAAGACGGCACTCCCGTCGATATCATCCTCAACCCCCTCGGCGTTCCCAGCCGGATGAACGTGGGCCAGGTCTTGGAAACCCACCTCGGCGTCGCCTGCCGCGCGCTCGGGCTCCGGATCGCCACTCCGGTCTTTGACGGCATCTCCGAAAAGCAGATTGCGCACTACCTCCGCGAGGCCAGCAAAGTGGAGGGCTACCGCTGGGTTGGGGAAAACGGCAAATCCGTCCTCTACGATGGCCGGACGGGAGACCGCTTCGAACAGGATGTGGTTGTCGGAGTCATCTACATGATGAAGCTCGGACACCTGGTCGCGGACAAGATTCACGCCCGGGCGGTGGGCCCCTACTCCTTAGTGACCCAGCAGCCGCTCGGTGGAAAGGCCCAATACGGGGGCCAGCGTTTCGGGGAGATGGAAGTGTGGGCGCTCGAAGCCTACGGCGCCGCCTATACTTTGCAGGAACTCCTCACCGTGAAGTCCGACGACGTGCAAGGCCGCACCCGCATCTACGAAGCCATCGTCAAGGGAGACAACACCCTGGAAGCCGGCACGCCCGAATCTTTCAACGTCTTGATCAAGGAAATGCAGAGCCTCGGCCTCGATGTCAAAGTCGGTCCCCGCACCGGTTCCCACGCCTCACACGCCTCCGGCTTGAGCATCGAATCGCTCAGCGCCTAACCGCCCTCTCATTGGAGTTCTCCTCCTCGGCAACCCGCCCGCCTCACAACGCCCCAACATCGCTTCTTCGCCATGAGTACCGAAATTCAAACCCGCGATCTTCACGTCCCCGAACCGGCCCGGTCTGAGTTCGACCAAGTCGCCATCAGTGTGGCCTCGCCCGACACAATCCGGAACTGGAGCCGCGGTGAAGTCAAGAATCCCGAGACCATCAACTACCGCACGTTCAAACCCGAGAAGGGCGGTCTTTTCTGCGAGCGCATTTTCGGCCCGACCCGGGACTGGGAATGCGCCTGCGGCAAATACAAGCGGATCAAGCACAAAGGCGTCATCTGTGACCGCTGCGGAGTGGAAGTGACTCTGTCGCGGGTCCGCCGGGAGCGCATGGGGCACATCGAGTTGGCGGTGCCGGTTTCGCACATCTGGTTCTACAAATGCATGCCGTCGCGCATCGGGCTCATGCTGGACATGAGCGCACGGCAGTTGGAGCGCGTCATCTACTACGAGGACAGCATCGTTACCGACAAGGGCAACACCCCCCTCGAATTGAGCCAGCTCCTCACCGACACCGAATTGCGTGAAGCGGAAGAGGAGTTTGGAGCGGATGCCTTTCGCGTGGGGATGGGAGCGGAGTCCATCCGGACTTTGCTCTCCCAACTCAAGCTCAACGAACTCATCCGTTGGCTCGAGGAGCAGATGGACCTGACCCGTTCCAAGCAAACCCGCAAGAAGCTGGCCAAGCGGCTCAAGCTGGCCCAGGGCTTCGCCTCGTCCCACACCCGGCCCGAGTGGATGATCATGGAAGTGTTGCCGGTCATTCCTCCGGACCTGCGCCCCCTCGTGCCCTTGGAAGGAGGCCGCTTCGCCACCTCCGACCTCAACGACCTCTACCGCCGAGTCATCAATCGCAACAACCGGCTCAAGAACCTCCTTCAGCTCAAGACCCCCGAGGTCATTATTCGAAACGAAAAACGCATGCTCCAAGAGGCCGTCGATGCCCTCTTCGACAACGGACGCCACGGCCGCGCCGTGACCGGAGCCGGCAATCGCCCCCTAAAATCCCTCAGCGACATGCTCAAGGGCAAGAGCGGCCGCTTCCGTCAAAATCTTCTCGGCAAACGCGTCGATTACTCCGGGCGCTCCGTAATCGTCATTGGTCCCGAGTTGAAACTGCACCAGTGCGGGCTGCCCAAGAAGATGGCTCTCGTGCTCTTCGAACCCTTCATCATCCGCCGGCTCAAAGAAATGGGCTACGTCCACACCGTGCGAAGCGCCAAGAAAATGATCGAGCGGCGGACTCCCGAAGTTTGGGACATCCTCGAAGAAGTTACGCAGGGACATCCGGTGCTCTTGAACCGCGCCCCTACACTTCATCGCCTTTCCATCCAGGCTTTTGAACCCGTCCTCATCGAGGGCGAAGCCATCCGGATTCATCCCCTGGTCTGCACCGCCTACAACGCCGACTTCGACGGCGACCAAATGGCCGTGCATGTGCCGCTTTCCGTAGAAGCCCAGTTGGAAGCGCGGCTGCTTATGCTGGCGCCGCACAACATCTTTTCGCCCTCCAATGGCCGGCCGGTAACCACGCCGTCCCAAGACATCACCTTGGGTTGCTATTACCTGACCCAGACCCGTGAGATCGTTCCTCCGGCGCGCAGTGAAGAAGCCGCGGCCCTTCCCCTCTTCGCCGACACCACCGAAGTCGAGTTCGCCGTCGCCGCCAAGGGAGTCCGCTCTCATCAATGGATTCGCCTGCGCAATCCCGATCACGGTACCGCCACGATTTACGGCGATGCCGATTCACGGGTCATCTTCACCACGCCCGGGCGTGTCCGATTCAACGAAATCTGGCCGAAACAACTGGGCTTCCACAACCAGGCCGTCGATAAGAATCAGCTTAGCGACATCATCTGGCGCACATTCCAATCCGTCGGAGGCGAACGCACCGTCCGTGTTTTGGACCGGCTCAAGGAACTCGGGTTCCGCGAAGCCACGCGCTCCGGATTATCCATCGGGATTTCCGATATGGTGATCCCGGAAGAGAAAGCCAAACAACTCAAGACCGCCTACACCCTGATCCGGGAAGTGGAGAAGCAGTTCAAAAAGGGAATCATCACCGAGGGCGAACGCTACAACAAGATTATCGACATTTGGACCCACGCGGGGGACCAGATCCAAAGCAGTCTGTTCCGCACCATCGAGCACAACGATGGAAAGGCCGCGCCGAATCCGCTGTTCATCATGGTGGACTCCGGGGCCCGGGGCAACCGCCAACAGATCAAGCAGCTCTCGGGCATGCGGGGCCTCATGGCCAAGCCCTCTGGGGAAATCATCGAACGCCCCATCACCTCGAACTTTCGCGAGGGATTGTCCGTCCTGGAATACTTCATCTCCACCCACGGAGCCCGCAAGGGCCTGGCCGACACGGCGTTGAAAACGGCCGACTCCGGTTACCTCACCCGCAAGCTCGTGGACGTGGCTCAAGATGTCATCGTCACGACCGACGATTGCGGCACCGCCAACGGGATCGTCGTTCGCGCGATCTACGAAGGAGACGAGGAGGTGGTCGATCTCAAGACTCGCGTTTATGGACGTGTTAGCTGCGAGCGCATCGTCGATCCGGTCACCGGATCCGAGATTGTGGAGGTCGATCAGCTCATCGGCGAAAAGGAGGCCGGCCAGCTCATGCAAATCGGCGTCGAACAGCTCAAGATCCGCTCCGTGCTCACTTGCGAATCTCGCCGTGGCTGCTGCGCTGCTTGCTACGGCTTGAACTTGGCCAATGGCCGGATCATCAAGATCGGGGAAGCCGTTGGGATCATCGCCGCCCAAAGCATCGGCGAACCTGGAACACAGTTGACCATGCGGACGTTCCACGTCGGCGGCGTCGCCAGCCAGACCTTCAAACAACCTCAAATCACGGTGCGGATAGGAGGCGAGTTGCGCTTCACCAACCTCCGCGTGGTGGAAACCACGGAAGGGACCTGGGTCGTGCTCAACAAACACGGCAGTCTCTCCATCCGGGACGAAACGGGCAAGGAAATCGAATCCTTCGACTTGCCTCTCGGTTCCCTGGTCAATAGGCCCGCGGGAGTTCATGTCGAGGCCGGCGACACCATCGCCACCTGGGATCCCTACAACATCCCCATCGTCAGCGAGAAAGCCGGCGTGGTGGAGTTCCGGGACATGATCCAGGGCATCACCATCGACAAGGATGTCGATAAAGAAACCGGCGCTTCCGGAATGGTCGTCATCGAGCATAAGGAGGATCTGCATCCGCAGATCGTCATTCTCGATTCCGCCACACGCAATGTGACCGCTAGTTATTCTATTCCCGCGGGGGCCCACCTCAGCGTGAAACCAGGGCAAAAGATCCACGCCGGAGCCCAGTTGGCCAAGACGCCTCGCAAAGTCTCCCGGACCAAGGACATCACCGGCGGTCTTCCCCGGGTGGCCGAACTTTTCGAGGCCCGCAAACCGAAAGATGCCGCGGAAATCGCTAAGATCGACGGCGCCGTCGAGATCGGAGGCACCTTCCGCGGCAAACGCAAACTGGTCGTCACAGACCCGGAGTCCGGGGAAACCGAGGATCACCTCATTCCGTTGAGCAAACATATCATTGTCTACCAAGGCGACACCGTTCACAAAGGACAACAACTCACCGATGGTCCCGTCGTTCCTCACGAAATCCTCGAGATCTGCGGGCCTCACGAGTTGCAGGAACACCTCGTCAACGAGGTCCAAGAGGTCTATCGCCTGCAGGGTGTCGAGATCAATGACAAGCACATCGAGATCATCATTCGCCAGATGCTCCGCAAGGTGAAGATCACCGATCCGGGCGACACAACCTTCCTCTGGGACGATCAGGTCGAACGGAGCGAGTTTGAAGACGTCAACCGGAACATCACGGAACAGGGCGGCAAACCCGCCGAAGGCGTGCCTGTGCTCCTCGGCATCACAAAAGCGTCGCTGGAAACCGATTCCTTCATTTCCGCGGCCTCCTTCCAGGACACGACCAGGGTCCTCACCGACGCTGCGACTTTGGGCAAGGTCGATACGCTTCGCGGGTTCAAGGAGAATGTCATCATGGGGCATCTCATTCCGGCGGGCACCGGTTTCCACATCCACCGGGAAATCGAAGTCGTCGAAACGGAACACCCGGATCTCGCTCCGGTCCCGACCTTGAGCGGCGAAGAACTCGGCGACGCGGACAGCGCCTTGGAAAGTCTCTAAAGCAATCGCCTATCGGGCGTGTTGATTTATTCGGGACGCGACAGGTGGGGTCCGAGGCGCCATCGCCGAGGCGCTTGGTCGGCCGCGGCCTCAGAGCCGACGCGCCCGCGACGTCCTCGCCGGCCTCGAAGCCAGCGGTTGGAGAGAACATCGTCGATCGCCCAGTCATCGGACTCTGCGGCGCGCCCAAGGAGAAGAGCTGGTTTCGCTTTCCGCGAGGACAACCTCCTGCGAAATGAACTTCTTGAACGATGCGGTACTCTTGTCACTGTGCCTCACCCAAGGAAGGATCTCCCGAAAGGAACACTCAAGAGCATCTTTCGCCAAGCTGGTTGGGACTGGCCACCGTAAGCAAGATGAGATTTCCAGTCGTCATCCATAAGGACAAGGGCTCCGCCTACGGAGTCACGGTTCCCGATTTGCCTGGATGCTTTTCCGCGGGAGACAGCGCCGACGAGGCTTTGACCAATGCCGTTGAAGCCATCGAATGCCACATCGAAGGCCTGTTGACGGACGGTGAGGTGCTTCCCCAAGCCCAGCCCATCGAGCAATACCGAATGAAGCGGGAGTTTTCAGGCGGGATTTGGGCGCTGGTTGATGTCGATCTGTCCAAGCTGTCAGGGAAAGCAAGGCGGGTGAACATTACCCTGCCAGAGCGGATCTTGGCGCAGATCGACGCGTTTGCATCAACTACCGGTGATACCCGTTCAGGACTGCTTGCGCATGCTGCACTGGAGTATGTGAGCGCACGCACAGAACAAGAGCGAACAAGGCGTCGCTCCTAATTCCTGCCCCGCCGCGAGTTCCACCCGCTATGCCCGTTCAACCTTGAACCCACACAGTCGAAGCCTCGCCCCCGGGCAGGTGTAGGAGGGACTTCAACGTTGTGTGCGCCCACGAAAAACGGCGGAAAAGGAGCTGATTTTTGACACGCTTGGCGATGGGAGAGGATGGGGGCCCCTCGGATAGCGTGAGCGGATGGGCCGGGTGGCCGGGGCTGGCCCGGATCAAAAAAAGTAATCCGCCAGATCGCGTCCTCGCTGGTTATGCGTAACTCTTGGCATCCCTTCCCGATGGAGGGCATCGGACGGCTTTGGGACAGGCCGAGCAGTTGTCCGCGCATGGCCGCACCCCCCGCCCCAACGGGAGGCGCTCATGCGTTTACAATGGAACAGCGTTTCATCGAGCAGCCGTTGCGTTCGTCCGAATGGCGCGGATGATGCTGACAATTTTGGCGGCGTCGTCGTCAGTGAACAGCGAGGTGGGGCCGCCAGGACTCAGGTTGGTGAACGGGTGCTCGAAGAGCATTCTGGGATCCATCAGGCCGTTCTGAGTCAGGTAGTCGATGATCTGATTGATAAACTCGATCTGCTTCGCATCGAAGGTCGTGGTGTCCAGGTACCTGTCGAAAGCTTTCTTAGCCGCCTCTCTGTCCAGGCCGACAAGCCCGCGGATGAACAGACCGAGACTCTCCTGCGAACCGTAGCATGCTTCGAACTCCTCCCGGCTCCCCAAATCACCGGACTCGAAGAGCATTCGCTCCAGTTCCTCCAGGTCCTTCTTTGTTAACGGCTCGTTGTATTTGACCTTCTTCAGGGCGAGCTGATCTTCGTGCTTCTTCAGGAATTCCTGGAACTTCCTTTTGTACTGGGCGCGGTCGATCGCGGCGCTGAGATTCAGCAGTTCGACCTCCGATCCCACGCCGATCTCGTCCTCGAAATCGGTCGTGACGATCTTACGGCTGCTGCGGTCGATGTGGCGGACGAGATCCCGGAGCCGGCGGCGCCCGAAGTCGAGCATGGGGAGGTTGACCTTCTCCCAGTAGTCGTCACTCTGGAGCTCTTGAATCAGTATGATTTGTGCTTTGACGGCTGGGATTCGTTCCAACTCCTCAAGGTGCGACGCAATCTCACGCACCTTCTGAATGAGCCCAGGGGTCGCAGGGTCCGACTGGAGGATCCCGAGCTGGATCCGCAGAATGAGCAGATCAAAGAATTTCGCCGTGGGATGCTCCGGTTCCTGCTGGGTAGGAAGAACCGCCACTTCGTTGTGTAGCGCAGCATAGTCCTGGGCCGATAGGTCCTCCCAGCGCTCGCGCGATCGGAAGGTTTCAACGTGGCGTCGTTTGGGCCGCACGATGAAATTGTCGACATTCATGGTTAGCATCTCTCCATGCAGATCGTCGACCACACTCTTCTGGAACTCCCTAATCGTCGTGCTCCCTTCATCAGCCACGCGCCGCGCTGTGTGGCCATCGTCGGCCTCCCTGAGGGCCGCAACCAGATCAAGCCTCGCGCGGAAAAGTTTCGTGCCGATGGGCTCTTGAGTATTCCCTTCGACGCCTTTGGGATTCAGATTGAAGAACTCGAAGTTCCCGCAGTAGTCGAAGACGAAAAAGTATTCCTTGGCCTCGCCTGGCCCAAACAGTTCCGGGCAAAGGCGTGTTCCCCGGCCGATCATCTGCCAGAATTTCGTTTTTGACCGGACGATCTTGAAGAAGACTAAATTCACCACATCAGGCACGTCGATGCCGGTGTCGAGCATGTCGACGGAGATGGCGATTTGCGGAGCGTCTCTCGGTGGGCTCTTCTGCATCGAGAACATCTTGATCAAGTCCTGCGCGTAGGATTCCTGATTGTCGATTACCCGGGCGAACCTCCCTTTCAGATGCGGATAGTTCGCGTCAAATCGCTCCTGAATAAACAGAGCGTGCTGGTGGTTTTTGGCGAAGATGATGGTCTTCCCGATCTTTTGGCCGGCATCGACCCGGAGGCCGTTCGCCATCAGATGCTCCAGCACTTTGTCCACGGTATCGACGTTGAACAGCCATTTGTTGACGGCGGCTGCCTCTACACGATCGGGAACACTGCCCTCGTCGTCCCACTCGAGGAGATCCCATTGCTCCTTTTCTTCCTCAGGAAGCTTTTCGTATTCGATGCCTTCCCGGGGAAACTTGATGGGCACCGAGACGAGTTTCGGCATGACAAGGTAGCCATCCTCCACGGCTTGATCCAGTTCGTAGGCATAGGTCGGGACACCACGCGCCAGCTCGAATAGGGAATAGGTGTCCCGATCGATCTCGTCCCGGGGAGTCGCGGTCAATCCAACGAGGCAGGCGTCGAAGTAGTCAAAGATCGCACGGTACTTCCGGTAAACAGAGCGGTGCGCCTCGTCGATCACCACAAGATCGAAATGTCCAACACCGAAACGTTTCCGGCGGCCCTGAGCATCGTCGATCAAGCTCATCATGGTGGGATAGGTCGAAACGTAGACCCGTGAAGCCGCCTGCTCCTTTTGGGTGACGAGATCGACCGGGTTACTATGCGGCAGGTGACTCTTGAAGGCGTTTACCGCCTGATTGACGAGAGCCACCCTGTCCGCGAGGAAAAGCACTCGCTTCACCCAGTTGCATCGTTGAAGCAAGTCGCAAAGGGCTATCGCCGTCCGGGTCTTCCCCGAGCCGGTCGCCATCACGATGAGCGCCTTCCTCTGCCCCAGCATGAAGGCCTCAGCGATACGGCGGATTGCGTGTTCCTGATAATATCGACCGGCGATGTTCTTATCGATCGTGGCCTTCGAGAGATCCTTGGCCGTCTCCCTCCGCTGGATCATTAAATCCAGCTCCTCCTCGTTCAAGAACCCCTGAATCTGCCGGGGAGGGTAACGCTCGTCGTCCCAAATCCAGTGGTTGTATCCGTTGCTGTAAAAGATCACCGGCCGGAGACCGTACTTCGCTTCGAGACAATCGGCGTAGAGTTTTGCCTGGGTTCGGCCCATTCGCGCGTCCTTCTTCGTCCTCTTCGCTTCGACGACGGCGAGCGGGAGGCGACCCTCCTTGTCCCAGAGAACGTAGTCTACGTAGGCGATCTCACTTTTGTTTGGCATGCCGGAAACTTCAAATTCCCGCACCTTGTGCGTGCCGTCGTCGAAATCCGGATCCCATCCCGCCTCGCGCAAAAGCACATCGATGTAGCGATCGCGTGTTTCTGCCTCGTCGTAGTCGTGATCAACCGGAATGCCCTCGTTCCGCTGTTTCGCTCGAGCAATCTCCGCCTGCAGCTTTTTGATCTCTTGGTCGTAGGTCTCGGCGGCTCTCTTTTGCTCCTCCAGCTCCTTGTCCCGCTGCTCAAGATCCTCCTCGAGTCTCTTCAGCTTCTCAATGGTCAGCTTCTCTTTGACCGCCGGAGACTGCGTTAAGACCGACTCGTCGAACGTCACCCCTTCGAGCACCTTGGGGGTAAATCGGGTGTAACGATTGACAAGCCAAAAGCAGCAATGGAACACCTCCTTTACTGCCTGCAGGGAGTCATACTGACGGATCGGCCTCCGGCTGTGGACGGCTTGGTTGCCCAGCACACGGACGAAGGCCAGCTTGGCGCGGATTTCAGGAGCCACCACCTTGGCGAAGGAGGGCTCTTCCAGGAGGGCGGCGAGTTTCGACGAGTACGGCGGCTTGAGATTGCCGTCGTGCTCATAGAGCCACTTCACGATCTGCTCAATGGTTCGCCTAGCATAAAAGCAACCCGCCCGTGGGTCTGCCATCGCAAGCCTCTCCATGCGGGTGGCCGATTCCCAGACCGGCTTGAACTCGCTCTCAAGAAACGCGAAGTTGGATGTTTGAGCTGCCATTCCCTACGGGATTGAGATTATCGGGTCACACTTCATCCTTCGTTGGAGCGTGTGCCCCCTGATATACCGGCTTCCAGATCTCTACTTCCGTCGGAATCGGGACATCCTTCGGAAGAGTGAAGTCGGCGAGTTGGCCGCGCTCAAAGGACAGTCCATAGGCGACCGTCAGCCGGGCCATCCAGCGACGCTGGTGCGTGTCAAGCTCGAGGTCCTTGGGGATTGGCATGCCTATGTGGAACGAATCCCCCGCAGCCTTCCGAGTTTGAATCGCCTTCGCCCGGAACAGGCCTCCGTCGAATTGCTTGATCACCGCGTCACGGTAGGGGCGTTCGCAATGTCCTCCTCCACCAAAGATGATTCTGAGTTCACTTAGTTGACGCTTACTCCGCAGCTTTTGTTTCGCGAGGCAGAGGGTCTTGAACGTTCCGCTGCCGAGGGGTTCATGAATCGCGCTCCGCGCCACCTGCAGCTCGTTTGCCGAGTTCCCGCTCTCCTTGAGTTGACGCCAGCGTTCGAGAGCGTCCCACGATTCGGCGCCTGCTTCGGCCGCGGCCAAACGTTCCAGATGGCTTGACCCGAGAGGAAGAACACTGGCATGGAGGTAGGTGAGAAGGTCCTTTCCATCAGGGCGCGCGTAGAGGAATACGCTCTGGTCGACGGTGCCGGCCCCAGTATCGGAGAACAAATAGATCCCCTCGCTCGAGCTTCGCGAGCGGACGAAAGCCTGCACATTGGCGCTGACTTCCGGATAAATGAAGCAACTCTCCCGGACTTCGGCTTGCTCAGCTTCGGCAGAACTCCGTTCAATGAGTTCCGTCATCTGGTGCGAAGGCGTCGGAGGATATCCTGCCAGCTCATCCGAGAGTACCCATGCCGTCCTCAAAACGCACTCGTACAACTCCATTACTTTCGGGTGATCAGCATCAGCAACCGGAACAGCCATGTTGACGGCGAGGTAGTCGCCATCGATGCGCCCCCCGAACCGTTCCCGCACCTCCTGCCTGACACGACCCAAGGCTCCTCCGATTAGGTAGATAGCGCAGCTCTCTACGAACCGTGCCAGCCCGGTATTTGAAGGGTCTGGTGCTGTTGCGCGATAAGTTCGCAGAAGGGGATCATCCCACTCCTCGAGGACGACCTTCACCAACGCCATCTTTACATGGTGAAGGCCTCCTTTTTGGTAGGCCCCGGTCGTGCTCTCCGAATGTCGGAAATTTTCACCATCGAAGCAAACTGCGCTCGCGATCAGAAATGGATATTCAGTTCCGGCGTGAGAAATCGGGATGTGAACCCATGCCTTGTCGATATACATATCCCGGCAGACACACTTGGAAAAGGCGGTCCCGAAGTCAAAACCGATCTGGACGAAATAGGGGTCTCTCTGGGGTGGGGGTGGTAGAGAAGGTCGCTTTGGCTCGGCCGGTACCTGATTGGCAACGAGTCGCGCGGGGCTACCCGCAGCAGCCTGTTCTCGCGGAACCGCCCCAGTTTTGTGGGACTTGCCAAAGATCCGCTCTTTCAGTTTCTGGAAGAATTCAGCCATCGCGGGGTGTGCGCGAATCGTTCGGGGATATCGGGGGGATGACCCGGAAGACACCCGCCGCAACAGGTCCCGACTCGGGGTCGGGCACAGCGCCCCGTTCCAGTTCGTGGATCTTTTGGGCTCTGTTTTCCCGCTCGTTTTTCAGCCGGGTCTCCCGGCCGCGGATCTGGCTTTCCTTACGACCTGCCATCTTCATAGTCTCGAGCGCTTTCTCGCTCTGCTGGATGAGGCGATCCCAGTGATTCTTGGCCCGGCGCACCCGGATCTGGACAGCCGTGCCATTCTCCGCCTCGAAGGCCTCCAGTTCGGCACGGAAACGTTCGAGGAGTGCCTCGCCCAGCGATTCGTACGCTCGGGAAAGCATATCGCGATCGCAGTCTGCATAATCCCAATCCTTCCCCTCACGAAGCAACCTCTGCGTCACGAGTTCCGAACGGTCCGCATCCAAGGGTTCTCCACCACTTAGTGGGGTCACGGCGAACGCCATCAAGTCCTTCGGCATGAGTCCTCGAAAAGTCCATCGTTGGATTTGGTAGGCGTATTCACCTGGGGGCAGTTCCGCATCTTCCAGGGTGATGGCTGAGACGTTGTAGAAGGAATGGTCCTCATCCCGGTTGCGTCGGGTGATCCATCGAATCAAGGGTGAGAGGTGGTTCACGAAATGCACGGATCTCCGCTGAGCACTGGGGAGCCGGTCGTGGGCCTCCCGGCGAAACGTGATCGTGAATTCCCGCTGCCGGAGCGGGCGCGCACTCAGGGAATTGTCGCTCCGGATGAAGTCTCCAAGTGACGATTGCGCCTCCAGGCTCAAGCGCACGCGGATACACCCGTCCGCAGGCGTGTTGAAATTCCGTTCCGAGCCCTGGAAGTTCCGATCAAAAAAATCGGAGATGTAGTCCTCCAACTCCTCCGGTTGGATGTAGCGACCGCGTTCTCGATTCTCACGGATCTTCTTCTGCACGTAATCAGACAGAGCAACCAGCGAGTCCCCCGAATCCTCCAACCTCTGGATCTCAAGGAGCTGGTTCTCGATCGCCTGTTCCGCCTTGTCCATTCGCGCCTTCTCCTCCTCTGGGGTGAGATTCTGGCTCAACAGGTCGACGGTAAGTTTCTGGACCTCTTCACCGATGATCGACTCCAGGTCGCCCAGGCTGTTTGTGAACCTAAGTAGCTTCTCGTGAAGTCTTTCATAAAGGCGTTCCTCGATCGTGTCCTTCACCTTGAAGTTCACGATGGAAAGCACCTTCGCCTTTTGTCCCACCCGGTCGATTCGGCCGATTCGTTGTTCCACCCGCATCGGGTTCCACGGCAGGTCGTAGTTGACCACCGTGCGGCAGAACTGCAGGTCGATGCCTTCGCTGCCCACTTCGGACGAGAGCAGCACCCGGGGTCCGCTGGGATCCCTGAACCGGTCGAGTTCTTCCCAGCGCCGATCGTGATCGACGCCGCCGTGGATCACCGTGACGCTGATGCCCTTTTCAAACAGGCGCCGCCGCAGATAGGAAAGCGTGCCCCGGTAGAATGCGAAGATGACCACTTTCTCCCCGGGGTCTTTCGTGCTGTTCAGCAGCTCCATCAGCTTGGTGAACTTACTGTCTCCCGCCTCGAAGTCGTGATCGACCAGTTGCGTCAAGTCGAGGTCCGACAAATCCTCTTCGGCTTCCACCGCGCTCTCGAAACCCTCGAACGTCTCGCTACCCAGGCTCTCGGAGAGCAGCTCGGCAACGTCTTCGAGGCTACCCCCAAGGCTCTTCAAGCGGCCGTTCCGGATGTCGTCAGCAATCACGGGCAGGCAACTCGCCGCCCTGAGCTGCAGGCCCAGCACCCGGAAGATGTGCAAGGGCTCTCGGTCACGGCTGCACTTCCTCCGCACGAGTGCGAGGATCATCCGGTAAAGGTCCATTTCCTCCCGGCTATATTCCACTGACAGGACCAGCGGACGGCGTTCGGGGCGGTGTTCCTCGACCTGGACACGGCGCGTGCGATTGATGTAGCCGCCGAGCAGGTTCAGCTTCTCCGCCACGTCCTGTGCCTTGGCGAGCAGCGGTTTGCTCTCCGGATTCACCTCCAGCTCAGACAGCAACTGAAGGAACTGCTTGAAGAGGGGGGACTGGTTGATGAAATGGCTCTCCGCCATTCCGGTCACCCCTTCTGTGAGGGCCTCCATGTCCATCGGCGTGCGGGACAGGGCATTGATGGCCCGGATGGAGGGTCGGTTCGCTTCCAGCAATTCCTCGAACATTCCCTGGGTCTCGAAGAAATCCCGGTCGATTAGCCGCAGGAGACTATGGAGGTCCGTGTTGCTGTTGTTCACCGGGGTCGCCGAGACACAGAGCACGCCGGTGTCGTTGTGAATCGAGAGGCTTTCGCCAAGGTGGAAGGTCGAGGTGCCTGCGTTCCGCATGTAGTGCGCCTCGTCAAAGATGACCAGGTCGAACGGAGCATGGGCATAGCTCCAGTGCCGCAGCTCCCGGAGGAATCGGGTCTTGGCCGCGCCGTTCTCATCCTCTTCCGGTGGCTGGTCGAGCAGCTTCAGATCCTTCTTTGGTGGCCGAAGACCCGAGTAGGAGGCGATCAGGACGAAGGGATGCGTTGGCCCCGCGCTTCTCAGTTCGGCGACTTCCTGCTGGAGATCGCGAAAATCCACGATCCGGGCATCGAGCAGAAACTTACTCCGCAACTCATCGCGCCATTTCTCCGTAAGGATCGTCGGACAAACCACAAGCATTCGCCGCGCCTGCCGACGCGCCTGCAACTCAGTCCAGATCAAGGCCGACTCGATCGTCTTCCCAAGTCCAACCTCATCAGCAATGATGAGGCGCTCGGTCGGCGAGTTGATGAACTTCAGAACCGGTTTGAACTGGTAGGGGTAGAAGTCGATTTGCGCAGCCTCCATTGAGTAGACAATCTCGTGAAGGGTTCCCTTGAGTTTCTCGAAGGTGATCAGCCGCTGGAGATCCCGCACTCGGCCGAATGCCCCGGACTTGAGCCGGTCCTCGATCGACGATCCGCCTTCCTGGGGCACAGCCTGCAGCAACCGGAGGGGGCGCGACTTGAGGCTCCCATCCGGATAGCGCAGATCCACCATGATGTGAAGGCCAGCCGGGCGGACTCTGCCTGTATACTGACCGCGCTGTCCTGGATTCGCCCGGTCAATGACCCAGTCGCCCGGCTGGAAGGGGATTTCGGAATCGGTAGGAGCGTTCGACATGTGGGAGGGGACTAAAAACCCCGGACGGCGGAACTTTTGCTCGCGGGGGCCACGACTTGCTGGCACCTTTCACCAGGACGGCGTGTGGGGTTATGGGTGCAGGTTCGGTTCATAGGGTTTCCTTCCGGGCTCAGAACACCCGGAGGAACTTCAGTAATGAAGTGGCCAGGAAACGAGGGGAATCCAACTTCCTCCGTGCCTTTGAACGCGCCTATTTCGAAAGCGCGAAGACCGCAGCGATCGCTGCCTGCGAATTTGGTCTTTCTGGCTACGGTGTTGCCGACCTCGTTTGGATTGCCTGGAGCCCAAGCGACTTGAGCGACGAGTTCACGGCATGCTCCCTTGAGCGCCGGCTGAAGCGCCGCCAGCTCTACGCCTTTGAGGCGAAGCTCAAGGACTGGAGGAAGGCGCTCCAGCAGGCGTTCCGTTACCGTTACTTCGCCGACAAGTCGATCGTCGTGCTGCCGGAAGACAACGCGGCTTCTGCGGAGAGCAATCTGGAGACGTTCTATCATTTGGACATTGGTTTGTGGACTTTCGATCGAACCTCACAGCGAATCCGGAGGCGCTTCACACCAAGAGGGATTTCCGCTTTAAACCGGGACGCTCGGGAAAAGGCAATTTCGCTCATCTTATCTAAGGTCAATTTCAGCAAGCTCCGCGAACAGTTTGAGACCACCGAGCAGGTGATCTAAGTGGTTGTCGTTTGAGCGTCCGACGAGGCGCATGGCCGGCGAGGCATTGATCGAGTCATAAAGCCTGCGAGAATTCCGGACCCAATCGACGCACTGATCCAGACTCGGTGTCGTCCCCGGAGGGGCAAAGCTCGAGACTGCGTCCCAAGTTTGAAGGACCTCCGCCTGCTGATCGTCTGGCTGGGACCCGTTGGCCTCGTCGTACAAGGAATCCGTGGCCAATCCATTCAGAACGGCCGGAAACAAGCCGCGAAGTCGTTGGAGCTCGTCGAACCGGATGCTGTTTAGCAGCGCCTTCGACAGGTAGCGAAGAACAGGCCGCCTTCCTCCTGGCGAGGGCGGTTCGAACCGGTCCATCGAGAACACCTTGAGGTTCGCCCACCATCCAGTCGCCCCAGCCTGTCCGCCGGCCGCGCACAGGAAGGGCGTCAGGATGTCCGAAAATCCGTTAACAATTTCGAACCCGTTGACCGATAAGGCGTGATTGAGCAGCATCCAGCCGGCCAATGTGCGGTAGTCGACCAGCTCGGGGCCAATCTGTGAGGCGGGGTTTGCCACCAAGAGGTAAAAGCCGCTCGGTGGCTCCTCCAGGACGGTGATGTCCCCGAGGAACGACGCCAGCTCATTCCGGTCCTGAAGGGCATCGGCGTCAACCGCTATCGTGGCGAGCAGCGGGCGATCATCTCCCACCTGCGCCCAGATTCTGGCAGCATGCCGAATGAAGGTCTTCGCAATAAGCCCCTCGATCGAGTTGAAGGACCGCTTGATGAGGATGTTCGGTGCGATGGCTTTGGTGACATCGAGATCACGCTGAAACGCAAGACATGCCCGGAGGTCCTCGACGACCGTGCTCTCAGTCTCAAGCTGGCTTCGGCGGCGGGAACCAAAGTAGGGATAGTCGTTTTCAAGGAGGCGTCCCATCTTGGCAGCGGGATCGTGAGCGATGAGGCTGGCATAGACCTGTGGATCAAACAGCCGCTCTGCCCTTGAGTGATCAGAGGACATCGTCGCCAGCAAATCGCTCACTCGTTCGATTCGATAGTCCTTTGGACTTAGAATTGCCCCGTGGATGAAACCCTGCTGCAGGCCCTCGACGATTTTCCCTCCATTGGCGCCGGTGCCGTATCCTTGTTGCGCGTATACTCTCATGGCCTAGTCCTCCAAGAATTCAATCAGTCGGGTTAGATTCGCCGGGCGAAGGGCTGGCTTCTTCTTCAGAAGTTGGTCAATAAGCCGAACAAAATCCGGCGAGAAATCCCGTCGGACAGCGCCGAGAGATTTCGGCGCCAGCCGGAGTGCCCGGGTCACGGTGAGCATGGCATCGTCTCCGTCCCTAGCAATAGGGTGTTCTCCACTCGAATACTCGAAAACTGTGAGCGCCGCGGTGTAGAGGTCCGCGCGGAAATCCAAGCTCGACCGAAAGCCGGGATCTCCCATCTCTGGCGCCAGATACCGGTAGGTTGCCGGAGGCGGGCGGAAGCCAGCGTTGAACGTCAAACCAGTCTCTATAAGGCTGAAGGCGATCCCAAGATCTAGCAGCACGAACGGCCGGTCTGGATCATCCAGCTTGACTACATTGCCCGGCTTGATGTCCCGGTGAATCACCTTTAAGGACCAAATCTCCTCGATGGCTTTTATGAGGCAGAACAAGAGCCTCTTCGCCTCTGCCTCGTCAGGTCGATCAGTCGCTGCCCGGAGAATCCTCCAAAGATCGTCGCCATCGAGAAACTCTTCGCTGTAGATCACATAGTCGTGGCCATCCACCTCGTGGGCCGAGAGTTCGAGAGTGCCAGTCTTCACCAGGTACGGTGACGTACACTGCGTCAGGATGTGGACCTCACGTTTCACCCGGCCGATGCACTCGTCCCGGAATCGGACTTGATCCTCGGTTCCATCACCATCCGGAATGGCGATGACCTTGATGACTTCCGTGACTCCGTCGCGCTCGGCGCGATAGACGGTCTTGAATCCTCCGTGCGCGATCTTGGTGACACCCGAATACTCTAGGCAAAGGGCTGCGACTTGAGCTTCGGTCAGGTTGGGTGTGCTCATGGAGAAAGGTAGAGTACTGCTGATTCTACAGTTCGCCGCCAAAGGCGCGAGATTGGAGGGATGCGAAGAGGGTATCCAATTCGACAGCTTGCTCACGATAAAGCGCCCACTGTGTTTCCGCTTCGCGGACGAACGCAGCGTACTTTCGTTGAACATCTAGCGGTGGAAGCAGAATCGGAGCTGACTTGATCAGCGAAATGTTCAATGTCGGCTGACTGACCGTCCTGGTTTCCTTGAGGAAGTAATCCTGAACCCGCTTCGTTCGGAGGGTTTGAACCATGAAGTCCCGATCGACCGAATCGACGAGCGGAACCCGGGCGACAGCACGCGCTATGTTGTGACCAATCGCCGCTACTGGAACCTTACAGATGTTTCCAATAGAACCGACGCAGCTGATTAGGATTTCCGAGCCGTTTAGCTTCGATCGCGAGTATTTCGTATCGATCCCGGGATCGATGAGCTTTGCGTTGGAAAGGTCTAAGTCACCGGAGATAAAATCGCCGACGCGAATCAAAGGAGATCCGTCTTCGATGTCATCCCCGGGTTGAACGACGCCGTAATTGACCCGGTCGCCCGAGGCAACGATGTCTTCAATCGTTGCACTCTCCCACCCCTTCGGATTGGTGCCGGGGTCGCCGAAAAGGTCGAGGAAGGTGGACTGGAGGAGGGCGTCGAGGTGGGCGATGGACTCGCGGCGCTTCGTCCGCAGTTCGTCCGCCGCATCCAGGATCGCCGCGATTCGCTTTTGTTCTTCCTTGGTTGGCGGTAACGGAATCTCAAACTGCGCAAGCTCCCTTGGGCTCAGGCGAGGTAGATTAGCTCCTGACGATCGGCGTGTTGCCAACTCGACTTGGCTCGGTTGACGGAGGAAATGGTAGAGGTAGCCCTTATCGAGATCCTTGCCGGGTAGGATCGGGAGAATGTCGGTGCTGCAGACTCCATCAAAGGTTGGCCGTGCGATTTTGCACAAGTATGGCCTCAGCTTCCCGAATAATACATGGGATGGAGTAAACTCGAATTTGGTGCTCTTGAGCGCCGCTGACTCAACCGTCTCGTATGATTCGACGTTGCCCTTGGGATCGACGTGTTCGAGGCCTACGTAACGAGTTGATGGGGAAACAGCGCCGGGCGAGACGCCTCTCCGGTCGATCTCAGTAACATCTCCAAGAGTTGTGGTTCTCCAACTCACCTCAACATCTCCTCCAGTTTTTTCCGTCCTTCCGCGATCTCCTTGTCGAGCTTTGCAATCCGCTCGAGGATCTCTTTCGGCGGGTCGTAGTTCACCTCCTCATAGAGTGTTTCCTTGTAGCGATTCAGCGACAGGTCGTAGTCGTTGGCCGCGATCTCATTCTTTGGCACGAAGAAGCCCTGCTCGGTCCGCTTCCGGTTCTTCTCGGCGTCTTGATTCTTCCACCGGGCGAGCACGTCGGGCAGATTGTTCTTGGCGTGCTCCTCTTTGCTCAACGGTTCCGCCGGTAGCGGTCCGAGCTTCTCCTGGGGCAGCAGCGGGGTGCGCTTGTCGTCTAGCGAGATCCCGTCGGCCCGAATGTCGTAGAACCAGACCTTGTCCGTGCCCCCCGAGTTCGTCTTGGTGAAAACGAGGATGGCCGTGGCGACGCCGGCGTAGGGACGAAAAACCCCGGATGGCAGCTTGATCACGGCGTCGAGCTTTTGGTCCTCGACCAGAATTCTCCGCAGCCCTCTGTGCGCCCGGCTGGAGCCGAAGAGCACGCCGTCGGGCACGATGACGGCGGCTCGTCCGCCCGGTTTCAGAAGGCGCAGGAAGAGGGCGAGGAAGAGCAGCTCCGTCTTCTTGGTCTTGACGATCTGGAGCAGATCCTTGGCGCAGGCCTCGTAGTCGAGGCTGCCCGCAAAGGGCGGATTGGCGAGGATGACGGAGTATTTCTCCTCTTCTCCGGCGTGGTCTTCGGAGAGGGAGTCGCGGTTGACGATGCCCGGATTCTGGACGCCGTGGAGCAGCATGTTCATCGAACCGATCCGCAGCATAGTGGAATCGAAGTCGAAGCCGTGAAACATGCCGTGGTGGAAGTGATGGCGGAAACTCTCGTCGTTGAAGAGCTTCAGACGCTCCGGTCGGTTGAAATACTCCGACACGGCCACGAGGAAGCCGGCCGTGCCGCAGGCGGGGTCGCAAATGATGTCAGCGGGCTGTGGCTCGACGATCTCGACCATCATTTGAATGATGTGGCGCGGGGTCCGGAACTGCCCGCTGTCCCCGGCTTGGCTCAACTTGCCGAGCATGTATTCGTAGAGGTCGCCCTTGGTGTCGCGATCCTCCATCGGGATCTCGTCGAGCATGTCCACCACCCGGGCCAGAAGGCCGGCCTTCTCCGGCGGGATCATGAAGATGGCGTCCTTCATGTGGATCGCGAAGGCGGACTCCTTGGCCCCGAGCGTTTTGATGAACGGGAAGACGTCGTTGGCGATGCGGCCGTGCATGGCCCGGGGCTCGAGGTTCTTGAAGCGCGACCAGCGCAGATCCCGGTAGGGCACCTTTTCTTTCGTGACGGGATTGGCGAACTTGCCCTCTGAGAAGATCGGATCTTCGACCTCCCCACCGAGCAGTTGGGCCTGCTTCTCTTTCTTCGCTTGGGCCTCGTCGAGGCCCTTGATGAAGAGCAGGTAGGTCATCTGCTCGATCACGCTGATCGGGCTGGCGATGCCGCCGGACCAAAAGGCGTCCCAGATTTGGTCGATCTTGTTGCGAATTTCTCCGGTGATCATGAGATGCAGTGCTTGAATCGATTTACTTTGTTGAGAGAGTTGTAATCGCTCTGACGCGGACGGATAAGCCGGAAATTCCCGGAACCAGGTCTTTCCGCGACACGCTGGCGAGAGCACTTTCCGAGAGGGGGAATGCGGAGCCGGACGGGCAGTTCAGGATGATGGATTCGTTCATGATTCGAAGAGGTTGGGGGTGCTGTTGCGTCTGTGGCCCCATCTATAGGACGAAGTTGCCCGCCGTGCGTGGATTCTGACCGTCCGCTGACGTCAGCGACGCCACGCGACAATGGCGGACATCACCGCGACTCATTCGTCGATCTGAATGTTCTCCGGCGGTAGATCGATGGCGAGATGGCCTCCCCGTGGGACAAGGCGGTCAATCTGGAACGAGTCGAAGTCCGCGCGCTTCAGTTTCGCTCGGATGTTCGAGGCCCACTTCCGGAGATCCTCGCCCGCATCGAACTGGCTGTTGAGCACCTGGTGACTCCAATGCCCGAAGTTGTCCTGCCTGAGATGCTCGGCCTTGAGGTCCTTCAGGTCCTCGTCGATGGAGCCGTAGGACTCGACCGGCGGCTTGCCGTCTTTGGCGCGGAGCGCAAAGAACAGGTAGAGTAGGAACTCATTGGCTGAGAGGCTGATGTCCCGGCCCGTGATCGACAGGGAGCCGCGGTCAGTATCGAGTTGGGCGAGGAGGTCGTCCTCGACGTTGATCGTTCGGGTGCGGAGCTGGTTCATCAGCTCGACGTAGCTCCCGGCCGATCGCTCCAGGTCGCGCTTGAAGAGGTAGCGAAGGGGCACAAATGGCACCTCGACCAGCTCCAGCTCCGCATCGGCGCTTGAAAGTGGCTCCCCCGTTTGCGGATCGACGAATTCCCCGGTGCAGCCCGGATAGAGGAAGTCCTTCTGGAATATCCACTCGTCGTTGATCAGGATGTGATTGATCTGGTCCTGGGCTCGGCCGAGGAGGGTCATCACCGAGTGGAGGAGGGCACTGGTCGTCTTCCGTCCGCCCGCAATCGAAACCAAGAGGCGGACTGAGTCGTTTTCCGTGAAACTGCGGATAAGTTCCATGAAGAACTCCGCGATTGCTTCGTTGTCCGCTAGGCTGCGAATGTCATCGAGTTCCCGAGAGCGGGAGAGATCCGGGAACACCCTGATGGAATCGGCGATGGGCCCGAATTTCAGTTTTCCGTCAAGGTCAAGTCCCCGGCCTCGAAGATCATGGAGCATTCGCTCCCAGTGACCCTCGACGAAGAGCTTCCCCTTAAGCATCGCCGCCCCGGGAGCCGTCGTCAGTGCGATGATGCGATCGGGCAGGACCGGCTCTGCCTGCGTGGCAAGGGCCCACACCGTCTCCGCAAGGACGGCCGGGGTGGTTCCCACAAGGCTGATCAGGATCGTCTGCGTAGGTTCGTTTTCCATCCGGCCTCATGAGATCCCAACGCCGCGGCTAGGGAAAGGCCGCTGACGTCCGCGGACATGCCACGTCCTGCCTTTGCTCTCGCCTTGGGAAGGGTCGCGCTCCATCATGCACTCAGTATCGCACGGCATGATCCCGGATTCCTACACCATTGGCAACTTCAAGGCGATCGGCTCTCCACAGACCATCGCCCTCCGCCCAGTCACCCTGATCTTCGGTCAGAACAGCGCGGGCAAGTCGAGCATCATCCAGTCCCTCCTGCTCAGTCGATTCGCCATGGAGAACGGCAGCTTCGACTTCGGATCAACGAAGCGCTGGGGCCAGACGATCGACCTGGGAGGCTTTCGGCAATATGTCCACAGGCACGAGACGGAGCGCGACCTAACAATCCGATTTGGGTTTCGGCGAAGCACCATCGAGAAGGAAAGCACTGCTCTCGACTCGCAGGTGGACCGGAGAGCGTCGCTAAGGGCAGGGGATACGGGAGTTCCGAACTGGTCGTTCTCCTTCTTCAATTCAGTCCAGGAGCTTGCGATCAAATTCATCGCCGGGTTACCCCCGCACGATTGGAGAGACCGGCTCGGGCACGACAATCCGGTCGTCAAAGAGCTGGAACTGAGTGCCGACAGCGAGCCTCTCATCAGATTTTCGATAGATCGACACGGCAACCTGCAACTCTCCAAACTCTTCGACAACAGCCGGGCGATGTTGCTCGCGATCGCCAGACTGATGCTCGCCTACCGTGTCAAGCTCGCAGCGGAGGGAACGGGGGAGGAGCAAGAACTCGTGGAACTCGCCAAGTCGCTGGGAGCCGTCCCCGTTGAGCAGAGCGGGTATTGGGCAATCCTCGATCGCGTGGTCGAAGCCTACTCTGTGGTTTCTCAGGACGAGTCTCCTTCGGAGGAGTTGCTGGAACTACTCGGAGCGGGCGAAGCGATGGGGCGTTTCGTGTGGATCGTAAGCGCCCAGCTTTCGGATGAACTGAAGAGACCGGGGCGGGCGCTCCTGCTTGAGGGACAGGGCCTCGATTACCGGATCCGGTCGAACAATCGCTTAGCTCCGACCAGGCTCCAGGTCATCCCGCCGCCTGGAGGGGGGGAGGCGCAGCATACCGGCACTGCCTTGGGCAACGCGGTGGAAATCGAAGCCATCGAGGATCCTGTATCCTATTTCTGTGACGACCCCGATGAAACGGATGTCGCGACCGCATTAGCCAAAGCTCTGCGGTTCGATCTGGAGTTGCTGATTGATGCGGTGCTGGATTCCCTGCGATGGTGGCTCCTCGGAACCGAATACATCGGCCCCTACCGGTCCATTCCGGATCGCTATTTCCAGATAGCCAAACCGGACACCTCGCCAGAGATTGACCAAGGCTATCAAACCCTGAGGCGAATCGCAGAGAATCCGGATTTGCTCCGCCGAATCTCGAACGCCTTTCAGGAAATCATGGGATGTCCTTACCGGCTCGAAGTGCGGAAGATCGCGCCTTCCCTCGACTTCGAGAATCTCGAGAGGCAGGTGCAGCGATATCTGGAACTTGGCGGGAAGCAGCAAGGTCAGGATCTTAAGGAGGGTATCGCCCGGGTGATTGCGACCGTCTCCGAAGGACGTGTCGTGAAAGGGGTGTATCTCGTCGACACTCGAAATGGCGCCGATGTCGATTTCTGCGATGTCGGTTTTGGAATCGGGCAGGTATTGCCACTTGTAGCCGAGATTGCCTCCGGCCGCAGCGGACTTGTCTGCATCGAGCAACCCGAGGCGCACCTGCACCCAAAGATGCAGAGCGACCTCGCGGACGTCTTCGTCCAGGATCTCGACGATAAGCCTATCGCTAAAGGTGGTGAGACACGCTCGCAGAGCTTGTTCATTCTTGAAACCCATAGCGAGCACCTGATCCTCCGTCTCCTACGGCGGATTCGGGAAAGCCACCGGAATAGGCTGCCCAATGGAATGCGGCAGGTTGGGCCGGCCGAAATCTCGGTGGCGTGGGTCGAAGCTGGGAAAGAGGGGTCGATCGTCACACCGCTTTCCATCAGCACTCAGGGCAGATTCGTCGATGAGTGGCCGGCTGGGTTCTTTGAAGAGCGTTTGGAGGAAATCTTCGACTGAGCCCGTGTTTTTCTACGTTTTCATCGACCCGGAAACGATTGCCGAGGTCGCCGATGATGCCGGCGGCCTTGGCCGGTTGATCGATGTTCTTCGCAGCCTGAAACAGGGGTGTCTGATGGCGGAGACCGACCGCTGGCGATTGAAGCCCGAATTGAGAGCGACGGTAGAGAAGATCTCTATTCAAACAGAGCGCAAGATGGTGGAGGAACTCCTGATTCAACTCTGGAAAAAGGGACCACTCATCGTGATGGAGGGTGACGATGGAGAAATTCCCCTGATCGAATTCGTAATTGCCAATGCAGAGCGAGACTCAATCGATCTGATCCTTAGCCCGAAGGCAGTAGATCCCAATCCCGGCCGAACTTGGGAAATCTGCTGCTTGGCGGCGATTCACGCGACCAAATTTTCTCGGGCGAGGCACAACCTCGGAGCGGGGCTCTCCTTCCAACGGAGTGCGGTATCGGGAGAAGAGCTTTTCGAGAAGTGTTTCAGGAAGCTGATCAACCAAGCGCAGCGGATCGTGATCGTCGACTATGCATTGGGAGAATACTACAACAACGATCAGCCCTTGAATCTCCGGCGGTGGGTGCTCTGGATTGACCAGAATCTTCGTCATCCAAAGGACACGACCGTTGTGATCCGAACTGTCTGCGATCCTAGCAAGCATTCCTCGCGCGCACTGCAGAAACAAGTCCGCGACATCAGGCATGAGGTAGACATCACGCTGGAGTTGGACCCCGTTGTCTCGAAAGATCAACTGCCTCACCGGAGGTTTTTGGACGCGGACGGCTGCTGCCTCGACATCGATCGCGGGATCGACATCTGCGACGCGACCGGACAGTGCCGTCAGGTGGACATCACCTACGCCAATCGGCCGCGCTGAGGGCCGCCGGCGCCTTCTCGGCGAGATCGCGCAAGAACCTGGAGCTGCTGCTAGTCGTGATCGCCCCTGGACGCCGGCGGATTCTCACAGCTGGGATCGTGACGAGAGGACTTACGAGCGCGGCGCTCTGGGACGGGAAGGCAGTCAAGATAGGCTGAGAACTCCTGATCTATCGAGGGGAGAAAGCGAACCCGAGGAATTTCGATGAGCCGCGCCTTTGGTCTGTTGCCCGTGGGAAAGCGCCGCGAAGCGTCGCAATCTAAAAAGACCGCGTCCGCGGTCTCACTCCACCTGGCTCATGGTAATTCCTCCAGATCAGGAGTTCTGGACCTTGAATTAGGCTGGACCGGAATCCGGCGAATAGGCCGGGTTGATCAGATCGAGAATGGCCGAGTGAGACCCGGCGCTCCCAGGGGAGCCCTCAGGAATAAATCAACGCGCCCTAGGGTCCCGCAGCCGGCCGGACCGGAGGGCGGCAGCGCCGGCCATGGCCGCGCCGCCCACAACGAAAAGGAGCGGAAACCAAAGGGTGTAGCCCGGAGCCCGTGTTTCGTGGCGCAGGACTGCCGCCGCTGGGTCCGCAGGATTTACGTAACACTGGGCCTTGGTCCCGGGCCGGTAAACGCTCAACATCCGCTCCAACCTGCCGCGGGACCGCGTCTCGCCATCGCGGCGGGTGACGCGGCGTCCCACGTAGGTTTGCCCTCCGAAGTCGTAGCGGTAACGCAGTTCCAGGCGGTAGCGGCGATCGCCAGGTTCGCTGAATTGCCCTTCCCCGATCCAGGCCGCAACAATCTCACAGGGAATTGCCAGCCACCGGCGTGTTTCACTGGCCTTCCAGTAGCCTTTCCACAATGCCACGGTGAAAACCATCCCCAAAACCGCCAGCAATGCTCCCATGCCGATGAGGTAAAGCCGACCGGCTTTTCCCGCCCTGACCGGTCTGTATCGCTGCCCCAGCATCCGGCGTTTGGGCGCATTCACAGTTGTCTGGAGACCCTCCCGGGTTAGTGTAAAGCGTCCAACAGGCTGTGTTGGATAAACTCCCCTAGCTTTGCCGCCATGTCTAGCCCACATTTCTCATACTGTTTCTGCTGCGGCGCGCTGCGCCCCATGGGGACTGCGTTGCGCTCGCCTCAGGCTTGAGCAGGGTGTACTCACCCAGCTCTGCGCCTTCGGCAGCGCGCGTCTTGTCCGGATGGGGCTCGCCGGCCCCTCGCGACGAAACAGTACGAGCAATGCGGGCTAGCCTCTCGCAACAGATCTTCCAGGATTTGAAGCAGCCGATGAGCGAGTGAACCGATGACCTGCGCAATCATCGTGGCCGCCGGCAGCAGCCGGCGCATGGGTTTCGACAAACTCTTCGCGTTGCTCGGCGAACGCCCGGTCTTGGCTCATACCCTCTCCGCCTTCCAGGATGCTCCCGACATCGACGCCATCGTTGTGGTGGCAAGCCCGGAACGCGTGGTGGAGATCAGCGAAGTCCAACACTTCTTCCGGATCGACAAAATCTTTCGGATCGTCCACGGAGGGCGGGAAAGGCAGGATTCCGTGTTGGAAGGCATCCGTGCGCTTCCCGCCGCCTGCGAGTTTGTCGCTGTTCACGACGGCGCCAGGCCGCTTGTTTCTCAGGCCGATATTCGGCAGTGCGCCGCCGCGGCGAGGCGCCATGCGGCGGCGGCCTGCGCCCGGAGAATCACTGACACGCTCAAACGCGCCGATGCCCGGGGATTCGTCACCGGCAGCGTCGATCGCAGCAACCTTTGGTGCATGGAAACTCCTCAAATTTTCGGGAAGGAACTTCTTCTTCGGGCGTTCTCCGAATTGCGAAGACGCGAAGCCGTGGTCACCGACGAAGTTTCCGCCGTAGAATTGACCGGCCACCCCGTGGCCTTGGTGGAAGCGCAGGAGGCGAACCCAAAAATCACTGTGCCGCGCGACTTGACCCTCGCTCGCCAACTGCTGACGGCTCGCAATTCCGCGTCGGAGCGGCTATAGCCCGTTTTTTTCAGCCCGTTTATGCCGGAACCAATCTATTCCTTCGACCGTCTGGAAAACGGCGTCTGCCTGGTTCTCGCGCACATGCCCACGCGCGCCAGCGTCGCCCTGGGACTTTATTGCCGCAGGGGTTCTCGCAGTGAGCCGAATCGCTATCAAGGGTTGGCCCATTTTGTCGAACACGCCGTTTTCAAAGGAACCCGGCGCCGGTCGGCTCGCCGAATATCCCTCGATGCGGAAGCCGTGGGAGCCTCTCTGAACGCATTCACCGCCGAAGAACATACTTGTTACCACGTGAAAGCTCCGGCGGAACACGCGGCCGCCATGGCCGATCTTCTGGCGGATCTCTACCGGAACGCCCGCTTCCACCCGCGCGACATTGATCTGGAACGGCGCGTCATCGAGGATGAGATCCTCCTCTACCATGAACAGCCTTCCTCTCATGTCGAAGACCTGTTGGCTAAGGCAGCTTGGCCCGCCCATCCGCTAGGCCGCTCCATCCTCGGTTCGTCGTCAAGCCTCCGCAGGATCGACTCAGCCAGGCTGGCCTCCTACGCTTCCGAAGCGCACACGGGAACCAACACAATCCTCGCTGCTGCTGGGCGTATCGATTTTCCGGAATTGAAAAAGTTGGCTCGCCGCCACCTTGAAGGGCTTTCGCCGGGCCGCCGCCGCGCTCCACCGCCCTTTATCTCTCGCCGTCGCCGGAATCCCGTCGTCATCGCGGAAGAACGGCCGCTGCAACAAACCCATCTTGCTCTGTCTTTTCACGCCGGCGGCTGGGGCGCACGGGACGTGGCCGAGTCGAGGATCCTCAGCGCTCTCCTCGGCGAGACCATGAGTTCTCTGCTGCAACAGGAACTCCGGGAGCGCCGCGGGATTTGCTATGATATCTCAAGCCAGCGCGATCTCTATGCAGAGACGGGTCTTCTCTCCATCTACGCCGCCATGGAGGGGTCCCGCTTTCCCGAAGCGCTTCGCATCATCATCCGGGTTCTCCAGCGCCTTCGGGAAACAGTTCCATCTGCACGCAACGTCGAGCAGGCCGTTTCGTGTCTTATCGGACAGAACGCACTGGCGATGGAGGATACCGGCGCGCAGATGTTTTGGGTCGGCGACTTGGTGGCTCAGGAGCGGACACAACTCGATCCTGCTTACTACGAGAACAAATTGCGCAAAGTGCGCGCCGAGGGCGTTGCTCTCTCGGCCCGCCGGATTTTCCGTCCCGGCAACGCCGCGGCCGCGGTCCTCGGAATGCGCTCTGGTGAGCACAAGCAATTGCTGCTGAAATCCTTGCAGGAGTTGACCTAGCCCGCATTTCTCACACAGTTTCGTCGCGAGGGGCCGGCGAGCCCCTTGCGGACCAGGCGCGGCCAGCAGAAGGCGCCGGGCTGGGTGAGTAGCCCCTGTTCGCGCCTGAGGCAAGCGCAACGCAGCCCCCATGGGACAAGCGCGCCGCATCAGAAGGAGTGTGAGCAATCCGGGCTAGAAGGCGCAGCGAGAGGAGCTGGGCTGAAGGAGATTTCCATAGAAAAATTTTTGCCCCTCTCTATAATCGCGGCTGAACCGGTGCCCTCGAGCCCGCCCAGACCCGAGGAATTACAGAATGCCCGCACAAATTGTCTCGAAAGAGTTGATCATCACCAACGAACTCGGGCTTCACGCCAGGCCGGCAGCCCAGTTTGCCAAGACTTCTAGCGGGTTTCAGTGCGACATCTGGGTCGAAAAGGACGACGAGCGGGTCAATGGGAAGAGTATCATGGGTTTGATGCTCCTCGCCGCTGGACATGGCTCGAGAATTATGGTCTCGGCCGAGGGTCAAGACGCGGAGGAGGCCCTCTGCGCCTTGGAAAAACTGGTCGCGCGAAGGTTTGGAGAAGCAGACTGAATCATCGACTCCGGTGACGGTCGCTCCCGGCCCCGGCGCGGAAATCCGTGTCGAGGGAGTCGCGGTTTCTCCCGGGATCGCCTTCGGTCCCCTGCGAGTGGATCTCAGGCGATTCTCACGTCCGCCATCACACCCCGTCGCGCCGCAGCGTATCGAGGGTGAACTGACGCGTTTCCGCGCCGCGGTCGAGCGCACTCGCGAGCAGATCTCGGCGGACCGCGACCGCCTCGCAACCCGCACCGGCGGCGAGACGGCGGGAATCTTCGACGCCCACCTGCAAATCCTGGACGACGGGGAGTTGTTGCGGAGGGTCGAAAAGAGGATCTCTGAAGCAGGAAGAAACGTTGAGAGCGTCTTCTACGACATCGTCAGCACCTTCATCGAACGCCTGCGCGAAGCAGAGAACTCCTTTTTCCGCGAGCGCGCCACCGACATCGAAGACGTTGCCGGTAGAGTTATCGCCAACCTCAGCGGCACCGACCCCGAGAGCGAGTCCGCCGCTGCTGAGGACCACATCCTTTTCGCACACGACCTGACGCCTTTTACCGCGTCGCGGATGGATCACCGCCGGGCGCTGGGTTTCGCCACCGTGCTCGGCGGATTTACCTCTCACGCCGCGATCATGGCTCGGGCGCTTCAGATTCCCGGCGTCGTCGGGCTCCATCTCCCAGAAGCGGAACTCGAACGCGCCACCACTACAGCCCTTCTCGATGGCTATGAGGGGCTGCTCATCATCAATCCGTCTTCCGAGACCCTCAAAGCCTATCGCGCTCTCGCCAAGGCCAAAGAGGAGAGGGTTGGCGGGCTCGAGCACCTGCGCCACCGCCTGGCCCTGACTGCGGACGGTCTCCACATCATCCTTTCCGCAAACATCGAGTTCGGTTCCGAGCTGGAGTCCGTCCGAGAATTGGGTGCTGAAGGAATAGGACTCTACCGCACCGAGTTCTTCTTCTTCGAGAGCGGAGCCCCGCCCGATGAGGACAAGCAAACTGCAAACTACGCACGCTTCGCCGAAGTCATGCAACAGGGAGGCGTGATCATCCGCACTCTTGATGTCGGGGGAGATAAACTGCACCCCGACCTCGCGGAGCGCGAACCCAATCCCTTTCTTGGCTGCCGCGGGATCCGCCTTTCACTCACCGAACCGGCGATCCTCAAAACTCAGATCCGCGCCATCCTCCGCGCCTCCACGGCTGGAAAGATCCGCCTGATGTTTCCGATGATCTCCGGTATGGAAGAGTTGCGCGCCGCGCTCGCTTTGCTGCAGGAATGCCGTGAAGAGTTGCGCAGGGAGGGCCACGCCTTCGACGAAAACCTCGAGGCCGGCTGCATGATCGAAGTGCCCAGCGCCGCCTTGCAAGCCGATCATATCGCCCGGGAAGTCGATTTTCTGAGTGTGGGAACCAACGATCTCGTTCAATACACCATCGCTGTGGATCGCGGCAACGAGCACGTGGCTCATCTCTACCAACCTGGTCACCCTGCTGTCCTCCGGCTGCTCAAGAAGACGGTCGATGCCGCGCATACCAATGGAATCTGGGCCGGAATCTGCGGTGAGATGGCCGGTGAACGCCTTTTCACCCCCCTCTTGCTGGGCCTGGGGTTCGACGAGTTCAGCGTCAGCCCAAGCCAATTGCTCGAAGTCAAAGAGGCCATCTCCCTCCTCGATTCCAACCAGTGCCGCGACTTTGCCGAAGAATTGCTTCGCTACGACACCCCCGAAGCAGTGATGGCGGCATGCGCCTCCTGGGCCAAGGTTCACTTTGCCAACAGCGTCATTCCTTAGACTCAATAGAGGAAGAGGAGAAAGGATTCCATCTCATCATCTTCTTCATAGGGTTGATAAGTAAAACAACTTTGTTCCACCCTTTCGTGAAGCCTGTTCCACAGCCTGAGCGATGAGCATAACACCAAGCGAAAAGTGGATGGCCGGTGGTGCGTGGGTCAACAGATACGGACTTGTCCTCATCCGCTCACACGGGTTCACAGTCTGCTCACAACTTGTTCACTGCGGCTGGAGTCCTCGGCCTTTTCGCCGGCCCAGCGCGAACGATCGAGGGCGTCCGAGGCGGCGCTGATTTCCGCGGACTTCTTGCTCGCTCCACAGCCGCGGCCGAGTTCGACGCCATTCCAAAGCGCCCGCGCCGTGAAGTGCTTGCGATGGTCGGGTCCCTCCGAGGCAACGATTTCATAAACGGGACTGCTTTGGGAGATCGACTGAAGGATTTCCTGAAGCCGTCCCTTGGGATTCAAAGCATCGGGTTCGCGATAAGCCAGGCGGATATCGGGCCGGCACTGCCTGAGGATGAAGCTCCGCGCGGCTTGAATTCCCCCGTCCAGATAAAGCGCTCCCACCAGCGCCTCGAAGGCGTCGCTCAATGTGGAAGGGCGCTCCCGCCCTCCCGAGGCCTCTTCTCCTTTTCCAAGCAGAATGTAGTCCGAAAGAGAAAGGGCTTGGGCATAGCGATGAAGGGCCGGGCGGGAGACGAGCCGCGCACGCGTCTTGGTCAGCGCTCCTTCCTTTCCCAAGGGGAAACGGAGGTAGAACTCCTCAGTCAAAACGAGTTGCAGGACGGCGTCCCCCAAAAACTCCAGGCGTTGGTTGTCAAAGTGAGGCCGGTTGCTCTCGTAAGCGAGGCTCGGGTGCGTCATCGCTTCTGCGAGCAGAAGTGAATTCCTGAACTTGTAGCCGATACGCTCTTCGAGTGACTCCATCCGGACTAAGCGGGCTTGAGCCCGGAAAGACCGGGGTGATCGACGGGATTCGAACCCGCAACAACCAGATCCACAATCTGGGGCTCTACCTTTGAGCTACGACCACCATCGAGGCCGCCGGGCGATTAAGGGGAGAACTTTAAGGCTGTTTGTCCAGATTGCCACTGGAAAAAGGAGGCGGTTTCCGGTTCCCACGGCGTTTCGACCGAGCCGGACAGGATGCCGTTGGGACTCCCTTCCTTGTGGCCAAGGTTCGTTTCCGATCCTCCTGAATCAGGTCCCCATGCACCACGCGGAGAATCCCGGCCAGAAGCATTCCGGAGAAAAGAGATGGGGATGGAGCGGCGATGTGCGGAGCATAGTGCATCAGGAGCAGCAATGTGGCGGCGGCGAGCATGGAAGCGGTCAACCAGAACCCGGCCGCGCCATGGGAAATCCTTACCAGCAGGAGGAGACCGAGCAGGCCAGACGCGATGACCGACAGATGGTAAAGCGCGACGAAGGCGCTTGCGCGTCTGGAGGAAGGGTCTGAGAGGGGCTCCGCATTCGTGCCCGATGCGGGTGCGGGACTTGGTGGGACGGCCTCATTGACCTGATCCCTCGGCGGCAGTCCTGGATCTGCCAAGGCCTGAGGCCGCGAAGCCTGCCCTTCGAGCAAGGCGAGCAATGCGACGGCATGCAACTCGCCCGGCGAGGAGGGACCGCCGGAGGTCGCTTCCCCTGCGGGGTCGTGAGCGGCGATGAGCACGAAATCGGCGGTGAGGGCGCGGAAGAGACCGGGAACATTACGAAGGAGGTGCAGTCCCTCCGGATCCGTCGGCAAGATGGATTCGGCTGCTGTGACGCAGACCGCCGAAGCCCAAGACCGCCAGGGCAGTTCCGTCCAACCGCGTTCGTCTATGGGGATTGCAAGACGATTGCCCAGATGAATGTGTCGGCCGTCCAACTCTACAAAGATATGATGAGCTTCCAAGCCCAGCGCCCGCGCCGCAGCCTGAAGCAGAAATGACGGGATTACCTGTTCCCCCGCCCTGGCCAAGAGGGCCAGCCGCACCGACTCGGGGCCGAACTGTGGTCCGGGAGCAAAATCGATCTGCGTAAACCCGACGCGAGTCTGCTGCGCCACCGCCGCATCCGGATAACGGGCCAAACCATTGAACTCCAGGATCGAGCCGATGTCGCCGGAAACGTGCTCGAGCGCGGGGAGCATGCGCTTCTGGCCTTCGGTCAAGGGATGGACAGAATCCGCATCCAGGGCGGATCCGGCGACGGCATCGAGTCCTTGAAGGCGCCCCCGGAGGACCAGTTGTTGCGGCGTATCTCCATCTTCGCCGAGAGGGGGCTCGAGAAACCCTACGGGAGCGTTTCCGAAGGCGGCGAGATTGGTGAGGACCACCGCGGCGTCCAGTGCTGAGAGGGGAACGGATTCAAAGATCGACTCGGCTTCCGGCCCAAGAGCGAGCAGCGTGACGGAAAAGGAAATCGGCGGTGGCTCAGCCGGTGGCTCAGCAGGCGTGGGATCGGGTGGCTCCGGAGTTTCCGCCGGTGGCCCGGAAGATTGAATTCGCGGCGTCCTCTCATGCCGGTTCGCCGCAGACTGCCGGTCAAAAACAAAGAGCTGCCATCCGAGCCAAAGACCCGCGGCGAGCAGAATGGGGATGCGGAAAAAGGAGGGCATACAGTGCGGGTTGCGCTCCCGTTAAGGCAGGGTGAGGCTGTCGCTCCGGAGGAAGGGCAAGAGGAAGTCCAAGAATCCGCCTTCCTGCAACACTTCCGACAGACGTTGCGCGGCCACGGGAATGCAGGTGAGATAGAATGTCTTGTTAGCGACGAGCGAGAGGTAACCGTAGGCTCCCAAGGCCTGCATGAGGCGCTGGGCGGCGCAGGCCCGGTAGATTTTCAGGAAAGCGGCGGGATCACGGCCCGGCTGAAAGCTCTCCAGGTAGAAACCGAGAAGTTCCTCGCGCATGTCCCGGGTCAGATGCACGTAGGGATCGAGCAGCAAAGAAGCGATATCGTACTCCGGCCGGCCCCATCGGATTCCTTGGTAATCGATCAGGTAGGCGGCGCCGTTCTTGATCATGACGTTTTGGGACTGGAAATCCCGGTGGACCAACGATCGGGGCAAGGCCGCCAAGTCATGCGCCAAAGTCGAGAACCCCTGTTGGGCCAGGAGCGAGTCTCCCTGCTCAGCGTGGAGGCCGCAGAACTTCTCGAGAAAATGACGCACAAAATACTCCTGTTCCCACCGGTAGAGGGCCGCATCGAATGGAGGTTGAAGCGGGCAATCGACGGCGGACTCCTCAATGCCGTGCAGTTTGGCCGCCTCGCGCAAAGCCGCACGGTAGAAGGTGGACAAGTTCTGCCAGGGTTGGTCGCGAAGAGACCATAGATCTTCCCTGCCGAGGTCCTCCAGCCAAACAAGATGGAGGGCTTCGTCGGCTTCGAGTATTGCGGGCACGCGGACGCCAAGGCTGGCAAGAAGGCGGCTGGCCGGAAGGAAATGTCCATGATCCGGCCGGTCCAGGGTGTAGTGCATGAGAATCATGCTCTCGTCGTTTCCCGGCCAGTGCAGCCGGTAAAAGGTCCTGCCGGACCCGCCGCGCACGATCGGTTCCGCGACCAGATCCCGGCCGGCGAGGCGGCGGAAGCGCCGCCAAGTCTCTACGCTCAGGGTCTTTTGGTCCCAGACCATGTTTCGTGAGGGCCGGTCATGCGATGGAAAAGGGCAGGCGTGACCAGAGGCTGGTTCGGGACAAAACTGCGACCCTCGCCGCACTGTCTGCAGGGTTGGGTATTCCAGATCTGCCCTGCCCGTAACCAAAGTTCGAACCCCGTTTCCCTTCGAGCGCGTTCACTGGTCAAAATGCAGAGCGCGTTTTAGGATCGTCTCGATGGAAACGGCCAGCCCAGTCTGTGAAGCGATCGAGTTTGTCCCCCCGGACTACTTCCGCCGCTGCCGGCCGGAGGAGCTTGCTTACGGCACGGGTCCACTGGAGATCGATCTCGGTTGTGGCGACGGGGATTTCCTCCTGGAGATGGCTGCTCGTCATCCGGACCGGCGGTTTCTTGGGATTGAACGGTTGCGGGGAAGAGTTCGTAAGGTCTGCCGGGCGGCCGTGCGGGCCCAGCTCTCCAACCTGAGAGTTCTCCGGTTGGAAAGCGTTTACGCGATCGAGTATCTGTTGCCGCATCCCTGCGCTGCCGCTTTGCATCTCCTCTTCCCAGATCCGTGGCCGAAAAAGAGGCATCAGTCCCGGAGGTTGGTCAACCGGCAATTGCTTCCCGCTGTGGCGGGAGTGCTCGAGAGTGGTGGGGAACTCTTTTTCAAGACGGACGACGAGGGCTATTTCGATGAGGCCTGCGCCGTTTTTGCGGAAGCGGATTTCCTTGAGAAAGCAGCTTGGCCGCGGGAACGGCACTATCCAGAGACGGGTTTCGAGCGGTTGTGGCGGGCGGAAGGGAGGACCGTCCACCGGGCGTTTTTTCGCAGACCGTGAGGATCTAGGAACGGTCGAATGGCGACGCGATCCGGATAGAGGCGCAGGAGGACGGCTCCGCAATGTTCCTGATCATAGATGGTCCTTACCCTGTGGGCCGGATGGGTTCCACCCTCGGAGAGGATGAGGGCGGCCGGGGACACGGCTTCAAGGAACTCCTGGGAGAGCGGGAGATCTCCCTGTCTCCGCCCGCACACCAACACGTCGGCTCCGAGCGGCCCTCCGTTTTCCAGCAGCCACTTTTCCGTGATGAGCCCTGCGTCGGCGGTGAAGAGAACCGACCGGCTTCCGCAGTCCAGCCGAAGGACCAATCCCCGGTCATCGGCTGCCGCTGGGGAGAAGCGCGCATCGGCGGGAGGATAGAGGATAGTGAGGCGGAGGCCTTCGTCCAGGGTGAACCATGATCCCGCAGAGACGAGTTCCACGGGAAGGCGCAGCCCGGAGGAATGTTTCAAGGCCGCCGGCAAAGAGCCGCGTGAGGCCGGCCAGGGAGGGACCAGGACACGATCGGGCGGAGCCAGGCGGGCGAAAAGGGGGAAGCCGCCGGCGTGGTCCACGTCGTTGTGAGTGAGTAAGACGGTGTCGATAGAGCGGACGCCGGAGTGTCGCAGGTAGGGCCGCAGCACCGGCATCACGTTGAAAGTGTTTCCCGTATCGATCCACCAATGCCGTGAGCGTCCAGCAGCCACGTGGATCGATTGGCCACCTTCGGGAAGGTGCAAAACTGTGATGCTGGCTGGGGGGCGGCTCCATGAGCCGGGAGGCGGCACAGTCCAGTGGCCCCCCGGAAGTGAGGCGCATTCGTGAGCTGAGGCGATGGCGAGGCTGGCCCAAAGGTGGTTGGCGTTGTTGAACAAGACGCCGGCTCCCGGCAACCCCAGCGCGCAGCACAGCAGGGAGAGTGTTGCGCAGAAGAGAATGAGGAAGGCCAGGGGTACGAGAAGGCAGTTGGCGGCGATGCTGGCCGGAGTGATGAGGCCAAAGTGGATCCACGCCAGCGGGAAAGAGCCGAGAAACGAAGCGACGGAGACGGCGCCAAACGTGACTCCCCGGCGGAGCCAATCGTGAAGCCCGTCCTGAACGGGATGACGCAGGGGACGCGGCAAGAAGGGATCGGTCCGAAGGCGCCGGTGAAGCGGAGCCTGAAGGCGGGGCGTCAGAAGGACGATGGCCAAGAGCACGCCAAAGGAAAGTTGAAAGCCGGGTAGGAAAAGTTGATCCGTACGTGTGGCGAGGAGGATGAGGGCGGCCGCCCCGAGACTGTTGAGAATCCGGGGCCGTCTGCCGAGGGCCAGGCCTCCGAGAAAGGCGGCGAACATGAGTGCGGCTCGAACAGCGGGAGTTTGCAGCCCCGTGAGAAGCGCATACAGGAAGAGAAGCGGAGCGAGCAGGTGGAAAAGGCGGCGGCGGGGCATCCCGAGAGGTTTGAGCAAAGCCCAGAGGATGAGCCCCAGCATCCCAACATGGAGACCGCTTACGGCGAAGAGGTGCAGCGTGCCGCTGAGGCGGAAAGCCTCCTTGGTGGAAGGCGAGGTCTGGCCTCGCTGGCCCAGCACCATGGCCCGGAGCAGAGCGGCTGATTCCCCCTCGTTTTCCAAATCACGGGTCAGCGCTTCGCCTGCCCAGCGCGACCCAGCGAGGGCCAAACGCTGCAGGGGACCAAGTTGAGCTTCTCCTCCGAGAGGCTTCCATCCCTGAACCCCGGGATCGGGGTGGAAAGCGATGGTCACCCCCTTTCTCCAAAGCAGGGAGCGGCGATCATACTCGCCGGGGTTCCGCGCTGCCGGGATGAGGGCCACGCTGCCCTCGAGAGCCACTCTCTGACCTAGCTCGACATCAGCGATTGGGATAGAGAAGGCGCAGGGGAAGGGCGCTCCAATGGGACGTCCGTCAATCTGTCCGCTCCAGATCGTGGCGATGCCTCGGGTTCCGGCTGGGCCCGCGAATTCCAAAGAAGCGACCGACGCTTCGCCCGTGAGGCGAAGCTGTTCTCCGCGAGACAAGTCGCCAAGACCGGGCAACGCCATCTTGGCTTTGGCAGACAGGAGATGGATCGATCCAAAGGCACAGGCCACCGCAGTTCCGAGGCAGATGGCGGCAAGACGGACGGACCGAAGCGCGAGGGCTCCACTAGCGGCGCCGGCAAAACCGGCTACGGCGGCCCAAGTCCAAGTGGGCTGGACGAAATCGGCCAATACAATGCCCGCTGCCGCACAGGCGGCGAGCAAGAGCAAAGGATCGGTTTGAGGGAGAGAAAACCGCGCTGGTGATGCGCGGCCGGCGGGACAAGCCCGCGAGTTCACATGAGATCGGGTTTAGGTGGGGTGGAAGTGGGCGCCTGTTTGGCGATATCGGGTTTGGGAATCGCGCTAGGTTCGGGTTGCAGCGTCTCCGGCGCGGGACCCTCCGGCGCTGCGTGGCTCTCGGAGAGGCTGGCCAGGGCAGTCCGGTCCAGCTCGCGCAGGCGATGAACGGCGTTGGCGGAATGACGGGAGTCGGGAAACCGTTCGACGACGTGTTTCAGCAGATCCACGGCGTGCTCAGTGTCGTGACGATGCTCCAAGGTCAAGTCGACCAAGCGAAAAAGGTAAAAGGACTCGTCATCTTCACTCCAGCCGGAAGCGTGCAGCGCTTCCTCGAGCGTGCGGATTGCCCCATCGGGGTCATGCAATTTGTCGAGATAGATCTTGGCCATCTCTGCGATGGGACGGCGGTTGCCGGGTTCTGCCGCTGCGAGACGCCGGAACTCCTCGATCGCCTCGCGGTATTCGCCGCGGGCGACTCTGGCGTGAGCCTTTTGAAAGGGATCTTTCTCGATCTCCTCTCCGGAAGAAAGAACGGCGGTGGAGACGATGTCGCCGAGATGCGGGAGGATCATCGTCACGAAGATGATCCCTCCCATGACCGCTGCGAGCGCGTAGAGGAGGAAGGCGTTCTGGATCTCCCATTTTCCGTGATTGATCCAGATCGTGAGAATCAGGCCGGCGAAGACGAGGATGGCGGCAGCGCGGAAGAAGGTCTGTCCCATGGTGTGGCGGCAAGGATCGTCCGGGGGATTAAAGGTTCGCCGCGGGGGAAGCGAAGCGCAAGGGCAGGAAGTGAAAAGGCTTAGCAAGAAAAAAGGGCTCCCCGGCGAACCGGGGAGCCCTGATTGGAAAAATGGGGTGAGTGAGAGAGGCTTAGAAGGTCACGCTCAACTTCACACCGCCGTAGAACTTGTCCTCATGCTGGCCGAAAGCGTAGTCATCTTCGTCCAGGAAGGGATCGTCTTTGTCATCGCCCTCAAACTGATGGGCATAGGCGATGTAGGGCGACAAGGTCGCCGACGGGGTGAGGCGGATGTCCAGAGCCAGCGACACGCCGATGTGGTTGAAATCGCTGTCGTTGTAGATGAGGTAGCCGTCGTTCCCGTCCCGGTAGCTGGCCACGAAGCCCGGACGAAGATCCATCCAATCGGTGAGCGCAATGGGCAGCTCAGCGGTGAATTGGACGTAGATGGACTCCGTTTCGAACTCGTAGAACCCGGTCAAGCCGAGATCAAGCGGCCCGACCGCCATGCCCACACCCAAGTACCCTTCGTGGAAATCGTCAGCCTGGCTGTCGAAGAAGTAGTAGATGTAGCCGAAGTTGAGATCGACCGGCCCGAGACCAAGGGTGAATCCTGCATAGAGGTCCAACTCTTGATCGATGAAGTCGTTGGGTCCATCGGAATGGATGTCCGCGTACCAGGCGCCAATGTTGAGGTCGAGATCGAACCCATCGTCGTCGGGCTTGTCGCCCCAGTCATCCCAACTGCTCCAGTCATCGAGATCGAAATTCAGATTGAGATCGGTCCAAATCAGCGTTTCCCCGAGGTCCAGACCGCGCCAGACGTAATCGCTGTCCCAGCCGGCGCTCAGGGTGGCGCCCATATTGCTCCAGAGCGAGCCGTGCTCGACGGGAGGCGGCGGCGGCGGCGGAACAGGTTCCATAGGAGGAGGCGGCAGGGGACCGGCCAAAGCAGCCGGGACCGCCAAGAGACCGGCCGCACCGAGCGCGGCAGCGTGCTTACCGATAAGGTTTAGTTTCATGGTGTCCGAGGTTCAGGTTGGTTCAATTACAAGGAATCAGCGTTGTATGTTTAGTAACCGAGCGGTGTCAGTCAAATGTTTTTTGCTGAGTTTGCACGCTAAGAGGGCGAAATAATGAGATTACTTAATAAAAATTTCCTCTAGAACGGCTTTTTGGATTCTGGATTCACGCAACTCACGAAGAATCAAGGATGAACAATTCTGTCAGTTTACAGAAAGACAGTCAAGCGGGATCGACATCTTAGAATTACGAAGGAAAATATTTCGCCGCCGTGGCCCCGGTGAGCGGAGGCGGTGCTTCAGGAAGACGAAGCGGAGCAGGAAGCGTGCCGGGTCCGGCGGAGCGTTCTCTAAAATCATGAGCGAAGACCACGATCTTATAAGCAGATTGCCGCACGGACCTGAGTTCCGGTTCATCGACGCTGTGACGGCGTTGGAACCGGGCTCGAGGGCAGTGTCCCGCTACCGGGTCCGCGGAGATGAAGTCTTCCTCCGGGGCCATTTTCCCGGCGAACCGGTCATGCCGGGAGTTCTTTTGGTCGAAGCGCTGGCTCAAACCGGGGGGCTGGCGGCGCAGTCCCCCGGCTGGGAGCCCCGCGGACGGCTTTGCTTGGGAGCCATCCGCCACGTGCGCGTCCTCGGCAGCGTGGGCCCCGGCGCCGAACTTGAGACGGAAGCCCGGGTGGTGGGACGGATTGGAGGCCTGGTTGAAGTCGAGGGCGAGGTGCGCTCCTCCGGGCATACCTTGCTGCGGGGCCGGCTCACCCTGGGAGAAGGCCCGGCGGGTTAGGGAGTCCTTCCTTCACGATGGTCCGTTCGCCTTGGCTTGATCGAGAAACCGGGCGCGCCACTGCGCCCTGGCGAATTTGCCGCGGCAATCAGGCTCCAAATCCGGGCGCTCCCACCAGTGCCGGGGGCGTTCCCAGGCGCGGAGAAGGCGAGCTGCGCCCTTCCGCACGTCTTGCAGGAGGGCTCCCGGCGTAAGGTGGATCACCGCCACCACCATTTCACCCCGTTGCTGATCTGGACTGGGGGCTCCGAAGACCAAGCAATGCTCCACCCCTGGCAGCCGTTGCAAAGCCTCTTCGACCTGAGTGGGCGCGATCTTGCGGCCGGCTACGTGAATGACGTCGCCGCTCCGGCCCAAGAGCCGCAGCATCGGCGACTGGTTGCCCGGATCGAGCCGGGCGAGATCGCCGGTGACAAAACAACCGTTTCTGAAACTCGAATTGCCGGGGTCGTCGAGGTATCCGCAGCCCACCGCGGGCGAGGAGACTTCGAGGCGGCCATCCGGGAGGAGGGCCAGACCGACTCCGCTAAAGGCGGACCCGGCGAGGGTTTCGTCGCCCCGGAGAACACAGGAGCCGTCGAACGCGATGCCGCCGCACTCACTGGCGCCGTAGAAGTTGTGGATTTTGAGGCCGGTGCGCTCCAGCACCCGTCGCTCCAGATCCGAGGAAAGCGGCGCTCCCGCGGAGATAGCCAGCGAGACGCGGGAAAAATCGAGACCTGCGTCTTCCCACGAGCGCCACAAGGCCGGTACCGCCGGCAAGACGAACGGATCGTTTCGGGCCAGGATTCTCCGGATCGCGTCCGGAAACGGGGAGTCGGCCAGGTGAAGCGGGATGCCATGGAGGAGCAACGTCAACACGAGATTGGAGAACCCGTAGGAATGTGCGAGGGAAATGGTTCCGAGATTGGGACGGTCCGCGGAAAGGCCCATGCTGTGAACGATCTGGCGCGCATCCGCCGCAAGCTGGCAGGCCTTGAACCCGACGAGCCGGCTCGCGCCCGTCGAACCGGAGGTCTTTTTCACATGACAGATATCGCTGGGCATTTCCTCCGGCAGAGGGACGGGGACTTCGCCGGTTTCCCCGGGAATGAGAATGCGCCCGTCCCGCCATGCTCGCAGCGTGGACAGGATGAAATCCGGCCCTCTTCCATCCGCCCGGACCGGACCGGTCGATTGGGGAATGCGGTCCAGAGCGTGTTGCAACTCGCAGAAGGACCAGGAAGTCCTGCCGCCATGATCGACCAGGGCAATTTGCCGGGGCTCGCGAGAGGCTGTGCTGCGCCACGCTTCGTAGAGGGACACGAGATGTTGAATTCAAAGGTCCTGCCAGTATAGAGCGGCGGAAGGAGTTCGCGACTTGGCATTCCACAGCAAGAGCGCAGTTCAAAACCCGGGCCGGGATGTAGCGGTTACGGGAGCCGGGATCGTGACCCCCCTAGGATTGGGCTGGGATTGCAACGAGGCCGGATTCCGGGACGGCCGCGTGGCGCTGCGGGAAATTCGCGGATTCGACGTGACTCGGCAGCGGGCCAAGACTGGAGGCGAAGTGGATCTTCCAGACGCCAGGTTTTGGCCGGGGCGGCCGGAGTTCCGCTGGGGAGCCCGCTTGGACCGGGCCACGGCGTTGCTTTTGGTCGCCGGCGCGGAAGCCTGGATACAAGCGGGTTGGGGCGATGCGGGACGGCCGGTGATGGCGCCGGTGATTCTCGGCAGCTCGGCGGGAGCCATGAACCGCGGCGAAGACTACTACAAGCAGGCGGTGGCGCAGCCCGGAAACCGGCAGGGTCAGGCGAGCCGCGTCGAGAACTACCAACCGCAGGCGCAAGGCCGCGCCCTGGCGAATCTGCTGAGAATTCGCGGTCCTGTAACGATGGTAAGCAACGCTTGTGCCTCCGGAGCCGACGCCATCGGTCTGGCCGCCAATTTGGTCCGGTCGGGGGCGGCTGATATGGTGGTGTGCGGCGGTTACGACGCCCTGTGCCAACTCGTTTTTGCGGGCTTCGACAGTTTGCAGGCGCTTTCCCCCACTCAGTCGCGGCCCTTCGACGCGTCCAGGGATGGCTTGGCGCTGGGGGAAGGAGCCGGGGTGCTCCTGCTCGAGTGCCTCGACCGGGCCCGGCGGCGGGGAGCCATGATTCTCGGGCTGGTGGAGGGCTACGGAGCGGCTCTCGACCGGCATCACCTGACCCAGCCGCATCCGCAGGGAGATGCTGCTCTCGAGGCCATGCAGGCTGCCTGCCGGCAGGCCGGAGTGGGACCCGAGGACATCGACTACGTGAACGCGCATGGCACTGGCACCCCGCTCAACGACGCGTCCGAAGCCCGGGCCATCGTTCGTTGGGCTGGGCCGAGGGCCGCTCAGATGGCGGTGAGTTCTACCAAAGCCTCGATCGGCCACCTGCTGGGAGCCGCAGGGGCGGTCGAGGCCATCGTGGGCCTGATGAGCCTGCGCGGACAATGGCTGCCTCCAACGGCGGTCGTGCGGGAGCCCGATCCCCTGTGCGGATTCGACCTGGTGCGCGAACCCCGCCGGGCCCGGGTGCGGCGGATTTTGTCCAATTCCTTCGGCTTTGGAGGAGCGAATGCTTCGCTGGTGTTTGGGCGTTTCGAGGAAGGCACATGACCGGGGGCCGCATCTGCATTGCCGGGACGGGAGCGGTGACGGCGGCTGGCTGGGGCGTGGATGCCTTCGCAGCGGCCCTTCGAGCGGGCGAGCCGTTGGAACCTCAGCCCGAAAGGCGCAAAGGAACGCGCCGCCCCGTCCCCACTTTGCCTGTTCCGGCGCCTCCCGAGCCTTTTGCCTGGAGCCGTCATCCGCGATTGCGGCGCGCCAGTCCGCTGACGCGCTACGCGCTGGCGGCGGCGGCCGAAGCCTTGGGACCAGAGCGCGTCGCCCGGTTGCGGGAGGGTCCGTTTCGTCTGGGAATCATCATGACCGTGCTGGGCGGCGGCGTGATCTACAGCGGGCGTTTTTTTGGGGAAGTTTTAAACGATCCCTCTCTGGCCAGCCCTATCCTTTTTCCCGAAACGGTCTACAACGCCCACGCCTCGCACCTCGCCGCCGTGCTGGAATCGCGGTCTCCGTGCTGCACGTTTGTGGGCGATTCCGCCCAGTTTCTCCCAGCACTGGAGATGGGTATTGGCTGGATGCTCGACGGGCGCGTCGATGCCGCTTTGGTGGTCGGCGGAGAGGAACTGGACTGGCTTAGCAGCGAGGCGTGGAGCCTCTTCGCCGAAGGGTCCTCGGCTGTGGGAGAAGGCGCAGGGGCCGTCCTCCTGGAATGGGAAACATCGTCGCCCGCACCGCTGATCGAGCAAATCACCAGCGCGGTAACCTACGGACCGGGCTGCCCCCCGCGCCGCGCGCTTCGGCGCGTCCGGAGGGCCCTCGAATCAACCGAGACCCATCGGGAGAGGGATCCCAAAACCCTGCTCGTGGACAGCCGCTGCGGAATCCCGCGACGCGACGTCATCGAAGATGAGGTCTGGGCCGGCTGGAGTGGCCCCAGACTCTCTCCGGCACGGGTCGTGGGAGATAGCCTCGGGGCAGCCGGAGCCCTACAAGCCGTGGCCGCCGCACACTGGATCGGGACCGGCCGCTGCGCCCGCGCGATCGTAAGCTGCGCCGGTCAGAGCCAGCAGGCCGCCGCCGCAGAATTCGCGGCGGGGTGAATGGTTAGCCTGTATTTCTTCTACTCTTTCTGCTGCGGCGCGCTGCACCTCATGGTGACTGCGTTGCGCTTGCCTCAGTAGCGGTACCATTCCGGCTTGTAGGGTCCTTCGACGGGCACGCCCAGGTAGGCGGCTTGCTCCGGCGTCAGCGTGGTCAAACGAGCCCCGATCTTTTCGAGGTGCAACCGCGCCACCTCCTCGTCCAGCCGCTTGGAGAGAACGTAGACCCCGGGCCGGTAGGTCTCCCGGTTGTCCCAAAGGTCCATCTGCGCCAGAACCTGGTTGGAAAAGCTGTTCGACATCACGAAGCTCGGATGGCCGGTGGCGCAGCCGAGATTGACGAGCCGCCCTTTGGCCAACAGGTAAATGGATCGCCCGCTGGGAAAAATGTAGCGATCGACCGCGCCTTGGTCTTCCGGCTTGATGGATTCGACTCGCACTCCGGGGGTCGCGTTCAGCTTGGACACCTGAATTTCGTTGTCGAAGTGACCGATGTTGCACACGATGGCCTGGTCTTTCATCCGCTCCAGGTGCTCGACTCGGAGAATGTCGCAGTTGCCCGTCGTGGTGATGTAGATGTCGGCGAGACCCAGGGTGTCTTCCACTGTGAGGACGCGGTAGCCTTCCATGGCCGCTTGCAAGGCGCAAATCGGATCGATCTCGGTAACGATGACCTGGGCCCCCATGCCCCGGAGAGCTTGCGCGCAGCCTTTGCCCACGTCGCCGTAGCCGCAGACCACCGCGGTCTTGCCCGCGATCATGACGTCCGTGGCGCGCTTAATTCCGTCGATCAAGGACTCGCGGCATCCATAGAGATTGTCGAATTTGCTCTTGGTCACCGAATCATTGACGTTGATCGCAGGAACGAGGAGCGTTTTCGCTTCGGCCATTTGATAGAGGCGGTGGACCCCCGTCGTGGTTTCTTCCGAGACCCCCTTCCAGCCCTTGACGTAGTTATTCCACTTGAGCGGGTCCTCGCTGTGGACGCGCTTCAGAAGGTCCTTGATGACCTGCTCCTCTTCGCTGGAGGAGGGCGAGTTCACCCAGTCGTCTCCTTCTTCGAGCCGATAGCCCTTGTGAATCAGCAAGGTGGCGTCCCCTCCGTCATCGACGATCAATTGGGGTCCCTTCCCGTCCGGCCAGGTCATGGCTTGAAGCGTGCACTCCCAATACTCTTCGAGGGTTTCGCCTTTCCAGGCGAAGACAGGAATGCCGGCCTTCACTGCCGCTGCCGCCGCGTGATCTTGGGTCGAATAAATGTTGCAGGATGCCCAGCGGACATCGGCGCCCAGATCTCTGAGCGTGTCGATGAGCACCGCAGTTTGCACCGTCATGTGCAGGGATCCCATGATCCTCACTCCCAGCAGCGGCTTTCCAGCGGCGTGTTTTTGCCGGACGGCCATGAGGCCGGGCATTTCCTGCTCGGCGATGGCGATTTCCTTGCGTCCGAATTCCGCGAGCCCAAGGTCGCGGATCCGGTAGTCGTGCTTGGTGAGGGTGTCGGTGGTGAGCATCGGTTGGTGGTGAGGTGAGGAAGTGAGGGAAAGACGGCGCCAAAAAGCGTGGTAAGTTAGGCGAATCGGCGAGAGCGAAGAAGGCAATTAAGATACGGCGCTCCGGAGGGCATCGATTTGGTCGGTGCGCTCCCAGGTCAGCGCTTCGGTGTCGTCCTCCCGGCCGAAATGGCCGTAGTTGGTCGATTTACAATAAATGGGACGGAGCAAGTCGAGGCGGCGTATGATGTCGGCTGGCTTAAAGGAAAAAACGGCGCGGATGGCCTGTTCGATTCTGTCTTCGCCGGTCTCATTCGTGCCGAAGGTGTCTACCCGGATGCTGACCGGATGAGGGTACCCAATGGCGTAGGCCACTTGCAGTTCGCATCGATGCGCAAGGCCCGCAGCGACGATGTTCTTGGCCACATACCGGCACATGTAAGCCGCCGAACGATCGACCTTGCTCGGATCCTTGCCGGAAAACGCTCCGCCCCCGTGACGCCCCATCCCGCCATAGGTATCGACGATGATCTTTCTGCCGGTCAAGCCGCAGTCGCCCTGAGGACCGCCGACCACGAACCGGCCGGTCGGGTTGATCAGCAGCTCGGTCGCCGAAGTCAGCAGTTCCGCCGGCAGCACGCGCCGGATGAGGTCCCGTTCCAACACCTCCCGCAGTTCCCTCGTGGAAATGGCTTCCGCATGTTGAGTGGACACCACCACGGCGGTGATCCGGGACGGCTTGCCGTCGATGTACTCCAGGGAAACCTGAGTCTTCGAATCCGGCCGCAACCAGCCGTAAGTCTGGCCTTCCTCCTTGCGCATGCGCGTCAGCTCGCGCCCAAGCTGGTGCGCATAACAAATCGGCGCGGGCATCAGGGAAGGCGTTTCATCGACCGCATAACCAAACATGATCCCCTGGTCGCCGGCCCCTTGTTCTTGGGTGACTTTGTCTTCTGCGGCCCGGGCGTCCACACCTTGAGCAATGTCGGGCGACTGACGCCCCAGGGCGTTGACCAGGAAGAGCCGGTCGGCGCGAAAGAGGCAGTCCTCACCTGTGTAGCCAATCTCCTCGACCGTCTTGCGGACCACGGCGTGGTAGTCGAAGTCGGCCCTGGAAGTGATCTCGCCGCCGAGGACCACGACATTGTCCTTGGCGAGGGTTTCGCAGGCCACGCGGCTTGTCGGATCTTGAGCCAGACAGGCGTCCAGCACGGCGTCGCTGATGGTGTCGCAGACCTTGTCGGGATGCCCTTCCGTGACGGATTCCGACGAAAAGATGAACCGTGAACTCATAGCGGGGGACGAAGCGGGGTGAAATGGGGAGCCGTCGAGGGCTGGGGAGCGGCTGAAGGGCGTGTCGATTTATTCGGTGATGCCGCGCGGGACTTGGTGGAAGGGTTGGCACGGCGCGAGGAGGGAGCGAATTGAAATTCGTGGCCGGCAAGCAACAAAGCCAACGCTTTCAACAAGTTCCGCCCGAAGGGTCGCGCAGTTGGCCGGCTCGCGGAGCGACACTTTCGCCCTGCTCTGACGGCACGCGACGCGGCGTTGCAGAATAAATCAACACGCCCTGAAGGGAGGTCAGCGGGCCGGTGAGAAGGGGCGGGCATGGGATGCAGAGTCCGGAGCAAGCCGAGGGGCTCGGCCATTGAGATATTTACAAATCATGATGCGTTGATATGTAATTGGGGCCTGCATGGAGTCAACTGTGAAAACTTTGCGGCTGCTCGCCGATCCCACCCGGCTGCGGATCCTCCACCTCCTCAGCCGGGAGGAACTCTCCGTGGCCGAACTCCAGACCATTCTCGCGATGGGGCAGTCCCGCATCTCCTCCCAGCTCGCTCAACTCAAACAGGCCGGACTTCTCACCGGCCGCCGCTCCGGCAAACATGTCCTCTACGCCGCGGCCCCACCCCGCGCCGGCGACCGGGAACGCTGGGAACAGCGCCGCGCGCTGGTCGAATCCGCAGTCGGCGAGATCCCCGAGGGCGAGGACGACCTGCGGGCCCTTGAGCTGATTCTCGAAAAGCGGCAGGACCGGGCCCGGCGGTATTTCGACGAGTTGGCCGGCAAGTTCGGCCGGCATTATTGCCCGGGCCGTTCCTGGAAAGGCCTCGCCGAGACACTGCTCAAGATCATGCCCCCGCTGGTCGTCGCGGATCTTGGAGCCGGCGAAGGAACTTTCTCCCAGCTCCTGGCCCAGCGGGCCGAAAAGGTCATCGCGGTGGACAACTCCCGCAAAATGGTGGACTTCGGCGCGGAATTGGCGCGGCGGCACGGCTTCACCAACCTGGAGTACCGCTTCGGCGACATGATGGATCCGCCGGTTGAAGACGCCTCTGTGGATCTCGCCTTTTTCTCCCAAGCTCTTCATCACGCCGCCCGGCCCCAGCGGGCCATCGATTCGGCCCTGCGCATTCTCAAGCCTGGCGGACGCATCGTGATCCTCGATTTGCTGACGCACCAGTTCGAGCAGGCTCGCGAGTTGTACGCGGACGTCTGGCTGGGCTTTTCCGAACTGGAAGTCCGGCAGTTCTTGCGGCGGGCGGGCTTCGAAAAGCCGGAGACTTCGGTGGTGCACCGTGAGGAGCAGAGCCCTCATTTTCAGACACTGCTGGCCATCGCGACGAAGCCGGTTGCAAACGGGGGCAAAGATGAGGTCCCCGCCCCTCATCGCAATCGCCCGCCACGGCGCTCCGCGCCTTGAGCATGAGCGGCGATGCTCGGAATGGGAGGCCTGTTAGAGACCTTGCTGGCCGGCCGGGCGGGTGGCGGCGATGCGAGCGGCGATGCGAGCGGCGAAATTGATGGCCGCGATCATGCTGGCGGGCGAGGCCAGGCCGCGGCCGGCCAAATCGAAAGCGGTTCCGTGATCGGGGCTGGTGCGGGTCACGGGCAGGCCGAGAGTGTGATTCACGCCCTCTTCGAAATCCAATAGCTTCAAGGGAATCAACCCCTGATCGTGGTAGAGACAAAGGACAGCGGCCTTCTCGGCTACGGCCTGCCGGAAGACGGCATCAGGGGAGACCGGTCCTTCGACGGCGACGCGGCCCTCCCATTCCGCCGCGAGCCGGTTCACTGCGGGAGCCACCACGTCGATCTCCTCCCGCCCGCACGTCCCGTTTTCGCCGGCATGCGGATTGAGGCCCGGCACCAGGATCCGCGGCGCGACGCCAGCCTCCGGGCCTTCGCTCTCAAGATAGGCGGCGAGCAAGCGCCCGGTGCGGAGGATGGCTTCGATGCTCAGCAATCCGGGGACGAGGGCCAGCGGAACGTGGCAGGTCGCGAGGGCCACCGTGAGCCGGGGCCCGGCCAGCATCATGGCGAAATCGGCCGTTTCAAAGGCTTCGGCGTAGAATTCCGTCTGCCCGGGATAGGCAAATCCAAGGGGCTGGAGCCGGTGCTTGCTGACCGGCGCGTTGACGACGGCCGCGATGGTTCCCTCGCGCAGCAGCCGGACGGATTCGTGGAGAGAGCTGAGCGCTGCCCGGGCGGAATCTTCGGTGGGATGCCCCGGGCGAAACCGGGCGGAACCGGTGTCGCTGCTGAGGATCCGGTAGCGAAACCGGGGGTCGAGCTGATTGGAGGCGAGGGCGGACCGCGTGATTTCAGGGCCGATCCCCGCGGGATCCCCAAGGGTGATGCCGATGACGGGCAGGTCTAAACTCATGTAGCCCGGTGAAACCGGATCTCCGGGCGAAGAACGCGGTTTAGTAATAGCGGATCACGGCGCGCCGGCGAATCCGGTCGAGCCAGGCATCCACGAGTTTCTTCTGGCGTTCCTGCATGACGCGCCGCTCGATCTCTTCCCGCACTTCGCTGAGCGGGGCAGTGCGGCCGTAACGGCGATCCTCAACGAAGAGGATATAGTAATTGCGCGGGTCTTCGAGGATGTCGCTGACTTCGCCGGTCTTAAGACTGAAGGCCACGTCCGTGAGATCTTGGCGCAGGGTGTCCCGGCCGATAAACCCGCGGTCACCCCCATCCCCGGCCACGCTGTCGCTTGAATACTGCCGGGCCATTTCGGCGAAAGCGCTGCCCCCCCGGATACGCCGGAGGATATCGGATGCGAGAGCGCGTTGCGAGGCTTCGGTGGACACAAAATCGCCCGGGGGACTCTTGGGAACGGTGATGGTCCGAAGCCGGACCTGGCCTTCTTCCCGATAGTCGGCCATGTTCCTCTGGTAGAAGGCGTTGACTTCCGAGGGCGTCGGGGGCGGCGCATTGCGGACGGCATCGGATTGCATGTAGGAGACAATGAGCTGCTGCTCGCGCGTCTCCCGGAACTTGCGCAGGGTCACCCCGGCTTCGCGCAATTCCTTGAGGAAGGCTTTTCTATCGTTGTTGTAGTTTTCGCGGATAAAACGGTTGACCTCGGCATCGACGTAGTGGGATTTCATCGATCCGCCTTTCTTCTCGAACTCGGAAAGAATCAGTTCCCGGTTGAGGAGATCCTCGAGTCCCTCGCGTTCAGCTTCTTCGAGCAACCGGCGGCGTTGGGCGGGATTTCTCTCTTGCCGGACGATGAGGAAACGGCGGGCCGCCACGGCTTCACGCGCTTCTCCCCGGGTGATGACCCGGCCATTGACTGTCGCGGCGATTCCATCGGTCACCTCGCGTCCTCCCGCGGGGTTGGTGAGGCGTTGCTCGCGGCCCGCTTGGGAATCCACGGTTTCCACGGGACCCGTATTCCGGGAGGCCTTGCCGAATCTCCCCTGCCAGAGAGAGCAAGAGGAACTGGCGCAGAACCCGGCAGCGAGGGCGATGACAAAGAACCGGAGAGACGGCATGGTGCTGGTCCCGGCAAGCCCGGGATCCCATGGGGCCCATAGTGTGACTGGGGCATCGCGGCATGCAATCTTCTTTTGACGGGCTAAGCGGAAGCCGGCGGGCTTTTCCTTTTGCAGGCAGTCGCGGACGTGGCAGGGTGCGACCCAGTTGATGACGGTCGCTCAGGCGCAATGGATTCTCCGCGAAGCAGATGAGAATAGGATCCCGGAACTCCAAGAGAATCCGGACGTCTCCCACTTGCCCCCGGTAGTGCACCGCCTCCTCGTGCAGCGGGGGATCATCGAGGCGGCAGACGTGCGGCGGTTTCTTCATCCCATGCTGCGAGACTTGGCGGATCCCTTCGACCTGCCGGACATGGAGTTAGCCGTGGCGCGAGTGGCGCAGGCCATCGAGCAGCGGCAAAAGGTCCTTCTTTACGGGGACTACGACGTCGATGGCGTGACCTCGATCGCCATAATGACGGGGGTGCTGGAGAGCTACGGCCTGCAACCGGCCCATTTCCTCCCACACCGGCTCGAGGAGGGATACGGCCTCAGCCACGACGGCATCGAGCGCTGCCTGGAACAAGCTCGTCCGGATCTCTTGATGGCCATCGACTGCGGGACGACCTCCATCGACGAGATCGAGAGATTGTGCCGGGAGGGTATCGACGTGGTCGTGCTCGATCATCACGAAGCCTCCGCCCGGGGCCGGCCGCCCTGCGTGGCTGTGGTGAACCCCAAACTAGGATCCTCGCATCATTACTTGTGCAGCGCGGGCGTCGTCTTCAAATTCGCCCACGCCCTGCTGAAGCGAAAGCCGAATCCCGGACTCGATCTCCGGGAGTTTCTCGACTTGGTCGCCTTGGGTTCCGTGGCCGATATCGTTCCGCTGATCGACGACAACCGCATCCTGGTGCGCAAGGGCATCGAGCGGATCCAGCACACGACCTCGCCCGGTTTGGCTGCGTTGAAACGGGAGAGCCGGCTCAACGGCAGCGTTCGAGCCAGCGACATCGGCTTTCGGTTGGGACCCCGTCTCAATGCCGCTGGACGCGTGGATAATGCCCGGCGATCCCTCGATTTGCTGCTGACCCGTGATCTGGTCAAGGCCGAGGGCCTGGCCCGGGAACTGGACGAATGGAACCGGCGCCGCCAGCAAGTCGAGCTGCAAATGACCGAAGAAGCGCTGACCATGGTCGGGGATACTTACGATCCCGCGAGCCATCGATCCATCGTCGTCGGTTCCGACGCCTGGCACCCGGGCGTCGTGGGCATCGTGGCTTCGCGGCTCACCAAACGCTTTCACCGGCCCACCTTCGTCGTGGCCTTTGACGAGAATGGCATCGGCAAGGGCAGCGGGCGCAGCGTCGAGAACATCTCCCTGGTGCAGGCATTGCGAGAGTGCGAGGATCTGCTGCTCAAAGGCGGCGGGCACGATCTCGCGGCCGGACTGAGCATCGAGCGCGAGCGGTTTGAGGCGTTCCGCGAGCGCTTCGAGCAGGCCATCGGCGGCATCATTCTTCCCGGACAACTGATCCCGAAACTCTATTTTGATGCTGAGACCCGCCTGTCGGAACTCGAACTCGAGTTGCTCGACAGTTACGAATTGCTCGAGCCCTTCGGAGCCGGAAATCCGGTGCCAGTCTTTTTGGCCCGGGGCGTGACCGTGAGCCGCGAGCCCCGGCAGGTCGGCGAACGGCACCTTCAGATGGAGCTGGTCCAAGACGGATCGAGGCGACCCGCCATATTCTTTGGCGGCGCCGAAACGCCCCTTCCCCGGCTGCCTTGGGACGTCGGTTTTACCATCCAGCGCAACGAGTTCCGCGGGCGTGTCTCGCTGCAGATGCACGTCACGGCTCTGCGCTCCTCCGCCTGAGCCGGCGATGGCTCTCGCCCTCGAGACAGTTCTGGACGAAGTCGAGGCCTTGCAGACCGGCAGCCGGCAACGCTCCGGTTTGCGCGCGCTCGGGATCCAAACGGTCGCAGATCTCGTCCAGCACTTCCCGCGACGCTATGAAGACCGGCGCCGCCTTGCGGACTTCCCTGCAGAAGAGCTTCCCGGTCCGGTCTGTCTCGCGGGTGTGGTGCGGGACGTTTCGTTGCGGCGCTTCGGACGCCGCCAGGCGCTCGTCGAAGCGCTCCTGGAGGAGCGGGGTGAGCCCGGGGCCTTCGGAACGGCGCTGGTGCTGCGCTGGTTCAACACTCCCTGGGTGGGGCGGCAGTTGGCGGTTGGGCAGGAATTGGTTCTGTTCGGAAGGCCCAAGCGTTCCGGCAAACGCATCGTCGTCGACCAGCCGGAGTTCGAGATCCTCGAGTCCGCTCTCGAAGAGGAAACCGGCGTCGAGAGCGTACACCTCGGGAGAATCACTCCGGTCTATGCGCTTTCGTCAGGCATCCCGCAGAGGACCTTGCGGGACCTGATCTTCCGCGCCTTGGCCATGATCGAGCCGGGCGATGTTCCGGAGCTTCTCCCGCCGCGAAAATCAAACCGCCATGAGGCCGGACCGCAGCGCTGGCAGGCGCTCCAGGATATCCATTTTCCTCGCGAAGAGGAGGACCGGGAGGCCGCTCGCCGCGTTCTGGCTTTGCAGGAATGCTTCACCCTGCAACTCAACGTGGCCTTCCGGCGTCAAATGCGGATCTCCGTTCGCCGGCCCCCACGCTGTGGGTCCGGACGCCTCCTCCAGGCCTTCCTCGAAACTCTGCCCTTCCAGCCTACCCAGTCGCAGCGACGCGCTGTCGGCCAAATCCGCCTGGATTTGGAATCGGCGACGCCCATGAACCGCCTCCTGCAAGGGGACGTCGGCTCCGGAAAGACTTTCGTCGCCGTGGCCGCCATGCTATTCGCCGTGGAGAACGGCGCGCAGGCCGCTCTGATGGCCCCTACGCAGGTCCTGGCGGAGCAACATTTCCTCCTCTTGCGCCGTTGGCTCGAGCCGCTCGACCTCTGCGTCAGCCTCCGCACCGGAACCCGTCAGGTAGACGGCTTTCTCCCGCTCCTCGCGGGCGGCTCCGGCGAACCGCAGATCGTCGTGGGCACCCACGCGCTGCTCTATGAAAAGGCCGGATTGCAGGATCTCGGTCTGGTGGTCATCGACGAGCAGCACAAATTCGGAGTGCTCCAACGCACTCGCTTGGCGCAGCGGGGCGACCATCCGGACCTGCTGGTGATGACCGCAACGCCCATTCCGCGGACGCTGACGATGACGGTCTACGGCGATCTCGACATTTCTGTGTTAGACGAACTTCCGGCGGGCCGTGGTCCGCTGCGCACGCATCTGCGCTCGTTGGAGCACGAGGCTCAAGCGGCGCAGTACGTTCGCGACCAGATCGCCAAGGGGCGTCAGGCCTTTGTTCTCTGCCCCCTGGTGGAAGAGTCGGACAAACTGCCCTTGAGCGACGCCCTATCCACGCAGCGAAACTGGCGGGAGCTGCTCGGACCCGGGATTCGCTGCGGTCTCCTGCACGGGCGCCTAACCGCGGAGGAAAAGGAGGAGGTCATGCGCTCCTTCCGTTCGGGGGAAACCGCGGTGCTGGTGGCCACCACCGTCATCGAGGTCGGCGTCGATGTGCCCAACGCGACGATCATGGTGGTCCTGCACGCCGAGCGCTTCGGCCTGTCCCAATTGCACCAGCTCCGCGGCCGCGTCGGACGCGGAACCCATCCGTCGCACTGCATCCTCCTTTGCGATCCCGGCAAGCCCGAAGCGGCCGATCGCTTGAAGATCCTGGGGGAAACCAGGGACGGATTTCGCATCGCCGAAGAAGACCTTCGGCAACGCGGGCCCGGCGACTTGCTGGGCACGGCCCAGAGCGGACTGCCGGCTTTGCGCTTGGCGGATCTCCTGAGCGATGCCGATCTCTTACAGGAGGCCCGAGAACTGGCGGACGCCGTCCTGGCCAGGGATCCCTCCCTGGCGCTGCCGGAGCATGCGGTTCTGCGAGGACTCTTGAGGGACGGAGACGGCCCCTTTGCCGGGACTGCTTAAAAGGCGGCCGGGCGGGTTGCCGCTCACAATGAAAAAAAGCGAAAAAAGAACTGTTCAAATGAACAGTCTAGAATAGAATGATCCTGCCATGAATATACTGAACAAAGTCATGATGATCGGGAACGTCGGCGCCGATCCCACGGTGCGGCAAACGGCCAACGGAATGGCGGTCACAGAAATCTGCCTGGCGATCGCTGGCGCGGGAGGGCCTTCGAAGCAAGGGGACGGCAAGCCGGAGCCGGCTTTCGTCGATGTGGTTCTCTGGGACAAGACCGCCGACAGGGCCGCCAAGTATCTTCGCAAGGGCGAGCCCGTGCTCATCGAGGGGCGCTTGCAGCAGGATGTCTGGGAGGACCGGTCGAGCGGCCAGAAAAGGCGGAAGCTGAAAGTCGTGGGCGAGCGCATGGGATTCCTCGGCGGATCCCGCTCCGGCGAACAGCAGCCGGAACGGAGGGAAGCGGAAGCGCGCAAGGCGGGATGAAGAGCGGTCTTTCCGGCCCCAGAGCCACAGCCTCGAACGGAGACCCGTCGCCGCACCAGGCCTGCCGGAGCCCGCCCCTCCAGGATAGCGTAACCAATCTGCCGGACCAGACCTGGAGGGCCGGCCTCCGCCGGCCTGGTCCTGGGACGGAGACCCATGGCGCGACAGGGCGTGCGGGAGCCCGCCCCTCCAGGATAGCGTAACCAATCTGCCGGCAAGACCTGGAGGGCCGGCCCTCCGTGACGGCCTGGTCCCGGGAGGCAGACCCATGGCGCGACAGGGCGTGCGGGAGCCCGCCCCTCCAGGATAGCGTAACCAATCTGCCGGACCAGACCTGGAGGGCCGGCCTCCGTGACGGCCTGGTCCTGGGATGGAGACCCGTCGCGCAACAAGACCTGGAGGGCCGGCCTCCGTGACGGCCTGGTCCCGGGAGGCAGACCCATGGCGCTTGGCGGCGCAGTGGCGACAGAGCCGCATTGCGGGGCAGCGGGAGAAGCGCAAAAAAGACTTCTCCCGTCCGGCGCGATCCTGTGCCCGTGCTCCCCCAATCACCTCCAGCTTCAGAACTCCTGATCTCGAGGAATCTGGATGGGCTGGAAGGGTATGTGGCGCGGGCACTCCTGCCCGCGAACTTTTTAGGCTCACTCGGCGGACAAGAGTGTCCGCCCCACAAATCGCCCCACAAATAGAGTGTCATTCACGGAGTGGCGGTCTCACTTTGGCTCACTCTTATTCCCCTGTATCCATTATCTTCCTCGATAGATCAGGAGTTCTGCGCCGTGGCTCACCCCGGCGCTCCGCGCCTTGAGGAAGAGCGGCGATACTCGCCGCAGTCCGAGGGCCTCCGGCTGGCGGGGATGCCGTCGCGGAAGGGGTCGGCGGGGTCGAGGAGGAGACGGGCGTCGGCGGTGAGCCAGGCCGAGCCGGTGATGGTGGGTATGATGCCGCGACCGCTGGGCCGGAAGAACCCGCGGAAGGCGCTGCCGATAATGCTTTCCTGAATCCAGGTTTGTCCCGGTTCAAGCTGACTAGCGGCGGAGAGGCAGGCCAGTTTGGCGCTGGCGCCAGTGCCACAGGGGGAACGGTCATAGGCTCCCCCGGGACAAAGGACAAAGTTTTTGCTCGATGCATCCGGACGAGACGGAGGTCCGAAGAGTTCAATGTGATCGACCTCGCCTCCGTCTTCTCCGGTGATGCCGGAGGAAGCCAAGGCGCGGCGGATGGCCCAGGCGCAGCGGTCCAGGGCGGGGATGTTTCCGGCATGGATTTCCTGGCCGTGGTTTTCGGTGAGGAAGAACCAGTTGCCGCCCCAGGCGACATCGCCGAGGACGGTTCCGTAGCCGGGGACATCGACCGGGACTGAGTGGCGGGTGCGGTAGCTAAGAACATTTTCGACGGAGATCGAGCCGTCTTCCTGGACGGCGGCGGAGACTGAACCGACAGGGGTTTCGATAGTGCAGGCTCCAGAGGGGAGGCGGTCGAGATGGCGGAGCGTGGCGACGACGCCGATGGAGCCATGGACGCACATGTTGATGAGGCCGGCGTTGTTGAAGAAAAGAACTCCGCAACAGGCGCTGGGGTCGCTGGGAGGGAGGAGCAGGGCTCCGACGGCGATTTCGAGGCCGCGGGGTTCGTTCATGAGGGCGGAACGGAATCCGTCGTGGCCGGCGCGGAAACGCGCGGCGCGCTGCGCGAGAGATCCGGAACCGAGATTGGGGCCGCCTTCAAGGACGACGCGGGTCGGTTCCCCTTCGGTGTGGGAATCGATGACGTGAACGGTGTGGAAGGGCATGTTTTTGGACGCCAAGGAATAGCACGGATGATTCGGGAGAGAAAAGGGGAAGGACGTATCTGGCCCGCCTTCGCCGGCCCCGGCCCTCCGCGCCTTGAGGGAGAGCGGCGATGCTCGCCGCAGTCCAAGGGCCTCCGGCGTGGCTTGGCGTTGAGCCAAGATACGGAAATCTGGTATCCGCTCGCCAGATCAGGAGTTCTGAGGCTAAAGAAGGCCCGGCATGTTTGAGTTATTGGCCAGGGATCCGGGAACGGGGGCACGGCGCGGGCGTTTGCACACGGCGCACGGGGTTGTGGAGACGCCGGCCTTCATGCCGGTGGGGACGCAAGGGACGGTCAAGACCCTGTCTCCAGCGGAGTTGCGGGACGAGCTGGATGCCGGAATGATCCTGGGCAACACCTACCACCTGGCGCTGCGGCCGGGCGTGGAAGTGATTCGCGCCCTGGGGGGGTTGCATTCCTTCATGCGCTGGGACCGGGCGATCCTGACCGATAGCGGCGGATACCAGGTGTTTTCGCTGGCGCGCCTCCGCAAGATCACTCCGGAGGGCGTGCTTTTTCAGAATCACCTCGACGGAGCGGCGATGCTCTTGACTCCGGAGCGGGCCATGGAGATCCAGGCGGGCCTGGGCTCAGACGTGGCCATGTTTTTCGACGAATGTCCGCCTTGGCCGTGTTCGCGGGACTATGCGGAGAAGAGTCTGGAACTGACGTTGAACTGGGCCAGACGCTGCCGGGAGTGGAGCGCGGCGCAGGCTCCGCCCGAGCAATTGCAGTTCGGGATTGTGCAGGGCTCCGTTTTTCCAGATCTGCGGGAACGCTGCGCGCGGGAGCTGGCGGCGCTGGATTTGGACGGCTATGCCATTGGAGGATTGAGCGTGGGGGAACCGGAAGAGGAAATCTTCCGGGCGGTGGAAACGGTGGTCCCGCTCACGCCGGAGGACCGGCCGCGCTATGCGATGGGACTGGGGAAGCCGGTGCAACTGCTGGAATTGGTGGGACGGGGGATCGATTTGTTCGACTGTGTGCTCCCGACGCGGCTGGCCCGCAATGGGATGGCCTTCACGCGGCACGGCCCGATCAACCTGCGCAACCGGCGATTTGCGGACGATCCGCGTCCGTTGGATCCGGGCTCGGATTCCTACCCTTGCCGGGAGGGGTTCAGCCGGGCTTACCTCCGGCATTTGATCAAAGCGGGGGAAATTCTGGGATTGCGTTTGATTTCTCTACATAATCTGCATTTCTATCTGTCCCTGATGCGGGGGGCCCGGATGGCCATCGAGGACGGGCGGTTCGCGGAGTTCCGCGATCGGATGATCAGGGACTACCGAACTCCAGTGGAATGAACAGCAACAATTTACACGACTTCGCATTACTTGTGGCGGTGGATGCGCCCGCCACCGGGACGGGGCAGCCTGCGCCATCTCCATGGCCGACTTTCGGCATGATGGCGCTGATCATCGTGATTTTTTACTTTCTGCTGATACGACCTCAGCGGTTGCGGCAGAGGGAGTTGGAGCAGCGGATCGCGGCGCTGAGAACGGGGGACCGGGTGGTGACGGCGGGCGGAATTCACGGATTGGTGACCAGCGTGAAGGAACGGACTGTGATGATCAAGATTTCCGACAACGTGCGGATCGAAGTGGAGAAAACAGCCATTTCGACCACGGTTCCCAAGGAGGGCGGGGAAGGAAAGGCGGAATCCAAGGTGGAAGAGAGGACGGCGGCGGAGGCGAAGGAGGAGTAGGAGTCCTGAGTCCGGGCTGCGGGTCGTGGAAGGCCTGCGGCCCCGGGCGCATATTGGCGAACGGCTTATGAATTCTTCCTTGATGGTGTTTGGCCTGGGGCTGCTGCTCTTGGTGTTGTTTTTGTGGTATTTCGCGACTGACTCGGAGCGGCGGAAACGGATCTTGGGCTTGGTGCTGACGGTTTTGCTGACGGCGGTCTGTGTGCAGGCCCTGTGGCCGCGGCACACAAACAGGTCGCTCGAACTCATCCGCCTGGAACGTCTCCAAGCTGGAGAGGTCACGGAGGTGCGGAGCAAGCTCGAGACTTGGCTGCGGGACAACGATTTCCGGCTCGATCCGGCCGACGAACGGACGACTTTTCCAGGGAAGCGGCCGGAGAATTACAACACCGCGGGCAAGCTGGCCTACCAAAGGGTTTTTCCCGATGTGGGAGCGGGGCGGATCTATGTGATTGACGGCGATACGCCCGGGAGCGCGGGCCATCGCTTCGTCAACATTTACCGGTTTTGGGAAGGTGAGCGGATCCGGGACAAGCGGACCCGGAAGAGGGAGCCGCCGGAGTTCGCCGCGCTGTGGAAGGACCTGGGGAAGGTATGCGATCCCTTCGACAAGGTGCCAAAAGAAGTGCCGATTCAGAAGGGGATTGATTTGGAGGGGGGCAGTTCATTTCAGGTGGAGATCACTCCACGAGAGGGGACGGAGGTGCATCCGGATGTGCGCGATCAGGCCATCGCCATCATTTCCCAACGGCTCAACGCGCTGGGTGGGAAGGATCTCCTGATCGCGCCGCAGGGGGAGAACATGATCATGGTGCAGATGCCTGGGATCTCCGATGAGGACCGGGACTGGGTGAAGGAGCAACTGGAGAAGACGGCGGTGTTGGAATTCCGCCTGGTGCATCAGTCTTCAAGATTTCTGGCTCCGCAGGTGTTGTCCGGGGAGCATGTCGAGCCGGGCTACGAAGCCTTGCCGGCGGCGGATCCGATCGAGGGTGAGCCTACCCACGTGCTGGTGAAACGGCGACCGGATATCCAGGGCAAGCTGGTCAAGCGGGCGCGGGCGCAGAACCTGCCCGACGGTTGGCACATCTTTTTGGATTTCAATTCCGAGGGGGTGGAGAAATTCGGGAAGCTGACGAACCAGTTGGTGACTGAGTTTGGGAAGGGCGCGCGCCAATTGGCCATCGTCTTGGATGGGGAGGTTTTGTCGGCTCCCTCGATCAACGACGCCATTTGGGGCACGGCGGACATCAGCGGGCAATTTGACAGTGAGGAGGCGAAATCGTTGGCCGCCTCGATGGAGAATCCCTTGGAAGAGCCCTTGCTCTTGCAGTCCGAGCACAGCGTCGATCCGACCTTGGGCCGGGAAGCGGTGAAGCAGGGCCTTTTCGCGGGATTGGCCGGGCTGAGCCTGACGTTTTTGTTCCTGCTGCTCTACTACCGGTTGGCGGGCTGGGTTGCTTTGGTGGGTCTGACAGTCAACATGCTCATGCTCCTCGGGGCCATGGCCATGTTCGGGTTCACGTTGACCCTGCCGGGCATCGCCGGGATAATTCTCACCATCGGGATGGCCGTCGACGCCAACGTGCTCATCTACGAGCGGTTGAAAGAGGAGATCGCCGAGGGGAAATCCTTAACCGCGGCGATTCAAGGCGGCTATGAGAAGGCCTTCTCGGCTATCTTCGACGCCAACACAACGACGCTGATCACCTCGGCTATTCTGTGTTATGTGGCGGACGGTCCGGTGCGTGGTTTTGCCGTCACCCTGATGATCGGGATTGTGGGAACCATGTTCACGGGATTGTTGGTGACGCGGGTGATGTTCAATTGGGCGACCCATTTGAAGATCCTGAAGAAGCTATCCTTTTGGAACATTATTCCGGACGTGCGGGCCGACTTTCTGGGCAAGAGACGGATCGCCTTCATTCTGTCGGGAATCCTGGCGGCGGTCTGCATCGCTGGACTGGCTTGGAAGCAGGACAAGGCCGTGGGGGTGGATTTCCTCGGGGGAGATCTCATCACGTTGAAGAGCGGGCGAGATTTCAGCATCCCGGAAGTGGACTCGGCCTTGGCTGGGGCCCAGCTCACCGAGAAGGCCATCATCCAGAAACAGACTTCGCTGATGGATGGCGAACACATTATCAGCATTCGCATGAGCAACAGCGGGTCGGAAGCGACCTTTGGGCAGATGGACCGGGCCACCGCGTCGCTGAAGGAGGGCCTCCAGTTGCAGGAGGGCGAGTATGACCTGCAGCGGACGACGGTGGGATCCGTGGTTGGAGGGCAGATGTTGAAGTGGTCGACTTACGCGCTCTTGCTAGGGGTGCTGGGGATCTTTTTGTATCTCTGTTTTCGCTACGAGATCTCCTTCGCTTTGGGCGCAATCGTGGCGTTGGTCCACGACGTGTTCATCGCTCTCGGGGTAGTCGTATTGATGGGGCAGGAGATTTCGTTGGTGCATGTGGGCGCGTTTCTGACCATCGCCGGTTACTCGATCAACGACACCATCGTGGTGTTCGACCGGATTCGGGAAGGGCTGCGAACGAAACGGGGAGAGGTGAAGGACATCATGAACGAGGCGATCGGGATCACCTTACGGAGGACCTTGTTGACCAGCGCCACGACGTTGATTCCGATGGCGACGCTCTATCTTTTCGGGGGGCCGGCGCTGCGGGATTTCTCGTTCACCATCATCGTGGGGGTTGCGGCGGGCACCTACTCGACCATTTTTATGGCGGCGCCGGTGGTGTTGTGGTGGGCTCGGAAGCGGAAGAAGAGTCTGCGGCGCGAGGTTCTGGATTCCGATCAAGCCATGGTGGCCACCACGGGACAGGCCAAGACTTGAGGAGCGCTTTCCGCAGCGGGCGCACATGGCGGAGTTCGAGACGCGGGCGATTCATACGGGCCAAGGCTTCCGCGAGGAAACCGGGGCGGTGATTCCGCCGCCCTGGCTGACCTCGACCTTTGCCGCGGGCAATCCGGGCGGCTTTGATTACACGCGGTCGGGAAACCCGAGTTTTCGCAATCTTGCGGAGACTCTGGCTTCCCTGGAAGGGGCGCGTTATGCCACTGTCTTCGCCAGCGGGGTATCGGCGATTACGGCGGTGGCGTCGGGCTTGCAGCAGGGGGACGTGATTGTCGCGGAGGAGAATCTCTACGGGTGCACTTTCCGGTTGTTCGAACAGGTCTTCCGGAAGTTTGGGCTTCGGGCGGTTTACGAAGACTTCACGGGGGATGGCGCTTTGGATAGGGTGCGATCGGAGCGCCCGGCGCTGGTGTGGATCGAATCGCCGACCAATCCGCTGCTCAAGATCATCGATATTGCGGGCGTGGCCGAGGTGGCCCGGGAGGCGGGGAGCTGTTTGGTTGTGGACAATACCTTTGCTTCGAGTTACCTGCAGCAGCCGATGCGTTTAGGCGCGCATCTTTCGCTGCTGAGCACGACGAAGTACACCGGCGGGCATTCCGATGTGCTTGGGGGAGCGGTTTGCACCGACGATGGCGAGCAGCATGAGCGGCTTGAGTTTGCGCAGAAGGCGCTGGGTTTGCAGCCTTCCCCGTTTGATTGCTGGTTGCTCAGCCGCGGGGTGAAGACGCAGGCGCTCCGAATGGAACGGCATTGCGCCAATGCCCTGGCTTTTGCCGAGTATCTGGAGCGTGAGACACCGGCGCGCTGGGTGCGCTATCCGTTCTTGCCTTCGCATCCGCAGGAGAGTCTGGCGCGGCGCCAGATGCGCGGCGGGTCAGGGATGGTGACGGCGGATTTTGGATGGCCGGCGGACAAGACGCGGGCCTTCCTGGGACGGTTGAAGCTGTTCACTCTAGCGGAAAGTTTGGGCGGGATTGAATCCTTGGCTTGTCATCCGGCGACGATGACTCATGCATCGGTGCCCCGGGAGCGTAGAGAGGCAGTGGGGATCACGGATTCGCTGGTCCGTTTTTCAGTGGGGATCGAGCACGTGGAGGATTTGCGAAAGGATGTGACCGAAGCGTTGGCCGGATATTGAGGGTGGAGTAGCGGCATCGTGGAGTGGGCTGGGTCTGCCTCCCGGGACCAGGCCGTCACGGAGGCCGGCCCTCCAGGTGTTGGCATGCCACGGGTCTGCATCCCGGGACCAGGCCGTCACGGAGGCCGGCCCTCCAGGTTATGACCAGGCCGCAGGGACGGCGGACTCGTGGATTTCTCTGTTGCCAGGGGACGGGGCTTCCGCAAAGTGCAAGGCCATGGACTGGATTGGCTGGATGTCGGAACCCGAGGCCTGGATCGCGCTGGTGAGCTTGACCGCGTTGGAGGTGGTCCTCGGCATCGACAACATCATTTTCATATCGATCCTGGTGGACCGGTTGCCCGAGGGCAAGCGGGACCGGGCGCGGATTATCGGATTGGCGTTGGCGATGATCATGCGCATCGTCTTGCTCCTGTCGCTCACGGCGGTTATGCGGCTGACGACCCCGCTTTTTCCGTTTCTCGGCCACGATGTGACGGGCAAGGACATTATTTTGCTGTTGGGCGGCCTGTTTCTCATCGCCAAGAGCACGCACGAGATTCACGACAAGCTGGAAGAAAACCCCGAAGCACGAAAGCGGGCGGCGGCGCGTTCGTCCTTCGGCGGAGTGCTGCTACAGATCGCCGTGTTGGACATGGTCTTTTCGCTGGACTCGGTGATCACGGCGATCGGGATGGCGCGGCACGTTCCAGTGATGGTTCTGGCCGTGGTCATTGCGGTGATTTTCATGATGGTGTTTTCGGGAATGATCAGCCGGTTTGTGAGCCGCCATCCAACGTTCAAGGTCCTGGCGCTGAGTTTCCTCATCTTGATCGGGGTGGCCCTGATGGCGGAGGGGCTGGGCCGGCACATTCCGCGGGGCTACGTGTATTTTGCCATGGCCTTCTCGTTCGTTGTGGAGCTGTTGAACATGCGAATCCGGGGGAAGGGCTTGCCACAGCAGCCCGTGCCGGGAGGCTGAGAAAGACCGGAGAGAGGATTCCTCCGGAGGCGCTCCGGAGTTGAGCCGGTTAGAGTATGAGCATGCAATCGCCGTAACTGTAGAAGCGGTAACGCTGGCGCACCGCTTCGCGGTAGGCTTCGAGGACGAGTTCCCGCCCGGCGAACGCGCTGACGAGCATGAGGAGGGTCGATTTGGGCAGATGGAAATTGGTGAAGAGCAAATCCACGGCGCGGAAGGTGTAGGGAGGGTAAATGAATATGGTGGTTTCGCCTTCGAGGGACCTGATGCCTCCAGTCGCAGCGGTGTGTTCAAGGACCCGGGCGACCGTGGTGCCCACCGCGAGAACACGAGAAGCTTCGCGGACTCTTTGAGCCGTGGCTTCGGACAGGCGGAACCATTCTGAGTGCATTCGATGCTGGGAAGGACGTTGGGCGCGGACGGGTTGGAAAGTGCCTATGCCGACGTGCAGAGTGAGAAAGGCGTGGGGGAGGGCTGACAGCAAGCGCTCCGGGAAATGCAATCCGGCGGTGGGGGCAGCGATAGCTCCCTCTTCGCGGGCGAAGACGGTTTGGTAACGTTCGGAGTCGGCAGCGTCGCTTTCACGGCCGAGATAGTGAGGAAGAGCAAGGGAGCCGTCGCGGGCCGGGTCCGGGGGCCGGTCGAAGACAATGATTCGTTCTCCGTCAGGGAGAACCTCCAAGACGGCTCCGGTGGCGTCGCCGATGGCGATCTGGCATCCCGGGCGCATGCGTCTTCCGGGCCGGACCAGGCAGCGCCAACGCAAGGGGTCAGCGAAGTCGAGGCGGAGGATTTCGATGCGGCGATCGTTGGAGAAGAAGCGCGCAGGGAGGACTCTCGTGTCGTTGAGAACGGCGAGGTCGTCCCGTTGCAGGTAGCCTGGGAGCGCCTGAAAGCGATCGTGGCGAATGGAACCGGTGGTCCGGTCCAGGACGAGCATCCGCGCTTCGCCGCGTTGGGAGGATGGGCGGGCGGCGATGAGTTCGCGAGGGAGGTTGTAGTCGAAATCGTGGGTGCGCAGTTCAGACACGGGAAGGAGAGGAGCCGGAGGTGCGCAGGGGCGCGGCGGCGAGTTCGACGGCGGCCCAAAGGATGTCGTGGCGAGTGCGGTTCTCGTAGAAGAGACAGCCGAGAAAGAGGACGGAAATGATGGCTCCAACTGCTGCGAGGAGGGGATGACCGGCTAGGGCCAGGAGCGCAGCAGCGGCGAGAAGAGCGGCGGCGGCGGCCAGCCAGATGGGGCGGGGTCCCGAGCACAGACGCATTCGGAAGAAACCGGCTTGGGGCGGATGACGTTCCTCGACGTGGGCGAGGTGGGAGAGGGTCCAAAGTCCGTGTTGGAAGTTTATGTCCGCGCGGCTCCAGGGACCAGCGGGAGTGGGACCGGCTTCGGGTTCGCTGCGCTCGAGGGCTCGCAGGAGGAAGCGCTGGTGCTGAAGTTCGTCGATGGCAAAGGCATCGCCGCTGACAAAGGGGCGCCACGTGGCGCCTTGCCAGAGGCGCGCGGCGAAAAAGGCTCCACCACGAGTCCAAGACTGAGCGAGGACAAGGAAGGCGAGGAGTAGAGGGGAGATATTTCCGCCGGCGCGAGGGCTGGCCCGGCTGCCAAGGGCAGCGAGGAGGGCGGAGGCGACGCTGAAAGCGAGCATGAGCATGCCGGCCAAACCCAAAGGAGGAAGCAAAAGAGCAGCGAACAGACAGGCGAACGCGATGAGAGCCCAGGGAAAGCTCAGCGCTGCGGACAAGGGACCACAACTGGACCAGGGGGTCGAGCCATAAAGGAATTGATAGGGCGCCGCGGCGTTGACGCCGAAGTAGATGAGAGGGCAAGGGGGCGGCGAGGCGGCTGGGGTTTCGGTGTAGAGGCGCCCGCGCCAGAAAGTCCGGCCGAACCCGTCGAACCGGCCGCGGTGATCATTGAAGAGGAGGGATTCAGCCTTTCCATATCCGGACTGCTGCGTCAGATAGGCGGCGATGCGCTCGCGGCGTTTGTGCCAGACGAAAGCATCCGGGGCGTAAAGGAGCGTCATGCCGGTGTCCTGAAGACGCCAGCAGAAATCGACGTCGTCGCCCGCAATCCGGTATTGCGGACGGAAGCCGCCGATAGCGTCGAAGGCTGCCCGGGTGACGACGAGATTGCACCCGGCGAGATGTTCGGCCTGGCGGTCATCCAACATGACATGGGAGGGATGACCGGGGGCGCTTTGGATGGTTCGGGCCACGAGCGAGGTCTCGGGAGGAGGCAGATTGGGCCCCCCGGCCGCGTCCCACGAAGACACTTGGCGGAGGCGGACGATCCGTTCAAGCCACTGGCGATCGGGAATGCAGTCGTCGTCGGTGAATGCGATCAGTTCGCCAGTGGAGGCGGCGACGCCTGCGTTGCGGGCGGAGCCGAGCCCGGCATGGGGTTGTCTGAGGAAGAGGACGGAAGGAAAGATTTCAACTTTGCCGGCCAAGCTAGGTTCGGAGCCGTCGTCTATAACGATGATTTCGTGAGGGGGATAAGTCTGGTCAACGAGGGCCTGCAAACAGAAGGGAATCCCACGGTGACCATTGAAGCTGCAGACCACGACGCTGATCGTGGGTCCCGGCGGAGGCGGAGTGCGCGAGACGGAATAGGATTTGTCCCACCAAGCAGAAAGACTGGCGGCAGCGGGTTTTGGCAGGCGTTCGCGATCGACAATCCCGAAGGCCCAGTCCTCGACATCGCGTCCCGCATTGCGCCAGGCGTCGGTGAAGGAGAAGAGAAACGTTCCGGCGAGCCCTGCTCTGGCACACTCTTCAATGTGCCAGCAGAGGGTTTCGGCCTGTAGCGCCGGCCCGTGGCGCAGGGAATCGAGGCCGAACTCGCTGATGACGAGGGGCAGGGGACCGGCGAGATGCTGCAGCCGCTCGAGATAGCGACGGAAGGCGGCGCGATCCTCTAGGTAGACGTTGCAGGCCGCGAAATCGATGGAAGAAGGCTGCAGATACTCGGTGGAAGGGTAATTGGCATAGGAGTAGAGGCGGGCGGCATCCTTCTGGCGCATGTGGTCGAGACAATCCTCGAGAAAGCGGAGGACCCGGCGTGGTCCCATCCAGCGCACGAGGTGAGCGGGTATCTCGTTTGCAATGAAGTAGCCTGCCACGGCGGGCTGCTGCTGGAGATCGGCGACGGTCTTGACCAGCAGCCGGCGGATTTCGCGGGCGGTGTGCCGGTTTTCCAGGAAGTCGGTATGGGAAGGCCAGGGCGGGGTCAGGAATACGGCGAGATCGAGTCCGGCGCAGGCCTCGAGGAAGGGAGGCGGCGGGATATCGTAGAGGCGCAGAGCATTGCAGCCCAGTGCGCGGATGGTTTCGAGGTCGCTCCGGCAACGGGCGAGATCGCCGTAGGTCTCCGGAAGGGGGCCGTAGGTGATTCCACGCAGGGGACGGCGCTCCGTTCCGGCTCGGAAGAATTTTCCGTCAACGCTGAGAACGGATTTGGGCACGAGCCGATGGTATCGGGTGGGTGTCGCAAGTCAACGAGGGGAGGGGAGCCGGGAGGTGCTTGGCCTGGGCTGGGGAAGCGGCGGGGGGAAGGAGCGCAGATGGGGTCTGACGCGAGACACAAACGTGAGGATCGGCGGATCGGGGACTGGGCTTTGGGAACTGCGGATTTCGCGGATGGGCGTGGATGAAGAAGGAGCATCTCTCGCAAAGAGCGCAAAGCTCGCAAAGGGGGGGAGGATGTTTCTCTATTGGCTCCTGTACCAAGACCTGAGACTGGGAAAATGGTTTTCCAGGTTCTGTCGCGCGATGGGTTTTCAACCCGGGATTGGGTCGCCGTGGACCTCTACCGGCCCTCGCTGTCCCTGTGAATCCTTGTCCCAGGTGGGACAGGAATTCATCCTGCCGCGGGCGTTCTGATTCTGGAGGGGCGGGCTCCTGCACGCCCTGGGCGCGATGGGTCTGCATCCCGGGACCAGGCCGTCACGGAGGCCGGCCCTCCAGGTCCTGTCATGCGATCAGGTTCCATCTCGGGACCGGACCCTTGGAGACGCCGCCCTCCGTTGCGGATCGCGAAGGAGGCCAAGCGGAGTGCGGACGTGCCTGATCGCCAATCCAAGGGGAACAGGCGGGTTGGAAAACCCGCCCTCCGTTGCGGCTCGCCATGGAGGTCAAACGGAGGGCGGACGTGCCTGATCGCCAATTCAAGGGGAAATGGCGGGTTGGAAAACCCGCCCTGTTGCGGCTCGCCATGGAGGTCAAGCGGAGGGCGGACGTGCCTGATTGCCAATTCAAGGGGAAATGGCGGGTTGGAAAACCCGCCCTCCGTTGCGGCCCCCGGTCCGCGTTGGGTTTCAGGAGTTGAGGAGGTCTTGGACAGCGCTGTGGACTTCCTCGACGGAGATGCGACCCGGGGCTCCGCTGGGATGACGCAGGATGTGGATTCGCGGGCGGCGGGGAGCCCAGGTTTCCGGTTCGGTGGGCCCGAAGAGGAGCAGGCAAGGTGAGCCTGTGGCGGCGGCGAGATGGCCAATGCCGCTGTCGTGACCGAGAAAGAGGCGGCAGCGGCTCAGAATCTGGCCGAGGACGGGCAGCGGCGGCGATTCGAGGTGGTGGAAAGGCACGTCGATTTCCCGCAGCCTGGCGATCCAGTAGGCAGCCTGTTCCATTTCGGCTTCACCGGTGATCACGAGAAACCGGGGCACGGAGGCGCCGGCGGAGAGCCGCCTGAGAAGCGTTAACCAGTTTTCGAAAGGCCAGTTCTTCGCTGGACTCCCCGAGCCGGGATGGACGGCGATGCAGGCTTCTGGAGAGAAATCGGGAGGCAAGAGGGCGCCGGCCTGAGCACGGTGGGAATCGCCAAATGCAAGAGTGAAAGTGTGGTCTTGAGGTTCGAGAAACAGCGCCAGCCGGTTCAGCGGTGCGGCGAGCTGTTCGGACGCGTGGCCGGAGCCTTCCTTAATCTTGGGGGAGATGGGGACGAGCGTGCTCACTCCGGCGCGGCGAAGGTTGGTTTCGAAGAATTGGTCAGGATCGTAAAGGTAACTGACCACCAAATCGAAATCCGCCAGCCACGAGGTTAGACTCTCCGGAAGTTCCGCGCCGGGAATGAAGAAGCGGGACAAGGCGGCGTAGTCGATCGAGCGGGTTTCATCGGCCCAGCCGGCTTCCGCGGCGACGGCAGTGATGCCGGGGTAACCAAGCAGAGCGAAACGGTTGCCGGGCATCGACCGTCGCAAGAGGTGCAGGGCCGGCAGAGTCAGGAGGAAGTCTCCGATGGCTCCGCCGCGAATGACGAGGATGGATCCCATGATTTCCGGGCCAGGGCCGGCGCTTATTCTCGTCTCGCACAGGTGTTGCAGAGGACAGTTTGAGGATGACTGCTGAGGCGCTCGACGGAGATCTCGCCTCCGCACTGGGCACAAACTCCGAAGGAGCCATCGTCCATGCGCTGGAGGGCCGTCTGCAGCTCCACTAACCGTTGCAACCGGCGCCGGTGGGCGTCCTTAGCAATTTCGTGGTGCAACATGGAGTCCTGCCGGGAGAGGCGCCCTTCGGTTCCGTCTAATTGACCGGGAGGAGCGAGATTAGCCTTGGCATCTTCAATCTCACGCTGGAGCGCGGCCACCATCTCACGAGTGGCGATTTCGATCTCAATCAGATCTTCCACTTCCATGAAGGGGAAGCTAAAGGGAATCTAGGGCACACACAAGCAATCCCTGCCCAACGTGACGCCGCGAAGATCCGAGGATCGTGCGGCATTGAGGGCGATCTATCGTTCTGGCCAAGCGGTATCCGACAGCTCGATTTGCGGGTTCTTCTCGGCGAGATAGCCCAGCGACCAAGCGCTGGAGAGGAGAATGACGAGGGATTTCCCGGCATCGTGCGCGAGCGTGGCCCCGATGGGCAGGACGAGATCCTGGGGGCGCATCGATCCGGAAGCCATTCGCACCCATCGGGCGACTTCCCAAGGGGCCGCTTCGATCCTGCATTCGGCTCCGTACTCGCTTTCGAGGCGGTATTGGAGCACCTCAAATTGCAGTGGTCCGACGGCTCCCAAAAGGGGGATGCGGGCGACCGAGTTCTCGATGGCGAAGGCCTGGGCGACGCCTTCCCGGATCAGTTGGTCGAGCCCCTCCCGAAAGCGTTTCGATGCCGCGGTGCTGGAGTTGTGAACGTAGGCAAAACATTCCGGCGAGAAGCGGGGAATCTCGTCGAAAGCGATCGACGCATCCTCGCTCAAGGTGTCGCCAATGCAGAAATCCTGATTTCCGACTATCCCCACCACATCTCCCGGCCAAGCGGCATCCACGGTTTCGCGTTCCTGTGCGAACATGCGTTGGGCATTCGACAGGCGGACGGGTTTCCCGCTGCGGGGATGGGGAACGCTCATATCGCGCTTGAACTCCCCAGAAACCACGCGGACGAAGGCAACGCGGTCCCGGTGCTTCGGGTTCATGTTAGCTTGGATCTTGAAGATGAAGCCGGAGAAGGCCGGGTGACCAGGTGGGACGGGTCCGTTGCGGGAGGGGCGCGGGGCAGGGCTGGGGGCCAATTCGAGGAAGCGGTCGAGAAGGAGTTGCACGCCGAAGTTGTTCATAGCACTGCCGAAAAACACCGGCGTCATCCGGCCCGCGTGCACGGCTGCGGGATCGAACTCGACGCCCGCGCCTTCCAACAGCTCGATTTCCTCGCAGAACTGGGCGTAGACATCGGGGTACATGGCGTCTCTCACCTTGGCGTCGGCCACGCCGCTGGCTTGAACGGGAGCGCGGAAAGCTCCCTGCGGCGTCCTCTCGAAAAGATGCACTTCGCAGTTTTCCCGGTCGTAGACGCCGCGGAACTCTGTTCCGCTGCCCAGCGGCCAATTGAGCGGGACGGCATGAAGGCCTAGCACATTCTCTAACTCGTCGAGGAGTTCGAGCGGAGGCCGTGAGATCCGGTCCATTTTATTCACAAAAGTGAAAATGGGCACGCCGCGCCGGCGGCACACTTCGAAGAGTTTGCGAGTCTGCGTCTCGATTCCTTTGGCTGCATCGATGACCATCACGGCTGAGTCCACAGCGGTCAGCACGCGGTAGGTGTCTTCGGAAAAATCTTGGTGTCCCGGCGTGTCGAGGAGGTTCACGACGCAGCCGCCGTATTCAAACTGCAGCACGGTGGAGGAGACGGATATGCCCCGCTGACGTTCCAATTCCATCCAGTCGCTGGCCGTTGCCCGCTGATTCTTGCGTGCGGTGACGCTGCCGGCCAGGTGCAAGGCGCCTCCATAGAGCAGGAATTTCTCGGTGAGCGTCGTCTTCCCGGCGTCGGGGTGGGAGATGATGGCGAAGGTGCGCCGGCGCGCGATCTCTCGCAGCGCGGCGCCGGTGTCCGCGGAGGGAGGCGTGGAAACCAATGGAGGATTCAACATGGGTGGGAGAAAAGTAGATGAGAAGGGGCGGAGGCGGGAGCAGAGGGTGGGACGCCGCAGAGCGGCGAGGGGTTTTTCCCGTATCTGCGAGGCGCGACGGGGAGTCGCGATGGCGGCGAGGCTCCTACGGTGGAGTCGGCGCGATTGCCGGAGCCCCGCGCGAGAGATCCGGCGCCTGGGCCGCCCAGTCAGGCCGCACTGAAAAAGGGATGCTGGATGCAGCGTTGGAAGGCTTGGGATCTGGGCAAAGCGGTGGTGTATTCCGTGAGATCCCAGTCAGTATCGTATGCACAACGCGTTGATTATGAAGTAAGTACCGGCGGGGGGACTCGAACCCCCACGGTGTCGCCACCAACGGATTTTGAATCCGCCGCATTTTGTTGATTTCCAACGGCTTACGGAAAGCGTCGCCAAAAAATCGCCACAATTCCGCCGTTTTCCGTTGAAAGCGCCTCTATTCTCCTCCATTCTGCGGGATCCGCAAGGCGGTCAAGCTCAGCCCGGTTCGGAGGGGGAAATACTCATGGTGCGTCAGCTTCCCAGACGGCTCCGGGAAGCGGCGGCGGAAGTATTTCACCGACCGGACCCGGGCGCGGTTCTTCGAGAGTCAGTCCCGGCAGTCCGTCGAAACCGCCGGCGTTGAGGGCGGACGGGTCACTGCTGAGGAGCGGGCCGCCCTGGCGCTGTGGCGCGGCAGGTTGGCGGAGAGCGGGGTTTCGCTCGCGCAGGCATTGGAGGGCGCCGTGGCGGCGTCGGAGCGCTCTAGGGAGAGCATCCTGGTCGAGGACGCGGTGGAGCGGCTCATTGACGAGAAGGCACAACAGAAGGTTTCGGAGCGGCATCTAAAGGACCTGCGGCTGCGCCTGGGGCGCCTCATTGAGGCCTTCCGGGGGCGGACCCTATCGGAGATCGGAGGCGAGGAACTGAACGCATGGCTGCGGGGCCTTGGTGGAAGCCCTCGGACCCAAGCAGGATACCGCCGGCACGTTTCGATCTTGTGGCGCTTCGGCGCTGTCCGGGGTTGGTGCGACGAGGCGCCGTTGCGGATCCTCTCCACTCCGCGGCCCGCGGACGGAGCGGTGGACGTTTTCACGCCGGAGGAAGCAAAGCGGCTGTTGGAGGCCGCCGTTGCTGAAACGCTGCCGTTCGTGTGCCTGTCGCTATTCGCCGGGCTGCGAAGCTCCGAGATTGAGCGCCTGACCTGGGAGGAGGTGCACCGCGCCACCAAGGTTATAGAAGTCCGGACGCTGAAAGGCCGCCGGTCCGTTCAAGCCCGCTACGTTCCAGTCAGTCCGACGTTGGAGCGGTGGCTGGACCTGTGCGGAAAGGCCGCCGGGCCGGTCATTCCGCGGCCGCACTCGCCCGACTACATTCGCCACCGATTGGCCGAAGTCCGGAAGGCGGCGGGCCTAGGCGGGAGGAGCAACGCAGCACGGCACACCTACATTTCTGCCAGGCTGGCCATTGAGCCGGACGTGGCGCGGGTCGCGGCCGAAGCCGGCAACTCGCCAACGGTGATTCAGAGCTCCTACAGGCGGCCCATGCTGCGCTCGACCGCCGAAGCCTTTTTCGCGCTCCTCCCCGAGGCGGACAGCGCGGAGGTGATTCCGATCCGTGCGGAGGGATGAAGCCAAGGAAGTCCGCGCCAGCGAAGAAGAGGGCGAGACAAAAGGCGCGCGCCAGTCTGCCGCCGCCGCCCGTGCTCAGCCCCGGCGACTTGGCTAAAATCCATGGGCTCAATCCTTGGGTGGCGCGCTACGTTCTGCACGAGAAGTTCGTTCGTCCCGCAACGCTCTGTGCGCGTCCTCAGGGTTGCTCAGACCTGGGGATGGCTGATGCCATCGACAACGAGGTAGATAGGCTGCTGCATGATGGGATCCACTCAGAAACGCCGCTTGGTGCGGGCCTTCTCTCCAAACTGGCACGCGCCTTGAGGGATACGGAACCCGCACTATTCAAGACCGTCGCCGTGTTGCTGAAGGAAAAGCGCAAGGCCCGCGGAGATCTCAACTGGAAGCAGGCGCTCCTGCGCGCCCTCCTGAAACTTGTGGATGCACGGGTTGCTGCCATGGAAGGCGAGAAGCTGGCCCTCACTGCGGGAATCATCCCGCCGTCCATGGAAGGCGAGAAGTTGGCCCTCACTGCGGGAATCATCCCGCCGAGGGAAGACTAATGGCTGCGAGCCGAAAGTTTGTATCGCTCCGCCGAAGCCAAGGAAATGGGAATGAATCCGGAGGCAATCTCGCAACTGGCGCAATGCGGCCGGAGGCGGCAACAACAGAAGGTCGCGCTGCCCGGATGGGGGAACCGAAAGGACAAGGAACGGGCTCTTGGACTGGATCAGTTGCTCCGAGACTAGCAGCGACCTAGATTTTTTCTCGACGCACTTGGTGCTCGAAAGTGGGCGCAGCGAGTTGATCGCGGGTCCGCCGCGCTACACGCTGGCGGCATGGACACGCACCTAGCTAAAGAAGAACGCCTGCTCAATACCAAGGAAGTCGCCCGCCGCTTGCGGTGCTCGGAGCGACATATCGCCAACCTCATCCTGGCCGGACGCCTCAGCCCGATCCGGTTGGGCCGGAGCGTGCGGTTTAACTGAGAAACCGTCCTGCACCAACTCGAGCGCAAGTAATCCACACCGCCGCAGTTCATAACTCACAAACAGACAAGGCCGCCAATTCCTGCCAGGAGGGCGACCTTGTCCAACGAACGCTATAAATGCATCCTGCCACCAAGACCCGCGAACGTCAAGTAAAGCTGTTGCGCCTCGCTCTATGCGCTGCCGCCCCGGATGGCGAGGCGGTCGCCGCCTTTCTCAGATTCCTGGCTTCCGTGCTTCGCGAGGGCGCCGCGGAGTTTTGGCTCTCCCCGGGCTCCGCTTCCTGCCTCAAGCGCAAGGAACCGCCACACCCTCCGCATTGTGCGCTCCGGCAGATGCCTTTCGGGAAGCACCGCGGGCGGACACTGGCTTGGATCGCCGAGCACGATCCCGCCTGGCTCGAGTGGGCCGTGGGGATCGCCCGCCCGCCCTTGAAGCGCGCCATTATCGTCACGCTGGATTGGTGGCTAACTAAGCACGGCTAACCGATGATTGACGCCGCCGAAATAGCCCGCATCCGCAGCGAAGTCAGCATCGTCGATGTGCTCGAGGCTCGAGGCTTTCGGCTTCGGCGCGTTGGTCAGGACTTTGTGATGTGCTGCCCGTTTCACGACGAGAAAACGGGTTCTTTCAAGGTCAACCCTGTCAAGAACACTTGGTATTGCCACGGTGCGTGCAAGGAGGGCGGCGATGTGAACTGCAAGCTCTCCGCGTTGACCTGCGGGAAACGCCACCGCATGAGAAGAAAGACGACCGGCCGATGAGGCTTGTGGGCTTTCTGCCCGGCGGTAGGATGAGCAAGCCCCCATGAGCCGCGGTTAGGGATGTTATTTGAGATCCAGGCCCAAATCGGAGAACGAGCCTATGGTTTTCCCCGTCCGGCTGTCGATGAGCCGGACAACATCGAGTGAGCCAGTCCCGTCGTAATAGTATGCATGTACAACGCCCACGAATGCCTTTTTCTCGTCGAAATCGAGCGCATAGAAGCTCGGCCGGGAGCTTGCGAAGGATCTCAACATCCTCGATGCTCTCGCCTTTCCGAGTGATGGCGGGAATGTCCATGAGTGTTTATGGCAGCAACGTAGAAGCTCACCTACGCCTGACCGCGAAGCGGGTAGGCGTTAGGTGCAGCGTCTTGTTGGGGTTCTTTCGGCGGTGGGGAGACGGCCTTATGGCTAGTCTGCCACTGGCGCTTCATGCACTCGCGCATGTAAGCCCTCCAATCTAGGCCATAAGACTCGAGAAGTTCCTGCCGGGTCCGCCGCACTTCGTTCACAATATGATCTTCATTCATCTCCTTCTCCTCCCATAAGCTCGCGAGGCGTGCAAATCACGGGAACGTAGTATCCAGCCTCGCTGATGATCCGCCTTCAGTAGGGCGTAATTTTGATCCGCAAGCTTCTGGATGTCGTGGGGGAGATCTCCGTAGAACACCCAGAACTTCCGGGTCGCCCTGTGTCTCATAGATCCGTGCAACGACCTTCATGAAGATCCTTGATGGCTTCTTCCGCCAGCGAATCCAACCGGCCGGATAGTGCGTCGTCTTCAAACTGGCGATCCCAAGCCTCTGCGTCGAACCCCTGAAACCAATTGCGGAAACGCGCTAGATCCTCGCGCGAGAGGCGCTTCACGGCGGCTTCAATCTCGGTGACGGCGCCCATAATAGTAAACTAGGTCGCCGACGGGCACAGGGCAATCTCCATTTTGGGGAACGAGAGAGGTGTGCGACCCACTGCCGGCAGCGCACCTCCGGTTTCTGGTTCAGGGTTCGAGTCATCATTCAGCTTGGGGCGCCGGGCGGGTAGAGGGTTGAAGTTCGGCGTCTTGTTCTGCCAGTTCGTGTCTACCGCTCCTTACATCGGCAAAATCCGGACCAAGGCCTCATCCATTCCAGTGGGTTGGGCCTCCTGAGGCTATGGAGACATTCGGGCGAAAAAGAATCCGATCCCGCCAAACAGGAGTGCTGCAAACACTATGGCGATGACCGTCCCAAGGAGACCACGCTGCCACCCTCTCAAGGAGTCCCATCGCTTTGCCCATGTGGCATAGGGAACACCCGTTACGACCTCCATCAGTCCAACCAACGCAACCGCCCCCAAGCAGGCTGCAGCCATCGCTCCAAGATAATTAGATGATGGTCCTGCTATCCTATTGGTTAGTCCAGAAACGCCAAAGACTATCGCAGTCGCTAAGGTAGAGGTCAGAAAGCGATAGAAACCGCGCTTTCGAACTGCCAGCGTTTCCTGTGCCAACGATCGATCAAGATGCTCAAATGGGTTACGACGAGCCTTTGGCTTCATGTCTTAGGTTCTGGGCGACGTCGAGGCCACTCACCCGCTACCGGGAGCGCACCTCCAGTTTCTGGTTTAGGATTTGAGTCGTCATTCAGCTTTTGACTCCGGCCGGGTAGCGGGTTGAGGTGCGCCGTCTAGTTAGCCTTAATGTTTGTGTCCTCGCAAAGCGTCTGTGATGCCATAATAAACGACATCCGCCGGATAAAATAGATAACTCAACACTGAAGTCTGTCCACGAGTAATGGTGATACCCTCATGCACGGTCACACTTGGCCCGACGCGCGGAGAACTACGAAACTCCGGCTTCCGGTCGCGACCAACCAATGGCGAGTCGCGCTCGATCAAAAGCCAGTAGCCAACACAGTAAGCAACCACGACGACTACCAGCCAGCCTCCGATGCCTTGTTCGCGCTTGTGGTTCATGAAGGCTAACGTCTAGCTCAGTGACCGGCGCCCGCTGGCGGCTCGGGTGCGCAAGCAGCCGAGATAACAGCGGGTGACGGTTCACTGGAGCGTCTTGTTCGTCTTCTTGATTAATCGATCATGAATTCAGAGACTCATCATCGCAAGCCAAAAGAGGTTGTACCCCGATCCAACAATCCAGAGCGAAATCAGACCAACGACGTATCC
>JBGTBW010000205.1:0-47956 GCA_041749135.1 Verrucomicrobiales bacterium
GTCGCCCCTTCCGCGACAATGGTGCGCCCGGCGCCGGTCATCAGCCCCGCCGTCCATTCCGAGGTCCCGGCCAAGGTCAGGGACGCGCTGCCGGCGATGGCCCCGCCGGTGAACTCCAGGTTGGGCAGCGCCACGTCCGCCAGGAAGGTTTGCACGCCTGCGTCGAAGCGGTAGAGGCCGGCCCCGGTGAGCTGCGAGCCCTGCCCGAAATTGAGGGTCTGCGGCGCCAGGGCGGCTCCTTCGGCCACGTCGAACGCGCCGCCGTTGCTCCCGCCGCCCGTCAGGCGCAGCGTGCCCGTCACCACCTCCACGGTCCCGGTGTTGGCGAACGGGACGCCGAGGCCCGTCTCGGAGCTGCTCCCGGCTTTCCGCAGCATACCCGCGTTGGTAAACGACGGGAGGGGTGGGGCGGCCACGTCGGCGAAGCCCGAGGCCGACACCGAGCCGCTCGCGATCAGGATCTCGAAGGCGCCGGTGGCCGCGTTCTCGATGCTGCCCGAGCCGCCCTCGCCCGTTTGGTTCAGGTTGATCCCCCCGCCGCTCCAAACCACCGTCCCGCGGTTTTCCAGCACCCGCCCGGCGTCCATGCTTTTCCCGGAGCCGCCGCTGATCGAGAGCGTCGCCTCCTCCGCGACAATGGTCCGCCCGGCGCCGGTCATCAGCCCTGCTGTCCAGAGGAAACTGCCCTCGACGGTCAGGTCGCTGGCGCAGTTCAAGATGCCGCCGCTCATTGCAAAGGCGCCATTGTCGCCGACCACCGCAGGTCCGCTGATCGTCAATTCTTGGCTGCCGCTGCTGAGGGTTTGCGTTCCGGTCTCACCCCCCACGGTCAACGCCGCGATGGTGGCCGCGGCGTTGAGGGTCACGCTGTAGGTTCCTGCCAAAGTGATAAAGACACGATCCTCGCTCCCGGGGAGCCGGCCGGCGCTCCAGTTGCCCACCTCCGTCCAGTTCCCGCCGCCGGGGTTTGTCCAGAAAACGTCCTCAGCGCGGCTGGAGGTCGCGATCAGGGAAATCAAGACAGGGGTTGCCCAAAGCAACCGGGGGCAAGACCGTAGGGAAACTGCCTTCCGCCCCGCCGGGCCCGGCTCACCGGGCGCCTCGGGTCGGGGGAGGAGAAGGGGTAGGAACGGGCTGAACCGAGGCATCCGGAAGAGTTTGGGGGCTGATGGGCGCGTCGGTCAAGGGCTATGGCTGGCGCCCTGGATGAACCGCGCAAGGTGCTCTGGCATGGTCAGAATGCGCCTCCCAGCGCAGGTCTCCGCCGCGATCCGCCGCAAGTCTTCGTGCCAGACAAATCTCCAGCACCGTAGTGATGAGACCTGAAAAGCCGACTCTCACGGAGACACAGTAGCACGGAGATGGAAGAGAAGTAAAAGTCGAGCTGCTCGAGCGTGAGCGGGGACAAGTCCGAATGGAATCCAATGAGGTTGCGGATTCCAAGAAGTGCCGTCGGAGGTGAACCCGCATTTCTCTTACTGTTTCTGCTGCGGCGCGTTGCGCCCCATGGGGACAGAGTTGCGATTACCTCAGGCTTGAACTTAAGCATCTGAAGAAACGCGCCACACGATCGAGAGCGGTCATGGGTGTCCATCATCTCTATCTCACTTTCAATGGGGTTGCTTTGGAGCAGCGTGCGCCTTTATATTCTGCGTCATCAGTTCCCGCCACTGCGACAGGCAACGACAGGAAGGACTGACAATTACGCATGAATCAACATCGCCGTTTCAGAAAGGTTTCTGACTGGTCCAGTCGGATTTTGGTTTTGTTTCTCCTGGGTGCGGTCCCGGGATTCGCAGAGACAACGTCAGCCCACGGCCCCGCAAAAAAACTTCTGGTTGTGGCGCCGGACGCTTTTCACGGCGTGCTCACAGAATTTGTGAAGCACAAGAATAGACTCCTGCCAACGGAACTGGTATCCTTGGAAGCAATCCTGAAAGCCACTCCGGGCGTGGATGATCCGGAAAAACTAAAGCGCTTTCTGTATGCGGAGTGGCGGGAGCGGCAGGCGGGTTATGCTTTGCTGGTGGGCGACGCGGACGTGTTGCCGGTGCGTTACATGGTGCTGGACCGCGTTACACCGGCGGCATTCGATTACGCATTTTACCCGAGCGATCTTTATTACAGCGATCTGGCAAGGGAGGACGGTTCCTTCGACGACTGGAATGCGCGGAAGGATTCGTTTCACGCGGGCTATTTTGGAGAAGTTCGTGGCGAAAAGAACAAGCAGGACCCGATCAACTTCGATCAAGTGGATTACCGGCCCGACTTGGCAGTGGGGCGCTGGCCGGTGAGCACGCCGGAGGAGGTGCGCATGGTGGCAAGCAAGACGGTGACTTACGAACAGGGCGTGCTTGCCAATAACCGTCCTCATTTGCGTCGCGCGGCGTTGATCGCCGCCGGCGGCTGGGTGGACACACGAGACTTATTGGATCGTGTAGCAGCCCAACTGTCGGAGGATTGGCAGGTTGAGAAGCGCTACTATTCCGATGCGCGCCGTCCATCCGGCACGCTGCCGCCCGATCGCGCGCAAGTACGGGATTTATTCAACCGCGGACTCGGGCTGGCGATTCACACCGGTCACGGGCAGCCGGATTCATGGGAGCAATCCTTTATCATGCGCGACCTTGACCGTATTGCGAACGGCGACTCGTTGCCCGTCGTGATGTCCGCGGGTTGCAGCACGGCGTACTTTGCGCCGCTCGCGCCTTATGACGGTTACGTGGACGTGGATGGCGCCAAGCACAATGGAACGGACAAGAAGCAGGTGTTCAGCGGACCCCCGCCGCCGCCGTCGCCGTATCAGCGCGGACAATTCAATCCAACGGGTCTGGGTGAACAAATTCTCAAGCGGAGCACGAACGGCGCGGTGGCCTACATCGGCTGCAACACCGGCAGCCAGCCGTGCGGGTTGACGCTCGTCGAGGGCTTTGTGAATGCACTGGTTGCCGTGGATGAACCACGACTTGGGGACTGTTGGGCGCAGGCCATCCGGCATTATTACGAGAAGGAAAGGCTCGCGAGTTTGAAACCCACGCCGGACTGGTATCCGCCGAGCATTTTCTTTCAAGGGATGAAGTTCATGGTGTTCGGCGATCCGAGCCTGCGGCTGCCGTCGCCTGCTCAGCGGTGAATCTTCCGCGAAGTTGTTTTTTCGCTGTAGCGGGATTTGTCGGCGAGCATGCGCTCTTTCGAGCGACGGGAGCGCTTGCATTTCCGGCCTAGGGTAACGGCATCCTCACGCGGAGAGAGGGATTCGACGAACTGCCGCCGTTCATTCTGAAAGCTAAAAACCCGGCACGGACCGTCCGGTGAAAGCGCCAATGAATTACGCCTGGTGTTTCGGAACGGGAGTCTCCAATGCCTTTCGGCTTTGCCGGAGTTACCGGCGCCTGCGCATGACGCCGGCTGCCGGTCGAAGCAAGGTTGAACCTTCTTTGACCGGGATGTGTCCGGTCCCACGGCGGCCAGCCTGGCCGCAGGCGCGGCCCCGGGCCCAACCTAGGGGTTCCCCAGGGGGAGGGGGCGAACTTGTCCATTCCTAAGCCGGTGCGCAGCAACGACAAAATCAATCACGCCAACCCGTCCGGCCATCTCATCACCGAGATCCACTACACTTTTCTGGGCTTGGCTGGGGTCCGGGAAGTGATTGCAGGTTCCCTTCCCAAAGTTCATGCGGTCGGAGGAATTCCTGCTTGACACCTTCAGCTCTTTTGGCAGCCTTCAGCCACTGTAAGACAGCCTTTTTTCAGCGTGGGGCGCCTGCCCGGCAGGCGGGAGACGGGGAAGAAGGCGGTTTTCCGGCAGCATCAGCATCACTAGGTTTGTTCCATCCATGACCACTCACCTTCATCGATTTATCCGCCGCAGAGCTTTCGGGCTCGTCTTTTGCCTGATCAGCGGTTGGCTGGCGGCCGCAAGCCAGGCGGCCATCATCATCACCGCCGACCCCAGCGCGGCCGCCGCTTTCATGAGCGGAGCCACGGTGGACGGCTTTGACGATCTTACCGCCTTTCCCATCACCTCCTACGCCCCGGGGCAAACCATTTCGGCGGGAGCCCAGTTCAGCTCCCGCGACGGCGCCGCGCAACCCACCTATCACAGCGGAGGCGCGAGCCCCAACGACCCCGTGGGGAACCCGGGAACCCCCGTCGGCATTTTCGAGCCGCAAGATGCCCTTTCGGCGGACGTGGTCTCCGTCCCGAACGTGATGGGACCGCTGGTGATCAATTCCGAAGAGCCGTTCAACTTCGGCTTTATGGAAGTTATTTTCCCAGACCAAGTCGCCCGGGTCGGCTTTTGGGTGACCAGCGGCGCGGTGAGCTTGGATCTGCGGGACGATATGGGGTTGTCCCTGGCGGGCGATGCCTCCGCAACCGTTTCCGCCGGACAGTTCGTCGGGATCACCCGCGACGCCGCCGACGTCAAGATCGCCGCGCTTATTGGGAGTGGCACGGACCACTTTACAATCGATGATTTCACCTACAGCACGGTGATTCCCGAGCCCAGTTCCGCGCTGAGTCTGTCCGTTGCGGGCGCCCTACTGCTTCTTCGCCGCCGGCGTCCGAGACGAATGGCCAGTGCGTAGACCCGCTCCTGGCCGGGCCACTCCTTTGAGCCGTGATGGGCTAAAGTGAGCATGAGATACGCAATCGTCGTCGAGAAGAGCGAGACCGGTTACGGAGCCTAGGCGCCGGATCTGCCGGGTTGTGTCGCGCTCGGGGAGACGCTCGAGGAGACCGAGGAACTGATCCGGGAAGCTATCGAGTTTCACCTGGAGGGGATGCGGGCGGACGGAATGCCTGTTCCCGAGCCGACCACTCGCGCTGACTACGTCGAGATCGCCTGAATGAGGAGGATCCCTCGGGTGTCCTGACGCTGGAGGAATTCCGAGAGCGCTTGCGGGCGCCGTGATGGAAGTGATTCGCGCAGGCGGACCTCATGGAGATCTATGCACGATTCCCGTTTGGCCGGCGGCGAGGGTGAGCCATCGCGGGAGCAATCCCGCGAGGAACTCTAAGAGCCTTCGCCAGCTTATCTGATGCACTTTCTGCTGCGGCGCGCTGGACCCCATGGGGATTGCGTTGCGCTTACCTCAGGCTTGAACGGGGTGTCCTCACCCGGGTGAAAGCGCCTGCCCTCACGACGGCGCTCCGCGCCGAGGGAGAGCGGCGATGCTCCCCGCAGTCCAAGGGCCTCCGGCTTGTATCCGCCCGGCAGATCGGGAGTTCTGCGGATTGCGAACCCCATCTGTCAGAGCAGACCGGGAGGGCCGGCCTCCGTGACGGCCTGGTCCTGGATGGAGACCCATGGCGGCACAGGGCGTGCGGGAGCCCGCCCCTCCAGGCTACGGGATGCGGGATGCAGGATGCGGGACTGCATCGGCGGCGCAGCCGCCTAATCCGCGCAATCCGTGGGTCAGAAATCAGGCCGTAGCCCGGCCGAAGAGGCTCTTTAAGCCAGCTTCGCTAACCACGGATGGACACGGATAAGAAGGGGAAATCCAACGGGTGTAACCTGGAGGGCCGGCCTCCGTGACGGCCTGGTCCTGGGATGCAGACCCATCGCGGCACAGGGCGTGCGGGCGCGCGCCCCTCCAGGATATCTTAACCAATCTGTCAGACCAGACCTGGAGGGCCGGCCTCCGTGACGGCCTGGTCCCGGGATGGAGACCCATGGCGGCACAGGGCGTGCGGGAGCCCGCCCCTCCAGGATATCTTAACCAATCTGGCAGACCAGACCTGGAGGGCCGGCCTCCGTGACGGCGTGGTCCTGGTATGGAGACCCATCGCGGCACAAGGCGTGCGGGAGAAGTCTGCGGAACACAGCAAAGTGTTTGCTTGGCGGCGATCCTCGCTACTCTGTTTAGAACCAATGTCCAGAACCAATGCCGGGTTCGGAGTTTCCATGAACAAAAGGAGCGTGGAGACGCCTGCGCCGGTGAAATCGAAGCCGGCTGGGGATTGTATGGAGTCTGGTCTGCAAACCGGAGGAATGCGCAGGCCAAGGAGTTGGCTGCCTCTCGCCGTAGCGGTCTGGAGTGTTTTGTCGCCGGCAATGGGCGAAGCAGAAAGCCGGGAGACCGGAGAAGCCTCCGCAAGCCCTGACGCAGCGCGCGCTGTGCTGTTGTCGGTGCGCCGGATTTGGGACGGCGGGGAACACAACGCCTTCACAGATCTGACCTGGTTTCAAGACCGTTGGCACTGCTGCTTCCGGGAGGCCAAGGACCATGTGTCTCCGGATGGTCGAATCCGCATTCTCGAGTCGGTGGACGGCGAAAGCTGGATCAGCGCTGCGGAGGTCGTGCGGGAGGACGCCGATCTGCGCGATCCGGGCTTCAGCATCACGCCGGACGGCCGGCTCATGCTCACGGCCGCCGCTTCCTGGCATGAACCCAGCGATCCGGTGCGCCGCCAGAGCATGACGTGGTGCAGCGCCGACGGAAGAACTTGGGATGAGGGGACGGAAGTGGGTGAACCGGACTTCTGGCTTTGGAAAACCACATGGAATCAGGACGCGGCCTTCGGATTCGGCTACAACGGCTACGCGCCGGAGGGCGAGCGCTGCGTCCGGCTCTACCGCAGTGCGGACGGGCGGCGCTTCGAGACACTGGTCCCGAGCGCGTTCAAGGGGGGCTATCCTAATGAAGCGAAGATCCGCTTCCGGGAAGACGGCGTCGCGGTGTGTTTGTTGCGGCGGGACGGCGATCCGGCCACGGGCTTGATCGGGGAGGCGGCGGCTCCCTACGAACAGTGGGAATGGAAGGATCTCGGGGTGCGCATCGGCGGTCCTAACCTTCTCCAACTTCCTGGCGGAAGCTGGGTCGCCTGCGTCCGGCTCTATGACGGCCAAGTGCGGACGGCGTTGTGCGGATTGGATCTTTCTTCCGGCCAGTTGGAAGAGTGGCTGGCGTTGCCCTCGGGAGGGGACACCAGCTATGCCGGACTGGCCTGGCGCGATGAACGGCTTTGGATAAGCTATTACTCCTCGCATGAGGGCAAGACGTCCATTTACCTGGCGCAGGTCCGAGTCCGCCAAGATCCTTCCCGTGAGTTGGAGAAATAGTGGGCCGGGGCCCCGATGGAGGGGGAGCCCGATGTGGACTGCGGGATGGATCGCTCTGGCCGCGGTCATGCTGCCGGCAGTCGAGGGACGGGGGGACTGGGCCAAGCTCGAAAATGGACGCATCGGCCGGGTGATCGCGCGTCCGGATGGGAACTGGCTGCTGGAGTTTCCCGGCGAAGGACGGGAACAATTCTTGGGAAGCGAGATCAAAGGGGTCCTCAGCGATCGCGACGCCCGCGCTGAAGTCGATGTGGTGATGGGCAAATTGGGAGACCCGGCGAATCATGAAGCCATGGGCCGCTTGCTGGGGCATCTCGGGCCGGCGGCGGTCCCGAGGTTGCTTGACTACGCCAAGCGCAAGGAGCCTCATCTGAGGGCGACAGCGATGGCCTGCTTGCAGTTCGCTTGGTCGCCGGAGGCGCGCGAGGCTGTGGAAACCGCGCTCGAAGATGAGGACGAGGAGGTGCGGCGTTTTGCTCACTCTGTTTTTAGCCGGCATTTTCGCGAAGGGGCCCGGTCGAACGCGCTCGACCGGATGATCCAAAACCCTAACAACGAGATCGCCGGACCGGCCTTGGCGGAGCGCCTGCTGATCGCCCCGAACATCGAGCGCATGCGCGAGGCCTTGACGACGGGGCGGCTGATGAGCGATCTGGCTCCGCTGCTTCCGCGATATCACAGTGCTCAGTTGTCGGCCCCGGCTCTGGCCTATGCGCAGGCGGCTCCGGAATCGGAACGCCCATTTCTCGTGGCCGGATTCCTCCACCAGGGAGCGGCCGGCGAATCCACGCGGGCTTGGGTCACGGCGCAATTGCGCGCCGAAAACAGCGCCTTGCGCGACATCGCCGCAGAGTACCTTCGATGGCATGGAACGGAAGGGGAAAGGGAGGAGCTGGAACGTGTTTTTCTGCGGGAGGAGGACGCCTATACGCGCGCATCGCTCTCCGCGGCCATCTCCGCAGTTTCCCTCAGGACCCAGTTCTTCGCTGAAGAGGATCCATCCGCGGAGGCGGATTTGACTGCGGTAAGTTCCATTGAGGAACTCATTGGATGCTTGCAGGAACATCGATCGCCGGGGATGCGAACCGCGGTCTGGCGCCGGTTTGGCGAACTGGAGCCCTGGGCTCCTTATCACAGCATTTTGACGACGGTTCGCGACCAGGCAAGCCGGTTAGAGACCCGCGACGGCGTGGGGTGGAGCTGGAAACAGGCCCGGGCGGCAGCGACTTTTTGCTCGTGGGCGGCTGGGGAGGATCCACGGAAGCGTCCTGACCAGCACCCTTTGGAACCGCTCCCGGCGGAAGGGTTCCGCGCACCGGTGCGCGACTATTTCGATCCGCTTCGCAAGAGCTTTGGCTTGTATGTAGACGCGGACGCCCATGCAGATTCTCCTTTCGCAGGGACCCATCACGCCGGAGACGACGTTGCTTGGAATCGCGCTTTTGAAACCGTGGCGGCGATCGCGGACGGCGTGGTCCGGACGGCGGAACCCGCGGCATCGACCTGGGGAGGGTTGGTTGTGGTGGAGCACCGTTTGCCAGACGGATCTCCTTTGTGTTCGGTCTATGGCCATCTCGGCTCCTGGTTGGCGGTGCGGACCGGCGATTCCGTGGTCTGCGGCCAGAAACTGGGAGCGATCGGCCGCTCTTTCACTCATGAAAACGGAGGTTACGGGGCCCATCTCCACTTCGGAATACGGCGTGGAGGCTTCGGTCCAGAAGTGATGCGCGGTTACCTGCCTCCCGATCGCTTCGAGCGGCCCGGCCGCTCAGGATGGGAAGATCCGCAAGTCTTTCTCAGGGCTTTTCTTCCCCGGGAATCGGAGTAAGGATCGGCGCAGTGAATGCGGCGGGAAGTTTTCGGTGTGGAGCGCTCTTCTTTTGCCTCCTGAGCGCGGGCTGTCAGACCGCGCAACACGGGGGCGACCCTGATGCGGATGCAGCGGAAGGCGCAGAGGCGGAGGCAGCGTTGGAGACAGAAGAGTCAGCGGACAGGCAAGTTGTCGATGCCGACCTTGTGGCGCCCGAAGAGGAAATTTGGTTTTCCGATGCGGGGAACGAAGTGGGCAGTGATACCGGACCGCGGATTTCCATGCGAGACGATGACGGCAAATGGGAGGTGCTTTCGGGAGAATCTGGAGAGAGGAGCGCCGCACTTGCGCCCTGGGTGGAGACTGCGCCTCCCTTCATTCCGGGGGCTCCGCCGGAGGCGGATTTCCAGCGTGTGTTCTGGGAGGAGAATCCCCGCAAGGCGCGCTGGAAGGCCCGGGACGAGAACCGCTACTTGTTTTTTGCGTTTCTCTCTACGGAACTCGGGAACGCTTCGAGCCGTTTCCAGCAGGATCTTTTTGCATCGCAGACCTTCCACGATCTCGCCAGGCAACGCATGGTCTTGACTTATCTGGATTATCCGCGCGCGTTCGGAATTCAACCTGATGAGATTCTGCGGGAGCGCTACTACGATTCGTTCAAGGAGCACTTGAACATTCACGGCTTTCCCTCGGCGGTGTTGTTGGATCCCGGGGGAAATGTTGTTTGCCGGTTCCGCGGCTACAGCAAACGCAGGTCGATAGCGGCCATGGTGGCTGAATTGCAGGACGCTATTGGGCCGGCCGGCGGGAGCAATGGAAGTGGAGCGGAGAATGCCGCGGAATAAAGGGAACGGACGCACACTCCCATTGGCAAGGATGGTTCTGGCTACCCAACCTTTTCCCCTCCGACCGCACTTGACCATTTCCGAGGGCAACCGTAGTCTTCCTGCGATGCGCCAAGGGGGGTTGCCCCGGTTTGAGGAGGTTGTCGAAAGCTATTATGGCAATCTCTATCGCTTTGCCTTGAGCCTCAGCCGGAATCCGCACACCGCCAGCGATCTCACCCAACAGTGCTTCCTCATCTATGCCAAGAAGCACGCTCAAGTACAGGACGACCGACGGCTAAAGTCCTGGCTGTTCACCACGTTGTATCGTGAGTTTCTTTCCCTTTTGCGGCGTAAGGAACGGGAAAGAGCCTACGAATCTCAAGCCGATTTCGCAGACGGAGCGGGACTGGCGACTTCGGCGGGATCCCGGCGCAGTTTGGACGGCCGCCTGGCCATGGAGGCCCTGCAAAGCTTGGATCCTGTCTTCCGTGAGCCTTTGGCCCTCTTTTATCTTGGAGATCATTCTTACCGGGAAATCGCAGAAATTCTGGAGATCCCCATGGGCACAGTGATGTCGCGGCTTTCCCGAGGAAAAGGGGAGTTGCGCAAGCTTCTTGGGTTGAACGAGCATGAGTGAGGAAGCCTCCAACGGACTGCGAGAGGGCGGGGGAATGGACCGTGAAACCGCGCGCGAGATTCTGAGCGCCCTGACATCAGACCTTGACGCGCCGGACGATCTCCAGGTCATGGAAGCCTTGCGGCTGGCCCGGGAGGATCCGGAGCTTGGGGCTTGGTGGGAGCGGCAGCGCCGCGAAGACGCCACGATCGGTGGCTTGCTTCGCGAAATCGCGGTCCCCGGCGGCTTGTTGGAACGGCTCAGCTCCCTTGCTCCCAAGGGGAGTTTGAATGGTCCGGCGGTCGCCCGGAGCCGGCTCGGCCTTGTCCTCGGTTGGTTTGCAGCGGCAGCCTTGTTGGTGGGAGCGGGATTGACCGCGCTTCATTACGCTTACAAAGACAAGAGCAGCGAAGGCTCCTCTGAGGTTGCGGGTGACGCGGAGGCTCTCCGTGCATTCCGCGTGTCGATGGTGGAAAAGATGCGCTCCTTGGATGGATTTGATTTTCGCAGCAAGAACCTGCACAAGATCCGGGCATGGCTGATCGCGCACGAGGCTCCGGTGGGCGCAAATGCGCCAGAGGTCTTGGACGCCTTGGAAGGGATGGGCTGCCGGATTCTCGATTGGCGCGGCCGCCAGGTCTCCCTCCTTTGTTTCCGCAATCGAAAGGGAGAAACCTGGCATCTGTTCACCATCTCCCGAGAGGTTTTCGACCGGTTGCCTGAGGCAGAACTTGATCGCATTCTCGTAGTGGACGAAAGGGAGACCAAAGCATGGCCGGACGGAGATGTGTTTCATCTCTTGGTGGCGGGAGTGGATGTCCGTGGGGGCCAGCAGTGACACGGCAGAGCGGCTTCCGCTGCTTGCAATGAGTAGGGATTCTCGTATCAGAACCAATGGGACGCTTTTGGGTGTACATCCGCACGAATCGCTGCGAAGCGCCGCGGAAGGATCTATGAAACTGCGCTGGATTCGACAATTGCGCTGGCTCTGGGCCGGAATTTTTCTGACGGCTCCGGGTCTGGCCTTGAGTGTTGAGTTTGAGATTTGGACGGGGCCCGACGGGACGCTTTTGTTGCAGGGGACGATGAATCAGCAGACCCGGGATACTCTGGTGAATGCGGCGCAGACGAGTCTGGGCCCCGAGAAACGGATGGTCGAATACATAAGGGTGGATGAGGCGAAGGCCCGCGCTCAGTGGGTGGGATCCGTGGCCCAAATCATTCCGGAACTCATTCAGGTTAATGGAAGTTTGAACTTAAAAGTAGAGGAAAACGGAAAAATAACCTTGAGTGGGACCCTGGACGATGAGGGGGATCGCGAAAGGATTCAAACCAGTTTACGCGCTCGATTTCCGGAGAAAGATCTCGTCATTGGCGACTTGCATTTCCAGGGGGATATCGAACGTGAGCGCGCTCTCACGGCAAGGCTGATCGAGGTCAGCGGAGGCAAAACGGGATTCGAAGCTCTGATCGAGTTTCTACGTTCGACGGAGATTTACTTTGATTCAGCCAGTGTCCAGATCGGAGATAGTGACAAAGAGAAATTGGATGTGCTGGCGGCGGCTTTGGTCCGCCACGGGCCGGAACTCGCTGAGGCCAAAGTGGTGATTCAGGGTTTCACCGATGGCAAGGGTTCCCAGGAAGCGAACGAGTGGTATCGTGAAACTCGCTGCAAATCGGTTTTTGATTACTTGGTGCAAGCGGGTGTTCCGGAGTCGGCCCTGGCCATTGCCGAGAAGGAGGGAGTTCCTGCGCGGCCCACGGTGGTGGAGGAGAGCGGGGAGAGCGAAGAAAGTACGGAGGAAACTACGGAGGAAGTCAACCCGCGCCGAGTCGCCTTTCGGATCGAGAACTTGGATCAAGGCGCCTTGGCCTTGGAGGACGAGGTGCAGGACGATGAGGCGCCGGCGCCTCTGCCGGACGGGATTTCAGCCGGCGATAGCGAAGTCCTCCCGGACGTGGCCGTGGAGGAAGCGGCGACCCTGGAAGGCGTTGGAGAAGGTGCGAGTGCTGGGGAGGAAGGGCAAATCGCAGAGGAAGCGAACGGCGGCGGGGCAGAATCTGGCGGGACGGTCGCGGCAGAAACGCCCTTGGAGCGGCTGCTGGCAGAATCCTTTGTGGAATTTGGGGCAGGCAGCACTTGGTTGAACCGGGAAGGGCGACGGCGTTTGGAGAGAATCGCTGAGGTTATGTTGAGTGCGGGCGGCGCGGATTCGGAAACCTGGAAACTGGAGATCATCGGGTCTTCGGACTCCAGCGGCGACCCTGAAGTAAACGCATGGTTGCGGAAGAACCGCTGCAAATCTATTGTTAATCAATTGATTGCATTTGGATTGCCGACAGAACGGCTAGTGGTGTCAGCCGGCGAAGACGAGGCTCCGCGGGCCCGGGTGGTGGGAGCAGCGAGCCAGGCACAGGAGGCCGACTCGCGCCGGGTTGAGTTCCGGGTTTTGCGGTAGCGGACGGGGCTCTGGCGGGGCTCAGGTTCAGAACTCCTGATCTGGAGGAATTGCCATGAGCCAGGTGGGGTGAGACCGCCGCCGCGGTCTCTCTGGAGTGCGACGCCGCGGCGCTTTCCCACGGGCAACAGACCCAAGGCGCGGCTCATCGAAATTCCTCGGGTTCGCTTTCTCCCTTCGATAGATCAGGAGTTCTGAGGTTTTAGCGGCGCCTGGGCCTGTAGAGCGGGTTAGGCAGTGGCTGAGGTGCGCTTGAAGCGGATGCGATGGGAACGGTAGGCTGCCGCTATGGATATGGGGGTTGCAAGAGTTCAGGCAGTGAACGGGTGGCCCGAATGGGCAAACCGCCATTTGATTTTCTCTTACATATATTGTGCCATGTTATTGATGAGGAGGTTCAGAACTCCTGATCTCGAGGAATTTGGATGAGCCGGAAAACTATGTGGCGCGGGCACTCCTGCCCGCGAACTTTCTAGGCTCACTCGGCGGACAAGAGTGTCCGCCCCACAAATCGCCCCACAAATAGAGTGTCAATTCACGGAGTGGCGGTCTCGCTTTGGCTCACTCTTATTCCCCTGTATCCATTATCTTCCTCGATAGATCAGGAGTTCTGATGTTCAGCCCCGGGCTATCGAATGGATCCCCGATGGGGATCTTAGCAGGATGGATGGCGCGGAACCGCGCGATCCGATAGCTCGATCTCCTCAAAAAAACCGCCTCCAATCAGCTCGGCGCCCCGGTAAAACGCACAGACTTGACCAGGCGTCAGCGCCCGCTGCGCCTCCAAAAACTCGACCCGGGCCCGGCCTGTGTCCGGATCCCAACTCGCAATCTGGGCATGCGCCGGCGGACTTCGGTATCGCGCTTGGGCCTCCAACGCGTCGCCCTCCTGAAAACCGGCCCTTAAGAACGAGACCCCCGTGACCAGCGCCCGCGACGCATACAACATGGGTGCGGCTGGATCCTCCAAGGCCACCACCAAGGCTTTGCGCTCCGGCTGTTTGGCGACAACCACATAGGCCGTGCCATGGCGCCGGGAGGCCACGCCAATGCCCCGCCGCTGGCCTAAAGTGAACAGATGAAGTCCCCGGTGTTCGCCCAGGATGCGCCCTTCCACATCGACTACAGGTCCCGGATCGTCTGGAAGATAGGTCCGCAGAAAGTCGGACATGCGCACTTCGCCGATAAAGCAGATGCCTTGACTGTCCTTTTTCTCCGCCGTCGCGAGCCCCCAGTCCCGGGCCAAATCGCGCACCTGAGCTTTCATGAGGGCGCCCAACGGAAAAAGCGCGCTCCGGACCTGTTCCTGGCTCAACAAGGCCAGGAAGTAACTCTGGTCCTTGTTCCGGTCCGCTCCGCGCAGCACTTCGACTGATCCATCGATCTCCCGGCAGCGGCGAATCGCGTAGTGTCCGGTCGCCACGAAATCGAAGCCCTCCGCGGCGGAGTATTCACGGAAAACGCCGAATTTCATTTCCCGGTTGCACATGGCGTCCGGGTTGGGCGTGATGCCTGCGCTGTAGCCCTTGAGAAGATAGCTGACGACCCGGTCGCGGTATTCCCGCATGAGGTTTATCACGCGAAACTCGATTCCGATCTCGCCGGCCACCCGCCGGGCATCCTCGATGTCTTGCTCCCATGGGCAGTTTCCGGCGATGTTTTCCTCGTTGATCCAGTTCTTCATGTAGGCGCCCACGACTTCGTGACCCTGCTCCACGAGAAGGCGCGCTGCGACGCTGCTGTCGACGCCCCCTGACAGGGCCGCGAGGACCTTAGCCATGGTTCTGACCTTGAGGATTGAGCTGGGTGAACTCGACGCAGTGGCCATCGGGATCCTCCACGTAGGCTTGGAGCGCGCCATCGGGACGCACTTGCCGGCTCAGGAGCGTTACGCCGCGTGCTTCCAACTCGCGGCAGACGCTGTCCAGGGACCCGACCTGGAGGGCAAAATGAGTGGATCTCGGCCCGGAGACTACCCGGTCTTCCCGCTCGCCGATGAGGTGGAGTTCTTGCACCGTACCCAGCCGGAACCAGGCTCCCGGGAAAGCGAACGCCGGACGTAAAATCTGTTCTAAGCCCAGTTGGTCACGGTAAAAGCGCACACTGCATTCGACGTCGCTAACGTGCAGCGCCACGTGATTGAGATCGACGACATCCATGACCGATTTACCTTTCTCCGGCTTTCGCCTGAGTTGGCAGCGTCAGTTGAAGTTCCATAAGGACGGGCCGGTGGTCCGAGGAAACGGTATCTGCCGGAACCCCGCTTTCGATCACCTCCCAGTCGTGTTGCCGGCTGACTCCGGCAAAATCAATGCGCCGGCGTGGTTCGTCCGCGGGAACTGTGGGTTCGCTGCCGGCCTCGGGAGAAAAATCGATCCACTGGCCGAGTTCATCAAGTTCCGGGCTCCCCAGTTCAGCGTTCAAATCACCTGCCAAGACGAAGGGCAATTCCGAGGAAGCGAAGGCTGCCGTCAAGGCCTGGCATTGCCGTAGACGCAGGGCATCTCCCGTCGAGGTAAGATGCGTATTCACAAACTGGATCCGTTGACCGGGAGCGAGTTCGAATTCGATGGACGCGGCAATCCGCGGTTCCATCTCCTCCTCTTCGTTGGGAAGCTTGTGGATGGTGATTTCACTCATGGAGGACGGGGAAAGGATAGCCAAGCCATAGTTTCCGCCGCCCCATTTCATCGCCGAGGCAAAACGCACCTCCATTTCCGCGAGACGTCCGAGTTCCGCGGCCTGATCCACTCCTCCTGAACGGGCCGTGGCTACATCGACTTCCTGCAAGGCGACCAGATGGGGACGCCATTCGCGAATTCGCGCGGCGATGCGGTCGAGGTCGATCTTCCCATCCAAGCCTTCCCCGTGGTGGATGTTCCAGGTGAGGATGCGGAGGCGGAAGGATTGGTGTTTTTCTGGTTTTTCCTTGGGAGCGCAGGTTGCTAGGGCGGCGGCCAGCGCCGCGAGAAGGCCGAGTCGCCACCGGCTGTATGGCCCAGAGAATTCAATCCGCATCGCATTCAATGCGATAGAAAAAGTATTCATTTTTACTATTTTCCGATACAAAATCGGCTGAAGATTTCACCGAGAATCTCTTCAATATCCGTCTTTCCGACGACTTCGCCAACGGCGTCGAGAGCTTCCCGGCACTCCAACGCGATCAGTTCCCAGGCCAGGTCCTGTTGCATACCCTCCAGCACCCGTTCCAACCCCGTGCTGGCGCTTTGGAGACAGTGTTGATGGCGGGCGTTGATTGCCAGCAAGACGCCGGTTCCGGGGACATCGCCGGAAAGCAAATGCTCCCGCAGCGCCGCTTGGAGGGCATCGATTCCCTCCTGGCGAAGGCATGAGAACGGGATGGCGTCTCGGGTCTGGGCATGCCCAGGGTGCAGTCCGAGATCGGCCTTGTTCAACAGGCGCAGGCGGCTCCCATCAAAGCCGGGTGGAAGCGGCGCTGGAGCGTCTTCGGGAGCCATGGATCCGTCAAGGATCTCGATGATCACATCGGCGCGCAGGATCTCTGCGGCGGTGCGGCGGATCCCCTCCTGTTCGACTGGATCAGAGGCGTTTCGCAATCCGGCGGTATCGATCAGCCGAAGCGGGATTCCCCCAAAGTTGATGACTTCTTCGATGGTGTCGCGTGTGGTGCCGGGGCTGGCGCTGACGATGGCCCGGTCGAAGCCGAGGAGGAGATTGAGCAGACTCGATTTTCCGGCGTTGGCAGCTCCGCAGATGACCACGCGGGCGCCCTCTCGCAGGACGCGCCCCTGTTCGGCGCTATCCAGGAGCGTCGCGACGGCTGCGCAAAGCCCTCGGGTGCGCCCGGTGAGATCCTGGAGGGTCTCGGGGGAGATGTCCTCCTCGGGAAAGTCGATCCAAGCCTCGATATGAGCCAAAAGGGAGACGAGCCCGGTCCGGATCTTCTCAACGGCGTCCCGGAGTCCACCCGCAAGTTGATCGTTGGCGGCGCGCAACGCCAGGCGGGTTCGGGCCTGGATGAGATCCATGACCGCTTCGGCCTGGGTGAGATCGATTTTCCCATTGAGAAAGGCGCGCTGCGTGAACTCTCCCGGGCCGGCGGGCCGGCAGCCGGCTTCCATCAGGCGGTCAAACACCGCGCGGGTCACGAGTGTCCCTCCGTGACAACTGATTTCAACCATGTCCTCGCCCGTATAACTCATCGGTCTCGGAAACCTGGCAAAGAGAACTTGATCGAGCGCTGTCCCGTCGGAGGCGGCAATACGACCGAGGTGGAGCGAGCGGGGCCGGGCGCTGGCTGGATTGACGCCGCGCCAAACTTTGGCGAGACAGCTTAGGGCATCCGGACCCGAAATGCGGATCAAGGCGATGGCGCTCTCCCCTGTCGCCGAGGCGATGGCGGCGATCGTGTCGCTCCGCATCACGCCGGAGAAGAAGCCGGATGGAGCACTTCGCGCAGGCTGTCCACGAAACGGCGGTTGTGTTCCGGCAGCCCGACGCTCACTCGGATCCACTCGGGCAGTTTGTAGCCACGCATGGCCCGCACGATGATGCCTCTTTTCAGCAAGGCTTGAAACACGGCGTCGCCGTCGCCGACACGGACCAGGACGAAATTGGCCTGACTGGGGACGAATTCGAGGTCCATCGAAGTGAAAGCGCTTTCCAGGAATCTCAGGCCTTCCCAGGTCAGTTCCCGGGTGCGGTGTTGGTGTTCTTCGTCACGGATTCCGGCCAGGGCTCCTGCCTGCGCCACGGCGTTGGCATTGAAAGGCTGCCGGGTTTTTTGCAACACCTGGATGAGGGGGACCGGAGCGATGCCGTAACCGATGCGCAAGGCGGCCAGACCCTGGATTTTGGAGAAGGTGCGCAGGATCACCACGTTGCGTCCATCCCGCACGTAGCGCAGGGTGTCCGGCGGTTCGGCGAGGAACTCGTGATAGGCTTCGTCGAAGACCACGACGACGTGGTCCGGCACGCGGTCCATGAAGCGGGCGATGGCGTTTCCGTCCACCAATGTGCCGGTGGGATTGTTGGGGTTGGCGATGAAGATTTCCCGCGTTTGCGGAGTGATCGCTTCGAGCATGGCGTCGAGATCGTGCACGAAACCGGGATCGGCGACCTCGATGGTGCGCGCTGCGAAAAGCGTGGCCATCAGTTTGTAGACGACGAAGGCGTGTTCCGCGGCAACCACCTCGGAGTCCGGCTGAAGGAAAGCGTGGCCTATGAATTCGATGATCTCATTGGAGCCGTTGCCGAGGATGACATTCTCACGTTCCAACCCAAAGTGTTCGGCGATAGCCCCCCGCAGGTAATATCCTCCGCCGTCGGGATACAGGTGAGCCTGATTCAAGGCCTGGCGCATGGCGGCCAGGGCGCGCGGCGATGGTCCCAAGGGATTCTCGTTGGAGGCCAACTTGATGATGCCCGCGGGATCGAGACCGAGGTCCCGGGCAACCTCTTCGATGGGCCTCCCGGGTTCGTATTCCACGAGGTCCCGCAATTGCCGGTTAGCTAGATCCCAGACGGAAGGCATCCTTCCCCTTACGTCGATTCCTCTTGAAATCAACGAGCCGGGCGCGGCCTTGCCCGCGTCATGAAAACTGGATTTGTCACCAAAATCCCCGTTGTCCGGACCAGAGCACGTAAACGCCCAAAATGAGATTCGCAACGGCGTGCATCCAGATGCAAGCGGCCAGACTCCGGGTCCGGATGGCCACCCAGCCTGCAAGCAGGCCATAGAGAAAGGCGGCGGCGTAGTCGGCCGGCTGATGCACGAGCATGAAGGCCAGGCTCGTCCCCAAAAGCGAAAACCAACTGAACGATCCGAAGGGAACCGTGTGAAAATCGCGGTTCCGGTCGTAAAGGAAGCGCATGAGGAATCCCCGCCAGAAGATCTCCTCGATTAGAGGGACGATCACGATCATCCTGAACAGACGCAGCGCGATCGCGCCAAAATAGAGCAGGCTGTGGTCGCGGAAAAATCGCGGGTCGAAGCCGCCCTCGCTGCGGTCCTGAACACCGAGGAAATGCCACAGGGCGCCGGGCTCGATTCGCCAGACCCGGTAGAGTTCGGAGGGAGCGATCCAGAGACCGATTCCCACCAGCGCACACAGGGTGGCGAAGCCCCATCCTTGCAAAGGGGTCAACACGTAAGCCCGGCGGAAAAACCACAACAGCAATCCAGCGACCAGACATTGCAACGGGTAGACCCATTGTTCGGGGGCATGGCGGTGCCAGGGCTGCAGGGTGTTCTCGATGAGCACAGGCTCTTGAGTGAGAAACAGAAGGAGCAAAAACGCCATCAGCGGCGCGATGTGCGCTGCGGCTGGATCCTCCCGCAGCCTCCGGATCCAGGTGCGCCATCCACGAGCAGCCATCACAAACGGGAACAGAACCGGGCGATGCGGTCCAGAGCGGTCCGTAGTTGACCGGTGTCTGTCGCGTAGCAACAGCGGAGAAACCCCTCCCCGCTGGGGCCGAAGGCGTCTCCCGGCACGACCGCCACGTTTTCCTCCTCAAGAAGACGCACGGCAAACTCTCGGCTGGTCAATCCCGTGGCGCGGATATCCGGAAAGGCGTAGAATGCTCCACCCGGAGGAAAACAGGGAATCCCCATTTTCGTGAAGCGGGCCAGCAGCAACTCGCGGCGTTGCTCATAGGTCCGGCGCATGTGTTCCGCCGCGGCGGAACCGTGTTGCAGGGCTTCACGTGCTGCGACCTGACTGGTGATGGGAGCGCAGAGCATCGCGTATTGATGAATCTTCATCATGGCCTCGGTCAATTCGGCCGGCGCACAGGCATACCCAAGGCGAAACCCCGTCATGGCGAAGGCTTTGGAAAAACCGTGGAGGAGAATGGTCCGGTCCCGCATTCCGGGAAGGCTGGCGATGCAGAGGTGGCGCCGGTCTTCGCCGTAGATCAATTCGGAGTATATTTCATCAGTAACGACGATGAGGTCGTGCTCACAGGCGATCTGCGCGATCTTCTCCAATTCCTCGGGAGGTTCGACCGCCCCCGTTGGATTGGTGGGGAAATTCAAGACCAGCATGCGGGTCCGTTTCGTGAGCTTGGCCCGAACTGCATCGGCGCGCAGGGCGAAGCGGTCCTCGACATGTGTGGCCACGGCGACCGGATATCCGTAAGCCATGAGCGCCCCCGGATGATAAGAGACATAACAGGGTTCGTGATAGAGCACCTCGTCCCCCGGGTTGAGCAAGGCCCGGAAGGCCAGGTCCAAGGCCTCGGATACGCCGACGGTGACCAGAATCTCGGAGCGGGGATCGTAGGCGACCGAAAACTTGTCCTCGACGTAGCGGGCGATCTCCTCCCGCAGGCCGAGAAGTCCCAGGTTCGAGGTGTAGCTGGTCTCGCCACGTTCCAAAGAGTAGATGGCGGCCTCCCGAATATGCCAAGGCGCGGAAAAATCCGGCTCACCGACACCCAAGGAGATGACGTCCTTCCGTCCCTGAACCAATTCGAAAAAGTCCCGGATCCCGGATTTGGGGATCTCCAGGAGGTGACGGGCGATGTGACGTTGCAAGGATCCGCTCATGCCGGCATTGCCTATGGCGTAACCGGCAATCTGCCCGGCTCTTCCTGTTGCCGGCAGAGGATCCCGTTTTCTTTGTAGACCTTGAGCTGAAAATGAGTGGCCGTTGAGAGCACACCCTCCAAGGTGCTGAGTTTCTCCGCCACGAAGCGGGCCACCTCCCGCAGGTCGCGTCCCTGGACCAGGACCGCCAGATCGTAGCCTCCGCTCATGAGATAACAGGCTCGCACTTGATCGAACTGCGCAATCCGTTGCGCGATCCGGTCGAATCCCCCACCCCGCTCCGGCGTGATGCGCACCTCGATGAGCGCCGCAACATCGTGGGGCGAACGTTTCTCTGGATCGACCACGGCGGTGTAGCCAAGGATCACTCCGGCGGACTCCAGCCCCTCCATCATTGCCGCCACGGCGCTCTCCTCGGCGCCGAGGAGTTCGGCGAGTTCACCGTGCGTGGCGCGCCCGTTGCTCACCAGCAGATCCAGCAGAGCTTCCTGATTCATTACGGCTTATCGAATTCGTCTGGACTCTCGTCCCCCATGGAGATTCCCACCGAGCGGGCAGCGTTCACCACTTCTCCGTTGGGATTGACCAAGCGCAACTGGTGAACCGCCTCCTGAATGGCCACCGATCCTACGGAATAAGACTGGTAACTCACCATCCGGCCGAAGCCGCCGTCCCGAATCAGGCTCACCGCATGCACGCCAAAACGGGTGCCGAGAATCCGGTCCAAGGCTGTGGGATCACCGCCGCGCTGGAGATGGCCGAGAATGCAGACCCGGCTGTCTTTTTGTGTGCGTTTTTCCACTTCGGTCCGGACGACTTCTCCGATGCCGCCAAGCCGGTTCTCCATACCCGCGCATTGCTCGATATTCACCGTCAATCCGTCGGGTAGGCGCGCGCCTTCCGCGGCCACGATGAGCGTGCTGTGTTTTCCCTGCGCTTCCCTCCGGCGCACCACACCCGCGATCGCTTCAAAGGTAAAGGGAATCTCGGGGAGAAGAATGATGTCCGCTCCCCCGCCAATTCCGCCGTAGAGGGCAATCCAACCGGCGTTGCGCCCCATGACTTCAAGGACCATGACGCGTTTGTGGCTCGCCGCGGTGGTGTGGAGACGGTCCAAGGCATCCACCACACAGGACACGGCGGAATCAAATCCGAAAGTCATCGCCGTGGCCTCCAAATCGTTGTCGATGGTCTTGGGGACGCCAATGACCGGGAAGCCCAACTCGAAGAGCTGCTGAGCCGTCGTCAAGGAGCCGTCTCCCCCCACAACGATTAGTGCACGGATCTCCAATTGGTCCATGGTCCGCCGGGCCTTCTCGATAATGTCATCCGAAATCTTCGCGACCTCTCCCTCTCCTACTTTTGCGGCGAAATGCCCTTTGTTGGTCGTCCCCAAGATGGTTCCCCCCATCTTGAGAATCCCAATGGTGCGATCTGAATCGAGAATCGTGTAATCTCCGGGGGGGAGCATCCCTTCGAAACCATCGCGGAAACCGACGACCTCCCAGCCCAGCTTGTTGGCGGCCCCCACGACCCCGTGAATGACGGCGTTGAGACCAGGACAATCCCCTCCACTGTTAAGCAATGCGATCCGCATGAGTCTGAAAATGTCTTAGGATTTGAGCTAGGTTGCAGCAACGGGACCTCTCGTCGCTCCCGCGCCGTCGGGAGGGCGGCAGGCCTTACCGCGTCGCAGGAGGTTGAGCGGAGGCGGGATTATCCCCCGCGGCTAACCAGTCGTCGTAGCGGCGCCATCCGGCGGCAAGCAACTGGCGGCCGCTGTCGAACCGGTCGCGAGCGCCCAGAACCACAACGATGAGCCGGTGAGGCTGTAGGAGCTTCTCTCCCCCGGGCCCGGTCAACACGGTTGTGGGACGGGTCGCGCTGAGAATGACGCAGGCCCCCGCAGCGTTCGTCATCCCCGTCTTGACGCCATCGATGGCGTTCACGCCGAGCAATTCATTGGTGTTTTTTACCTCAAAACCAAAGCGTTGATCGCTTCGCTTGTAAGAGACATTTCGCGATTTCTGAGACACGTAAAATCGAAAGGAAGCCTTCTTCAGCGCATACGCCGTGAGCTTTGCCATGTCGTGGGCCGTCGATAGAGGACGGACCCGGTGGTCCAAACCGTGAGGATTCCGAAACCGTGTCCGTTTCATCTCCAGTTGCTTGCCCAACGTGTTCATCTGCGTGACAAACACATCGACGGGTCTCCCCGGCTTGCCGCGCCGCCGCAGCAAGTCCTTCCCGACATGATACGCCAGGGTTTCCGCGGCCACGTTGTCCGAGCCGATCAGCGCCAGATACAGCCCATCGCGAAGGCTCAACAGATCGCCGGGAGCCAGCCCCAGCGGGTTGGCCCCGCCGATGCCCAGCACCGTGTCGGGAACCGCCATGGTTTCGTTCACATCGCTTTTGGATGCTTCCATCCAGTCCAGCACAACGCATGCCGTCGCGATCTTCGTCAGACTGGCCACCTCCACTTTCATTTCGGCCTGCTTGCCCATGAGCACGGTCCCGGAGTGAAAGTCCGTGACCACAAAGCTGCGCACGGGTTCGAACGCTCCCCCTGTCTGTGTCAGCCATGCGGTGGTTAGCAAGGCCAGCCCCTGCGTGAAGGCAATGTTGCGGGTCCAAAAAAAGCTCATCTTGAAAGGGCGGCATTGTAGTCGCCGGCCCTTCGAGTTCAACCGTGCAATTGAGATCTGGTTTCCTCCATCTCGTTTGGAAAAACGGCTGGGCGCCGGACTTTCGTGGATTTCCCCGGTTTACACCAGGCTTCCCGCCGCACTAGGATGCGCGCTGGCCATTCGCCGACGATCTCCGATCCTCGCGGCGGCAGGGCCAGCCATCGCGAATCCGCAGCATGAATCCGCTCCCCGCTCCCGGCCGGCTGCCCATCCAACTCGGAAAACTGACCCGGCGAGAGTTCCGCGAGCGCATGGCCAGCGGAGATCTGCGCCTAGGCATAATACCCGTCGCCGCGGTGGAACAACATCTCGAGCATCTGGCCATGGAACATGACTGGCGCAGCGTCACTCTGGTCGCGTCGCAGGTTGCCGAGCGTTTGTATCCTGAGGCCGTCACTGCGGAAGCCCTTCTTGCGGGCGTCAGCGAACACCACATGCGACATGCCGGAACACTTACCTTGTCTCCCGGAGTCTTTCTCGCTGTGCTGAGCGACCTCATCGACAGCATGACCCGGGCCGGATTTCAGCATCTCCTGATACTCAACGGACATGGCGGCAACGTCGTCCCCATCGCCTCCGCGCTGGATCAATTTCTCCGGAGATTTCAGATAAACCTGCAATTCTTATCTTACTGGGATGTGCTTACAGAAGCAGATGCCAACGACCTCCTCGTGAGCGGACACCGGCTTCCCGAGGACTTGCCGGGACACGCCCAGGAATTCGAAACGTCCATCGCCCTCGCCGCTTTTCCGGAAAACGTCCGCACCGAAGCGCTGTCTGCACAGTCCGATCCCACGCCGTCCGCCGCTGACCCCGCCCGGGGAGCCCTTCTGCTCGAGCGGATCGTTGGGCGCGTCACGCGATTCGCTCAGGAAATGCTCAAAAACGAACGAGTCGCCACGTTGCCCCCATTCCATCCCTGATGTTTCTCCGCTGAGTCGCCGTGAATCCCAACGAGTCCTTGGAAGTAGAAGAGCGCAGCCGCTTCCGGCGAGCGCGCCGGGAAGCTATCGTCATCGTCGCGGCGGCCCTCGTCTTCGCCGCTTGGGTCAACGGCTGGTGCTGGATCTCGGCCTATCGTGAGCCGGTAAATCCTTCCAATCTCCTTTGGGGCATGCCCCGATGGGTCGTCTTCGGCGTCGCCCTTCCCTGGATTGCAGCCAACGTGTTCACCATTTGGTTTGCTCTGTGTTTTTTCCGGGAAGAGTCTTCTCCGCAGCCATCCGCTTCGCTCCGTGACCGCTGACCAGAGCCTTAGCCTGCTCACGGCGCAAACCGGTCCCGCCGTCACGGGATCCGGGCCGATCCTGACGTTTCTCCTCTACATCGGGGCGACGTTCTTGCTGGCCGCCTTTGCCGCCAGATCCGCCAAGTCGAAAGCCTTTGTCGGCGAGTATTTCCTGGGGAGCCGCAATCTTGGTCTTTGGGCGTTTGCCCTCACCTTTGCGGCGACGAGCGCCTCCGGCGGCACCTTTGTGGGCTTCCCCGCGCTGATCTATTCTCACGGCTGGGTCCTCGCGCTCTGGATCGCCGGCTACATGCTGGTGCCGCTTGTCGGAATGGGCCTCTTGGGCAAGCGCTTGAACCGTGTTTCCCGCCAGACGGGCGCGTTGACGATTCCGGAAGTCTTCGGCGAACGCTTCCGCAGTCCGGGAGCGGCGCTCATCGCTTCGTTGCTCATTTTGGTTTTTCTTTTTTGTTACCTGCTGGCGCAATTCAAGGCGGGAAGCAAGATCCTCCATAGTTTGCTGCAGGATGCGCCCGTCTACCGGTCCGCGGTGATGCAAACGGCGGCGGCTACCGAAGGCCTTCCTCTTCTGCAGAACGTGGACCCTGGCTATCTTCTTTGCCTGATCTTGTTTTCCGTGTCCGTGATCGCTTACGTTGTTTACGGAGGTTTTCGGGCGGTTGTGTGGACGGATGTGCTCCAGGGCTGCATCATGCTGGCCGGAGTGATTGTGCTGTTGACGTTGACACTCCATTTCACCGGCGGGTTGGGCGGCATGACGCGCTCGCTGGCTGCCGCCGTTCCCCCTTGGAAGGGCCCGGTGGTGGTGGAGGGGACGGAGGTCAGTCCAGATCCCCGAGTCCTTCCCACGGGGTCCTGGGTTGCTCTGGATGACGGCCGCCTGGCTCGCCTTTCAGAGACGGCCCGGATTCCCGCCGGGGGCTCCGCCGCCGAACCGGTGGTTGCCTTTGTCTATGACGCTCAGGAACTCATCGGCGCCGCTCCTTCGCCGCAGCCGCTGCCAGGCTATCAGGCTGGAGCCGAAGGGCTTCGGGACTTTGCCTCCGGGGGACGGGAACCGGGGGCCTATGTGAACCCGCCTGGTCCACATCCAGACAATCGAGCCGGATTTCTTGGACCGAGCATGGCCTTTAGCTTTTTCGTTTTCTGGATCTTTGGCACCGCCGGACAGCCCAGCAACATGGTGCGGCTCATGGCTTTTCGTGACGACGGCATCCTCCGGCGCGGCATGGTTGCCCTCGCGCTGTATTACAGCCTGATCTACTGCGCCCTCGTCCCGGTTTTCTGCGGGGCGCGGGTGCTGTTGCCTGGTATGGACCACGATCCTGACGGCATCATGCCCGCCTTCGCCAGTTATGTGACGGCTCAGGCTGGACATCCCTGGTTAGGCGGGCTCTTGCTGGCCGCGCCCTTCGCCGCCGTCATGTCAAGCGTCGATAGTTTCCTGCTCGTCGTGGCCTCTTCCGTAGTGCGCGATGTTTATCAGAAGCACCTTCGCCCCGATGCCCCGGAACGCACCCTGCGCCGGGTGTCGCACATCGCCACCGCCGCGGTCGGCATCGCCGCCGCCCTCGCCGCGCTCGATCCGCCGGAGTTTCTCCAGACGCTCATCATTTTCGGAAGCAGCGGCCTGGCTGCATGCTTTCTTGTGCCCATGGTTCTCGCCCTCTATTGGCCCCGGATGACCGGTGCGGGCGCGATCGCCGGAATGCTGGGAGGTGGAATCACCCATGTGTCGCTCTACCTCGTCGGCTACCTGCAATCCGGCCGTTTTGAAGTGCCGTCCAACCTGGGCGTGCAGCCTTTCCTCTTCGATTTGTTGGGCTCCGCCATAGCAGCAGTCGCATTTTCGTTGAGCACGCCGTCTCCGGACCCGGTTCTGCAGCGGCGATTCTTCGGCCGAAACAGTCCCCCGCTTTCCTAAAGCTCCACGACGGAATCCTTTTCAGGCGTCCGCAACTCATGAAACCGCATCTCTTGTTCGTCATGGCCAATCTGGGGCTTGAACTGGCCGGCGCGGCCGGCGTCGAGATTGTCGCCCACCGCGGCGCTTCTCATGGAGCGCCCGAGAACACGCTCGCCTCCATCCGGCTCGCGTGGGAGGAAAACGCGGATGCTGCGGAGATCGATGTTTTCGTCACTTCCGACGGGCGGATCATCGCCATCCATGACAAAACCACCAAGCGCACCGCCGGCATCGATGTCGCCGTCGCTGAGAGCAGCTTCGACGAGTTGCGAAAACTCGATGTGGGCGTCTGGAAAGGGCCGCAGTGGAAAGACGAGCGTATTCCTTCGCTCGAGGAGGTCCTCGAAATCCTGCCAGCCGGAAAACGCCTCTACATCGAGATCAAATGTGGGCCGGAGATCCTTGATCCGCTGGCCCGCATTCTCGCGCCTTGGGAGAAACGGGCCGGCCAGATTGCCATTATCGGCTTTTCCTACGAGTTGATGCGCGAAACCAAACGCCGGTTCCCTCATTTTCTCTGCCACTGGCTGGTGTCCGTTGAACAAGTCGCCGAAACGGGTCAATGGGAACCGGCCATCCCGGAGATCGCCTCCCGCGCCCAAGAAGCAGAATTGGACGGTCTCAGTCTCGGCAACGCGCCCCCGCTGGACGCGGAGGCGGCCCGGATCGTGCACGGTCAAGGCCTGTTCCTCTTGGCGTGGACCGTCAACGACGCCGGCCGAGCGCGAGATTTGTGCTCTGCCGGTGTGAAATCCATCACCACAGACCGGCCGGCCTGGCTTCGAGAGCAGCTCCGGCAACCGGTTCCAACACCTGAACGCTGAGCCCAACTCCTCCTCCGCCTCCACCTGCTATTACTTCAAACATTACCTCAATCCGTGAGAGATACTTCCTCAGCGCCGGAACTCCTTGCTTTGCAGGTAGCCGGACCAAGCCGTTTCCAAGGCTTTGACTGAGCTGAACCCCAGCGCCGACGCCAGAGTCTCAGGCGATCGCACCACGGAGGCGAGGTCAGCCCTCTCGAGAAATGCGGCGAAGGAGCGGATCAACTCGGGTGTGCTGTGGAGAAAATCAGCAAACCCAAACACCAATCCGCAGAGTTCCGGCGAGAGCGTGCTTACCTCTGCGGCGAGAACCCGGTGCAGAGCGGGCGGAGGATCGCTGTCCTTTGCCAATTGGGCGACCAGTTCAGGCCAGTTGTCCCCCTCTTGGAAACGCTTGGCGAAGCGGACATTGCCGTCGGCTCCCTTGCCCGCGGCGTAAGCCTCGTAATCCACCAGGTGAGTCGAAGTCCGTCCGCACAGCCGGATTTCATGATAATAACCCATGCCGCTACTGAGCCAAAGAGGGATCTCGCCTAACCGTTCTCCGAGGTGTTGCCGCATGAGCAGAGCCGCCAAACTGTGGGTTCGGAAGGCGCACTCGACCTCGTTCTTGTCCCGCAGAGATCCACAATGAATGGCGGAGACGAATCTGCGGATGCCGAGCTTGCTCATGGAATCCGCGTCGATGAGAAGCTGTTGCCCGGCAGTGTGGGGCCAGGTCGCCTCGGCCTCATTGGCGAGCCGGTCGTTGCCCGCGTTGCGCATGGCTGTGCTGTACCAGCTCAACAACGCTTCCCAGTCGCCGTCACGGTCTACTAAGATGACGCCGGTCCGGGCCGCTCCATCGCCCGAGGCAAACCGGTCCCGGAACGTGGGATGAACCAGAGCCATCCGTCTCCACAGGATTTCCGCATTCTCGGCGGCTTTGGTTCCATCGACCCCTTTGGCGAATACACGGAAATGAGGGGACAAGACGGTGTTGAGGCGCAATCCCGCAAAGGCGACCGGCTCTCCGCGTTCGATGGCCCGGGGATCGACTTCCGGAACGGCGCTTTCCGGTTCGGCGCTCGACTCTCCTTTTTCGGAACGCTCACCGCTTTCCTTCTCCCGCTCCTCCAAATAGCGCTCATCCACTTCACTCAGGCGGGCGCGCGGAAGGGAAAACTCTCTCCCATTCGGCAGGCGCAAATACACCTGACCTTCTTCGGTCTTGACCCAAGTCGCCGTGACGGCCTTGCCGTCGTCCCGGGTCCAGGTGCGCGGAGCAGCCTCTGCCGCGATTCCATTGACGGACCACACTCCGCTCAGGCAGAGAATCCGCAGCGCCGGGAAGAGTCGCTTCACGCGGGTGAATGTATCAGAACGCGGCTCAGGCCCACAAGTCCTTTTGCCTCGCACCCGGCCCGCGATGCACCTTCAATCCATCACATCTTCCCGCACCACGGCGCCCGGAACCGTGGTCACTCCCGGCCAGAGTTTTCGACCGGGATAGATCGAAGTGTGTATTCCGGTGTGCACCCCGTCGCCCATCACCGTGCCGAACTTGTCTCTTCCCGTGGCCACGAGAATGCCGTCCACCATCGATTGGTGTTCCTTGCCATCGTGCCGGAAATTGGATGCGATGGTGCCCGCGCCGAAGTTCACTTTTTCGCCGATGACCGAATCGCCGCAGTAACTCAAGTGCCCGATCCAGGTATCCGCCAGCACGATCGAATTCTTGATTTCCACGGCCTGACCGATCCGGCAGCGATCGCCGATGGCCGTGCACCCGCGAATATAACAATTCGGACCGATTCGGCAGTTCTCCCCCACGATGACCACTCCTTCGAGGAAAACGCCAGGGAGCACGCGGGATCCCCGGCCCAGAATCAGAACGCCCTCCAGGGTAGCTTTGTCGCTCAGCTCGCCCTCAATCCGCGATTCCGTAAGCTCAGCCAGAATCTCCTCCTGCACGCTCAATAGTTCCCAAGCGTAGCGCAAAATCCGGCTCCGTGTCGCGCGGATGCGGTGAGGCGGTCCGTTCACCGCACCGCTTTGCCGCGCGTCGCCGGCGCAGGCCACGACCGCCCCGTGGCGATCGACGAGCTGCGTGGGTTGCTCGGCTGCTCCCATGACCCGCAATTCCCCTGCGTCTACCCAGGCCGCTCCATCGATCAAGATGCTAGCCCTGTCCCGGGAGGCAGCCCACTGGGCGCCGGCTCCTCGAATCGCCTGCTCCCGCCAATCGCGCAAGGCCCGGTTGGCCACTGGGCATTCCGCTAAGCTGCGTGTGGCGGTGATTGGCAAGAACCCCCGCGGAGCCGGGGTTTCCTCCACCCAGACGGTCATTCCTGGCGCCCTCAGGAAGGGCTCGTGGAGGCGGCCGTGGCGCCCTCGGAAGGCTCCAACTCCCCGAGTTTTTCCTGCACGATCTTGGTGACTTCGAGGAGCCAGTCCCGCGCGTTCCTGTGCCCTGGATAGGTCTTGAGGACAGTGATCATCCCTACCACTCCCTGCTTTAGGAACTCGTGGTCGACCAGATCTGAAGCCATGGACCACTTCAACTCCGGCAGGGTCTGCTCCTCGAAAATGATATAGTCGTAGTTTTCCTGCCTTGCCTCGGGACGCCGTCTTTGATCCTGCTGCTCTCGCGCCGCCTCTCGCTCCGCCCGTTCCTGAGCAATCTTGCGTTGCTCGTGAATCTGGATTTGCAGATCGATCCGCTGTTCCCAAGCTCGGATCAAGTTTGGATCTTCGGGATTTCGATACAACGGCAGAACCGTTTTCTCAAAGATGCTGTCGATATTCAACGGCGTCATCTCCCAACCCGAGCTGTCCAACGTATTGGTCAGGTCGTAGGTTTCGGCGAACACGCATTGGGAAACCGATTCCCGAAGATAGCGGTGGCCTTCCGCATCCGACGCCGCCATCTCTTTGAGAAGCTGAAGCACTGGGGTCACCAGCGGCTGGATGTCATCGGCCTGCGCCGCTTTGATCGTTAAAATCAGATACTGCAACTGCAGACGCCGGGCCTTCATGTGCGCCTGACTCCGCAACCATTCGATATTCTGTTCCCTCCACGTTCGCCAAGCCTCTTCTCGCTTATCCTCCCGCTTGAAGCGCATTTCCTTGGTGCACTCCAGGAAGAAATCGTAGGCCTTCACGTCGCTCGCCGCGGCAGCCTGATAGGCTTTCAAGGCGATGTTGTGCTGAGCTGAATAACGCGCGTTGAGATCCTTCCGGAATTTCCCCAAATCTTCCAGGAGTTCCTTCAGCTCGCGTGGGGTGAAACCTCCGTCCGTCTGCGCCCGGCTGATGGGCAGAAACAGGACCGTTCCCAGGATGACCACCGCCATCCTCCATAGGCAGGAGTTTGTCGCCATCCACAACGCTAGAAGCGCCCCATGGCTATGGCAAGCACTTATGACCAGCTCAGTTCTGCCCCGTCTTCCGGCCCGGTCCACCGGGTTTTTCCTTGGAAACCACGCTTGCCCAACCTTATAGAGGTTCCTCGTTGAAGACGCCCTCTGAACCAACCGGGTCCCTCGAAGACCTGCGCCGTCAAATCGATGCGGTCGATACGCGTTTGCTCGCTCTGCTCAATGAACGGGCTGACCTGGTGCATCAGGTTGGGGAGATCAAAAGGAAGGATGGTCTCGATTTCTACGCCCCGGAACGCGAAGAGCAACTTTTGCAAAACCTCGCCGCCCGGAGCACGGGACGCATGCCTGAGCACTCCATCCGGGCGATTTATCGTGAAATCATGTCGGCTGCACTGGCCCTTGAGCACAAGCTCCGTATCGCCTACCTCGGACCGGAGGGCACTTGGACGCATCAGGCCGCCATCAAGAAATTCGGCGCCAGCGTCGAATATGCGCCACAAGCCAGTTTCGTCGAGGTCTTCGACGAAGTCGCCCGGCGACGGGCGGATTACGGCGTTGTGCCGATCGAGAATTCCACCGAAGGCGCTGTCAATCATACCCTCGACCTCTTCGCGGATTCCGCACTGAAAATCTGCGCCCAAGTCCTCCTTCGCATCGACAACGCCCTCATGGCCCTGGGCCCGCGAGAGGAGATCACCCGTATCTATTCCCACCCCCAGGTTTTTGGCCAATGCCGGGACTGGATTCAACGGCAGTTTCCGCGGGTCGAGACCGTGGAGGTGTCGAGCACCACCCGGGCCGCCCAGATCGCCGCTGAAGAGCCCGGCTCCGCGGCCCTGGGTGGGCCGCTCGCGGCCGAACTCTATGGACTTCGCATTCTGGAGACCTCGATTCAGGATCGTCCCACCAACACCACCCGGTTCCTCGTTCTCGGCCATCGCACCTGCCCGCCCACCGGAGCCGACCGGACTTCCATTATGTTCTCCGTGCGCGACCGTCCCGGATCGCTCTACCATGCCCTCCGGCCTTTCACCGAGTTCGACATCAACATGTCCAAAATCGAAAGCCGTCCTTCCAAACGCCGCGATTGGGAGTACTTCTTCTTTGTGGACCTCAAGGGACATTGCGAGGATCCTTCCATCGTGCAGGCCCTCGACGAACTCGGCGAACACTGCAGTTTCCTGAAGATCCTGGGCAGTTACCCGGACACCAGCGACGAAGCGTGACCCCGTTCTTTCCCCGGATCTCATGGCTCCCAAATCTGGGCCGCAGCGAAGCCATGCTCGGAGCCCTGCTTTTTATGGCGATTCCGCCGGCCGGACCCGCACTCGGTGAGGAAGGCCGCACGACAAGCTGGGAGTCGCTCGACCAGAATCAGCTTCAGGAGGCCTTCCGGCTGCTCTCGGAACGCTACCTCGACCGCGAGCGTCTGGATCCTCTGACGTGGAATCGTGCCGCCTTTGCCGGTTTGCCGCACTTGCTCCCCGAAGGAGCCGTCCAGCTCGTCTCGCCCCCTCCCCGCGCCGCCGAGGTTCCTTCAGTCGCCTTTGCTTCTGGAATTCTGGGTGTAAACCGGGCTTATGTCCGCATCGCAGGCGCGCCCGAATCCTGCATCGAAGCTCTCGACGCCGCCCTCGCTTCCGCGAAAAGTTCCGGCTGCCAGGAGTTGATTCTCGACCTGCGCTGTCCGGAAGCGTCGATCCCAGGCGCGTTTCCCTTCGCCGCCGAAGTCATCGACCGGTTTGTCCCGGCGGGCCGCGTCCTCTTTGAGCTGAAAAGCCTGGCCGCTTCCGCCCTTCCACGGGTTTTCAGCAGTCGCTCCTCCGCGGCTTGGAGCGGGAGCCTCGTGGTGCTCTGCGATGCCGATACCTCACCGGCGGGCGAGGTCATCGCCTCCGTGTTGCAGCAGCAGACCAAAGCCTTGTTAGTCGGAGAGCCCACCCCCGGGCGGATGGTGGAATACGAAGATCATCCCCTCTCGGCCACCGCCCTCCTGCGTGTGGCGGTGGCCGCTGTGGTCTATCCCGGCGGGCGCTCAGGACTCGGGCTCAAGGTCGAGCCTCTCCTGCGCGCAGGCTCCCCTTCCAAGGAGAAGCTCGAGCTATTCCAAGCCGTCGACTCCGGAGCCCGGAGTCTCGTGGATTGCATCGCGGAGCATCCGCGGCCCCGGATGAACGAAGCCGCCCTCGTCGCCAGAGTCAATCCCGAGCTTCCCTATCTGTTGCACAAGGCGAGCGGGCAAGAGCATCCCGCCGATTCGACGCCCCGCATCGATCGCGCCCTGCAGTTTGCCGCCGACGCCTTGATCGTGCGCCAGCGATTGGATCTGATGCAACACAATGATTCGCCTGACGAAGCCAAGAGCGAAGGCGGAAAAGAGTAGTCTCTCCACTCCGAAAGACTTACTGGTCCGGCTTCCGCGATCTTCGCAATTTGCGTGCGCGGCCTCGCAAGATCAGACCGGCGGTGAATCCCAAGAGCGCCGAGACCAATGACGAACCTGGTTCGAACGACCATCCCCGCATGGCCAGAATGCAGGAGAAACTCAGCAGCAAGACGGCGGCCGCCAGGAGATAGAGAAAGCGGGCTCCCCAAGCGATGCCCCACTGGCCGCCCACGGAAGCCAGGACCAAGGCCATGGCAATGACCCAGAGGCCGCGCAGTGCCGGGGCTGCCTCTCGGAGCCCCGTCCACCCATGTTGCCGATACCGCGTTACGAAATAGCGCTCTACGCCGTCCCATACCCCGAGAAAGATGCTGTAGGCGACCACCACGCCAATCGATAGCGCCACAGCCAGAACGGGAAGCAGCGGCGGTCTTGCCTCCATGCCTCAAGATTGCGAATCCGTTCCCGTCCGGTTTGCCTCATACGATCGCACCACCAGATCGCTCAAATAGGCGTCTGGATTGCGGATGGCCTCCGGTCCCAGGCTGAATTCCGTCGCCCCCGTGTTTTTCTTCACCAATTGCAACCCAAAGTGGAAATCGCGAAAGGCTTGCTCACAGAGGGCCAATCCGCTCAAACCCTTCTCACTACAGACCTGAGCCAAAGCGTCCAGGCCCTCCTCCGTCCAATGCAAACGGAGACCGTGCTGCTGATGGAACCGTTTGGCAAAGCGCTCCGCTTCTCCCCGCAAACGGTCGCGCGAATTCGCCGCGGCCCGCCGCAGGTAGCCATTGAGCACCTCTCGCGGATTCTCTACGAGCGCCGCATCGATCGACAGCTCTTCCACGCCCGATCCAGGCAGCTCGAACTTAAAGTCCCGGACCAGAGCTTCGCAAACCGTCATCAAACCCCGCGCACCGGTCTTCTCCAAAACGGCAAGATCCGCAATCCATTGAAGAGCCGAGCGCTCGAAGCGCGCTTCGATTCCGTAGGCCGCGAAATCCTGTTCGTATTGGCGAATCAAACTGCCCTCAGAACATTCCATAATCTCCAGGAGATCTTGCGCTTCCAGGGGTTGGCAAACCACGCGGATCGGCAGACGGCCGACAAATTCCGCCTCAAATCCATACTCGATGAAATCGGCCGTCGTGGCCCGCTCGAGAATCCGCTCCTGGTCGGCTTCGTCCCCCGCCTCGCGGTCAAAACCAATGGCCTTTTTCCCGATCCGCCGGGCCACGATCCGGTCCAAGCCCCCGAATGCTCCCGAAACAATGAATAGGATGCTCCGAGTTCTGATCTTGTCAGGCCGTTTTCCTCCCCCACTGCCAGGGCCGAAGAACGCCTGCATCTGGGAATGAAAGTCCATAGGGCTGCGCAAGGGGACTTCCGTGTCCTCCATCAACTTGAGCAGAGCAGTCTGCACCCCGCGTCCACTGACGTCTCGCGCCATGGCCTGGCCGGGCGTCGCCAATTTGTCGATCTCGTCAATGTAAATGATGCCGAACTCCGCCAAGGCCACGTTGCCGTCGGCTTTTCGCACCAGGTCGCGCACGAGATCGTCCACGTCGGCGCCCACGTAGCCGGTTTCACTGAACTTCGTTGCATCCGCCTTGACGAAAGGCACACCCACAAGATCGGCGATATGCTTGACCAGATAGGTCTTGCCCACTCCAGTAGGTCCCGCGATGACGATGTTCTGCTTGGAATACTCAATCCGTTCCCGCGCTTTGGGGTCTTCCCGTTCCATCTCCCGCAAGCGCCGGGCGTGATGATAGTGATCGCACACGGCGATGGCCAGGGCCCGTTTTGCTTCGTCCTGTCGAATGACATACCGGTCCAGATGCTCCTTGACCTCTCGCGGGATGAAATGGAAATCCAATAGCCGGGGAAGCGGGTCGTCTTCCTCGTCGCTCACGGGTTCCGGTGGACCGCCCGCCTCCGTTCCGGAATCCGGCTGGCCCGGGCCCGCATAGGAAGCGAAGGCCGTGGCCCCCGGGAAATGCTGGCGCATGAATTCAGTCAACGTCCGGCTGAGTTCGTCCGGCGTCGGCGGTTTCGGATCATCGTCACTCATGCTTCTTTTTAAGCGATCGAGCCTCCGTCAAAACCCGAGTCCTTCAATTCGTTTCCAGCGCTCTCGGAATGACGCCACTTCACGCGCCAGATCAGAGGCGCGCGCGCTCGATTCACTCTTGAGTCCGGTCTGCCGGGCGAACGCCACCATTTCTTCCATGTTCCGGTAGTAAAGGTTCGAATCCTGGATCGTAGCCGCGACCTGGTCGCCCAAGGCCAGCAAACCCAACGGCGGAATCTCCCGCGTCGGCACACTGGTTCTCCCACTGCGCATTTCCACCTCGATCTCATCCAAGGTGGCCCGCACGACCCTGCCCTGAATGGCCTTTCCTTGCCGCCGCGGAATCTCCCCTTCGTAGCCTTCGTCCAAACGTTCCAGAAGATGCTCCACAAAATCGCGGGCGCCCTTCCACAGGTAAATCTGGTCTCCCAGCGCGGTCCGTGCGTCGGTCGAAGCCATACGTTCCTCTTGCAGCTTGGCCAAGGCCTCGTCAAAGGCCAACGTGTAGCCCAACGGATACAAGCTGCGCACAAGCGCTTCCAGCCGCAGCATCTCTTCTTGGCGGACTCGCGCCGAGGCCTCTTCCACTTCGCCCGAGGCCGCCCGGGCCTGGACCCGCAGGGCATTGGAGAACTCGGACTTCCGCGCGTTCAGATAGCCCGCCATGGGGGCCCCGGTGAGGACTTGCCGCTCTAACTGCTCCAACAGAGCCAAATCGCGTCTCAAGGAAGTCTCGCCGGCATCCTTTCGCAGTTCCGGAACCCGCGCCAGCAGTTTCACATCCTCGTCGTAGTGGGCCACCAGTTTTTTGTACTCCGACAACCAGGGCGCGTCCCGAGGCGTCAGGCAGTTGGCGAAGGCCCGGAAAAACGGGCCGGCTTCCTCGAACCGTTGCAAGGCCCAATTCTGCAAGCCGCCGGCCAGCAGGATCAGGGCTTGTCCCGCATCGCTTCCGGGATCCCCGGCCCATTCCTCATCCAACGGCTCGGGAGCCGAGAACAAGTTCCCGGCTTTCCGGAAGGCCTGCACCAGGGCTCGATCCTCTTCGGCGCCAGAAAAGACAGCCTCGGACCGCAGCGTCTGAAACGCCCGAGTCGATCCCTCCAGGTTCCCCTGCAAGAGATGGCAGATCCCGTTGTTGAAAATGGCCCAATTGGCCGTGGGCTGGCGCGTGCTCGGCGATTGGTAGAGTTGCCGGAACAGTCCTTCCGCCTCAGTGACCTTGCCCGCCAGCATCTGCTCGCGCGCCTGCAGAAAAAACTCAGAGGTCGTCGCCCCCAACTCCCGTTCTTCGAACTCTCCCAGCGAAAGCAGATTAGACGGCTCGTCTGCATCCGGCGCTCGCAACAGGTAGGAACACAAACCCGCCGTGGCCACGAAGGCCCCAAAAACCACCGTTCCGGCTAACAACCGGCGCCGGAGACGCATCGATTTCTGCGCCGAGACCGCCACCGAGGCGGACCTTTTGACGCCCGAGCGCGAGCGGCCCAAGGAACGGGATGCCAGTTCGATGTGTTGCAGCAATTCGTCATAGGAACTGTGCCGGTCCATCGGCTGATAAAGCAACATCCGATCGATCAGATTGCAGGTCTCAATGGACACATGCGGTGCGAACAATTCCAAACTCACCACTCGCCGCTTCAAGAGCCTCAATTCCTGGATCGAAGTGGTGTCCGATTCGACCGGAACCCGCCCCGCCAGCAACTGAAACAGCGTCGCCCCCAGGCTGTAGATGTCGCTGCGAAAGTCTTCCGCAGAGCCTTCCAGCTTCTCGGGAGCCACATAAAATGGAGTCGCCCAGATTTCCCCAGGGCTCTCTGCCTCCCGGTGGAGCATGAGGGCCAGACCAAAGTCCACAATTTTCGGGGTGTGATTGTCCGCCAACAAGATGTTGCCGGGCTTGATGTCGCGATGAATCAAGGCCTGCTGCAGCGCCGTGCGCAAGCCGCCCACGATCTGCCGGGCCAAGTCCAGCACTTCCCTCTCCGGCAACATCCCTCTGCGCGCCGCCACATCGTCGAGACTGCCCTGCTCGACCAACTCCATGGCGATGTAAAAATGGCCCTGGTCACGGCCCACTGTGTAGACTTTGACGATGTTGGGATGAGTCAGCGATGCGGTGACCCGGGCTTCCCGCTCAAATTGCCGGATGCGCTCCGAATCGTTGCTCAGATGCTGGTGCAGAATTTTGAGGGCCACCTTCCGCTTCAACAAGGTGTCTTGAGCCCGAAACACCCGGCTCATTCCGCCCCGCCCGATCTGCGCCTCGATGTCGAAATGGTCGAACAAAGTCCGCACCCGGATCACCTTCCGGCAGGCGTGACAGGCCACGCGCGAAAAAGGCTCCTCCTGCGTGACGTCGATCAACGCCCCACAGGCTGGACACTTGTTCACCGTCTGCCTAGTTTCCTCCTCCGCCATTTTCCCGCGCATCCTACCACAGGCATTCACCGGATCAATCCCCCCTCCTCCGCTCCGCCTCCCGTGCAGGCTTTCCAACTCGACATCGACGATCCCTCGGATACCGGCCGGCGCCTCGACCAGGTCCTCTCCCAGCATTTCCCGGATCTTTCTCGCTCCCGCCTCCAACAGCTCATTCGCTCGGGATCCGTCGCCGTCAACGGACGTCCTGCGCGTCCCAAGGACCGCACCAAACACGGCGATCGCATTTCTCTCAGCATTCCCCCTCCTGAGCCTTCCTCTCTGGATCCGGAGCCCATTCCTCTGCGGATCCTGCACGACGACCCCCATTTCCTTGTCGTGGATAAGGACTCCGGCATCGTCGTTCACCCAGGAGCAGGCAACCGCCGGGGCACCCTTGTGCACGCGCTCCTGCACCATTTTCCGAACCTCTCATCCATCGGAGGCGTGGAACGTCCAGGCATCGTCCACCGGCTCGACCGCGACACCAGCGGCTGCCTTGTCGTCGCGCGGGACGACCTCAGTCACCGCCGGCTGGCGGCTCAGTTTTCCGCACGCGAAGTCCGCAAAATCTACCTGGCCGTCGCCGCGGGAAGTCCGGCCCAGAGCGCTGGACGGATCGATCTTCCCATTGCCCGGCACCCCGTCCACCGCCAGAAAATGAGTGTCGCGGCTCCCGGACACGGCCGCCCTGCAATCACCGATTTCCGCTTCGGTCACAGCCACGCCGGGGCCACGCTGGTGGTCTGCAAACTTCTGACCGGACGCACGCACCAGATCCGGGTCCACCTCCATCACCTCGGACATCCCATCCTCGGCGACGCCATTTATGGCCGCGGCATCCTTCCCCATGGGCCACCGGTCTGCCGCCTCCTTCTGCACGCCTGGATTCTGGGCTTCCGTCATCCTCTCACTGGTGAGGAAATGGAGTTTCGCAGTCCCATACCCCCCGCTTTCGAACCTTGGACCGCCGCCGCGCCGCTCCCCACAATCCCGTGAGATTCCCTCGCTTTCCATGACCTCCTCGCACCTGCTGGTCCGCCCCGCTCACGACTCCGACTGCGCACTCCTTCTCGATTTCATCCGGGAACTGGCTGCTTTCGAGCAGCTCGAACATGAGGTCGAATCGGGTGAAGCAGACATTCATGCCGCGCTCTTCGGCCCGCAACCCGCGGCCGAAGCCTTGATCGGTTTGGTGGATTGTCAGGAAGCGGGATTTGCCCTCTTCTTCACCAACTATTCCACCTTCGCGGGACGTCCCGGCATCTACCTGGAAGATCTCTACGTCCGACCGGCCTTCCGCCGCGTGGGCCTGGGCCGCCGCCTTCTCTGGGAGGTCGCCTGCATCGCCAATTCCCGCCACTGCGGACGGATGGACTGGAGTGTCCTCCATTGGAATACCGGAGCCATTTCCTTTTACGAAGACCTCGGGGCCCGCGTCCTGCCCGATTGGCGCATTGCTCGGCTGGACCGGGCTGCTCTCGCACGTCTGGCCTCACAAGATCGCTTTCCTTGACCGGGAATGGTACCTCCCCCTCCTCGCCTCACTCTCGCCGCCGCTGCCACAACACCTTGAAGGCATCCCCGGCTCCGTAGGGCGACAAAATAAACTCCAGTGCAGGATCGAGGCGGACCCGCGCCGCATCCCGGGCCCAGGAAACCCGTTCCAGGACGAACTCGCGTTGCGTCTGATGCCGCACCGGTTCCAGGCCCAGCCATTCGCCCCAAAGCATCAGATCTCCGAAGTTCACGTCCGCCGTGAGATCCTGATGTCCGAAACGGTCGTAGACTTCCGCTCCCTGCAAACGCACGCCTTGAAAAAAGGCGCGCACGCTTCCTTCCGGCCGCCGGTGGGACAACTCGGGAAGCCGGCCCCCGTAGTCGATGGTCAGCAAGGACCCCTTGCGCCAATGCGGGACCCATGACTCCAGCCAGGATCGATAGCGCGCGTGCACCTCGTAGCGTTGGAGGTGCTTTCGTGGCGCAATGTCCGGCCCTTCCATAAACGCCGTCGATTCCAATTCGCGTCTGCGCGACTCTCCGATGGGGGCCCACTCTTCGTCAATGCCTTGCCGGCCGAGATCGCGCAGGTACAACTCCTCCCAGCGCCCCGCCGTGTTGTTCCAACGCACGACCACCACCGGGAAGGCATCGACCAACTCGTTGGAGAAAATCAAGGCCTTGCCCCCGCTGGAGTTGAGAGCCTCCTCCATGGTCCGGCACCAGCGGACAGCGCCCCCCAAGACCTCCTTCTGACGGCGCTGCAGCGGATCGGAGATTTCGACGATATGATAGGTGAGAAGCATTCGCTCGGTTCGGCTCAGACAGGCCAAAAAATCGCGCGCCATGGCTCCGTCGCCCCCGCCTACTTCGATCACGCGCCAGGGATGAAACCGCGTCAAGCCCAGCGTCTCGCGCCGCTCCCGCAAGGCCCAGCGCGCCACGGCTTCAGCGACCGCCGGATGCAGAGTCACCGCCGTTGAGAAGTCTCCCCGGCGACCCACTGTGCAAACGTTGCTGCTGTAATATCCGTAGCGGGGATGATAGAGCGCCTCGGTCATGAAGCGCTCGAAGCTGATCAGCCCGCCTTCCTCGACGAACAAATGATCCAAATGGAGACGTAGCGACATGGATACGCGGTCAGGCCGGCCGGGAAAGAGCCACCGAGCCCGCCAGCAAATCGGTGCAGGTCCGGCGGTGTTGGGTCCGGGGAATAAAGGCGAGATCGACAATGAGGAAAAGTTGAGCGGCCTGGCATATCCAGAACAGCCCACCCCCGTGGGCCGCGATGAGCCTGGGCGTCAGGTCGATCGAATAAACTTCGCCGGAGGACCGCATCGCATGGATCACCTTGGCCAGGAGCCACACCCACAGCAAATGTCCGGCAATATAGGGAGCGAGACGCCGCCATGCCGCTCCCCAGCGCAGCCGCTGGCCCTTGAGATCCACGACGCGGTAGCCCAGGATCCACCCTCCCGGAGTCAGCCCGCCATAACGCAGCAAGGCCGCCAGGAATCCGAAGTAACCGGCCACGAATCCCAGCGCCGGGAGCACTGACAAACTACGAAACGACCAGTCCGTGACCGGCACAGTCACGGGAATCAGAATGATGTGCCGGAACGTCGCATCCAGCGCGGAGCCCCCGATGCGAACCAGAAAACTTGCCGGCCGCCAGCCCGGTTCTCCTCCAACCGTCCACGCGTCGCCGTCCGCAGCCTCATCCCAATGCATCAGCCCGGCGACGCCATGTCCTGACAAGCACGTAAGTCAAGCTTCCCGGAGGCCAAGTGCGGCACTTCCTCGACTTGAACGACCCGCCGCGGAATCCACAGCGCCGGCACCCCGTTGCGCAACAGCGCCTGACGCAACTCGCCGGCGTCCAGCCCGGGCAGCGCGGCCAGCAATACCAGCGCCTCTCCTTTCTGCTCGTCGGGCCTTCCCACCACCACCACTTTGCGTTCGTGCTCCCCCTCCAATCCCAAGGCCTGCTCCACCGCATTCTCCACTGCCTCGTGCGGAACCATTTCCCCCCCAATCTTAGAAAAACGCGACATCCTCCCTTCAATGTAGAGAAAACCGTCATCGTCGAACCGTCCGAGATCGCCCGTGCGAAACCAACCGTCCCGCACCGGGGAACAGGAGCCTTCCGGCCGGTTGAGGTAGCCCCCAAACACATTGGCTCCACGAAACCACAACATCCCCGTCTCCATCAGCGATCGCGGCTCATCCGTCTCCGGATCACGAATACGCGCGGAGATTCCAAACAACGGCAGACCCACCGAGCCCATCCGCCGCGAAGGCACGAGCGGACGTCCGCTGCCGTCATCCGGCGGCTCGGGAAGATTGACGTTTGTCGCCGGAGCCGTTTCCGTGAGACCGTAGCCTTCCATCACCGGAATTCCGAACTTCTCTTCGAACTGTTCCGCCAATTGTGTGGGAAGCTTCTCCGCGCCCGTCACCACCAACTTGAGCGAAGCCAATTGCTCCGGTCGGGCTTTTCGCAGGAACCCGCGCAAAAACGTGGGCGTTGAGAGAAGTAAGCTCAACCGGTAACGCTCGATCAGTTCGGCCAAGGTTGCCGCCTCGACCGGCGAGGGATAGGTCACGGTCGTGTGCCCTGAAATCAACGGAAACCACAAGGTCACCGTCGAGCCGAAGCTGTGAAAAATCGGGAGCGAACCCAGGATCCCATCATCTCCTTTGAGGTTCAACCGGCTTCCGAACTGCTCCACATTGGCCAACACATTGGAGTGCGTCAGGGCCACCCCTTTCGGCTCGGCCGAACTGCCGCTGGTGAAAAGGAGCACCGCCTCGCGGTCTCCACCGTTCTCCGGCAAGCCCAGCGATGTGGCCAAAGCCTCCGCGCTGCGGAAGCGGTTCTTCCAGGACTGCAAAAGGATGCGCAAGCGCAACGGCGGAAGAACGCGATCGAGCAACAGCAACAGTTTGTCCTCCGGCCAAGGAAAGCGCGGGAGCCTTTCCATGAAAACTCCCGCCGTGATGAAAAGATCGAGTCCAGCTTGCTGGATGGCCGACTCCACCGCCTCCTGGCTTGCCGTGAAATTCAGGTTCACAGGGGTCTTTCCCGCCAGGACCACCGCCACGTTGGCCACGAAGGCCCCCTTCCCCGGCGGCAAGAGGATTCCGGCCCGGGGTTTTTGGGTCCTGGAGGCTATCCGTCTGGACAACACCATCGCCGCCGCCAAAAGCCTCTTGGCCGAAAGCTCTGAGTGATCCGTGCCGTCGATCACGCGGGCCCGGCCGCCTTTCAATCCTTCCAACACCGCTCGCCCCAGATGCCGCTGCAGCTCCGGTCGCACGCGAAACGCGGCTTCCGCCGCATCCAACGCGCTTTCCCGAAACGCTCCCAACCGCGGTTCCCGGAGGCGATCCACCGGGTTGCCAAAGGCTATGACTCGCCTCCCGGACGGCGTCTCCAGGCAGACGGGAGCCACCGGGCATGCCGCTCGCAACAAACCGCGCAGGATCTCTGTTGGCGCCGTCACCGCCAAGTCCGGCAAACCGCGAACCGCCGGTGGAACAAAGAGCCAAAGGGCCGGTTCCTCGTTGTCGCTCATCCATTGGGCAACGTCATCCGCCTGCTCGAGCACGGCTACATCCGGCTTGCTCTCGATCTCTTCTCGAATACTCGCCAACAGTTCCATCCCCGCCAGCCGGACAAGCCTCAAAGGAACTCCCACGACCCGTTCCAACGCAGCCAAATCGCCCGGTCCCAAACGATTCGGCACGAGAAGAACGGGACCGCGAGCCGGGATTTCTCCCAGCACAATTTCCTCGATCTTCCCCCCGTGCCTGCCGTCATGCGCCATGCCTCACCATCTCCCTCCCCAACCGGCTCCCGCAAGCTCATCTTTTTCCTTCCCAGCTTTCGGTTCCCGAACCTAGTGTGGGCCCTTTCCGCCGCCAATCCCCCCACGCATGCCCGGCTCCGACTCCCCTCGACCGCACGATCCCGTTGCTCCGGGAGGCCCACCGCCCACCGGCGATCGCCGGCTCTATTGGCGCCATAACCTTCGCATCGTAGCCGTCCTCCTGACCATTTGGTTCGCCGTTTCCTATGGTTGCGGCATTCTCTGGGTGGACTGGCTCGATCAGTTCCGGATTCCCGGCACCGGCTTCAAGCTCGGCTTCTGGTTCGCTCAGCAAGGTTCGCTCTACACCTTCGTTGTCCTCATCGGAGTCTACGTCTTCCTCATGAACCGGCTCGACCGCCGTTACGGGGTCGAAGAAGACCGTTGATCCGGGCCCGCCCCTTCGCTGCTCCTTTCTCATGGACTGCCTTCTCGCCATCTCCGGGGTCAAGCTCTGGACCTTCATCATCGTCGGGCTCTCCTTTTCACTTTACATCGCCATCGCCGTCTGGTCCCGCACCTCGTCCCGCTCCGAGTTCTACGTCGCCGGCAACCACGTCCATTCCGTCGCCAATGGGATGGCCACCGCCGCCGATTGGATGTCCGCGGCCTCCTTCATTTCCATGGCCGGTCTCATCTCCGTCCTGGGACGAGACGGATCCTACTATCTCATGGGCTGGACCGGCGGCTACGTTCTGCTCGCCCTCCTCCTCGCTCCCTACCTGCGCAAGTTCGGAAAATTCACCGTCCCCGATTTCGTGGGAGCCCGTTATTACTCCAACAGCGCCCGCGTCGTCGCCGTCCTTTGCGCCGTCTTTGTCTCTTTCACTTACGTGGCCGGCCAAATGCGCGGAGTCGGCTTGGTCTTCTCCCGGTTCCTGGAAATCGACGTCAACTGGGGCGTCGCGGTGGGAATGGTCATCGTCTTTTTCTACGCCGTCCTAGGCGGGATGAAGGGCATAACCTACACCCAGGTCGCACAATATTGCGTGCTCATCTTTGCCTACATGGTGCCGGCCATCTTCATCTCCATCATGCTCACGGGAAACGTGCTTCCCCAGTTGGGCTTGGGAGGAAACTTCGTCCCTGACGGCGGCTCGATCACCCTGCTCGACAAACTCGACGGCCTCAACACCGAACTCGGGTTTGCTCCCTACACCGCCCGAGTCAAAGGAGTCGCCGACGTGTTCTGCATCACTCTGGCGCTCATGGCCGGTACCGCAGGGCTGCCCCACGTCATCATCCGCTTCTACACCGTCCGGCGCGTTCGCGACGCCCGGGCCTCCGCTTTTTGGGCCCTCCTCTTCATCGCCATTCTCTACACCACCGCCCCCGCCGTCGCCGCCTTCGCCCGCACCAACCTTCTCACCACGGTTCAGGGAAAAGCCTATTCCGAGATCCCGAACTGGTTCTTGAAATGGGAACAAAGCGGTCTTGTCGCCTGGATGGACAAAAACGGCGACGGCCGCGTCGATTATCATCCCGGCGAACCCTTCCTCGACAAGCCCGTGTTCGATCCCACTCCAGCAAGTCCTGGTCAGCCCCGCATTCTCCTCAATACTCCTACCGCATCGCCTAACGAACTCTACGTCGATCCGGACATCATGGTCCTGGCGAATCCCGAGATCGCCCGCCTGCCCGATTGGGTCATCGGCCTCGTTGCCGCCGGCGGCCTCGCCGCCGCCCTCTCCACCGCCGCCGGTCTGCTCCTGGTCATCTCCACCTCCGTCGCCCACGATCTCCTCAAGCAAACCCTCATGCCTCGATTGACGGAGAAAGGAGAACTCACCGCCGCCCGGCTCGCCGCTTCCGCCGCCGTCGTCGTCGCGGGCATTCTCGGCATCTTCCCGCCCGGTTGGGTTGCCCAGGTCGTCGCCTTTGCCTTCGGACTCGCCGCCTCCTCCTTCTTTCCCGCCATCCTTCTGGGCATCTTCTATCGGCGCATGAACCGCGAAGGAGCAATCAGCGGCATGATCACGGGCATCACCTTTACCGCTGCCTACATTTGCTACTTCAAGTTCGTCAATCCCGCCGCCAGCAAGCCGGAAAACTGGCTCTTCGGCATCTCGCCGGAAGGCATCGGGTCCGTGGGAATGCTCCTCAACTTCAGCGTGGCCTTCGTTGTCTCCCGCTTCACCGCGCCGCCTCCGCCCCACATCCAGCAACTCGTCGAGCGCATCCGCATCCCGCGCGAAATTGACTAGCCCGCAGTTGCTTCAACTCCTCACCGGCCCAACGGCAGCCGGTGGCCTGGGGCTCTCACCCCGCTCTGCGCCCTCGGCGGCGCGCGGCCTTGGCAGTAAGGGGTTCGCAGCGCCTCGCGACGAAACGGTATGAGAAATGCTGCCTAGCCATTGCGCCCACTTGTTACGCACGGCGAGCACCTCGTTCACCATGCTGCGTTCCGCCTTGCCGAGCGTCTGGCTGAAAAAAAACCGTGCCGCTGCAGCCCACCCGGCTATCCCCGCGTCCCTGCTTGGCTCTCCGTTTCTCGTAATCCGTGCCGGATTTGATCGAAGTCCCCTTCCTCGCAACAGCGCACGAAACCCTCCGTGAATCCTTTGAGCCGTTCCCACACCGCCCGGATCCGCTTGGCCTCTTCCACCGTGATGCTATCGTCGGCGGCCGCCCTGGAGATCGCCGAAAGCAAACCGCTGAACTGTTTCACGATCTCGTTGGTTGAGGGGATCACCTCATAGCCTTCCTCGCAGTAACTCTTGGGGTTCCGGACGAAGTACCCCTCAGCGCGCTGGCAAAGCCATTGCAAGAGACCGGGGTCCCCGGTCAACTCCCGCAGACGATCCACCCGGTCCAAAGGGTTGCGGCTCCCGCTGCCCTGAGCCTCCTTGGGCTCGGCCCACTTGTAAACCATCGAGAGAGACACCCCCATCTCAGAGGCGATCTCCTTCGGACCCCGTTTTTCAAATGAGCGCCGGATGACTTCGTGTGATTCCATGGGATCCCCAGGCGAGTACACCCTGTTCAAGCCCGAGGCAAGCGCAACGAAGGGAGGATGGGGTGCAGCGCGCCACAGCAGAAAGGGTATGAAAAATGTGCGCTAGGATACCCCCCTATTCCGCCAAACGGTAAAGATACCGGTCCGATCGAATCAACAAGGAGTCGCCCACGACAGCCGGACTGGCGTTGACCGGGCTCCGATCCAACTGCGGGTTTTCCGCCAGCACCTCAAATTCCGGCTTCGCTGCGATAACCACCGCGCCGCCCTCCCGGGAAAACAGATAGATCCTTCCCGACGCCGTTGCCGGCGAACTGTAAACCTCCCCAAACCTCCCCGGCAACCGGTCTTGATACACCACCTCTCCCGTGCCCGCATTCAAACAGTAAAAGAAACTTCCCTGGTCATGCGCGAAATACAGATGACCATCAACGAGCACGGGCGATGACACGTTCGATCCTTTGCGCGTCTGCCAGATCCGGTGCGTCTCCGTCACGTCGCCTTGGCCTCCCCCACGCACTGCGGTGGCTGCTTCAAATCCCTTCCCCGACAACGAATAAATCACTCCGTCGTGCGCCAAGGGACTGGCTACGATATACCAATCCGCCGCCGCACAAGACCACAGCTCGGCGCCCGTAGCCGCGTCCACGCCCACAATTTTGCCCCAAACCCCGAGGGCCACCTCGCTCTTCCCTCCCGCCCCCGCTGCCACAATGGGGGTGTTCCACGCCTCCCGCAGACCCTCATAACGCCATACTTCCTTCCCGGTCCGGCGATCCAATGCGACCATCGAGCCGCTTTCCACGAAGGCATTCAATAAGACAAGATCCCCATGCAACACCGGCGACGCTGCCGAGCCCCATTCGTGAGATCCCTCTCCTGCCGATGACGTCCATCGAGGTTCGCCCTCATGAGTAAAGGCATGCAGGCCCGCACTGCCGAAAAAGCAATAAACCCCGTCTTTATCCACCGCTGGCGTGTTCGTGGCGTAACCATGCCAGTGCATCCGGCTCTCATACACTGCCTCCGCTTCGCTCGACCGGACTTCCCGGCTCCAGCGCAGTTGCCCGTCCTCGAGCCCGAAACACAAGAGGTGGCGCACCAAATCCTCGCGTTTTCCAGGGTTTTCCGGAGAGACCCCATACCCCGTATGACAGGTCAGATAAACCGCATCACCCCAAACCACGGCGCTCGATGATCCCGCACCAGGCAGCTCCGCCTTCCAGGCCACGTGGTTCGAAGCGTCCCACTGCACCGGCGGATTCCCCTCCCCAGCGCCCATCCCGCCCGGACCCCGAAACTGCGGCCAAACTCCATCCGCGAAAGCTGATGCCCCGCCCCATAATGCGATCGTCATGACGATCCCGGCCATTCCCGCCACGCGACGATCGTCAAATCGCCTTGCCTCATCCTTGCACAGTTTCGGTATTCTCATTGTGATCGTGATTGAGTGACTCAAGCCGGCCAGTAGCTTGCCACAACAAGGCCGTCTACGCGCTCGAAATCTTGCACGCTGTCGCAGACAAACCGAAGGATGACCTGCGCCCTTTTCCGATCCGCGCTTTTCAAGGCGCGCTTCCCAGCCTCAGAACTCCTGATCTATCGAGGAAGATAATGGATAAAGGGGAATAAGAGTGAGCCAAAGCGAGACCGCCACTCCGTGAATGACACTCTATTATTTGTGGGGCGGACACTCTTGTCCGCCGAGTGAGCCTAAAAAGTTCGCGGGCAGGATTGCCCGCGCCACATAGTTTTCCGGCTCATCCAAATTCCTCGAGATCAGGAGTTCTGAGACTGTGCACTCAATCCAGCGGTGGCCTCGACCAGGACCCCCAACTTTCCTCGATTCATCGCCTAAGATTCCTCCCGCGCACACGTCTACCCGTTGTATGCTGTCTCAAGCACCTTTGATCTCGTGCCCAGCCGCCGGCGACTCCTCTTCCTCTAGTTCCATCGCCCCTGTTTCATCGAAGGGGCCTCGACCAAGCGGCCTTCCACTGAATTCCTGCCTTGCACCGTCCATGAAAACGCTCCTTCCCGCTCTCCTCCTCCTGCTCACCTCTCTCGCCATGCCTCCCCGCGCCTCTGCCCAGAACGAAATCGGCTATGTCGAACGTTTCGCGCTGGCCGGCGACCGCGACTCCGTCCTCCAGGAACTCATTCCGGGTTCCGAGGACTATTATTACTTCCACGCCCTGCACTTTCAGGTCCAGGGCCGCCGCGCCGAGTTCGACGCCATCCTCGAACAGTGGCGGAAACGGTTCCCGGACTCCGGCCGTTTCAAACCCCTCGAAGACCGCCAGGCCCTCATCGATTACTCCTCCGATCCGGCCAAAACCCTCGAT
>JBGTBW010000206.1:0-4691 GCA_041749135.1 Verrucomicrobiales bacterium
GCGCCGCCGTGCCGCCGCCGCCTGGATCGCTGCCGCCGCCGCCCCCGCCATTGGGGTTCTGGCGCTTCGTCTGCAAGAGCAATTCGATGGCTTCGGTTTCGGCAGCAATCGCGGGAGGGCCAGGATCGGGCGTGCTCAGGATTCCGGCGGCCTCGTCCATCACCGGGACGACTTGGCCGAGCAACGCCAGTTCCTTACCAAACCTCTGGGCTCCCAGCGGCAGAAGGATGATATCGTCGATGGCGCTTTGCACATGCCCGCTGACGCGCTCCTGTTCCGCGGACAAGACCTCCGCCCGGGCGACGAAGTCCTTGTGATCCAAGGCCTCCTCGGCGTTGCCCAGCTCGCGGGTTTCGTCTCGCAGTTTCATCTCGTCGCGCAAAGCTTGCATGACTTTCAGAACGATCTCCGGTGGCAAACTGTCACCGCTTCCGCTGCCTTGTCAGCAGAAGGCCTTTCCGACGGCCACCATCTCTTCCGCCCAGCGGTCCATGGTGTCGGCCCAGAGTTCGGCAGCGTGAATGGCGTTTCCGCTGTAGTTGTCTGCGGCGCGCTCACCGACCCGGGTCAACTCCTGCACCACGCGAACTCCTTTCATTTCGCCTATCACTTTCTTGAAATGCAGATCTTGGCGCCGTTGGTAGTATGCTTCGAGGTCGCTGAGGATGACCCGCACGATTTCGCTCTGGTCCTTGGCTTTCTCCGAAGCCAGAGGCGCGAAAGTGGTCACAAAGGGCAGCTCCGGTTCCGGTTCCACCGCAGCCGGCAGAGGCTCTGGGGCCGGATCCGGGGCTGGAAGCGGCTCCTCGCCTCCGTCCGCTGCGGCAGCCGTCTGAAGCGGCCCGCTCATCTCCGGGTTTTCCCGGGCGATTCCAAAGGCGTCCAATGTTTTCTCACCCAAGTTCGAAGCGAGTTGCAACTGCTGCCGGGCGGCGGCCTTGAAGCGCTTCACAAAGGTGCTCGCCTCGAGGCTGGCCAGGATCTCGTTCAACTGATCCGCCACCTTGGCGAATTCAGCCAGGAGATCGCTCTGCTCCTGAATGCCTTCCTCGAGAGTCTGCTGCGCCGAAGAAGCCGGAGGCGAACCGCCCCCTTTGCTTGGCGGCGACGCCAGTGAATTCGACGGAAGCGTTAGGGGAGCGGAGCCGGATTTCCCGGAAGCCGCGGCATCATCCCCAGGCTTGGGCTTGTTCATGGTGCTCTCGGTCAGACTGATCGACGGAGCCGGTGGGTTTGCTGGGGAATCCGGCGGTGATCCGGCCTGAGGTCCTCCGGCTTTGGGCGATTGCGGTCCCTGCGAAAGCGTCGGAGCCGTCAAGGATTCCGTGGGCGCCCCCGCGGTCCCCTGCCCATTTTGTGGTTGGGCGTTTTCCGCGTCCGAAGGGCTGCCCTCGCCAGGTTTCCCCTGCTCGCTCGGATTGCCGGAACCTGGGGGACTTGCCGCGGGATTCTGCCCCCCCGGGTTGTTCGAGGCCAGTTGGGCATCCGCCTTCGCGTCAGCCGACTGCTTCAGCAGATCCGCAACACTGGGCATACGGTTCGCGGCGATATCTTGCAGCATCCGCAACATCAGAGCCCAGGATTCCAAGCGTTCCGCGTCGAACTCAGGATTCCTCGTCGCCTGGTCCACCAAGTTACGTCCGGCCTCGGTCAGCGCCCCGAGACGCTCGCTGTTCGCTGTTTCGGCCGAAGCCTGCAAGGCTACCTGGCGCCGGTTTTCCGGGCGGTCGAGGTCATCTGCACTCAGGGCGCGCAGTTCTTTGTTGGTTTGATGCAAGCGCTGTTCGCGCTCGTAAGTCTCTTGCGCCGCCTCCAGCCACCGGGCCATCTGTTGCGTCACCCAAATGGCGTGATCGTCGGGGCTGAGGACATGGAGGACGAAGGTCGCGCTGCGGCTTCTCTCTCGCCCCGGGGCATAGTCTTCCGCCCAGGCCCGGACTTCCACCGTCTGCGGGGCGACACCCTCCCGCTTCGCCGAAAATGTGGCCCGCGCTTCTAACTGCTTCATCTCGGGCGCTCCCGCGGATGCGATTTTCCAACCGGCGACCTCACTTTCTTCGGCGTCCGGCTCCTGGCCGTCGCCCAGCCCTTTCCATTCCAACCCGATCTGTCGAATGCCGAAGTCGTCGGAAGCGGACACGTCGAAGGCGACCACCTCCGAGTCGAGCACCACCTGCTCCTGACTTTCCCGCCGCGCCACCAAACGCGGCGCTTCATCTTCAACCGGCCGCGCTTGCAACACCAGGGGAACCAGGGGCGTTAGACCCAGCGCATCTTTCCACGTAAAGGTCAGGTCCCGCTCTTCCGGGACTTCGAGCGGCTCACTGACTAAACGGTCGCCTTCCATCGACACGGGGATGCCGTCCAACTCGGCCTGCGCCAGTTCCCGGCTCACCCGCGCTTCGAAAACGGCGCGCGCCCCCTGCACCACACTCACCGAGGCTCCGCGCACTTCGACCACCGGCTCGGTTTCGTATTGCAAATAATCCGGTAAGTCCAAGCGCACCCGCAACTCCGTCAATTCCGGCCGCGGCCGCGGCTCGACCCGGATTCGCTCCCGCACATCGCCTACCTTCAGAAGCACTTCCGCGTCTTGCTTCTGGGGCGGGAAGGACAGGTCGTAGTTCATCCCCGAGCGTTCGGCGCTGACGGCAGACTGACGCGCGACGCGCGCCGCGGCCGCCTCGGGTTTCCAACGGGTGCCCTCGCTCAGGCTTACCGGCAGAGTGAAAGGCTCCGCCAACGGGACCACCAAGGGATCCGGAAGCTGTTCGACCCGGGCAAAGGTGAAGCGCTCCGTGTCGCGCCAAGGCATGAGCCAGCGGGTCATGGCGTTGCGGGCGGCGTCGTTGCTCAATCCGAATCCCACCGCGATCAGGACGCAAGCCGCCAGGGCCGCCCCGGCCCATTTCCGGTGCGACGGCCGAGGCACAGCGCCGGAAAAGTCCAGGTCTTTGACCTCCTCTCCGGCCTGATCCATGGCCGCTTGCACCAGCCTTTCGCTCCGCCCCGTGACGCTGTCTTCCCGAGCCAGCTCGACAATGCCGAGCAATTGATCGCCCATGCGGGGAAACTTCCAGCGCAACAGGCGCGCGGCATCCTCCAGCCGCCGCTGGCGCCACACCCAGCGATGCCACTTCAAGGGCAGGCCCAACCCCGTCACCGCTGCAGCCGCGGCCAACAAACAGAACCGCAGCCAAGCCGGCGTCTCGAAAAACCGGTCCAGCAGCAGCACCAACAAGTAGGAAACACCCAAGGCAAACAGCGCTGCCAGCAGGCCCTCCGCCAGTTTCACCAACCACACTTGCCGTCGATAGCCGGCGAGCTTCGCCGCGAGCACTGGAGGAAGAGGTCGATTCATACAGGAATCACGTTGACTGTTGCCTGCTCAAACTTGCCGGTCGCCGAGAGTCGCTTGGCCGGCCCATCCGGTCTTGCTCTCCCTAATCTCATCTCGGCCTATTTCAAGTCCGGGAGTGCGAAGCCTTTGATTCGAGCCCCAATGCTTTTAGGGAGGTCATCGAACCGCCGGCCCCGGTCCCAGCGCAGCCTTCCTCCCCCGTCCGGGGGTTCCGCCATCAGGGCGTGTCGATTTGTTCCGTGGAGCTATCGGTTCCCGCGCTGCCGCGCCATCCCTCCCGCTGGAAGATCCCCAATGGGGATCCATTCGATAGCCCGGGCGGGCTTGGCGGCCTTGGCGAGAAACCAGAGTTTTTGGCTCAAGCAGTCTCCAAGTCTCCAGAGCCGGACCAGGCCGCCGGGGACGACGGCCCTCCAGGTTTGGCTCTACCAGGTCTCTCACGCTATCCTGGAGGGGCGGGCTCCCGCACGCCCTGTCCCGCCATGGGTCTCCATCGCAGGACCAGGCCGCCGGGGACGACGGCCCTCCAGGTCGGGCACTATCAGGTCTCTCACGCTATCCTGGAGGGGCGGGCTCCTGCACGCCCTGTCGCGCCATGGGTCTCGATCCCGGGACCAGGCCGCCGGGGCCGACGGCCCTCCAGGCCGGGCTCTACCCGGTCTCTCACGCTATCCTGGAGGGGCGGGCTCCCGCACGCCCTGTCGCGCCATGGGTCTCGATCCCGGGACCAGGCCGCCGGGGACGACGGCCGGGCTCTACCCGGTCTCTCACGCTATCCTGGAGGGGCGGGCTCCTGCACGCCCTGTCGCGCCATGGGTCTCGATCCAGGGACCAGGCCGCCGGGGACGACGGCCCTCCAGGTCGGGCTCCCGCACGCCCTGTCCCGCCATGGGTCTCCATCCAGGGACCAGGCCGCCGGGGACCACGGCCTCCAGGCCGGGCACTATCAGGTCTCTCACGCTATCCTGGAGGGGCGGGCTCCCGCACGCCCTGTGCCGCCATGGCTCTTCATCCAGGGACCAGGCCGCCGGGGACGACGGCCCTCCAGGTCGGGCTCTACCAGGTCTCTCACGCTATCTTGGAGGGGCGGGCTCCCGCACGCCCTGTCGCGCCATGGGTCTGGATCCCGGGACCAGGCCGTCACGGAGGCCGGCCCTCCAGGTTTGGCTGGTTGGGATTTCCCTTTTAGGCCGAACTTTCTCCACGGTTTTTAATATAAGGGGTTGAGTACCAGTGATTCACGTGAAATCGGACTGGCTGGATTCTGGCTACACCTTTCTTTTACGGTTTCACACCGATGAGTTCAAAGACGTGGCTTTGGAATTTCGTT
>JBGTBW010000207.1:0-29278 GCA_041749135.1 Verrucomicrobiales bacterium
ACTCCTGACCTATCGAGGGAGATCATGGACAGGGAGGAAAATCGCTGAGCCGAAGCGAGACCGCCTCTCGGCAGATGACGCCCTGCTTGTGGGGCGGACACTCCTGTCCGCCGATGGAACCTGAAGAGTTCGCGGGCAGGAGTGCCCGCGCCACATACCCTTCCAGCTCGTCCAAATTCCTCGAGATCCAGAGTTCTGAGACTTGAGGTCTGAATTCGGGGTTTTGAGATTTGAAATCTCAGATCTGAGTCCTGGAAACTGAGATTGGGATAATCCGGTCCGGCTTGGGGGCGCGGATTGCCAAACTGCGCCAATTCGTTCTAAGAAAGGGCCGCTGGACCCGTTGTGGACGATGAACCCTACATGAGCGAGGCGCCTGCAGGACCGGTCTCGTCGGCAGATCTCGTCGAGCAGGCGCTCTCGCAGTTCGAGAAGCCCCTCGTGGGATATGCCATGACTATCGTGCACAATTTGGAAACCGCCCGGGACGTGGTTCAGGACACCTTTTTGCGTTTGCACGAGCAGAATCCGGCGACGGTGCATGAAAGCCTCAAGGCCTGGCTTTTCACGGTATGCCGCAACCGGGCCCTCGATGTATTGCGCAAGCAGAAGCGGGAAGAGGTGATCGAGCCGGATTTGCTGCAGAGCGTGCCCGACGATAGGGCAAATCCCGCGGAAGCAGCCGAGCGGCAAGAGACTCACGCCCACGTACTCGAGCTGATGGACCGGCTTTCTCCCAACCAGCGCGAGGTCATCCGCCTCCGCTTTCAGAGCGGCCTGAGCTACCGCGAGATCAGCGAGGTGACCTCGCTGAGTGTGAGCAACGTGGGATTCCTCATGCACACAGGGCTGAAGCGCTTGCGAACTCTTTTGAATCCCTGAGGCCATGGATGATCCCTTGAAACCGGAAGACCACGGCGATCGCACGGTCGCGCTGACGGCCTATGCGCTGGGAGAACTCGAGGGCGAGGAGAAAGCCCGGGTGACGCAGTGGTTGCGAGGCGATGACGCGGCCCGCAAGGAAGTCGCCCAGATCCAGGCGATGGCGGACCGCCTCCATGCGGAGTTTTTCGCCGCGGATTCTCCCGGCCTCACGGAGGAGCAGAAAGCGGCGATTCTCGCACGGCCGGAACCGGGAGAAGAGAAGATCGTGCGTCCGTTGCGCTGGATCCGGCCGTTGTGCGCTCTGGGGGTCGCGGCGAGTTTGTTGGTTTTCGCCGGGGTCGCGCTTTTGCAGCAGTTCGGCAATCCGATGGGCAAGACCGGCGCCGGTATGGTCCAGGAGGCCTCGGAAGAGGAGCGGCTGGCTGAGGAGAAAGCATTCGACCACCTTGAGCCGGCTCCGGCGCTCGCTCCTCGAATGGCCCCGCCGGAACCGGCGGCGGACACGGATCTGCGGGCCGATGGAGCCGGGTCGCGCCGCTCGTTAGGAAGTCTGGAGGAGAGAGCGGAGCAGGAAGACCTTGAGATCATGAGAAAAGACAGTGCAGAACTCGCTGCAGCGGATGCCGTGGAGCCCTCTGCTCCGGTTCAGCCGGGGATCGCCGAGCCCGGGGTCGCGGTTGAAGCCGCGGCTGAGGAAGCGGAGATAATTGCCTTGAGCCTGCAAGGTGCGGACCGGGAGGCCGTGGGCAGGGCCGTCGGGAGAGGCCGGCCTCCAGCTACAAGGAGCCGGGCCGTGCTGGGAGTCGACGCCGGGGTGGATGGGGTGACTGCGCTTGGAGCGGCAACCGTGGTTGGCGTCCAGGACGGGAGTGCGGTGGAATTCTGGCCGGTTCCTCCCGGGCCTTTCGCGGTTCCGCTTTCCACCTCAACCGCCTCCTTCGATTCTCTTCGCGCGGCTGTCCTCGACGGCGCGCCTCTTCCCAGCGTGGACTGGCGCGCCAGTGATTTCATCAGCGCGGCAGCGCAAGCCGCAGGACCAGTCTCCGGCGATGTTGCGGAGGTCCGGCTTCGCTCGGCGCAGAGTCCAGGGCCGGCGGCGACCTGGTTGGTGAGTGTGGCGGCTCGATTGCCCGCAGATCTGACCGCCGGAGCGGCGGTTCAGCGCGCGAATCTGCATTTTCAGGTCGATCCGTCGAAGATTCAGGGACTTCGCATTTTGGGCTATGATAGGATAGCGGGCGAAGCGGGAGCGCGGGCCGAGGCGGAGGGAGAGGGGACTCTCGAACCGGGGAAATGGGCCGGCTTGTTCATGGAACTTCTTCCGCACCTGGATCCGGCGGCCGGCGCGGCGGGCGCCGGCGAAGCGGCGGGGCGTCCTTGGCTGAGTGTGAGTCTCCTGCAATCCGGCGAGGCCGAAACGGGCCGTAGGCGCGCTGATGGAATGCTTACGGAACGGCCGGGTCCTTGGTTGGAGGCGGACCCGGTCCTGCGTGCGCAGGCGGCGGCGGCGGCATTGGGCACTGCGCTCGAGCAAGGCGAGGAGGTATCGGACGAACAAGCCCAGCAGTGGAAGGACTGGGTTCCGGGTTCCGGCGGAGGCTCGGTGGCGGGAGACCTGCGGGAAATGCTGCGGGCCTACCCAGCGCCTCCTTCCGAAGATCCATGAGCGCCGCGACTAGGCGTTAAGACAGGATCGCGGAGACAATCTGACCAGACACATCGGTCAGCCGAAAATCGCGTCCTTGGAACCGGAAGTCGAGGCGTTCGTGGTCGATGCCGAGGAGGTGGAGAGCCGTCGCGTGAAAATCGTGAACGTGGACGCGTTGCTCTGGCAGGGCATGGTAGCCGAGTTCATCGGTGGATCCGTAGGTGATGCCGCCGCGGATTCCTCCGCCCGCCATCCACAGGGAGAAGCCCTTGATGTGGTGATCGCGCCCGTCTCCCTGACCCATGGGAGTGCGCCCGAATTCTCCGCCCCAAACGACCAGGGTGTCTTCGAGCATGCCGCGCTGTTCGAGGTCTCGCACCAGGGCGGCGGAGGCTTGATCCACCAGTTTGGCGGTGTAGGCGGAGCCATTGCGGACGCCTCCATGGTGATCCCATCCCCGATGGTAACACTGGATGAAACGGACGCCGCGTTCCGCGAGGCGGCGGGCCAGCAGGCAGTTCGCGGCGAAAGTGCCGTCCGCGCCCTGGGTTCCATACATGTTCAAGACGTGATCGGGTTCGCTGGAAAAATCGACGAGTTCCGGGACGCTGGTTTGCATGCGGAAAGCCATTTCGTATTGGCTGATCCGGGTGAGCATTTCCGGATCGTCCAAGACCTCGTGACCGATTTTGTGGAGCTTCTGCACGGTGCGGACAACGCGTTCTTGCTCGGCGGGACTGACCCCGGGAGGCCTGCCCACGTAGAGGACGGGATCACCCGCGGATTGGAACGGAACGCCTTGAAAACGGCCGGGGAGAAAGCCGCTGTGCCATTGCCGGGCGGCGATGGGTTGGTCCTGGCCGCCGCCTGAGGAGGTGAGAACCACGAACCCAGGGAGATTCTCCGCATCGCTGCCGAGCCCGTAGGTGAGCCAGGAACCCATGCTGGGTCGTCCGGGAATGGTCGACCCGGTGTTCATGAAAGTGTGGGCCGGGTCGTGGTTGATCTGTTCGGTGACCATCGATCGCACGATGCAGATGCGGTCGGCGATGGTGGCGATGTGAGGGAAAATCGAAGCGATCTCCTGACCGGCGGCTCCGTGGCGTTGGAAGGGATGCTGCGGGCCCAGGCAACGCAGTTGCTGCCCTTGCAGTTGGGCGATGGGTTGACCCTCCGTGAACGACTCCGGCATAGGTTGACCATGCATCTCCGCCAGTTTGGGCTTGTGGTCGAAACTTTCGAGGTGGGATGGACCGCCTGCCATGTACAGCCAAATGATGCGTTTGGCGGCCGGCCGCCGGTGCAGGGGATCAATGACTCCGCGCCAGGCTTCTGCGCCGGGTTCTCCCGGATCGCCGGGATCCGCTCGAAGTGCGGGATTGAGGAGCGTGGCCAGGGCGGCGGTTCCGATGCCGCGGGAACTCCGGCCGAAGAAGTGACGGCGGGTGACCTCGAGACGCAAGCGATCAGTGACGTGCATGATAGGGTAACCGCCGTTTTTAGTAGCGGGCGACGGCTTCATGAAGGTTGAGAAGGCAGCGACAAAGAGAGGTCCACGCGGCCCATTCCGCGGAGTCCCCCTGGAAGGACGTTGCGGCCTGGCCGATGCTGAGGAATTCGCGGGCTCGTTCCGGGTGCAGGGTGAACTCCGCCCGGCTTTCTCGAAGGAACTCCAATAAGAGCGCTTCTTCTTGGGGCGAGGGGCTACGGGAAAGGCTGAGACGAAAGGCGCGGTCGAGGCGCTCACGGGGTCCGGACCCAGGTCCGGTCTGTGTGAGGATCTGTGCGGCCAGCGCCCGGGAAGCCTCCACGAAGGTCGGATCGTTGAGCAGAGCCAAGGCTTGAAGCGGGGTGTTCGACCGGGGCCGGTTGGCGCTGCACTCGTCTCGGGAGGGGGCGTCGAAGGCTTTGAGCATGGGGTGAAGAAAGGTGCGCTGCCAGTGGGTGTAGAGCCCGCGCCGGTACTGATTTGAGCCGGCATCCGCGGTATAGGAGCGCTTGGGAAAGTTGAGATGTTGATAGTATCCGTCCGGCTGATAGGGAAACACACTGCGGCCGCCGATCTCCGAAACCAGGAGGCCGCTCGCCGCCAGGGCCTGATCACGGACCAGTTCCGCATCGAGCCGGAAACGCGATTGCCGGGCCAGAAGGCGGTTGTAAGGATCGCGCTCCTGCACGGCTTCACTGGATTGGGAAGTCTGTTGGTAAGTTTGGGACCGCACGATCAGCCGCACGACATATTTGATGTCCCAGCCGCTCTCCTGAAACTCGAGAGCCAGCCAATCGAGGAGGTTCGGGTGGGTAGGCCATTCCCCTTGAGAGCCCAGATCGTCGAGCACCCTCGAGAGGCCGGTCCCAAAGTACTGCTTCCAGAGCCGGTTGACGAAGACGCGGGCCGTGAATGGGTTGTCCGGCGCGAGGATCCAATCGGCCAAATCCATCCGGGTGGCTCGTTGGTCGCCGGTGTCCAGGGTTCCGAGGAAACCGGGAATGGCTGGCGCGACTTCCGGACCGGATTCATCAAGCCAGTTGCCCCGCGGAAGGATGCGCATGGGGCGTGGGTTTACGGAAACGGTTACGAGAGTCTTGGGGGACTGTTCCGCGATGGAGTTGCGCTCGGCGGCGATGGCCTCGAGGCGCTGGCGGTAGGCGTCGAAATGAGTTGAGCCCCCGGTGTAACGGCGCCAGAGTTCACCCCGGTCCACTTCTCTCGAGTCCGCGCCTTGCCCGGCGGTACCGCGGGTTTGCGCCCGCCATTCCTCGAACCGTTCCGCCCACTCGGGGGAAGGTTCCGCGAGCAGCTTCCGGATCGCGGTTTCTTCCGCTTGCAATTCTGTCAGGCGCGCGCGACCATTTCGTGTGGGCACGGCAATCTCTGGAGGCCGTCCCCGGTTTGAATACACTCCAATCTCCTCGATGTCGGAGAAGAACGCGGCCAACGCATAGAAATCCCGGCTGGTGTAGGGGTCGAATTTGTGGTCGTGACATTCTGCGCAACCGACGGTGGCTCCGAGCCAGACGGTGCTGGTGGTGCGGACGCGGTCCGAGGCGTATTTGGCCAGGTATTCCTTCGGTTGAGATCCGCCTTCTTCGGTGGTCATGTTCAGGCGGTTGAAACCCGAAGCGATTTGTTGTTCGAGCGTCGGATTGGGAAAGAGATCACCGGCGAGGTTTTCTCGCGTAAAGCGATCGAAAGGTTTGTTTTGGTTGAAGCTCGAAATGACGTAATCCCGGTAGGGGAAGACGCTGACCGGTTGGTCGCCGTGGTAACCGACGGTGTCGGCGTAGCGGGCGAGGTCGAGCCAGGCAATGGCCAGGCGTTCCCCGAAATGGGGCGAGGCCAAAAGGGCATCGACGGCTTCGTCCCAGGCCGCGGGAGAAGGGTTTCGAGTGAAGGCATCAACCTGGGCCGGCGAAGGAGGGAGGCCGATGAGGTCGAGGAACAGGCGGCGAATCCGAATCGCAGGCGCCGCGGGCGGAGAAGGTTCGAGCCCTTCGCGGGCCAGCCGGGCAAAGACGAACCCGTCGATTGGATTCACCGCGCGGTCATCCCACGGGGTTGGCGGTGGATCCGCGGGACGCTTCGGCGGCAGAAAGGCCCAATGGGGTTCAAATTCCGCCCCTTGGTCGATCCATTCGCGAAGCAAATGGCGCTGCGCCCCGGACAGAACGTGATGGGTCTCCGGCGGAGGCATGATTTCCTCTGGGTCGCTGGAGAAAATGCGCCGGACCAACTCGCTTTCAGAACTCCGGCCCGGGACGATCGCGGGTGGATCGCGCTGAGGATCGAGAGCGCTGCTGGGGAGATCGAGGCGGAGATCGGCTTTTCGCGTGTTGGCGTCGAAGCCGTGACAGGCGAAGCAGTTTGCAGAGAGAATCGGGCGGATGTGGCGGTTGAAGCCGATCCGCTCGCCGGATTCGTCAGCGGCCACGGCGAGCGACGCCGCGCGGGCAACCATACCGCCGGCGGTTAGCAGGGCGGCGACGGCGAGAGCTGTAGGGAGCTTGCTCACGGGGCAACCTTATGGGGAGAGGCGCGGCCGCGCAAGCCCTCGCGCGCCGGGCCGCCCGGCAGGGAGTCAGGCAGTCTCGCGAGTGAGCGAGGCGCACAAGGGAATCCTGCCGAAAACGGGTTGTCGCCCCGGCTGGTCGCAGCATCGTGTGGCGACCTCAGGGTCCGGTGAAGCGCGCCCTCCGATGCATTGGAATGGGCACACTCTCGCAAACCCCTGGCGAATCCGTTTTCGTTCTAAGAAAGGCTGGCCCATGAAACCCAAGGAGATCGTCGAACGCGCCGGACAGCTATCCAGGCCTTACCGGGTCGTGAACGGAAAAGAATTCCAGCTTGCGGACTTTGATCCGGCCGACACCCAAGGTCTCAACTCCGAGCACAAGCCGCGAGCGGAAGAAGCCCTCAGAATTGGAGTCGAGACCCTCTCTACGCTGCAGGAGATGCTCTATGCCCAAGACTTGTGGTCTGTCTTGCTGATTTTTCAGGCAATGGATGCCGCTGGAAAGGACGGCTGTATTAAGCATGTCATGTCGGGCATCAATCCGCAGGGCTGCCAAGTAGTCTCGTTCAAAGCCCCCTCGAGTGAAGAACTCGATCACGATTTTCTTTGGCGTTGCGCGAAGCGGCTGCCGGAGCGCGGACGGATTGGCATTTTTAACCGCTCTTACTATGAAGAGACCCTGGTGGTGCGCGTTCGCCCTGAGATTTTGGCCAATCAGAAGCTGCCGCCGGCGCTCGTCGGGAAGGACATTTGGGAAGAGCGCTTCGAGGACATCCGGGCCTTCGAGAAGCACCTGACCCGCAATGGCACAGTGATTCTCAAGTTTTTCCTTCACCTCTCCAAGGCAGAACAGCTCCAGCGCTTTCTCAGCCGGTTGGACGAGCCGGCGAAGAACTGGAAATTCTCCATCGGCGACGTTCGGGAGCGGGAACACTGGGACGAGTACATGACCGTTTACGAGAAAATGATTCGCGCTACGGCTTCCAAATACGCTCCTTGGTATGTCGTGCCTGCCGATCATAAATGGTTTACGCGTATGGTGGTTTCCGCGGCGATCATCGATGCGCTTTCGTCGCTCGATCTGCATTTCCCGAAGATGAGTAAGAAGCAGCGCCGGGAGCTGGATGCGGCGCGGATAGAGCTGCTCGAGGAAGAATGACGCCGTCAAGCCGGGCGAGTCACCGCGGGCCGCAAGAGCGCAGGGATGGACTTAATGATGGACTTTAATGGCGGCTGGGACGCAGGCATCGGAACGTCTCCGCTCCCCGCTTGCCTCAGCTCCCGATCGGCCGATGGTGTGCGCCGTGAATCCTACTATCCCCCGTTTCCGCACTGTCCGTTGGATGGCCTTTCTCAGCCTTGGGTTTTTGCTGGCTGTGCCCGGGATTGTCTCCGCGGCCGATGACACGGCTCCATCGTGGATCTGGAAGGCCGCGGCCGCCGGCGCACGAGAGGAGGTGTTTTTCCGCCGGACTTTCTCTTTGGAACGGGTGCCCCGGACGGCCCGGATGACGGTGGCCTGCGACAACCATTTTGAATTGTTCGTCAACGGCCAGCGCGCCGGGTCCGGTGATTCCTGGGAGGAAGCGTCTGTGTTCAACATCCGGGGCGCGTTGCGGGAGGGCCAGAACGTGGTGGCGATCCGGGGTCAAAACGCGGGGGGCATCGCGGGGCTGGCGGTTGTCTTGGAAACGGGTTCACGCCGGCGGGAAATGAACGTGGCCTTGGTCAGCGATGGGGACTGGCGCTGCGCCGGCTCGGCTGGGGAAGGATGGACCGGGCCGGACTTCGACGATGCGGGCTGGGCCACGGTATTTGTGCATGGCCCGATGGGAATGGCCCCCTGGGGACCGGTGTTCACTGCCCTGGAAGGACCCGGGGAACCGCAGGTTCCTGTGAATGTCACTGAGCAGTTCACTGTTCCGGACGGCTTCCAGGTGGAGCAAGTCTACCGGGTTCCCAAATCGACCCAGGGATCCTGGGTATCGCTGGCCGTGGACGGAGCGGGACGCCTCATCACCAGCGACCAGGAAGGACGGCTCTACCGGGTAACGCCCGCGCCCCTGGGCGAGGCATCGGCGACGACGGAAGTCGCGTTGTTGGACCTGCCAATCGGGCAAGCCCACGGCCTCTTATGGGCGTTTGATAGTCTTTACGTCTGCGTGAACGGAGGCGGCATCGCCGGGCGCGGCAGCGGGGTCTATCGCTGCACGGACGAAGATGGAGACGGCGAAGTCGAGACGGTAAAGGAGATCCGCCGGCTGCAGGGCGGTGGAGAGCACGGGCCGCACGCGCTGGTTCTTTCGCCGGACGAGAAATGGATTTACGTTGTAGCGGGAAATCACACCGACTTGCCCGAGGAGATCGACGTCTACTTGTTGCCGAAGCGGTGGGACGAAGACCAGTTGTTGCCGCGGCAACCCGATGCCGGCGGGCACGCCACGGGCCGGATGGCCCCGGGAGGATGGGTTTGCCGCATGACGCCGGATGGGGAGCATTGGGAGCTGGTGAGCGGCGGTTACCGCAATGAGTACGACGTTGCTTTCAATGAGCACGGGGATCTTTTCACCTATGACGCGGACATGGAATGGGATTTTGGAACCCCCTGGTACCGCCCGACGCGCATTTGCGAGGTGTCCAGCGGCAGCGAGTACGGGTGGCGCTTCGGCACGGGCAAGTGGCCGGATTATTTCGCGGATAGTCTGCCCGGAGTGGTCGATATCGGGCCGGGTTGTCCCACGGGAGTGGTGTCCGGCGCGGGCGCGCGATTTCCGGAGCCCTATCAAAAAGCAATTTACGTTCTGGATTGGACCTTTGCGACCATCTACGCGATTCATCTCGAGCCGGAAGGCGCTGGCTACAAGGGAGACAAGGAGGAGTTCCTCGCCGGCGTGGGGCTGCCGGTCACCGACGCCGTGATCGGGCGGGACGGGGCCTTTTATTTCACCGTCGGCGGACGGAACACTCAGTCGCTCCTTTACCGTGTTTCCTATCAGGGATCGGAGGCGACAGCTCCGGCGGCTCCGGATACGCTGCCGGATGAACTGACCCGGATCCGGAAGCTGCGCCGCGATCTGGAGGGCTTCCACGGACGAGTGGATTCGGCGGCGGTCGAGGCGGCTTGGCCGCACTTGGGCAGCGAAGACCGCTGGCTGCGCTACGCGGCGCGGGTGGCGCTGGAACATCAACCGGTGGCCTCCTGGCGGGAGAAAGTCTTGGCCGAAGAGGATCCATTGACTCGGATCACGGCTGCAGTCGCTCTGGGTAGGACCGGGGGGATGGAAGACCGGGACCGCCTTTTGGAAGCCTTGGGCGGGATTTCTTGGACTGCGCTCGACGAGACCTGGCGGCTGGATTTGTTGCGGGCGCTTTCGCTGGCCTGCATCCGCCTGGGACGTCCTGGTGAGGATCTGGTTCGAAAGTTAGGCGATTGGCTCGACGCAGGCTATCCGGACGCCAGCGAGCCGGTGAACCGGGAACTGTGCCGGGTTTTGGTCTACCTGAAACACCCGCGCGTGGTCGAAAAGACCCTCCGTTTGATGGCAGCTTCTCATCCCGCCGTTCCGCCAGACTGGGCCGCGCTGGTGTCGCGCAACACCGGATATGGAAACTCCGTCTTGCGGATGCTGGAGAACCTTCCTGATCAGCAGGAAATGCACTACGCTTATTGTCTGAAGAACGCGCCGGGACCATGGACCGAGGGTCAGCGCAGGCAGTATTTCACTTGGTTCCAGGAAGCGCTTCAGAAAAGCGGGGGCAACAGTTACCGGGGCTTCTTGGAGAACATCCGCAAGGAGGCCTTGGAGGAGGCCACCGAGGACGAACGGAGGATGGTGGCTGGATGGAATCTCGAAACGCCGCACAATCCTTTCGCCGATTTGCCGCCAGTGGAGGGGCCGGGGCAGAACTGGAGCGCCGGTGAGATGATCGCCATGATGGACAACGAACTGCGCGGACGCGATTTCGACCGGGGCAAAAAGATGTTCAACGCGGCTCTGTGTTTCGCCTGTCATCGCTTCGGCGGCGAAGGGGGATCTGCGGGGCCGGATCTGACGGCAGCGGGGACGCGCTTCAGCCATGCGGATTTGGCAGCGGCCCTGGTCGAGCCGAGCCGGGTTATTTCCGATCAGTATGTCTTTTCGGTGATTTCGCTGAAGGATGGGTCCGCGCTTTCAGGGCGCGTCGTTCAAGAACGCGATGGCCAGTTGGAAGTGGCGACCAACGCCTTTGATTTCACGCAGACGATTCAGATACCGCGAGAGTCGGTGACGTCGATCGAGCCCTCTGGGGTTTCGCCGATGCCGCCGGCTTTGGTCAACCGCTTGAACCGGGAGGAGCTGTTGGACTTGCTGGCCTACATGATCTCAGGAGGCGACGAAGCGCATCCGGCGTTTCGCGAGGATGCGAGTAGTGGGCGCTAGGCCGCATCACTCCGGGCCCCCGTAGCGGAATTCGCAAGAATTCCGATTTCCAGGCAACCGGGCTCCTTGCCCGGCCGGAAGACTCACGTCTTCCGCTACGCTCCAATCTTGGCTTGCAGCTCCAGGCATAAGCCATTAGGATCGAGTCGAATCGAACCTTATTTTTCCTCCTATGGGTATACTATCTTGGATTGTGCTGGGCCTGATTGCAGGCGCATTGGCGAAGTTTATCATGCCCGGCAGGGACCCGGGTGGAATCATCGTCACCATCCTGATCGGGATCGCGGGCGCGTTCGTCGGCGGATTTCTCGGGACATTCATTGGGCTCGGATCAGTGGAGTCCTTCGACATTGGGGGGATCCTGATCGCCACCGTGGGGGCGATAGTCCTTCTCATCATTTACCGCTTGATTATGAAAGCGAAGGCTGGGGGTTCGGGGCCGCCCCACAAATAGGATAGAAGCACGTGGAGCGATTGGACGGGTGGATCCTGGAGGGCGCTGCGCCTCTAGCCCGCCTTTCTCAGACTCTTTCTGCTGCGGCGCGCTGCGCCTATGGGGACTGCGTTGGGCTTACCTCAGGCGTGAACAGTTTGTACTCACCCAGCCCTGCGCCTTCGGCTGCGCGCGCGTTGCCGTCGCTGCGCTCCGCCCCTGCCCTTCGGGCAGCCCCTTCCGGGCGGGCTCTCTCGCTTCGCTCTGCTCACCACACGGGGCTCGCCGGCCCCGCGCGACGAAACAGTATGAGAAATCCGGGCTAGGTTCTCTTGGCTTCTGGCTGGACTCGTGGGGCTCCGGCTTCAGTTCTCGGGAGCTTTCCTTTGATTTCTGCGCAGCTCCAGGGTCCGGCAACGGAGAACGGTTCGCTCCATCATGTTCTTCCCCCTTTCGGACGACGACCGGGATCTGTTGAAGCCGGCTTACGTGACCTGGGCTTTGCTCGGGTTGAATATCGCCGTTTTTTTGTACCAACTCGCCAATCCGGATTTTACGACGGGGTATGCCGCGATCCCTGCCGAGATCACCGGCGGCCAGGATTTGATCGGCAGCTCGCGTTTGGATCTGGGAGACGGCACTGTCGTGGAAGTGCCCCAAACGCCTGGTCCCTACCCGATTCATCTGACGCTCATCACTTCCATGTTTATGCACGCCGGGTTCCTGCATCTCGGAGGCAACATGCTCTTTTTGTGGATATTCGGAGACAACGTCGAGCACCGCTTCGGTTCGTTGCGTTTTCTCCTCTTCTATTTGGTGGGCGGCTTGGCCGCCAGCGTGGCGCAAATCGCCACCGATTTGCGGAGCATCATCCCCACTTTAGGGGCCTCCGGGGCCATCTCCGCGGTGCTGGGCGCTTATCTCGTGCTCTTTCCTCACAACCGGGTCAACGCCATCTTTTTCTTCCGGATCATCACCGTTCCGGCCTTTCTCGTCATCGTCATGTGGGCGCTCATGCAATTCATCAATGGGTTCGGCGCCTTTGCCGTTTCGGCGCAGACCGGCGGCGTCGCGTATGCGGCGCATATCGGCGGATTTGTCGCCGGGCTCCTCATGGCCTTGTGGTTTCGCGCCCGGATGGATCGGGAACCGGATTCAGCCCTGGCTCGTGTCTACAGGCGTGATCCCCGGGATCGAACCTGGTGGTAGAGAGACGCGGGTTAGGCCAGGATTTCCCGCAGCACGGTTCCGTGGACGTCGGTGAGCCGGCGGTCGAATCCGTTGTGGGGGAAGGTAAGGAGTTCGTGTTCGATGCCGAGGAGGTGGAGCAAGGTGGCGTGGAGATCGTAACAGGTGATGGGCCGGCGGGCTTTCCATCCCCACTCGTCGCTTTCTCCCACCGCGGAGCCGGCGCGAATACCCGCTCCGGCGAGCCATGTGACAAATGTTCCACCGTTGTGGTCGCGCCCGGCCTGACCCTGGCTGAAGGGCATGCGCCCGAATTCGGTGGTCCAGATTACGAGGGTGTCTTCGAGGAGACCCCGGCTCTCGAGATCGCAGAGCAGTCCGGCGATGGGCCGGTCGACTTGCCGGGTCATGAACGGGAGTTCGGCGACGATGTTGGCATGGTTGTCCCAATTGTCTTTGGGACCGCCAGGACCGCTCCACACCTGCACGAAACGCACTCCCCGCTCGACCATGCGCCGGGCGAGCAGACAGCGGCGTCCGAAATCGGCGGTTTGCGGGTCGTCGAGTCCGTAGAGCGTGTTGGTGGCGGCGGTTTCCCGGTCCACTGCGAAAAGCTCGGGAACGCTCAACTGCATGCGTGCGGCCATTTCATAAGCGGCGATGCGGCCTTCCAGCAGAGGATCGCCGGGCCAGCGGGCCAGGTGGGCGGTGTTGAGGGAGCGAAGAAGGCGCAGCCCTGCGCTCTCAGAGGCCGGCGTTAGGGCTGGATAGCCCTGAGGAGGTTCGAGAAAGGGAATGGGGTCCGCGGAAGCGGAGACCACGGTTCCTTGGTGACGGGTGGGGAGGAAACCCGAGGAGAAATTTCCGAGGTTGTTGTAGGGGAGTCCACGGGGATCGGGCAGGACCACGAAATCTGGCAGATTGGCTCCCGGACGTCCCAGGGCATAACTGATCCAGGCGCCGAGACAGGGAAAGCCCGGCAGGACCGAGCCGGTGTTTTGGAGGTAACTGCCGATGCCGTGCACGTTGGTCGGCGAATGCATGGACAGGATGAAAGCCAGCCGGTCCACGACCCTGGCCAAATGGGGAAAGACTTCGCTCACCCATCGGCCGCTTTGGCCGTGCTGGCGGAACTCAAAGGGGCTTCGCAGAACCCGGAAGCCCGGCGACCCGGTGACCGATTCGACGCGCTGACCGTCGCCGGGGTCGAAGGTTTTTCCCTGCCAGCGCTCGAGGATGGGTTTGTAATCGAAAGTGTCGAGCTGGCTTGCTCCGCCGTTCATGAAAAGCTGAATCACGCGGCGCGCTTTGGGGGGATGATGGATGTGTGGCGGGGCGAGGCTCGGAGCAGCTTCCCGCGGTTCGCCCCGGGCGAGGATGTTTCCCAGGGCCAGCGCTCCGAAACCGTGTCCGGCTTGCAGGAGGAGACGTCGGCGCGAAGGTTGGGAAAAGCCCGTCGCTTCAGGCTGAGCGTTAGGGTCTAAAGAGAAACTCATTGGAGTTGAAAATGATGCGACAGGCATTGGCCAGGCCGTGGGCATCGGCGTAAGCGGCGACGCTTTCACTTTCGGCGCCGGTGGGGGGACGGCTCCAGGCGAAATGGAGGAGCCTGGCGACGTCTTCGATGCCGTGAGGGCGATCGCGGCCGAGGCGGGCGGCGGCTTGATCCGCCTGATGGACGACAAAGCGGTCATGGAGCAAGGCCAGCGCCTGTTGGACGGTCGCCGCCGAGCTGCGACGAGGGCTCAGTTGGGAGGCGTCGGGACAGTCCAGCGCTTGGTGGAACGGATCCGGAAGAGTCCGAAAGAGAAACCGGTAGACGCTGCGGCGGCGGCTGGCCTCGCTGGCTGGGTCCATGCTCAGATAGTCGACGACAGGAGTCATGTGCACACCGGCGCTCGTTAGGAACTGCCGCGCCGAAGGCCCTCCCATGGCGAAGTCGAGGTTTCCGGAGATCTGGAGGATGCCGTCGCGCAGGCACTCCGACTCCAAGCGCAGCGGACTCATGCGCCATAGCAGCCGGTTGTCCGCGTCAATAGCGAGACAGTTCTGGCGGGGAAAGGAGGCTTGGCGGTAGGTGGCGCTGGTCAGGATGAGCCGGTGGAGCCACCGCAGCGACCCGCCAGACTCGCGGAACGACACGGCGAGCCAGTCGAGCAACTCAGGATGACTTGGCCGTTCGCCGAGTTCTCCAAAATCGTTCGCGGTGCTCACCAGCCCCGTTCCAAAGTGATATTGCCAAACGCGATTGACTGCAGAGCGCCAAAACAGGGGATTGTCCGGGTGCGTGATCCATTCGGCGAGGGCGGCGCGACGGGCGGATTCGTTCTCGGAATCCGCGAGGGCAAAGCGGCCGGGGAGCCCCGGGAGTGACGACAGCGCGCCGGGAGTGGCGAGAGGCCCCGGCCGATGGATGTCCCCCCGGACTAAAAAGTGCACGGGCCGGCACCCCCCGGCCGGCCGAAAGTTTCCACGCGGTTCGAACTGAGTGGCGACAGCGTAGACCTGTTGAGCGGGAGGCAAGCGGTCCAAGGCGCGCCTGGCCGCCACACCCGCGGCATAGAGGAGGAGGGCCTGGCGGTCCGCCGCAGAGCGGTCGCCGGAGGCCACGGCGAGAATGCGCCGGATCTCCTCGGGAGGAGCGAGCGCCGGCGCTGCGTCTAACGACGAACTGGCGGATAGGCGGACCCGGCCGATCAGATGCCCGCCGCCGTGTTCCTGTCGCAGCCGGATGCCGAGAAAACCGCCAGGCGGACAGTCGATGCTTTCGGGCAGCCGGAAGACGATTTGATGCGGCTGGCTGATGGCGGGGTAGATGCCCCAGGCCGTGGCGGGATCTCCGTCGATGGCATGTGAGGCGGTCCAGCCGTCCTGATCGAAATCGGCCGCGGCGGATTGGAACTCAAGCGGAACTTCGACCCCTGGAAGGGAGGCGTTGTGCAGCCCCGCTTCGAACTCGGAAAGGTGGAAATTGCCGTTGTCTTGGCGTCCGGGTCCGTTCTGAGGAAGCTGCGGATCGGTGAGGACTTCGAGCCGGAGGGCGGTCAGTTTGCCTGGGGGCATGGGGATCTGGAGGATGGTCAGGTCCTTATCCGGCCGAAGTCCAGTCGAGAGGACGGAGCCGTCCTCCAGAATAGTTAGGACGGCGCCGCCTTCCGACCGGGCCGTTTCGGGCTTAAGGACGTTCCACCGCGCGGTTTCGTCACGGCCGCTGGTCTCAAGCTCCGCGAGCGCTTTGCGAACCAGGGGATCGGAGGCCGCGTCATCCGGAAGGGAACCGGATTCGAGGTTGCCCAACTGGTCCAGCAGCCGAAGGCGTTCCTGGTGCACAACCGGGTCCCGGTCGAAGGACCGGTCTACGCGGTCGATGCCGGCGAAGACCGCCTGCAGAGCGTAGTAGTCTTCCTGGGAAACGGGATCGAATTTGTGGTCATGACAGCGAGCGCAGTGCACGCTGGTGCTGAGAAAGGTGGAGGAAACGTTGGTGAGCATGTCGTCGCGATCCACATAGCGAGCTTGCTCTTTGTCGATGGCGCCGTCCTGAATCCCCATTTGCGAGCTTTGGTCCCAGGGACCCGCGGCCAGGAAACCCGTGGCGACGATGGCCGAGGGATTGCCGGGTTCGAGCCGGTCGCCGGCAATCTGCAAACGCGCGAACCGGGCGTAGGGCATATCCGAATTGAAGGCGCCGATGAGGAAATCGCGGTAGGGCCAGGCGTTCTCCCGGATGACGTCTTCATCATGTCCGTGCGTTTCCGCGAAATGAACCGTGTCCATCCAGTGACGAGCCCAGCGTTCCCCGTGACGCGGACTGGAGAGGAGGCGATCGACGAGGCGTTCCCAGGCCTCGGGGCTGGAATCCCGGACAAAAGCTTGCGATTCGGCGGGGGTGGGCAGGAGGCCCAGCAGATCGATCCAGGCTCGTCGAGCCAAGGTGTAGCCATCCGCGGGAGGGGAGGGGGTGAGGCCGCGGTCCGCCAAGGCGGCGTGAACGAAGGCGTCGATGGGGTTTTCCGGGGAAGCTTCTGATTGCCCCGCCGGGACCGGAACTGGGACTGGCGGCTTGTGGAGGGGTTTCCAAGCCCAAGGCTCAGGCTGGCCGGAAGTGGGAAGGAGCAGCGGGAAGGCGAACGCGAGAGCGAGGACTGCGATCGCGGGAGCGCGCAGCGTCCGGCGGCGTCGGGGAGGTGAAGACGGCACGGTGAAGGAGTCGAGTAACCCGGACATGGTAGAGGAGGCTGGGGTCCGGGGCAACGCCGATGGAGGGGTGGGCCGCGCCATGGCAAGTTTTTTCATAAAGTGACTGACACACTTTGTATTTTGGACGCGGGGCCGGGAGAACTGGCGAGAGGAAAGAGGGGCGATCTCAGAATGGAGGGACGCTGCGCCGAAAACGGAGAGTTCGGATTAAACCCCAAAGAAATTCCTCAAAAAAACTTCTTGCCAATGTCTTTCTTAATTCCTATAGAGCAGTGTAGATTTACTAATGCATCTTTCTAAGAGAGCTGAATACGCTTTGCGGGCCATGATCCATTTGGGAATTGCACGGGAACTTGGCGTCGCCACGGTCTCCGGCAGCGAGCTTGCCGACGCCAACCGGTTGCCCCTGAAGTTCATCGAACGCATCCTGCAAGAGTTTCGCGAAGCGAGCTTGGTGGAGGCCAGACGGGGGAAGCTGGGCGGCTACTTCCTCAGCGACTCGGCCCGCAGCATCCGCATCGGCGATATTGTCCGCCTGATCGATGGCCGCCTCGCCCCGATCCGCTGCGCCAGCGAAGCCGATTACCAGCGCTGCACCTGTCCCGATGAAGAGCATTGCGGTCTTCGCATGCTCATGATCGATGTCCGCAACGCCATCGCCAACATCCTCGATCGCTACACGCTCGAACAAGTCGTCGAAGTTACCTTGCGCAAGATGCGCCGGGACGGCGTGGCGCCCCCCTTTGCCCACCTTCAACCCCCCGCGCGGCCGCTGGATCCCAACGTACGCAAGGCGGATCCGGCCGACGGATTCCTGGCCAGCTTATCCCAAATCGCCATCCACCATGACTCCGAAGATTCCCGAACCGACTGAATCGAAGGAAGAACCTCCGGCATTTCCAGGCTGGCTGGATGTCGTCCGTCGCAGGGTCGAATGCCTCCGCTTCGGCTCCGTCCAGATCGTTGTTCATGAAGGGCGAGTGACCCAAGTGGAAAGCGTGGAAAGGACCCGCTTCCCACCCCGCCGCGATCAAGCCCCTAGTTAAGCATTCGTCGATACAAGGGCGAAGGCCGCTAGGGCCTTCGCGATCTGTTCTGCCTGCCCGGCCTGGACAGTCTCTTCCAACTATTCACCCCTACCGCACCCGCGGGGGACTTCTCTACCAAAACCTGCGAACCCCCACCGGACCACTGGCGACGGAAGCTCCACAGAGCCACAATGAATCATCTCATACCACAAACCAACAATTCATGCATTCCCTTTCCATCCACGCGCCTGGCGCTTCCGGCCCGGTCGCTCTCGCGGTCCGCTCCGATCCGGTGCGGCTTCCGTTCTGTTTCCGGCGCCGTCGTCTTTTCCTTTGGGCTGCCGCTGGTCCTGGCGCCCTCGGCATGGCCCTTCGATCCGCTCTCCTCTCCGTCCGCCGAGGAAACGGCTGCGTTCGATCGCATCTGGGGTTGGGCGACTCTCTACGAAGATGAGGCCAACCCTGTCATTCAACAGTTCAAGCTCCGCGGCCGTTACCACGGACAGCACTTCTGGCTCGACGGAGATCAGGGAAATGACAACGGCTGGGAAGACCGCCGCTCCCGCCTCGGTTTCGACGCCAAGTTGTTCTCGAAGCAATTGGAGGTGCGGGTGGATTTCCAGAGCAACGACGGTTTCGAGCTGGCCTATGACCGCCTCGTCGATGCCTACCTCCGCTGGAAACCCACTCAAACCTTCACTTTAACCGCGGGCCGCACCAAACCCTTGATCGGTTACTACGATTGGCTGCAATCGACCGTTGCCCAGCCCACATTCGAACGCTCCCAGATCTTCAACCAGCTTTCCATCGACCGCGCTACGGCCCTGACGCTCGAGGGAAAGGCGGGCTCCCTCTCCTGGCAGTGCGGCGTCTACTCAAACGATACCGACCGCGAGTTCGGAACGTTTGGAGGGGCTTATAGCTTCGGGGCCGGTCTCGGCTACGACGCCAAGCATGCCTTCGGCTGGAAACGCGCCGACTTCCGGCTCGACTGGTTGCACAGCGGGCACGATGAAGACGACCAGGTGCTGAACCGATATGACGATATCGTCTCCGCCACCTTCTGGGGGCAGGAAGGTCCATGGAGCGTCGTTCTGGAAAGCTTTTACGCCTCTGGCGGCGGCGACCGCGACGAGGATGTCATTGGATTCTTCGTTCAGTCTACCTACGACCTCATTCCCCAGCGTCTTCAACTGGTGGGGCGCTGCTCCTACTCTCACGGAAGTGGGAGCGACAGCGTTCGCCGCCAGACCCGCTACGAAAGCCGGGCCCCCGGCCTGACCGGCGGCGGTCGCGGCGAGGAATACTACGCCCTCTACCTCGGCGCGCAGTATTTCATTCACGGAGACAAGCTCAAACTCATGGCTGGCGCCGAGTATGCCTCCCTCGACGGGGGCAACAACGGAGGCGACTTCGACGGCGCCACTCTTCTCCTCGGCGTCCGCCTCTCGTTCTAACGACCATTCTCGTTCACATCCATCCCATCGCTCATCGACATTATGAAAACACATATTCTCACTTCCGGAGCGCTGGCGATTTTCCTGGCCCTCTCCCCGGGCTGCGGAAAGTCCAAGAACTCCGCCTCTTCCGGCGGCTTGACTCTCCTGAACGTTTCCTACGATCCGACTCGCGAGTTCTACGCCGAGGTCAATGAGGCTTTCAAGGCAAAATGGGCCGCCGCGGGCAATCCGCCCTTGACCATCGATCAATCTCACGGAGGATCGGGCAAGCAGGCCCGCGCCGTCATCGATGGTCTCGAGGCCGATGTCGTGACCCTGGCCCTGGCGGGCGACATTGACATCATCGCCCAGGAAGCGGGCCTCCTTTCCGTAGACTGGCAAGCCAAGCTGCCTCACAACAGCGCGCCCTACACCTCCACCATTGTCTTCGTCGTCCGGCAGGGCAACCCCAAGGGCGTTCGGGATTGGGGCGATCTGGTGAACAGCGGCGTGCAAGTCATCACGCCTAACCCGAAAACTTCCGGCGGCGCCCGTTGGAACTACCTCGCCGCCTGGGCGTGGGCGGAAAGGGAGTATGACGGGGATCGCAGCAAGATCCTCGACTACTTCACCAAGCTCTTCAAGAACGTCCCTGTGCTGGACACCGGCGCCCGCGCATCGACGACCACTTTTGCTCAGCGGAAGATCGGGGATGTCTTTCTCTCTTGGGAGAACGAGGCCTTCCTCATCGAGAAGGAGTTCCCCGGCCAAACCGAGATTGTCTATCCGTCTCTCAGCATTCTTGCCGAACCGCCGGTGGCGGTGGTGGAGAAGAACGCCGCGACACACGGGACCACCGAGGCGGCTCGCGCCTACCTCGAGTTTCTCTACAGCGACGAAGCGCAGGATCTCGCCGGCAAGCACTTCTACCGTCCGCGCAACGAAAAGTTCCTTTCCAAATACGGCGGCAAGCTCCCGAGCATCCCTCTGGCGACCATAGACAAGGACTTTGGCGGATGGGCCAAGGCGCAAGAGACGCATTTCGACGATGGAGGCGCCTTCGACCAAGCCTATGGCTTGGTGAAATGATCAACCGGCGCATTCATGGCGAAGCACCGCGTCATCCCAGGATACGGAATCTCTTTAGGGATCACCGTCACCTGGCTGAGTCTCATCATTCTGATCCCCCTTGCCGCCTTGTTTATCAAGGCGGCGGGGCTGGGGCCTGGGGAATGGTGGAGCATCCTCAGCTCCCCGCGGGTATTGGCCGCGGCGCGGCTGACCTTTGGAGCCAGCGCCGCGGCGGCCGGAGTGAGCGTGGTGCTTGGCCTGCTCGTGGCCTGGGTGCTGGTGCGCTACCGTTTTCCCGGAAGGAACTTCTTTGACGCCATGGTGGATTTGCCCTTCGCCCTGCCTACCGCCGTGGCGGGCATCACCCTAACCGCGATCTATGCTCCGTCCGGTTGGCTGGGAAAATTCCTCGCGGCCTGGGGCATTCAAGGAGCCTACTCCCCCTTCGGAGTATTCATTGCCCTCACCTTTATCGGTTTTCCCTTCGTCGTGCGCACGGTGCAGCCGGTCATGGAGGACCTGGGCAGCGAGTTGGAGGAAGCCGCCGCTAGCCTCGGAGCTGGCCGCTGGACCACCTTTCGCCGGGTCATCCTTCCCCTCTTGGGGCCTTCCTTGGCGACCGGCTTTACCCTGGCCTTCGCGCGGGCCATCGGGGAGTATGGATCCGTCATTTTCATTTCCGGCAACTTGCCGATGAAGACGGAGATTCTGCCCCTGCTCATCGTCGCGCAATTGGAGCAGTTCAAGTATGAGGCCGCGGCAGTGATCGCCGCTGGCATGTTGCTGGTCTCCTTTGCTCTATTCTTTCTCATCAATCTCCTGCAACGCCGGTTGAATTGGCAGACGCGCTGAACCCATGGCTTACCGATCCGCCGTCACCGAATCCAGTCCCGTCCGCTGGCTGCTCATTGGGCTGGCCTTCGGGATCCTGTCGCTTTTTCTTCTTCTGCCGTTGGCGGCCGTGTTCATCGAGGCCTTCCGCCGGGGCTGGGAGGTTTTCCGGGATGCGCTCACCGAGGAAGCCGCATTCTCAGCGGTCAAGCTCACTCTCCTGGCGGCGGCCATTTCTGTGCCGTTGAACACCATATTTGGCTTGGCCGCGGCCTGGCTTATCGCCAAGTTCCGTTTCCGGGGCCGCTCCCTTCTTATCGCCCTGATCGATCTCCCCTTTGCGGTCTCGCCAGTCATCGCCGGCCTCGTTTTCGTTCTGCTCTTCGGGGCTCAAGGCTGGTTCGGACCGTGGTTGCGAGAGCACGATGTCCAGATCATCTTCGCTCTCCCTGGCATCGTACTTGCCACGGTTTTTGTGACTTTTCCCTTCGTTGCCCGCGAGCTGATTCCGTTGATGGAAAGTCAGGGCAATGACCAGGAGGAAGCCGCAGTCACTCTGGGCGCCCGGGGCTGGCGGATCTTTTGCCGCGTCACTGTGCCCAACATCAAATGGGGATTGCTCTATGGAGTGCTGCTGTGCAACGCGCGAGCCATGGGCGAGTTCGGGGCGGTGTCCGTCGTGTCCGGGCACATTCGCGGCCGAACCAACACTCTGCCGCTTCACGTCGAAGTGCTTTACAACGAGTATCAATTCAGCGCCGCCTTCGCCTGCGCCGCGCTGCTCGCTCTTCTGGCGCTGGTGACCCTCGGGTTTAAGTCCGCCGTTGAACACTTCACCGGAGGCCGCGGGTCCGGCCGCCATTGAGAACTCCTAACCGATTCCTGCCTGCGATGTCCGTTTCCATCCAATCGATCCACAAGACGTTCGGGGCTTACACCGCCCTGGACGGCGTCTCGCTGGAGATCCCTGACGGCTCTCTCACGGCCCTGCTCGGCCCCTCCGGATCGGGCAAGACGACCCTTTTGCGGATCGTCGCCGGCCTGGAGTATGCCGACCCCGGCAGCGGCGGCGTTCGCTTTCACGGAGAGGACGTGACTGGCGTGCCGGCGGGAAAGCGCGGCGTCGGATTCGTGTTTCAGCACTATGCCCTCTTCAAGCATATGACCGTGGCCGCCAACATCGCTTTTGGTCTTGCCGTGCTGCCGCGGGCCAAGAGGCCTTCCAAGCGCGAGATCGGCGCGCGGGTGAAGGAACTGCTCCATCTGGTCAAACTCGACGGCTTTGATGATCGCCGTCCGCACGAACTCTCCGGAGGCCAACGCCAGCGCGTCGCTCTGGCGCGGGCCCTGGCCATCCGGCCTAAAGTCCTCCTGCTCGACGAGCCCTTCGGCGCGCTGGACGCCCAGGTGCGGAAGGACCTGCGCCGCTGGTTGCGCCAGTTTCACAACGAGATCGGACTAACCACGCTCTTCGTCACTCACGATCAAGAGGAGGCTCTTGAGCTGGCGGACCAAGTCGTCGTCATGCGGAACGCCCGCATCGAGCAAACGGGTGCGCCCCAGGAGATCTATGACCAGCCGCGCACATCGTTTGTCTACGAATTCCTTGGGGAGGTGAATAAGCTCGAGGACGGGCGCTACGTCCGCCCGCACGAGATCGAACTCATCTTCGCCGCGGAGGAAGGCGTTCATGTGGCGGGTCGTGTCGATCACCTCTTCGTCGCCGGTCCTTTCGCTCGTCTCAGCGTGATGCCGGAGCGCGATCCGCGGCGTGAGATCGAGGTGTGGGCCACTCGCGAAAAGGTTGAAGAAATGGCTCTCGCCAGCGGCGATATAGTGGGTCTGCGATTTCCCACTCATCCCGCAGGCGCGCCGCGCGCAGCGGCGGAGGGCTTCCCTGTCGAGGATTCTTGAGCGGAGGAGGTTTGTATGTCCATCTTGCTGCTTTGTGGATTCATCGGAGTGATCCACCTGATCGCGACCTTGTCCTACGGCGTCCGGATCGCGGGCGCTCGCACGGGCAAGATCGCCTTCTGCCTCTCTCTGTTCAATATACTCGTTCTGGTCTCCCGGACATCGAACACTCTCGTCACTCCGGCGCTTTCCAAACGGGTCGAGGCCGCGCTTCAAGGCGCCGCCGATTCTCTGCGGCACGACTTCCATTGGCTCATCGCGGCGGCTTCTGCAGCCACCCTGATTGGGATCTTTCTGATCCCCTCCTTCCAGCGCTACGTGACCTCCATTGTCGCTGCCTTCGATCGCTTTCCTTCGATCGCCCGGATGGCTTTCTACGCGTTGAGCCGCCCAGGATGGGATGCACTTCGCGGGGCTTGGGCGCGACCCGCACCGCAGAATCTTCGTTTTTTCAGCGGATCTCAGCGCCTCCCTTGGTCCATCTTTGGTCTGAATGTCGCTGGGAGCGCTCTGCTCGCCACAGGAGTTCTTAGCTCACTCTACGCCGCCGTCTATGTTCCCGATTTGCGCATGACTACCGGGCAACTCTCGGCAGCCGTCAATTTTCTCGGAACCATCGTGCTTTTTGCGTTTGTCGATCCCTATCTTTCCTACGTCACCGACGCCGCCGCGAGCGAAGGCGATTCCGGCGACACTCGCCTTCGCGCGGCTGTGTTTGGAATGGCGGTTAGCCGCCTCCTGGGCACGTGTCTTGCCCACCTGCTTCTGGTTCCCGGCGCCCGGCTCATCGCGTGGCTCGCTCAGATCATCCCGGTTTAGCCCGCATATCTCATCCTGTTTCTACTGCCCCTGGATGGACGGTCCGCCGGCGCCGCGGTCCGCCATGGGCTCCATTTCCTGCGGCGCCCTCGATACTGGCCAAGCGCCCGCCTGGCTTCAACATCAACACGCGAAACGATTCGCGAAACACGCGCGACTTGTCGGCTGAGAGATTGATGAGGCAGGTTGAAATGATGGCGCTCACGGAGTCATCCGCGAATTGTGACCGGTTCTGCCCGGTCTCGAAGCCGGGGCGGTTTTTCTCCTGAAAGGGCGTCAAGAATGCGGGCGAAACCACCCTGCAACTGGCCATCGGCTATTGCCAATTGTGATGAATCTGTTTGACTTGGACTGGGATATGGTTGCATGAGAAGCGGCGTTCCGATTTGGCCGGGCTGGACGTGCTGCGAACAGCCTGGCAGGGAAAAGAGCTATGCCAAAACTCGAAGCACTATTCGGCCAATCGCCGGTTCACGCCATCAAGGCCCACTCGGAAAAGGTGCACGCGTGCGTGGGACTGATCGGTGAGTTATTCGAAGCCGCCGCTCGAGGGGATGGGGCGCGGGCGGCCGAACTCTGCGAGCAAGTGATCCTCGCTGAGACCGAAGCGGACAAGGTTCAGAATGACGCACATGAGCGGCTGGTATCGAGGCTTCTTTTGCCGGTGGGGAAGGCGGACTTGGTGAACATCCTCGATCAACAGGATTCGATAGCGGACCGGGCGGAGGATTTGGCGGCGGTGTTGACCTATCGGGAGATGACGATCCCGGAGGAGCTGCGGGCGGACTTGCGAACATTCGTGGAGCGTGTGTTGCAGAACTGCGAATTGACGGCTGGGATCGTTTCCAAGATCGACCTGTTGATCGAGTCTTCCTTTGGCGGGCGGGACGCCCTGACGGTATCGAGGCTGGTTTCCGAGCGTAACGACCGGGAAGACGAAACCAAGTCGGTTCAGATCGGCGTGACGCGTCGATTGCTGGTTGCCGAGCATGGGCTGGGTCCACTGGAGGCGATGCTCTGGAAGGAAGCGATCGACTTGCTTGGAGAGATGTCGCGCTACGCGGATCATACCGCGAGCGCGATCCGCCGGGTTTTGGAGGTGAGATGATCGTATGTTTGGATGGGAATTGGAATTAGCGCTGCCGCACGGCGGGATTCTGGTGGCGTTAGCCCTGCTCTTTGGCCTTTACATGGCTTGGAGCATCGGCGCCAACGACGTGGCCAACGCGATGGGCACTTCGGTTGGCTCAGGGGCGCTCACCCTCAAACAAGCCGTCTTGATTGCGGCGGTGATGGAATTGGCGGGCGCTGTCCTCGTGGGCAGTCATGTCACCGAGACGGTCCGCAAGGGGATGTTTGACCCGGAGGAGTTCGAGCCGATGGCCTTGGTCTTGGGTTTTTTGGCGGCGCTTTTGTCCGCGGCAGTCTGGCTGCAGATCGCCACATTCTTCGGGTGGCCGGTCTCCACCACGCACAGCATCGTGGGTGCGGTTATCGGCGTCGGGGTGCTCATCGGCGGGATGGAAGCCGTGAAGTGGGGCAAAGTCAGCGGCATCGTTGCTTCGTGGATCACCTCGCCGCCTTGCGGCGGCATCCTTTCTTTCGCGCTCTTTCGATTGCTTCAGAACGTGGTGATCAATAGCAAGCACCCGCTCCGTGAAACCTATCGCGTTACTCCGTTCTTAGTCTTCTATGTGGCCTTCGTCTTGACGCTGGTCATGGTGTGGAAAGGTCTGCCCAACCTCAAACTGGATCTGACTCTCGGGCGAGCGGTGTCATTTTCCGCGGCGACCGGCCTTTTGATGGCGGGTTTATCGGTGCTTTGGGTGCGGCGCCTGCGGCGAATTCACGAAGCTGAACGAATCGCTCGAAATATTGAAGTGCCCGAGGACTTGCCGGCCGGAATTCCGTTTACGCCGAAGGATGCCGCCGAGCAGCGATTGCGTCCCGCGCTGGCCGGCGGATCCGACCTTCCCGCCAAACGATGGGAGTTCCGCCGCACGTTCGAGTTCGAAAAGATGGAGGGCGTTTTCGGCCGGTTGATGGTGGTCAGCGCGTGTTTTCTGGCCTTTGCCCATGGGGCCAACGATGTGGCAAACGCCATCGGTCCACTGGCTGCCGTCCTCGACATCGCGAGCAAGGGCGTCGTTGATCTCCAGGCGCAGGCGCCCTTTTGGGTCCTTCTTCTGGGCGGGGCGGGCATCGTGCTGGGTTTAGCCACTTGGGGCTATCGCGTCATCGAAACCGTCGGGCGAAAGATCACCGAGCTTACGCCCAGTCGGGGGTTCGCGGCCAACGTCGGCGCGGCCACAACGATTGTGCTGGCCAGCAAGTTCGGCTTTCCTATCTCGACCACTCACACCTTGGTGGGCGCCGTTCTGGGAATTGGGCTGGCGCGAGGCATCGGTTACCTCAACCTGCGCGTGGTTCGCGACATCGTTATCTCCTGGATTATCACGGTTCCCGCCGGAGCCCTCCTGGCCGCCGTCACCTTCCTGATCCTCAAGCAGATCTTCATGTGATCGTCCGAGTGGTCTGCGCTGCGATCGCCTCCGGGACGTATGCATCGTTGCCCTCATTTTTGCCGATCTTACGCTCGGGGGTTGAGCAGCGGCCTTTGCTGAGGCAGTGATGCCCATGCTTGGAACTTCGGCCCTCCCCTGGCACGCTGCAAGTTCCCAAACCGTCCTTGCCACGATCGTCAAAGCCGTCGAGGAAGGCCGGTTAGTCTATCAGAACCTCAAGAAAGTGGTGTTGTATCTGCTGGCCACATCGATGGCGGAGGTGCTGGTCCTGCTCAGCGCCTTGCTCTGCGGCCTCCCGCTGCCGCTGGCCGCCGTGCAGATCCTGTGGATCAACATTGTTACGGAGGGCGCCGTCACCGTGAACCTCATCTTCCTCATCGGCCTCATCGCCAGCAGCGTGCTGTGGGTGGAGGAGGCGCGGAAGTGGTTTGCACGCCGGCGAGGTGAGGCGCAGCATGAAGCGCATTCTTGACGTCCGTGGACTATTCCGTCAGGCTCTGCCCATGGAAACGGGCGCTTCCCGCGGCAGACTCCCGGCGAACTACACGGAGGACGGAGAGCGATGGATTATCACAATTCCAGCAGTTCGATGCTTCTGCGCTGTTTTTCTACTGTCTTCAACCACCGCTTTCGCGGCGGATTTTTATATCGCGCCCAATGGCAACGACGACAATCCGGGGACCTACGAAGAGCCCTTCGCCACGGTCCACCGCGCCCAGCAAGCTGGGCGGGCGGCCAGGACTGATCGCAAACGCGATGTCGTGGTGAGCGTTCGCGGCGGAATGTATGCTCTGAGCGAACCCATCGTCTTCGCGCCGGAGGATTCGCACTCGGTCTACGAAGCGCACGGAGAGGAACGGCCCGTTTTTTCGGGCGGTGTGCCGATCACGGGCTGGACCGTCGATGACGCGGGCCGCTGGCGCGTGACGCTCGACGAAGTGATGAACGGCGAATGGCGCTTCGCACAATTGTTTGTCAACGATCGACGACAAATGCGGCCCCGTTTGCCCGCCGCGGGTTACTTCCACATCGCCGGCAAGCTCGACCCGACAGAGGCCAACCAGGAGCGCGGGCACGACCGTTTTATTGCCGAGGCGGGCGATGTGGACCCGGCTCTGGCGGGCACGGACGCCGAGCTGATCGCGTTTCACCTGTGGTCCATCACGCGGGCGCGGATCGCTCACATCGATGCAGTTACCAACAGCGTCACACTCGCTTCACCCACCCGCAGCCTGGCTTCTTGGATGAGCCTGACCAGCGGCCATCGTTACTTCATCGAGAACGTGCCCGGACCGCTTTCCGAGCCCGGCCAGTGGAGCCTGGATCCGAAACGCGGCGAGCTGACCTATATCCCCCTGCCCGGCCAGAGGCCGCAGAACACCACCGTCATCGCTCCACGCGTCGAACAGCTCGTCCTCTTCAAGGGCGACCCGGCGGCGAACCGCTACGTCGAAGGCGTGACGCTCAGCGGCCTGACCTTCGCGCACACGCAGTGGACGTTGCCGCAGGAGGGACAGTCCTACCCACAAGCAGAGGTCAACGTCTCGGCTGCAATCGAAATGGCCGGCGCACGGCGCGTGACCCTTGACCGCTGCGTGGTGCGGCACACCGGCGGCTACGGCGTCGCCATCGGACCTGCGTCTCAGCACAACACCGTCACGCGATGCGAACTGTTCGACTTGGGAGCCGGCGGCGTAAAGATCGGCACGGCGGGCGGGCGGGAGTCGTGGGCTGCCGAGAACCTGGACAAGCTCGCCGGAGATGAGGGGGGCACGTTCCACAACACCGTCCACGATTGCACCCTCGCGCACGGCGGGCGGCTGCACCCGGCGGCGGTGGGCGTGTGGATCGGCCATGCCTCCTCCAACAACATTACGCACAACGACATTGAAGACTTCTATTACACCGGCGTGAGCGTGGGTTGGACCTGGGGTTACGCGGAGCCGTCCCGTTCGCACCACAACCGCATCGAGTTCAACCATATCCACACAATCGGCCAAGGCGTGCTCAGCGACATGGGCGGCGTCTATACGCTGGGCATCAGCCCCGGCACGACCGTTTCTAACAATCACATCCACGACGTGGACAGCTTCGACTACGGCGGCTGGGGCCTTTACACCGACGAAGGCTCCACCGGCATCACCATGGAGAACAACCTTGTCCATCGCACCAAGACCGGCTCGTTTCACCAGCACTACGGCCGGGATAACCGGATCGTGAACAACATCCTGGCCTACAGCCGCATTCAGCAAATCCAGCGCACGCGCACCGAGCCGCACAGCTCCTTCGCCTTCGAGCGGAATATCGTTTTATGGGACAACGATTCCCCCCTGCTCGGCAGCAATTGGGCGGACAACAATTTCAAGACCGACTCAAACCTCTACTGGCGTGCGGGCAAGCCGGTCACATTCCCCGGCGACTTGACATTGGAAGAGTGGCGGCAGGCACGGGGGCAAGACCAGCGCTCCCTCATAGCCGACCCGCTGTTTGTGGACCCGCAGAACGGCGATTTTACACTAAAGGCGGGCTCCCCCGCCGGGAAGGTCGGGTTTCGTTCTTTCGATTACACGAAATACGGGCGGATCACGGCGCCTTCTGCGGTGCAGCCGCTGCCCGCGGTTCCCGCGACTTTTGAATCCCCCTAAAAGGCCTCAGTGCGGCCTGAGCTTGGCCGGGCAAACAGACTTGGAAAAGACTGGACTTGGCGGATCTTGGAAACCGGAGCTTCAGAACTCCTGATCTCGAGGAATTTGGATGAGCTGGAAGGGTATGTGGCGCGGGCACTCCTGCCCGCGAACTCTTCAGGTTCCATCGGCGGACAGGAGTGTCCGCCCCACAAGTAGGGCGTCATCTGCCGAGAGGC
>JBGTBW010000208.1:0-7217 GCA_041749135.1 Verrucomicrobiales bacterium
CTCCGCGGCCTTGACCGATATCGGGCCCGGAAGCGACGCGGCCAGCCTGGTGAGTGCGCGTCCGGTCGGTCAAGCGACGGGGCGGGCTGGACGCGAATTTCCCGAGGAGTTCCGGTCGGGGTTGGATGCCTATTTCAGCAACCTCGAAGGAACGGGCCGGAATCCATGAGGTCGAAATGGGCACGCCGTCGCTTGGCTGGGGCGGAGGCGGCAGGTCACCGGCTCCGTTGGAGATCAGGCGCTGTTTGGCAGCTCCTGCTCACTGGTGCTTTCGCGGTTGTGCTGGTCCTTGGAGTTACCGGGCAGGAAGGGCAGGAAGAAACCGCTGTTGACGAGAAACGTCTCACGGCGGAGGAAGACCTGGCCTTTGGGGAGTTTCTCGACAAGGCAGCGGAATCCCGGCGACAGGAAGCCGGGAAACAGGTCGGCGAGGCCATCGCGGCTCTAATCCAAGAACTCGATCTGGATGAGCCCTCCCAAGAAGCGCTGCGGTCCTTGAGACCGAGAGTGGCCGAGGGCGTGGAGACGGTCTGGCGGGAGCGTTTTCGACAATGGCTAACGCCCTACTTACTGCAATCAGGCGATGCTGTGAACATGCTGAAGCAGTGGAACCCGGAAGAAATTGGCGCGAATTCCGGCGAAGTTTCGGTCCGAGTGGAACTCACTGAGGCTTGGAAAGAGGGATTGGCGGAAATCCTGACGCCTGAGCAGGCGGATAAACATGTGGAACTGGAAGCACAGCGCCAGTCCAGGGTTCAAGAGCAATTGGCGGAGTATCTGGATGCCTGTGAGTCTAGCGCGTTCGATTCCTTGATTCCGTTGATGGACGGCGATTTGGATGAGATCCGGCAGCTTGCCGGGCTGGACGACGCGCGCCGGGAGAAGTTGGAAAAACTGGCTGAGGAAGCGGTGAAAGTCACTGTTGGCCATTGGCGTGAGCGCAGCGAGCAGCGGCTGCTCGAGATGGCGGAGGAGCAGCGGGAGATGATGATCTCCCGGGGCGGGATGATGGGGGTAGACATTTCCAGCGAGGACATGCAACCCCACAAAAGTGCGGCCTGGCAGGAGGCCCTGGCGGAGATTCTCACTGAGGACGAGCGTGCTTTCATCGCTGCGAAGCGGGCGGAGTATCGCGCCCGGCGTTCCGAGGCCCTGGGCATGGTTTTCATCGACGCCGCCGACCGGTTCGTCGGGTTGAACGAACAACAGCGCGTGGCGTTGTTGAGCGTCGTCAAGGAATCGATGCTCGCGTTGCCGGAGCATTATTATGGTTTGTCGGGAAGGGGCTATTATTCCATCGACCCAGGACAGATGTTGCAACAGCTCTCCGGAGTCGATGAGGCCGTTCTGCGAGCCATCATGGACGAGGCGCAGATGAAGCGGTGGAAATTCCTGACACCGGCAGCCCTGGCGCGACACTCTCATATGCCTTCCACTGCCGGATCCCTCGAAGGAATCGATGTTCCATCCCCCGAAGAGATGGACGCGAGCGCGGCGGACAGGCTCGTGGCCGTCTACCTGCATCGCAGGGCGATGGAAATGCGGCGAAAACATCAACTGATCATGGATGCCAAGGCGGGCCGGGTGGTGCGCGCGGCGAATCTCCCCCCGGAAGCGGAGATGGTGCTGAACACCGCCGCCAAAGGATCAGCCGAAGAGTTGGCCCAACAAAGTATCCAGAGTCTGGAGAACTGGGCCAGGCGGGAATTCCAGGCAGTGGCCCCGAAGGATTTGCCGGCCAAGCTCAAGGCCCTCAACGGCCCCTTTTTTTCGGATCACGCTACTCGGGAGGACCCCGCGCTCTGGCTAAGGACCGTGACCGGAGTGCTTTCGGAAACTGGTCGCGAGGCTTGGGAAAACGAGGACGGCGCGGCCAAGGCTTGGCAAAGGAGAAGTCAGACGGCAGTGGTGATGAGTGAAGTGGACAAGCACGTCGCCCTGGAACCGGAGAAGCGACAGCGGCTTGAGAGCCGCGTCGCCGAGTTGATTCAGGAATACGAAACCGATTTCTCCAACATGTTCAGCTTTGCATGGCACTGCGAGGGCTACTACGCAACAATGCCCCTGGCGATGATGACGGAAGAGGAATGGGCAACCTTTTTTGATCCGAAGCAGACCGAGATTCTCCGTGGCCGCGGTCTGGCCGAAACCCAACAGATGGCCGACAACATCCGCCAGAATCGCCAGCAGCGCACGAAGGAATGACGGCGATTGGGCTTGCCTGCCGCGCTTGCGCCTCGCGCTGTTCAATTCGAAAATCTTAATCACGGACTCGCATGCGTTTTCATCATGCCGCTTTCCCACTCCTGGTTCTGCTCGGGTTTCCCGCAGCGACTGCGCCCGCGCAGGATCCATCGCTTCGATTCGGCGGAGAGATCCCGCCTGAGGTCGATGAAATCTACGAACGCGGTCTTTCTTGGCTGGCGGAAAATCAAAAGGAAGACGGCTCCTGGTCGGACGGGCAGACCGGGCCCGGCGTGGACGGCCTCTGCGTGATGGCCTTTCTCGCCAGTGGGGACGATCCCAATTTTGGACGATGGACGCTGAACATTCGCAAGGCTTTGCGTCACATCCTCCTCGCTCAGGATGAGACCACCGGTTACATCCCCAACAGCATGTATCACCACGGCTTCGCCATGCTGGCGCTCGCCGAGGCGTCGGGAGTGGTGGACGAGTTGGCGCTTTGGCAGGGATCCGAAAAACGCGGGAAGACCATCGCCCAGGCGCTTGACCTCGCCGTCGGCTGCGCCGCTGCTGCGCAAAAAAATAACCGCTGGGGCGGGTGGCGCTATAGTCCCGACGCGAGCGATGCCGATACTTCGGTTTCGGGCGCGGTGCTCATGGGGCTGCTGGCCGCCCGCAACGCCGGGATGAATGTTCCGGACGACACCGTGGACGCCGCGTTGGAGTACATGCGCCGGAGCACCGGCCGCGACGGCTCCGTGGCTTACGCCGGCGGGCTCGGCGGCATGGGCGAGTCCATGAACCGCTCCTGCATCGCCACCTTGGTCGCGGCAGTGAGCAAACAAAAGGATGAGGAGAAGTTCCCGGCCACGGTGAAACACATCACCTCCCGTTTGGAGCACCGGGAAAGCGGCTATCCCGAGTATTTTCGCTATTACATGGCGCAGGCCCTTTACCAAACGGACTACGAGGCCTGGCAGAAATGGAATGCCATGACCGTGCGCATTCTGCATGAGACGCAGGCCGAGGACGGCAGCTTCAGCCGAAGCGCCTACAGCACGGCCATGTCTTTGCTCACCCTGGCGCTGAACTATCGCTTTCTCCCGATTTATGAGCGTTGACACCGCCAGGCACTCCCCGACAAAGGCCGGGCGGGGGATAAACTTCCCGAGCGCGGCGCGAACCCGCCTTTTGGCAGGAGGATTTCTCGTCCTGGGTATCTCGAGTCTGTGGGGACAAGAGCCGGAGGAGGAGAAGACAGACCCGCCCCAGCCGGGACCGCTGCCGCGCTTGCTTATGGAACATTCCTCCCGGGCAATCGCGGAGATTGGCTGGCGGTATGGAGAGACATTGCAAGGGGAATTGACGGGCGCGGATGGTTCACACGTCACGTGGAAGACGGACCTCTTCTCCGAACCGGTCCGGTTGCGATGGGAAGTCATTCGCCGGGTGGATTTTGGGGGGCCCTTCGTCACTACGGCGGATCCGTTCCGAATCGTGTTCACCGATGGCAGTCATCTCACCGGCGCGTTGCAGAGAGCTGACGAAGAGACAATGACCTTCACCTCAGCAGCAAGGGTGGCTTTCACCGTGCGGCGCGAACAGCTCGTCTCGGTGGAACGTATTCGGGGGGAGGGGATTCTCACGGCTGGTCCGGCGTCCCTTCTCACCGGAGAGTCCGTGTCCAAGGGCCGCTACGAGAAGTCCTCAGCCTATCTCGCGGCAGCGGGCCAAGCCGTTGTACTCGCGTTCAATGGGGGCGTAAAGCAGTCGCTGGAGTTGCCGGAGAGGACCCGGGTGGAGGTTCGCTTGCGCACGCAGGACGATCCCCAGTTTTCCCTTCGCGCCGCCGCCGGAAACGAGTCGGTGTCCGTCGAGACCTGGGGAGACGAGATCGTTCTGGTGCATGGAGATCGTTTTGCTTCCATCGGCCCCGGGTCGGCCACGGCGGAACCGTGGCTCCATCTTCGTCTGCTTTGGGATCGCAACACGAGGCGCTGTGCGCTCTATGGAGCGGATGGTCAAATCCGGGCCGAACTGCCTCCCGCTCCACCGGAGGAAAATGTTGAGACAAGTGAACCCAATGCAAAGGAGCCTCCCGAAGCCGTGGGCGAAATCGTCTTCTTCGAGGCAGGTAATTTGATAGAGGCGGCAGCGGCCGGCGCTCCATCGGAGGCGACCGCAGGGGAAGAAGTATCCGGCACGACCATCACCTTGTTGAACAAGGGCGCCGGCCTCATCGTCGATCGCTATGCCGTTTCGGAATGGCTTGACGAAGCTCCGGCGGCGCTCGACTCCGCCCAAGCACAAGTCGAGACGGCCGATGAGATCATCAACGGTGAGTTGATAAGTTCCGATGGCCTAACGGCTATGGTGCGCAGGCCGGAAGGAGAGGATCGCGAGATTCCCTTGGACCGGGTCCGAGGGTTGTATTGGCCGCGGTCAGCCCGGCTCGAACGCGATCCGTCGGATGCGGAGCTTTGGTTTCAGGATGGCAATCTTTTGCGCGGTCGCTTGCTGGGGATCGAGGAGGGCAAGGCTCGCCTGGAGACGTCCTTCGCCACGGAGCCGGTTTCGGCGGCGTTGGATCAACCGCGCGCGCTGGTTTTGCCGGAGCCCGGGGAAGACGCGGAAGCGGTTCCGGCTTTGAATGACTTGGACGTCATCGCCGTGGGGGACTTGAAGCTGCATGGAATGATCCGGCCCACAGGGAAAAAGCTTCCGGACTTCCAACCCGTGGGGTCGGACGGTTCGCTCGCCCCGGTGGAGTCGGCGAATCTGACCATAACCCGGAGCCTACCCAAAGATGGAGTCTTTCAGCGGGCGCCGGCTCTCTTGCATGTCAAGGGTCAGGAAACTTGGCCCGTCTCGCTGGTGGGCATTGGTCGCGACGCCATCGAGTATTCCTGGGACGCCGCCGAGAAGCGCCAGATCGGCGTGGATTCCGTTCATGCGATTCAATTGAGCGCGCCCGATGTAGGGAACGGGGATTTCAGCAGTCCCGGCTGGCGGGTGTTGGCCCGGGAAAGCCGCGCCGTTTCCCGATCGGGAAACTCCATCTCTCTTCCGGCGGCTACCGGCATAGGCCACTCCTATCTTTTGCAAAGCGGCGACTTCAGCTTTCGCCTGGCGGGGGAATCGGGGATGACTTCCATCCGTGTCCGATTGTTTTGTCAGGGCACAGCGCGCGATTCCGATTCGATGAACTTCCTGATCGCGCATTACGGCAGCCAGGTTTATTGCGGCCAGGAACGGGAGGAAAGCGGTCAGATGCAGTCCCAGACTAATATGTCGGTCGCCAATCAACCCATTCTCGTGCGTTTCTCTTTGCGTGGAGACCAAGTGCTGATGTTCATCAACGACGTGCAGGCGGCCGCCGCAAGCCTCGAAGATCGCGGCGGCCGGAAGATGGGAGCCGGGCTGATTTTGGAGACGGCGGCGGTGTGGGGCAACCGGGTCGGGCCGGCGCTGCTCTCGGATTTCTCGGTGCACTCGTCGGCCAGTGTGGCCGGTCCGCCGCCTTATAGCGAAGACGCCAAACGGGAAGCTCTGCTGTTGCCGCGATTGCGCCGGGAAGCGCCTCCGCGACAGGTGCTCGTGGCGCAGAATGGAGATTTATTGCGGGGGGAGATCGCCGGAATGGCGGCGGGGCAACTCCTTTTCAGGACGGGATTGGAGCAGTTCAAGATTGCCATGGACCGGCTCGCCGCGGTCGTCTGGGTGGAAGAACCTGACAAAATCATGGAGGACAACATCAAACGAAGAGTGCCGGACGAAGCAGAAGCGGAACCGGCTCTCGCTGAAGAGCCCGCAGCACCCGGCGAGACTGCCGCCGCGGAAGGCCTCCAGTGGTTGGACCTGACTAACGGCGGCCGGTTAAGACTGGCGGTGGATTCCTGGACTTCCGAGCACGTGGAGGGCATGCATTCCCTCCTCGGCCGCTGCCGGATTCCGACGGACCAGGTCCACACTCTCGCCTTACAAGCTCCGGATCCGGGCGGCGGATGGGGGGCCCTCGCGAATTGGAAGTTTGAGAACACCATCGATCCCCTTCCGCCGGGCTCTGAGGAGGCCAATGCCTCGCCGCTTCTGGGTCAGGCTGCCGCGGACTTTACCGTTCCCATGCTGGAGGGCCCTGACTTCGTGCTGTCCAAAGCGAAAGGGAAAGTGGTCGTCCTCGATTTTTGGGCGACCTGGTGCGCCCCCTGCGCCCGGTCGCTGCCTCCGCTTATCGAAGCTTTGGCTGCGTTTCCCGAAGAACGCCTGGTGTTCATCGCGGTCAACCAAGGGGAATCGAAAGAGCAGGTGCAAAGGTTTCTCGATGCGCGCCGGCTGCAAGCGCCCGTCGGTTTCGATGCCGAGATGGGAGTGGGCCGGCAGTTCGCGGTGGAGGGCATCCCGCACACCGTCGTGATCGATCCGGCAGGCTCCGTGGTTTACGTTTCGACCGGGGCCATCCCGGACGGAGCCGCGAAAGTTGCCGAGGCCGTCGGCAAGGCCTTGGGTGTGGCCGGACCGGAGAAAGAAGCTCCGGAAGATGCTGAAGGATCTGCGGCGGCGGAATCCAAGGGCGAGCCTGAGAATGGAGAGGAGCCGGGTTAGACGATCCGGGGCGGCCCGCAAGCCAGCGCAAATCTGGACCGGATCGGCAGTCAACAAAAAAAGGACCCTGAAAAGTATGCCGGCTGGCTGCGTGAATCACACTCTATCTGTGGGCGATCTGTGGGGCGGACACTCTTGATCGCCGATTGAGCCTCAGAACTCCTGATCTGGCGAGGGAAGAAATGCGGGCAACGGAAAAAGGATGAGCCGCAAAGCGGGTTTGATGGGGCCGCAGAGTCGACAAGTAAGAGGGGTTCGTGGCAAGACCGCTCTCTCACTAACTTGCCGCGCGCTTCCTTGCGCGGGGGCGGCCCGGTGTGCAGGGCGCAGCCACTCATAACGCCATGGAGGCCGGCCTTCCTTTGTGTTGAACCGGAGCGCCGGCCCCAATCCAAGCCTGTGGAGCATGGCTCTGAACGGCATCCTGAATG
>JBGTBW010000209.1:0-25416 GCA_041749135.1 Verrucomicrobiales bacterium
TTCCGCCGCGCCGCCCCCGGGACCTTCGGCCTCCGCTCCGGGCCGGGGAGCCAGCCAGCCAGCGCCGCCTTCCCCCAGCCCATCCCGGCCGGAATCGAGGTCCGGCGGCGGCTCTCCCCCTCCCCACAGTGGATCTGGAGGCGTCAGCCGCCGGTCCCGGTAAGCCCCTCCTCCCCACCGCCTCTCGCCGCTCCCGGAAGTAAGCCCCTCTCGAAACCCTCAATCGCTTCGTATTCCGCCAAACCGAGCCGGTCGTAAGCTCTCGCCAGTCCTCGATTGTCCTCCCCATCGAGGTTGTCCAGGCTGTTGTGAGTCTGGAATCTCCCGATAGCCGCGACCTTCGTCTCCAACTGGACCGGACTCATAGGCACCGCCATCTCGACCTCATGAGGCCGGAGCGGCCGCTGATGCCCGCGATACAACCACAAGCTCAGCCGCCGCAGCCACTCCTCACCTTGCATCGCCTCCAAGGCCCTCTCCAACAAACTGTAACAAATCCCCTGCACGGAACTCGGGTCGGCCAGGTGACCCGTCGCGTAGATCTGGTCCGGCCGGATCTCCGCCAATGCCGCCCCAAGGCGCTCCTCGTCTTCCCTCCCCGGAACGAAGCGCCGATAGCGCCCGTTCTCATAAAACGGGAGATCCAAAAACCGGATCCGTTCTGCCGCCACCCGGAATACCCCGCAAGAGTCCCTGGCCTCCCCACGCCGGATCAACGCCTTGAGCAAGCGCAATTCTTTTGACGGCTCCCCAAAGGCCCCCTTCCGCTCGATCTCCTCCAGAATCGCCCTGGCGTAGTCCGCTTGTTGTTCCCAATCCGCCCGGATTGCCCGCCCTGTCCCGCCGGATTTCGCGCTTCCCTGCTCGGCCAGCATTTGCAGGATCGAGGCAAACTTCGCCGCGGCATCGTCCGACACCCGCAAACTGCCCGAAGTCTGATAGAGCACGTGCAAATCGTGACCTTGACGCACCAAGCGCTCCATCGTTCCCCCCATGGAAAGAATGTCGTCCTCGGGTTCCGGAGCGATCACGAGAACGCGCTTAGGCCATGGCAATGCTTTCTCCGGCCTGTTCGTGTCGTCGGCATCCGGTTTGCCGCCCGGCCAGCCACTGATGGTGTGCTGGAGTTCGTTGAAAATCCGGATGTTCAGGTCGTAAGCCGATCCTTCGCGGGTCAGAAGCTCGCCCATTCCGTTCTCGTTGTACTCATCATCCACCAATTTGAGGACCGGCTTGTCCTTGAGCCCCGCCAGCCAGGCCACCGCCCGGCGGGTCTCCGGTTTTTCCCAGGGCGTCCGTCCCACCAGCCAGGGAAGCCGCTGCCGGGTCAGCGCCGAGGCCGCGTGTGCGTCGATGACAAAGCGCGCGTTAGGGTGGCCCTGGAGGAAGCTTGCGGAAATCGCCTCCGTTTCCCCTCCCTCCACTGCTTGCGCCACAATCTCGGCCTTGTTTTCGCCCCAGGCCAGCAGAGCGATCTCCCGGGCTTCCAGGATGGTTCCCACGCCCATCGTCACGGCAAAGCGCGGGACATTCTCCTCACCCAAAAAATCGGCCGCCGCATCCCGCCGGGTGATCCGGTCCAAGGCGATCAACCGGGTCCGCGAATCCTTTTTGGACCCCGGCTCGTTGAACCCAATGTGACCCGAGCGTCCAATACCCAGGATTTGCAAGTCGATGCCGCCGGCCTTGGCGATGGCTTCCTCGTATCCGGCACAGGACGCGAAAGCTTCCTCGATGGGAACCGAACCATCTGGAAGATGAGCCTGCTCCGCAGGGAGATCGACATGGTCGAAAAGCTGATCGGACATGAAACGCCGGTAACTCTCCGGGTGCTCTGGCGGGATGCCGTAGTACTCATCCAAATTGAAGGTGATCACCCGCCGGAAACTCAATCCCTCCTCTCGATGCAAGCGAATCAGTTCCCGGTAAAGAGGCACCGGACTCGAGCCGGTGGCCAATCCCAACACCGTCATCCGTCCTTCCCGGGCCCGGCCTTCCACCAGGTCGCGAATGTGCGCCGCCAGTTCCCGGCAAGCCTCCGCCGACGTTGCATACACGACGGTTTGAATTCGCTCGAAGCGCTCCCGGAACGCTGCAGATCCAGATCTCTGCGCCTTCCCAGTCTCCAACAACATGCGGAGAGATTCCCACCGTTTGCCTCGATCCGACAACCGGAAAATGGCTCTACAACGGCCCACTCCGCGTGCATTGCACAGGAACCCGGTGTTTATTAGCTTGCGGTCGCTCCAGACCGCAGGTCCTTCTTCTAAAGATCATGAAACACGCATTGCGACTCGGGCGCTGGTTCGGCGTCGATGTATTCGTCCACTGGACCTTTCTCATCCTGGTGGCCTGGGTCGCCTTCCAAGTCCTCTCCACCGGCGCAGGGCTCCTCGAAGCCCTGTATGCCTTGGTCTTGCTCGCCGCCATTTTCCTCTGCGTCATCCTTCACGAACTCGGGCACAGCCTCGCCGCCCGCGGCTTCGGCATCCAGACCCGGCACATCACGCTCCTGCCCATCGGAGGCGTGGCCAGCCTGACCGGTATGCCCCGCCGTCCCCTCCACGAGCTTGTCATCGCCCTGGCCGGTCCCGCCGTGAATGTCGTCATCGCCGCGCTGCTCACACCCTTTGCCCTCCTCATGGGAGACATCTTTCTCTACCTCTGGATTGCGAACCTCTTTCTCGTCATCTTCAACCTCATCCCAGCTTTCCCCATGGACGGTGGAAGGGTCTTCCGCGCCCTTCTGGCTATGAAGCTCTCCTATGGCAAAGCCACGGTCATCGCCGCCCGCACCGGCCAGGTCTTTGCCGTCCTCATCGCTCTCCTCGGTCTGTATTTCCTGAAAAACCCCATGTCCCTCCTGGTCGCCGCCTTCGTCTTCTTCGCCGCTGAAGCGGAACTCCGCGCCGTCCTCCGCAGCCTATACTCCGTCCCGCCGCCGCTGAACGGCCGGCACTCCCCAGGGCCCGGATTCATCAATCCGGATCGCTCGGCCGATCCGGCGGTCTACCGGGTCGAGCATCCCAGCGGCGGTTACGTCAGGGTGCTTTGGGGCGTGGCCCCCCCTGTGACCCAGCCCTGGAATCCCGACGCCGGCGATCCGCCCATCCGCAACGTCACCCCGCGGGCCTGAACATTGCGCGACGGGGAATCCGCCATCACGCCCTCCTCAGTCGCCGGCCAGGAAGTCCTCATCCGGCAAATCCCCATGCCGCCATTCGTCCGTCCCGAGGAAGTCGTTGCCGCGGTTGCGTTTCTCGCTTGTCCCGGAGCAGCCTATATCACAGGGTCCATTCTGAAAATCGACCGGGACATCCTCTGATACCGCACTTTTGCCGCAGGAGCCATGGAACTCGCCCAAGACGCTCTCAAGTCCGACATCAAAACCATGATGATCGCGGAACTCATGCTCACGCTTGATCCTGACGAAATCTCCAGTCACGTCCCGATTTTCTCTCCGGATGGCCTCGGTCTCGATTCCGTCGACGCCCTCCAGCTTGTGGTCGCGTTAGAAAAACATTACGCTTTGAAGCTGCCAGACGCAGAGGCGGCCAGCCAGGTCCTGCACAGCATCGACAGCATCGCCGCCGCCATCACCGCTTTGCGCGACGGGCCCCAGGCTGATCCATCCCCACCGGACTGATCGATGCTCTACGACGCCCTCATTATCGGAGGCGGCCCAGCCGGCAGCACCACTGCCGCTCATCTCCGCCGCCGCGGCCGCACCGTCGCCGTGCTGGAAAAGGAGCGCTTTCCAAGGTTCCACATCGGAGAATCGCTTCTGCCTTACAACATGCCTCTCATCGAGGAACTGGGCCTCCTCCCCGAAATGGAGAAAGCGGGTTTCATCGTCAAACACGGGGCTCAATTCGCCCTGGGATCCGGCCTGAATCACCTCGCCGTCAGCTTTGCCCGCGGCACTTTCACCGAGCACCCCACCGCTTACCAAGTCCAACGCTCCGTCTTCGACGAAATCTTGCTCCGAAACGCCGCGCGCGAAGGAGCCGACGTCCACGAAACTTGCAGTGTCCGCGCCTTCCGCATCCTCGAAGACCGCGTCGAAGCCGACACGAGTTCAGGCCTCTTCCAGGGCCGTTTCCTGGTGGACGCCTCGGGAGTCGCCAATTTTACCGGAAACATCGAACGCGTCCGAGTCGGGTATCAGCATCATCGCAAAATCGCCCTCTTCGCCCACTTCCACAACGTCGCCTTGCCCGAGGAAGGCGATCCCGGCGATATCGTCATCGTCCGCCTCACCGAAGGCTGGTTCTGGATGATCCCCCTGGCGCCTGACCGCGTCAGCATCGGATTGGTCGTCGATGTCGGGAAACTCAAGCGAAGCGGACTTTCTCCCGAGGAAGTGTTCGAGCGACACGTGCGGCAAAGTCCCTTCTTGGAACCCCGTCTCCGGGAGGCCCAACGGTCCGGACCGCTGCATCGCATCACCGACTTCTCCTACGTCAATCAACGCCTGGCGGGCGCCCGTCTCATCCGGGTGGGCGACGCCGCGGGCTTCCTCGATCCCATTTTCTCCTCCGGCGTCTATCTTGCCATGCTCTCCGGAAAGGACGCGGCCGCCCTCGTCGATGAAGCCCTGGCTTCCCACCAGGCCTTCATTCCGGCCATGAAACGCTACGAGAAGGTCCTCCGGCGCCGGATGAGAATCTATTGGCGGATGATCGAGGCCTTCTACACCCGCGGCTTCATCGAGATTCTCCTCCAACCGGAACCGCGCTTCCGCCTGCCCTGCGCCGTCAACGCCATCCTCGCCGGTCGCCTCGACGAAGCCTGGAAGGTCCGCTGGCGCCTGGAGCTGTTCTTCCTCCTCGTCGCCCTCCAGCAGCGCTTCCGCGTCGTCTCCCGGCTGCGCTTCTCCTAGAGACCCTCAAGCGAGGCATGCCAAGGTAAGCCCTTTCTCACAAACGCCTTACAGCCATTCGGCGCTCTGGCGTCAAAAAAGGCAACTCTTGCTTTTACAAGGGCGGAAACTGCTGTACAAGCACCATTCCGCTCATGGGAGATTTTGTCGCCGCTCATATCGAGGAACTTTCGCCCTCGCGCACCCTTGCCATCACCAGCCAGGCCAAGGCCCTCATGGAGGAGGGCAAAGACATCTGCAGCTTCGGAGCCGGTGAACCCGACCTCGATACTCCGGCCCACATCGTCGAGGCCGCCATCGAAGCCCTGCGCAACGGTTTCACCAAATACACCCCCAGCTCCGGCATCCCCCAGCTCCGCGAGGCCATCGCCGAGAAACTCTTCGTCGATAACAACATCGAATACTCCCCCGCCCAGGTCAGCGTCAACTGCGGAGCCAAACACTCCTGCTTCAACGCCATCCTCGCCGCCTGCGACCCGGGAGACGAGGTCATTATCCCCAGCCCTTACTGGACCAGTTACCCGGAAATGGTCCGCATTGCCGGAGCCAAACCTGTCTTCGTAGAAACTTCCCAGGATCAAGGTTGGAAACTCACACCCGCGGCATTCGAAAACGCCATGTCGCCCCGGACCAAGATGGTTATCCTCAACAGCCCCGGCAATCCCACCGGAGCCGTCTATTCCGAAGACGAACTGCGGGCGCTCGCCGAAGTCGCCGTCTCTGAAGACATTCTCATCCTCTCCGACGAGATTTATGAGAAACTCGTCTACGGGAAAGCCCGGCACGTGAGCATCGCGTCCCTGGACGACGAAGTGAGCAAGCTCACCATCACCGTGGGCGGCTTCAGCAAAGCCTACAGCATGACCGGATGGCGTCTCGGATACACCGCCGCCCCGCCCGCTCTGGCCAAGGCCATTGACAACATCCAAAGTCACACCACCTCCAACCCGACTTCCTTCGCCCAGTACGGAGGACTCGCCGCCATTCATGGCGACCAGCAAATCGTGCAAGACATGCGGGAGGAATACGACATCCGCCGCCGCTACATGATGAGCCGGCTTGAGACCATCTCCAATGTCTCCACCGTGGAACCCCTCGGCGCCTTTTACTTCCTGGTGAACATCGCCTCAACCGGATTGAACTCGATCAATCTCGCCGAGAAACTCCTCAGCCGCTACGAGGTCGCCGTCGTTCCCGGCATCGCCTTCGGCAAGGACGACGCCATCCGCTTCAGTTACGCGACCGGACTCGACGTGATCAAAAAGGGGATGGATCGCTTCAACGATTTCTGCCGGTCCCACTGACCGGCCCGGGCCTAACTAACCTTCCGCCGCCGGCTCTCCTCTTCCGCCGCCCTCCGCCCCTTCGCCGGAACGGAACGGGGACAGCCACCACCTCCACATCCGCTTCATTCCGCGCTGGAAATCTTCCAGGATCACGTAGTTCGCCGGCACCAGGTAAAGGGTGATGAAGGTCGCAAACAAGACCCCCCACCCCAAGGAAACCGCCATCGGCACCAAAAACTGAGCCTGCCGGCTCTCCTCAAACATCGTCGGCATCAAACCGCCGAAGGTGGTCAGCGACGTCAAAACGATCGGCCGGAAGCGCGCCATCCCCGCGCTCCGCACGGCCTCGCTCAGCCCCATACCCTCGCGCCTCCTCTGGTTCACGTAGTCCACCAAAACGAGGCTGTCGTTCACAACGACGCCGAAGAGCGCCAGAATCCCATACTGGCTCATCATGCTGAACGTCGTGATACCCATGATGAAATGCCCCAGGTAGGCCCCAATCACCCCGAATGGGATCACCAGCATGACGATCAAGGGCTGCAAATAGGAGCGGAACGGGATCGCCAGCAACACATAGATCATGAACAGCGTCGCGAAGATTCCCACCTTGAAAGCGACCTCCGTTTCCCGCGCCTCCCGCGCCTCTCCTTCGAAACTGTAACGCATCCCGTGGTACTTCCCGATGATCGGGGGCAGCTCCCGGTCCAAGTCCTCCAGAATATCCTCGACGTCCGTCTCCTCCTTGTCCAAGTCCGCCAGCACCGCCACGGCCCGCCCGCGATCGATCCTCCGGATCGTCGTGTAACCGCGCCCAATCGTCGCCTCCGCCACGCTCGAGAAGGGAACCTCCCCGCCGTCCTGAGTCCGGATGTACATCGTCTCCAGCGTGTGCAGCCGCTCCCGGTCCGCCCTCGGATAACGCACCATCACCCGCAAATCATCGCGGCCGCGCTGAATGCGCTGCACCTCCTCGCCAAAGAAAGCCCGGCGCGTCTGCCGGGCCAAATCCTCCAAGGAGATGCCTAACTGTTCCGCCTCCGGCTTGAGAGAGAGCTGAATCTCCTCTTTGCCCGGCTCGAAAGTGCTGCGGATGTCAAAGAGCTGTGGGTAATTGCGCAGCAAATCCCGCACCTCGGCGTCCGCCTTTTCCAATTCGTCGAAGTCCGGTCCCGTCAACTGAATGTCCACGGGAGCCTGCTGCCTTCCGTAGGTCGCGCTGAAACTCAGTTCCCGCGCCCCCGGAATCTCGCCGATGGTGCTCCGCCAACGCTCCGCCAGATCAAAGACATCCACCTCCAAAGTCCTCAGCTCCGGCTCCATGATCTCGATCTCGACCTGACCGAGGTGCGATGCTCCCGGACCGCTGCTCCGCCCTCCGCTGCCCATCATGACCAGGACATTGCGCACCACCGGCCCCATCTTCGGATCATTCAACTCCGGATCCTCGCGCATCGCCTCCGCCGCGCCGGCGATGCGCAGGATGTGGCTCTCCGTAATCTCAAATGGAGTTCCCACCGGCATAAGCAGGTTCATCTCGATCTGATCGCGCGGGATTCGCGGCATGATCGATCGGGGCAAACGCGTGTTCGACCAGGACACCACCACCACTCCCAAAGCCACAAACAATCCCAGAGTCACATAACGCCAACGCAGCGCCAGCGCCAAGCTCGGATCGTAAATCCGTTTCACGAAATGATCGAACCCGGTGAGGAAAGCGCGCTTGCCCCGCGCCATCCGGCCTCCGGTGTAGGCCGGATCCTTCCATCGGTTATGCAAATGCTTCAAGTGCGCCGGCAGGATCAGCTTCGTTTCCACCAGCGAAAACAAAAGCACCGGAATGACGATGACCGGCAATTGCCGCACCCACCTCCCCATCATTCCCGGAACGAACAGCAGCGGCAAGAACGCCGCCACCGTGGTCAGCACGCCGAACGTCACCGGACGGGCGATCTCCCGCGTGCCTTCAATCGCGGCCCGGGTCCCGTCCCGGATATGTTCCATCTTCCGAAAGATGTTGTCCCCAGTGACGATGGCGTCATCGACCACGATCCCCAGCACAAGTATGAAGGCGAAGAGGGTCATCAAGTTGATCGTGGCCCCAAAAACCGGCATCAAGATCAACGTCCCGGCAAACGCGATGGGGATCCCGATGCATACCCAAAACGCCAAGCGCACATCGAGAAACAGCGCCAGGATCCCGCCAACGATGAGAAGCGCAAAGCCCAGGCTCGTCACCAGGCTCTTCGTGCGCAAAAGCAGACTCCGCGCGTTGTCATCCCAAAACTCCAGCTTCACCCCCGCCGGATACTTGGACTGATTGACCCGGATATAATCTTTCACCGACTTGGAGATGCTCAGGGCGTTCTCGCTGCCGGTCCGGTTCACCCGCACCACCACCGCTGGCTGCTCGTTCATCCGGATGTAGGAATCGTTCTCGTCGAATCCATCCCGGATCTTCGCCACATCGCCCACCGTGAGCCGCGCTCCGTCTGCCGTCGTGCGCAAGGGCAGATCGGCAAATTCCGCCGCAGTGTAAGCCTGCCCCGGCGTCCGGATCAGCAAGTCCCCTCCCGCACTCCGGATTGATCCCGCCGCCAGATCCAGGGAATGCCGCCGCACCGCATCGGCCACATCGCTCAACGTCAAACTGAAGGATTGCAGGGTCTCCTCGTCCACCTCGATCGAAATCTCGTACTCCCGCGTCCCTCGCAGCTCCACTTGCGTGATCCCATCCACCGCCAACAAATCATCGCGGAGTTGCTCGCCGATCCGGCTCATCTCCAACTCGTCGAACTCGCCGAGCGCCATCACGCTGATCACGCTCCGGGTCCGTTGAGCCAAGCTGATCACCGGCCGCTCTGCTTCCACCGGCAAATTGTTGATCGCGTCCACCCGGTTCTTGACCTCGTCGAGCACTTCCCTCGGGTCGAAGCTCTCCTCGACTTCGACCTGGACGCTGCAACGGTTCTCGAAGGACTCCGAACGCAGCCGCTTGATCCCTTCCAATCCTTCAAGGGACTCCTCGACCAACAAAGCCACCCCGGTCTCCACCTCTCGCGGTGTGGCCCCACGGTAGGGCACCATGATCGAAATCATGTCCGGCTCCGACTCCGGGAAAATCTCGACCGGGATCCGCCGGAACAACGAAACCGCCCCAGCGACCAGGATGCTCCACATCAGCAGGTTCGCCGCGACGTGGTTTCGGCAGAACCATGCAATCACAGGTCCATTCCTCCCGCTTTCACTTAGTGGTCATGAGCACTCAGGGAACGGGAACAGCAGCCGCAGTCTCAGCCGCTCCTCCCTGATTCGATTCCGCCCGGGATGTCACCACCGGCGTTCCCTCCGTCGCAAAAGGAAGCGGCGTCAGACACAGAATATCGCCAGTCTTCAAGCCGCCCGACACCAGCACGTGGTCTACATCGCTGTAAGCGATTTCTACTTCCCGGCGCCGCAACTCGGTCTTCTCCATCGCCGGAACCGCAGGACCGGAAACCCGGGACGGCGGACCAGACGCACCGCCCCCGCCCGGCCTTCCCCCGTCTCCGCGCGGTCCCGGAGCCACGTAGGGCTCGAACAAGTCCGGATCGAGCAAATACACCACATTGTTCTCCCGCACCGCCTGCCGCGGCACCCGGAACACACCAACCAACCGGTTGCCCTCGATCCTCGCCTCGACAAACTGACCGATCTTTAACGGCGGATGGTCACCCCGTTGCCGGTAGGGATCATCCACCTGCGCCACCACATAGAGCTGCCGGCTGGCCTGATCAATGGCGCCTTCCACACGCACGACCTTCCCTTCCCACTCGCCTCGCCGCCCCGCGACCATGCCGAAAAGCTTTACCGGCGGCCCGTCCACCAAGCCGTCCTGCTGTCCCCGGTAAAGTTCGGGCAGATCGATGTGCGCCAGTTGCTCGTTGGTCAACGGCAGCCGGATTTCCACCACATCCACCTCGTAAATGTGCGCCACTACCGTGCCCGTGTTCACAAATTGACCCACATCCGCCATCTTCTCCATCACCCGCCCGGCGTAAGGAGCAGGAATCTTGGTCCGCTGCAAATCGCGCTTCGCCTTCTCGACCCGGGCCCGCGCCGATTCCACGTTGGCCTTTGCCTCCGCCAACTGCGGCGTCCTCAGCGCCAATGCCGTTGGCTCGGATCCGTCGCCCAGCCGCTCCCAATCTTCCCGCGCCTGTTCCCCACGCGCCTGTTCCTCCACCACCAAGGCTTCCGTTCGCGCCAACTCCGCTTGCGCCACCACCAGCGCCGTGTCGTAGTCCCGGGCGTCGATTTCCAAAAGGATGTCCTCCTTCTCGAAAAACCCTCCCGATCGTAAAGCCGGCGAAATCTTGAGAATCTGCCCCGCCACCTCCGGAATCAAGGTGCTCTCCGTTCGCGGGCGCACCGTGCCGCGGCTGCGCAAGTGCACCTCCTCCGTTCCTGGCCGCAACACCATGGTCTGCACCACTGCCGGAGGACGTTCCAACGGCCGTTTCGGCGGTTTCTGTTCGGTGACGTAAAACCACCACGCCAACAGCACAGCGACCCCGACGACCGCTGCCGCCAACAGACCATGGAGAAGTTTTCGCATGCTGATCCGGAAACACCGCTAATGGAGCAGTGTTCCCCGAATTCGCAAAGCCTCGCGAGCCCCGGTGCCCATTGACCGGAAACCGGCATCCGCTCGCCGATTCCGTTGACCCGGCTCCCAGAGCGGGTAGTCTCCTCCAACCCATCGCCCGCCCCGCCGCCTTATGTTTCGCCGCCTCACTCCTCGCCTATCCTATCCTCTCTCAGCGGCATTGCTCGCCGTTCCCCTCATGGCTATCCCCGTTGCCGCCGAGCAGCGTCCTGCGGAAAACCTCACCGCGTTGGACGCCTACGTCCACCAACCCGACCCCGCTTTCCGTTTCCATAAGATTGACGAGCGCAAGCTTCCGGGTTGCTCTATCCACGTCCTCCACCTCGTATCCCAGAAGTGGCGCGACGAACCCGAAGTGTCGCCCGCGCTCTGGGAGCACCATCTCACCCTGGCCATCCCCGACAAAGTCGAACACTCCACCGGTCTCCTGATGATCAGCGGCGGAGACAACGACGACCCCATGCCCAGGCCTCCGCGCGAAGAGTTCGTCCAGTTCGCTCTCGGCACCGGCTCCGTCATCGCCGAATTACGGATGGTCCCTAACCAGCCCACCCGCTTCTCCGACTCCGAGCGCGCCCATAAGGAGGATAGCCTCATCGCCTTCACCTGGGACAAATTCCTCCGCACCGGCGACACCCTCTGGCTCGCCCGCCTGCCCATGACCAAAAGCGCTGTCCGCGCCATGGACGCCATCACCGCTTACTGCTCGGAAGAAAGCGCAGGAAACCACACCGTCGATTCCTTTGTCGTCGCCGGAGCCTCAAAACGCGGGTGGACCACCTGGAGCACCGCCGCCGTCGATCGCCGCGTCGTCGCAGCGATTCCCATCGTCATCGACATGCTCAATGTGGTCCCGTCCTTCAAACATCACTACCAGGCCTACGGCTTCTTCGCTCCTGCCGTCGATGACTACGTCGCAGCCGGCATCATGAACTGGCAGGACCGCCCCGAATACCAGGACCTCTTGCGCATCGAGGAACCCTACGAATACCGCCAGCGCCTGACCATGCCCAAGTTCATCGTCAACGCCACCGGAGACCAATTCTTCCTCCCCGATTCCTCGCGCTTCTACTTCGACGATCTCCCCGGCCAGAAACACCTCCGCTACGTGCCCAACGCCGACCACGGCCTCAGGGGATCCGACGCCATCGAGAGCATTGCCGCCTACTACGAGTCCATCCTCATGAAACGGGAACTGCCCACCCTCTCCTGGAAGTTCGAAGAGGACGGATCCATCACCGTCCAAACCGATGACGCTCCGGAAGAAGTCCGCGTCTGGCAAGCCGTCAATCCCGATGCCCGGGATTTTCGCAAAGACACCATCGGAGCGACCTGGACCGCCACGCCCGCCGAAGATCGGGGCAGCGGTCTCTACCGCGCCGCCATCACCGAGCCCTCAAAAGGATGGGCCGCCTTTCTCTTGGAATTGACCTTTCCCACGGGGTCCTACTTCCCACTCAAGTTCACCACTGGAGTGCGCGTCCTGCCCGATACTCTTCCCCACGCGCCTTACCAACCGGACACCGCCGGCCTGCCGCCGCTTCGCCAGTAAGCATCTTCCCCGATCGCTCCACCCTTTCCCTCATCCTGCAAACCGGCAGATCACGTAGCCCAACGTCCCCGCGAAAAGCGCATACCCGAAAAACACCGGCAACGTCCGCCGCACCACAAGACCTTCCCTCCCCAGCAACCCCACCGCCGCCGAGGCGGCAACCACGTTGTGCACGCAAATGGTGTTTCCCGCCGCGCCCCCCACCGCCTGTAAGGCCACCACCCACTCCGGAGGAGCCCCGATTCGCTGCGCCACCTCGAATTGAAAGAGCGAAAACATCATGTTGCTCACGGTGTTGCTTCCCGCCACGAACGCTCCCAACCCCCCAATAAAAGGAGCCGCCAATGGCCAGGCCTCGCCCGCCAGCGCCGCCACACCCTCGGCCAAAGCCACCGGCATCGCGGCATAACCCGCTGCCCCGCCCCCCGAATGAATGAAGAGCTGCACCATGGGAACCGTGCATACCAGCGCCATCGACGCCGCCGCCGTTGTCCTCAGCGAATCTTTCCATACCCTGACGTATTCAGAGAAACGCAGCCGGTGCGCCATCCAGGCCACAGCGGATGCGATCAGGAAAATCATGCCCGGCGAGTAGATGGGCTCGATCCGCAGCCCCACTTCGGCGCCGAAAATCTCCGGCCATTCCCAGGCCGCAGCGCGTAACCTTTCCGGCAAACCCGTGCCCTTCAACCGCGTCGCCACCAGCAAGAGGCCGACCAGCATATAGGGCAGCCAGGCCAGGATCCCTTTCACCACGGCGCCGGAATCTCCCGCCCCGGCCCGGATTCGGCCGGACCATTCCGGCTCCCATTCCTCCCGCGCTGGAAACTCCCAGCAATCGCTGCGCCGCGGCATGAACCAGCCCCGCCGCGCCGCTGCCGTGACCACTGCAAGTCCAATCAACCCGCCCGCGATGGAAGGGAATTCCGGTCCCAACACAATCGCGACGATCAGGTAGGGAACCGTCATCGCCAGCGCCGCAAACAGCGCAAACGGCCAAATCGTCAGCCCCTCCCGAAACGAGCGCTTCGCCCCGAAGTAACGCGTCAGGAAGGCCGCGAGCACCAGCGGCACGAACGTCCCTGCCGCAGCGTGGAGCAAGGCCACCCGCACCCCGATCCCGTAGAGCCACTCGAGGCGATCCCATCCGCCCGCCGCTAGATAACTACTCACCGGCTCCCCGGACAGCCCCGTGGCCACCCCGACCAGGATCGGAGTTCCCGCCGCCCCAAACGATACCGGCGTGCTCTGAATGATCATGCCCGCGATCACCGCCGCCAAGGCCGGAAACCCCAGCCCCACCAGCAGCGGCACCGCCACTGCCGCCGGAGTTCCAAACCCAGCCGATCCCTCAATGAACGAGCCGAACAACCAGGCCACCAGAATAACCTGTATCCGCCGGTCCGGGGACACCGAAACCAGGGAATTGCGGATCGTCCGCATCGCGCCGCTGGCCTGCAAGGTGTTGAGCAGGAGTATGGCTCCGAAAATGATGAACAGCAGCGTCAGGGTGATGCCCAATCCCTTCACCGCCGCCGCCGCCGCCTGCGTTCCCGGAACCTGCCAAACTGCCAAAGCCAGTCCCGCCGCCACAACCAGCGATACCGGCATGGCCCGGCTCGCCGGCCAGCGCAGTCCCACCAACAGGATCAGGACCACCACCAAAGGGAGCAGCGCCAGTAAAGAAAGGACAGCGGTGTGCATCTTGTAGAATTCTCACGTCGTGAACTCCCGGGACCCCGGCGCGACCTGCTCCCAGCTTCCCTGCCTCCCACGCCGGAGGGAAATCCAGTTTCCCAATTCGCCGATCTCCGACGGAATACTCTCTGCAGCGAGTTGATCCCATTCCAGACATCCGGTGGCCCGATCTGCAACGCTCCGCGCCCCCGCCCCGGCGAACGGAAAAATCCCGGCGAATCCCCCTGCCCCTAGGGCATCATGCCAACGCAGTTCCCAGTTCCCGGTCGCCGTCGAACGAATGATCCAGGTCACCACCGCGCCACGGTGGAGATACGCCCGAGATTCAATCTCTTCCCGGCCGTAGAGCCGCCAAGGGAGAAAGGCCGGATCAACGCCCGCCGGCTTCCCCTTCCATTCCCTCATCAGCGGCATCCCCAAACGCCGAATGCCCCAGAACACATACGTCGCGCCGAACACAAATGCTCCCAGAGCAACCATACATATCCATCCCAACCCGGTCGCATCATGCGAAAGCACGAGAAAGACCAAAGCCGCCTGTGTGGCAAAGCCGGCCGGCAGGATAAAAACGGAGAACCGTCCAAAGACAACCACGGCAAGAAAATAGAAGCCGAAAACTGGCGCCGCCAGAAGCGACCAGGCCGTCCGCAACAGGGCCAGCAACAGCAGCCATAACCATGCCGCCGGGAATATAAGAAGTTCAAGGACGGCTTCTGACAACTGAAGATCCCTCCACGGATCGAGCCACGTGTCAGGATCCAGATCCACTCCGGCCAGGTACTCTGCCGAAACCGTCCCCAGATAAAGGGGCGCAAAGAAACACAGGATACGAAAGCCCACCGTGCCTATAGCCGAGCCGAAAAGCTCCAATGGGTCGAACGCCAAACGCGATGACGCCCCTGACAGATCGATGTAGTCCCCTGAATCGGTCATCCCACAAAAAGAACAGAGGACCTTATGCGCTTCACTCGCCTCCCAGTTCACCCGCTTTCCCGTTTGTCCCCGGGCCGCAGCCGGTACTTCCGGATCCCGTAGGGCGGGAACGCGTCCTTCCACGCGCCGTCCCGCAGCGGCAGCGCCCGCGATTCTCCCAACACTTCGACCGTCCCGTCACGGACCAGGGCCTTATCCTGCAGCGAAAACGCCGCTTCCACCGCTTCGTTCCGCAGATTCGCCGCGAACACGTGAATCCCCGAAGCATGCCGCTTCACCAACACGGCCACGGGAATCTCCGGGTCTGAAGACTGCACATCGATCCATTCCGCCTCCGCCGGACTATTAAGCACGGGAGCTAGCTCCCGGATCTCGCGATTCAGATCCGTTACCGCCGCCAGCATCTCCGCATCGTCGAGCAACGCCGCCTCTCGGAACTCCGGCTCGAACTGATGCACAAAATAGATAATCCCTCGCGACCCGTGGATGACCGACATCCACACCTCGGCCCGAACTTGCACCGGCGCCGGCTTAACCCGCACATTCCCTATGCGCGTGCACTCAATGCAATTCCAAACGATCTTCTTTCCCTCGGACCATCGCACCAAACGCTCCACACCCTGCGGAACGAACTCAAGTTTCCCCGCCACTTCGGGAGCCTCGTGCACCGCCGGATAGATGTCGAAGGACGCGATGTCGCATCCTTCCAAATACTCCGGATAATCCTCCGGATGCTTCCGCCGGACTCCGCGCCCGATGTAATCATCCCAAGCCACACCTTGCCCGAGATTGAGAAACACAGGACGCGCCGGATCGGACTCCCGCATCCGGCGATAGTCCCGCACCACCTCCCGCGGCGGGACAGGCGGACCGTAGCCCTTCCCCGGACCAAGCGACTGAGCGTTGTCGGGTTCGTCATTGTGCATCCAGCCCACAATGACAGGATTCTCCCGGTTCTTCAGCCCCACTTCGTTCTGTGAGCAGATCACATTCAGCCCGGCGCGCGTCAGTTCGTCCAACTGCTCCTGAGTCGGCCCCTGCCAAAGCCCCACGTAGAGATTGATCCCGGCCTCGCGGTAGCGAACGGCGTTGCGGGGATTCTGCAACCAGACAGCAATGGGAAAATAATCCTCATCGCGGGTTGGCCCTTGCTCCCATGTGTAGGAAGCGATGGCCTCCTCTGCTGCGCCCGGCGGAATAGAGCACGCCCACATCGCAGCCCAGCCCGCAGCCCAGAATAACCGTCTCCTCTGCATCGCTTTTCGCCCCGCTCGTTGCATGCTACGGAATCGGGCCGGGAATCCAACCCGAATCTCAGCCCGCTTCGTAAGCTCCGGACCTGGACCATCAACCGGAACTTTTCCCCTCCGGCATGGCTCGCCTCCTGCCGGGATCGTCATCGGGCGCGCAGCCGCTCCCCATGCCCCCCAGACGGCATCCGGCCTCTCCCAAAAAAAGCGGGAGTCCCCTCGCAGAAGATAGTTGGTTTCGCCTGACGGTTCTGACACAATTCCCGCCCTGGTGACCACCCCAGAGCCATAATGCCAACGAGACCCCTAGCCTTTCTTTGGATTGCCGCCGTTCTTTTGACGGCCACCCCCTTTGTTCCCGCTCAAAACCCCCGGCGCATCGAGGCTGCCTTCACCCGAAACGCGCCCACGATAGACGGCGTCATTTCACCCGGCGAATGGGACGAAGCCCCGGTCGCCGCCGAGTGGGGTGTGCTGCGGGAGGCCGAGACGGCGCGGAGCCGGCACAACGACAGAGCCCGGTTTCTTTGGGACGATGAGGCGCTCTACATCCTCTACGAAAGCGACTACACCAACTGGAGCCCAGATCCATCAGGCGTAGCCGAGGAACAGACCATTGAAGCCCTGAACACCGGACTCGACTTCAATCTCGACAACTTCAACATCTACATCGATCCCAACACAGACGGCGAAAGTCTCGACCGCACCGGAGAAGGCGAGGCCGTGGACGGTTATCAGATCGCGTTCTCGACCTTTGCGGGCGACGGTTGGTTGAAGAATGGGACGTTCCTGAACACCGATTTCTTTTTGGAAGGCCACGTAGACAACGCCTTCGGCAATCAAGGCGCTTGGGAGCCGCCGGCGTTGGCCAGCAGCGAACTTTACCAGAAAATGGGAGCCACCGGCGGAGTGACGGAGTTCGCCTTGCGTTGGTCCGACCTGACCGCGGCCAAGGATCATCCCGACGACCAAAGTCTCTACCACCCCATGCCTCCCGAAGTGGAAGACGTGTGGATCATGAACATCTGCCGCATCACCTCAGACCCCTCCAATTTCTTGCCGATCTGGTCCTGGCAGCCCACCCAGTCCTTCGCGAGTCCGCCGCATGGAGAACTGGTGTTCGCTGGGCGAAACGATACGGCCCGCTTCGGCATCGTGCCCAACAGGGGCGTCTTCTCCAAGGTCATCGAACTCACCAACGACAGCTCCACCGACACCGTGACCATCACCAGCGTCACGCCCGCCGATGGACGCACCGATTTGTTTACGGTGACGTCGTTTCCCGCCAGCCTGGCCCCGGGAGCCTCGGGAGCCCTCCTCATGGAGTTCGCCCCCACGCCCGATGTGGTGGGCCGCATCGAGGCCGTCTTCAACGTCGTCAGCGACGCTGTCGATGAGTCCGTCGTGCCGCAGGTCTTCGGCGTAGCCAATGTGGTGCACGCCAACGGTCTGCTTGGGCACTATCGCATGGACGAAACCGAGGGAAGCGAGCTGTTGGATTCTTCCGGCTACGGCCGTCACGGAACCTACAACGGTCCTTACACGCTCGCCCAGCCGCCCCTGGCCGCCGGAAATGCCGCGCGCTTCGAGGATACCGGAGATCCCGCTTTCGCCATGATCCCCGCCGAGGCCGGCCTTCCAGCCCTCTTCACCTTCTCCGCATCCTTCTGGGTGCAAATCGACCCTTCCGCTGCCGGCACTCTCGCTTCGCTGCTCTCCAAGGGCCAAGGCGGCGATCCGTTCGCGCTGCTGGCCCAGGTCATTGTGGACAGCGCAACCTTGATCTGGGGCATTGCCGGTGAACCGCAGTTGCAGATTGCCGGCGCCCTCGAAGTCGGCGTACCCCACCACGTCGTTCTCGTCCATGAAGACTCGAATGGAAGGGTCGAAGGAGCCGATCGCACCGAGATCTATGTCAACGGAGAACTGGCCGGAGAAGTGCAGTCGCCTGCTGGCTTCGACGACAGCGCACCCTCGCTCATCGCCTTGGGAGCCCTCAGCGAGGGCATTGCCCTCAACGGATTGATGGACGACGTCCAGTTCTACGATCGGCCCGTCAGCGCAGAAGAAGCTCTCTACCTTTTCGAGCACCCGGGCGAAACCCTGCCCGCCTCCGAAGCGCCGGAAGGCCCCGACTTCCTCGCTGGCGCCGGTCGCTTCGCCGGAGGCGACGCCGGAGAAGGACTCGACCTGGACGGAGAGTTTCTCTACGCGGTCAATCTTCTCGGGCCGGCGGCCGGCCCTGTCCGGGATGCCGATTTCACCGGCGACAGCGTTGCCGGCTTCGTCCACAACTTCGCCAACGCAATTCCCGACTGGCACGCGCCTGAATACGGCGACAGCCCTAACGACAACGCCCTGGAAATCGTGATGCAGTCCATCCGGTGGAGCGAAGGTCCCGCCCGGGTCACCCTCGACGGGCTCACCCCCGGCCTAACCTATCAGCTCCAACTCCTGTTCGCTGAGAGTTGCTGCAACCGCGGTTGGAACGTCGCCGTCGAAAACCAGCCCACCCTCGACGCCTTCAACGTCCAGCAAGTCCAAGGCGGCATCAACAACACCTCGGCCGGGGCCCGTTTACTCTACCTGTTCGAAGCCATAGACGACGACTTGCAAATCGACTTCACCCCAGGAGCCCCCTTTCCCGACAACAATCCCATCCTCAATGGTCTCACCCTCGAGCGCATCGACGACGAAGACGGCGACCTCCTGCCCGATGACTGGGAATTGTCCGTTTTCGGTAATCTGGATCAGGAACCCCAGGGCGACCCCGACAGCGACGGGCTGAATACCGGCGCCGAATACATTCGGGGAACCAACCCACTGCTGAGCGACAGCGACGGCGACGGACTGAACGACGGCGATGAAGTCGCCGTCCATGGCACGGATCCGCTGACTGCCGACACCGACGGAGACGGGCTCGACGACGGAGCGGAAATCAACACCTATGGAACCAACCCCTTGCTGCTCGATACCGACGCCGATGGCTTAAGCGACGGAGATGAAGTCAACATCCACGGCTCCAACCCGCTGGTTTCCGACTCCGACCAAGACGGATTCGCAGACGGATTGGAAGTCGCCGCAGGCAGCGATCCCACCGACCGGAACAGCCGCCCCGCCGGGGCGATTTCCATCTCAAGCAACGTCTTCACCGGCGGCGATCCTGGCGAAGGCCTCGATCTGACCGGGGAGTTCCTCTACGCCATCAATCTCCAAGGGCCCGCCGCCGGCCCAGTCCAGGACGCCGCCTTCACCAGCGACGCCATCGCCGGTTTCTCTCACAATTTCACCAATGAAATTCCCGACTGGCACGCGCCCGCCTACGGGGATTCAACTAACGACGACAGTCTCGAAGTCGTGATGCAGTCAATCCGGTGGAACGCCGGTCCAGCAGACCTGAGTCTGGCGGGTCTCCAGCCCGGCCAGAACTACAAGCTGCAGCTCCTCTTCGCGGAAAGCTGCTGCGACCGGGGATGGGACATCTTCTTCAACGGCCTCAGGTTCATCAATGATTTCAACGTCCAACGGCTGCAAGGCGGAATCAACAACACGTCCCAGGGCGTCGTCGTCAGTTACTCCTTCACGGCGGCAACAGACAGCCTTGCCATCAGTTTCCAGCCCGGGACGCCGTTCCCTGACAACAATCCCATTCTCAACGGGTTGACGCTGGAAATAGCCCCGCCTCCGCCGGCTTCCGGTCTGTTGGCCTACTGGGATTTCAACGCCGGCTCCGGCGGCATCGCCTCCGACCTGGTCAACGGAGTGACTGGCAATCTGTTGGATGGAGCCGCTTACACGGCCGGCGCCGGCGGACGTTCCAGCCAAGCCGGAGATTTCGGGCTCGACTTCGGCCCGGACAACAGCGGCCAGAGAGTAGAGGTCGCTTCCGGCGATTTCCTCAATCAGGCCGCAGATGGCGACGCCATCACTTTCAGCTTCTGGCAGAAGCTCCACGCCGTGGCCGACTCCAGCTCTTTCTGGGCGGTTTCGCCCTCCTCAAGCGGAGGAGAACGGGGAGCGCAAGCCCACACGCCCTGGAGCAATGGCGATATCTTCTTCGACACCGCCGGATGTTGCGATACCGCCATCCAGCGCCTTAGCGGCAATCCGGGCATCGATTTTCTCGAGTGGCATCACTTCGCCTTCGTAAAGGACGGCGCTGCCAAACAAATCTGGATCGACGGCGCCCTCTTCCTGGAAGGAAGCAATACCGGGCCCTTGCCCCAGGATTTCACCCGCCTCGTGCTCGGCAGCGAACCCACCGGCGCGAACAGTCTCCAAGGAGTCCTCGACGATTTTGCAGTCTTCAGCGTGGCGCTGGATGCGGACTCCATCGCACTGCTCGCCGCCGGAACTCGGCCGGACGATTTGCCGCCGCCCGGCGGACCAGGAGAAACCGGAGAAATCGAGTCCATTACCCGCGGTCTGGATGGTTCCGTGCAAATAGTATTCCCCTCAGAGGAGGGACGCCTTTACGCCGTGGAATACTCCGAAACGCAGGAAACGGACACTTGGGTGACCATCACCGCCGAACCCATCGCTGGGACCGGCGGCTCCGTCTCATTCAACGACAACGATCCGAACCGGACTGAGGGGGACGAGGGATTCTACCGGGCCGTTCTTCTCGCCCAGTAAACATCGGCGACATCTGCCTGATTCTTTAACGGCCCCCATGGCAAAGCTGAACATCGAACGCTCTATCTCGATCGGCGCGCCGCCAGAAAAGGTATTCGCCGTCGTGCGAGACTTCCGCCAATGGCAGGCTTGGTCGCCCTGGCTCATCGCCGAACCGGGATGCCAAGTCGCCTATGGCGATGACGGCGGCAGCTACCGGTGGGACGGCCAAATCGTGGGCAGCGGCGAAATGACCGTGACCGCTGAATCAAGCCCACACGCAATCGACCACCGGCTAACCTTCTTCAAACCCTGGAAGTCTGTGTCCGCCGTCGCCTTCCGCTTCTCGGAAGACACCGGCGGAACCCGGGTCGTCTGGACCATGAACGGCTCGCTCCCCGTGTTTCTCTTCTGGATGAAATCGATGATGACCGCCTTGGTCGGCATGGACTACCAACGCGGCCTGACCATGCTCAAGGACTATGTGGAAAGGGGTTCCGTTCCATCCCGGCTCGATTTCGCCGGCCGACGCCCTTTCGACGGATTCCCTTACTTGGGCGTCCGTTCCCGCTGTGCCACTTCAGAAATCGGACCCCGGATGGAGGACGCCTTGGCAAATCTCCGCAACGGACTCGAAACAGGAGGCCTGTCCCCGAGCGGATCACCCTTCGCGGTCTACCATCGTTGGAACGTAGTGAAAGGCGACTGCGAATTCACTCTCGGGTTCCCCGTTGCCACCTCAACGCCAGTCTCTCCTGAGGGCTTGGTTGCCGGGGTAATGCCCGACTGCGAAACCTTTGTGATCCGGCATACGGGAGCTTACCGGCATTTAGGGAACGCCTGGGCGGCGGGGATGATGCACGGGCGAGCCAAAGTCTTCACCCAAAGCCGCTCCGTCCACCCGTTCGAAGTCTACGAAACCGCGCCAGGCGATGTCCCCGAGAACGAGGCCGTGACCGCCATCCACTTCCCGCTCCGCTGAGGAGCGACAGAGCCCGACTGGGGACTGGTCTTGGGAACCACGGATGGACACAGATGAACACGGATGAAGGAGATGCATCTCTCGCAAAGAGCGCAAAGCTCGCCAAGGGGATGTTTGGTCTGTTGGGCCCTGTTCCACGACCTGAGGCTGGGGAATGGCCCTCCAACTCCTGTCGTGCCATGGGTCTCCATCCCGCATCCCGCATCCTGGAGGGGCGGGCTCCCGCACGCCCTGTCTCACCATGGGTCTCCATCCCGGGACCAGGCCGTCACGGAGGCCGGCCCTCTAGGTTTAGAACTCCTGCTCTGGCAAGCGGATACAAGGAGATGGAGGAAAGAAGGTGAGCCGGCGTCCCCGCACCTGCATTCGCAAGAATGCGGACTGGTCTGCCAGGCCGTCGGAACTCTCACGAGTTCCGCTACACCAGTGACCCTCAAGGCTTCTCATTGCTTTCCAACACCTCGCGCCGCAGATGCAGCACGGGAAATGTGCGCTAGCGTGATCGCCCCGTGCATCCGGCCCCACGCATCCTCGACACCCACGGCCACCTCCCCCCCTTCTGGGGCGAGGCAGGAATCTTCTTCGCCAACCTCCTCGGACTCTTCTTCGGCAATGAAGAAGAAACGGAAATGCTCGCCCGCGAAGTCGGCTGCGTGGATTCCTACGGCGGCCGCCTCATTCCCATTCTCGACCTCCTCTTTAAAGGCAGCGGCAATATCCTCGTCCTGGAGAGGGAACCGAATCCCGACCTCTGCCGCCACTTCCAAGAAGTCCTCAAGCTCAAGCTTCCCGAACTGCGCATCCTTTCCCACGCAGATTACGTGAATCTCGGACTCTGCCTCGCGTGCGGAGAGACCGCCCAAGCGATCCGGCTGCTCGGCGAGCTGCCCGGCCACCATCCGCGCCTGATGGACGGCTACGTCACCGACAGCACTCTGGAGGCCATTGCCCGGCACACCGGACGCCACACCGTCAGCACGGCGGAGGGAAGCCGCCGGGGAAACAACAAATACCTCTTGCACCGATGTCTTGAGTCCGCGGGACTCCCTGTTTTCGATACGATCCTCGCCGAAAACTCCGCCGGCGTGCCACGCGCACTCCAAGAGTTGGCCCAGCGCGGCTACCGGCGGGCGGTGGCCAAGTCCCAGATCGGAGCTTCCGGCATAGGAATGCTCAAACTATCCACCTCCGGACCCTGGCCGGACCTCCCTCTCCCCGAATATTTCTTCTTCGAAGGACCCTGCCTCGTCCAAGGCTGGTTAGAAACCGGGCAGCACGGGATCCGGGAAATCTACAGCCCCAGCCTACAGATGTTCCTCGGCGAGGAACGCATCTATTTCTACGACATGACCGAGCAGATCCTCTGCGAAAACAGCATCCACGAGGGAAACCTCTCGCCACCTCCCCTTCTACAGAACTGGCCCGTCCTGCGCGAAGAATTGTTGCGCCAATCCGAAGTTGCGGGGCTCTGGCTGCATGATCAGGGTTACCGCGGAACCGCCAGCACGGATTTCCTGGTGGCCGCCCGCGAAGAAAGTTCTGTTCCCTCCGTCTACGTATGTGAAATCAACGCCCGGGTCACCGGAGCCACCTACCCGTCCATGCTGGCGCGGCATTTCTTTCCGGGCGGAACCTGGCTCATGCGCAATCTCGAACTCGCAGAACCTCTGCCCGGCCAGGAACTGCTCGATACTTTACGCCGCCGCGGAGACCTCTTCGACCTGACCAAGCCCGGCGGCATCATCCCCGTGAATTTCAATCTGAACGCGGAAAACAAAGTAACCAAAGGCCAATTTCTCTGCCTCGCACCCACTGGCGAGGACTGCCAGCGCTACCTGGTCCGGGCCCAGGACGAGCTGCCTCTGGCCTGGCATTTCACCCGCGATTGATCAGCCTTGCCTTCATGCCTGATCCGGATACCCTACTTTCGCCCGCCGGTCTCGCCGGCCGCCTGACATCCTTGACGCGGGACCTCGTTCTCATCCGCAGCACCGACGACCGGCCCGACGAACGCGAACGGTGTTTTGCCTTCGTGAGGAATCACCTTGATGGAATTTCGGGCATCGCTCTGGACGAATTCCGCTCGGGCGATTATACCTCGCTTGTCGTCCGGCCCGGCGGAGTTGAGCGGCCCGAGGTTCTTCTCTGCGGTCATCTCGACGTGATCGAACATCCTATCGCTGGACCATTCGAGTCCAAGGTGCAAAATGGCCGGATCATCGGGCCGGGAGCCGGCGACATGAAGGGCGCAGTAGCCATCATGCTGGAACTCTTCACCCGCTTGCAACGTTTCCATCCTGGAGCCTCAGTCGGCCTGGCGCTCACCTCCGATGAAGAGCGCGGCGGCGAAGATGGAGTGCGCTACCTCTTCGACGAAGCCGGCCTGCGTTGCGGCTGCGCCATCGTTCCAGATGGCGGCTCCCTCAATGAACTCACCGTTGCGGAAAAAGGCATCCTCCACGCCAGGTTGATCAGCCGCGGCCGGGCGGCCCACGCGGCCCGCCCCTGGCTGGCCCAGAATGCCATCGATCAACTCATAGCCGGAATCCAACGGGCAGCGGAGCATTTCCGCAAACTTCAACCCCCCGAACTCACTTCCGAAGATCACTGGTATCCGACCATGGCTCTCACCATCTTGCGCAGCCCCAATGAAGCCGTGAACCGCATCCCGGGCGAAGCCGAGGCCGTCGTCGACATCCGGTTTACCCCGCCCTTTACCGCCGCGGAGTTGCTCTCCACCCTTCGCACCATCATGGAGCCCGTCGCGGTCGAGCCGGTCATTTCCGCCGAACCCACCCACTTGGCTCCCGATGAGCTTTTTGTAGATGTCACCCGGGAAATCACCGGAAATCCTGTGCGCCGCGTCCGCGCCTCCGGAGGCAGTGACGCCCGCTTCATTTGCCGCTACGGCATCCCCGTCCTGCTTTCCCGTCCCCTGGTCGGAGGCCTCCATTCCGAAGACGAGTGGATCGATATCGCCTCGATGGCGACCTACTTTCAGATCTGCGAAACCTATATCCGCCGCAAGCTCGGCTTGCCCCAGGCTCGCGTTGCGGATTAACTGATGCTACTGTTCGCAGAAAACACCAGACAACCGCCATCTGATCAGCTAGCGTAAGCTTATGACAACCAGATTCACTTACTGGAAGGAAGACGACGGGAAGTATCTCGGCTACCTCAATCAATATCCTGATCACTGGACACAGGGAGAAACCCTGGAAGACTTGAAAGAGCATCTTCGCGATTTGCATGAGACCTTCACGGCCCATGAGATTCCGGGGATCAGAAAGGAAGACGAACTGGAATTGGCGTGAAGCGACTGGATTTGATTGCCCAAATTGAAGCGACCGGCGCAGAACTGATTCTGCCGTGGCGGCAAGCATGACATCTATCACAACCCTAGAAACGGAGCGACACAACCCGTTCCACGCCATCGCGAGATCAATAGCCGGCCGGTTTCTGGCGCCCCTGCCGGGGTGCGGATCGAATTACGACTCACACCGGTGGTGTCGCTGCGCTTTACCACCGGCTACAAGCTGCGAAGCCTCCGGCTTCTCTCGCGGCTTTGCAA
>JBGTBW010000210.1:0-17100 GCA_041749135.1 Verrucomicrobiales bacterium
GGCGAGTCCCGCGCGGCAGCCGAGCGAAGCGAGACATCCAGCCCGAACGGGCTGCCCGAAGGGCGGAGTTTAGCGGCGGCGACGGGCGCGCCGCCGAAGGCGCAGAGCTGGGTGAGTAGACTCTGTTCAAGCCTGGGGCCAGCGCAACGCAGTCGCCATGGGGCGCAGAGCGCGGCACAGCAGAGACAGTATGAGAAATGCGGGTTATGATCGCGGTCCCCAGCTTCTGCTCGATCGCTCATGTTTGATCTCCCCCGCCTCAGCCTGTGCCTTTCTGTTCTCCTCGTGCAGGTTTCTCCCTTAGGGGCCGCGCCAGTCATCAGCGAGTTTCTGGCTCTCAACGACCAATCTTTGGGCGATGAAGACGGGGACCCTTCCGATTGGATCGAAATCCACAATCCCGATGGAGAAGCGGTTTCCCTCGCGGGCTACGGCCTTTCCGACGACCCGGCAGATCTTTTCCGCTGGGTCTTCCCCGAGATCGCGCTGGAGCCCGGCGGCTTTCTCGTGGTCTTCGCTTCGGGGAAGGACCGCGGCGATCCGCAGGGAACCCTTCATGCGCCTTTCCGCCTTTCTGGGGACGGAGAGTTCCTGGCCCTCACGCCTCCCGGCTCCGTCGCGCCTATAAGCGCTTTCGAGCCGGCTTACCCAGAGCAGCGGGAAGACGTCAGCTACGGACTGGCTCAGACCGGCCAGGAGGAACTTCTCTCGCTGATCTCCCCCGGAGCCGCCGGGCGGATCCTGATTCCCACGCAAAGCCTGCCTGCCGGGTGGTTCGACCCCGGGTTCGACGACTCGGCGTGGAACCTGGCTAGCACCGGGATCGGCTACGAGCGAGGCAGCGGCTACCAAGGTTTCCTCGGGCCGGGTGGCGACGTCGGCGACGTGATGTTCGAGCGGTCTACGTCAGTCTGCCTTCGCCTGGAGTTCGAGATCGGGGATGTCCATGGCCTGCGTGGCCTGGTTCTCTCCATGCAGTATGACGATGGTTTTGTCGCCTACCTGAACGGGGTCCGCGTCGCCGCCGCCAACGAGCCGGACGACTTGAGCGGGATTCCCGCGGCCCGGGAAAACCACTCCGACCAGAGCGCCATCCTGTTTGAGGAGTTCGATCTCAGCGGCCGGGTGGCCCTGCTCCGCACCGGAAAGAACATGTTGGCGGTGCACGGTCTGAACGTGTCGCCTGGAAGCTCCGACATGCTCATCGTGCCGCAGCTCGCGGCGTCTCGCGTGCTTCAGGTCGAACAGGGCTCTTACGGTTACCTCCGGCTTCCCTCGCCCGGAGCCCTCAACGGACCCAGCTTCGAGGGGTTTGTCGCCGACACGAAGTTCAGCGCCGATCGCGGGCTTCACACTGAGCCATTCGACGTCTCGATTTCCAGCGCCACCGAGGATGCCGTGATCCGCTACACTCTCGACGGATCGACTCCCACTTCCGGCTCGGGACTGGTTTACACCGCGCCGCTCCGCATCGATCGCACAACGACTTTGCGGGCTGCCGCGTTTCGTGAGGGGCTCGTGCCCAGCAACGTCGATACCCTTACCTTCCTCTTCCTGGAGGACGTGCTCTCGCAGGACGCGAACGGTCAGCCGCCCCCGGGATGGCCCGCTTCCGGCTCCATCAACGGACAGGTGTTGGATTACGGCATGGATCCGGAAATCGTTGGTGCGCGCTATCCTCGCGCCGCGGTGCGCGAGGCGCTGTCAGCGCTGCCGTCGCTCTCGATCGTTACGGATTTGCGCCATTACTTCGACTCCGGCAGCGGCATTTATGTCAATGCCGGCGGGGACGGCCGGTCCTGGGAACGTCCGGCCTCATTGGAATTGCTCTCTCCTGACGGCTCCGCCGGGTTTCAGATCGATGCCGGGCTCCGGATCCGCGGCGGGTTCAGCCGCACCTCCTCCAATCCAAAACATTCCTTCCGCCTCTTCTTCCGTCGTGCCTACGGGCGCGGCAAGCTCGCCTACCCGCTCTTCGGGGACGAAGGAGTGGACCGCTTCGACAACATCGATCTTCGGACCTCTCAAAACTATTCCTGGGCCTTCCAAGGCGACGGCCGCAACACCATGCTGCGCGACGTATTCTCGCGCGATACCCAGCGGGACATGGGACAGCCCTACACCCGCAGCCGCTGCTATCACCTTTACCTCAACGGCCGCTACTGGGGCCTCTACCAGACTCAGGAGCGCTCCGAAGCTTCTTTCGCCGCATCCTACTTTGGAGGTCAGCCGGAGGATTACGACGTCATCAAATCCTTCGGCTCCGTGACGGACGGAACGCGCGCCGCCCATTCCCGTCTCTGGCGGGAAGCCACGCTTGGATTCGCCGACGAGACCCGCTATTTCCGGGTCCAAGGGCTCTTCCCTGACGGATCCGCCGATCTCAGCGCCGAGCGCCTCCTCAACGTCGATAACCTTATCGACTACATGATCATCACCTATTACACCGGGGACCGCGACGGACCCGGCTCGCGCTACACGCAACCGAACCCAAACAATTTTTATGCTATTTACAACCGCGCCAACCCGGGCGGTTTCCTTTACTTCGAACACGACTCCGAGCATTCCCTCGACACGGGGGACAACGACCTGACCTTTCCTTTCACTACGGGCAGCGGCGAGACGCAGTTCAATCCCCATTGGCTCCACGAACAGCTCGCCGTCAGCCGGCATTACCGGGAGCGTTTCGCCGACGCCGTGCAACGCCATCTCTTCAACGGCGGAGTTCTCAGCCCGGAGCGCGCCCTGGCCAGGCACGACGCCCGCGCCGCCGAGATTGAGGTCGCCATCCTCGCAGAGTCGGCGCGCTGGGGCGACGCCCGGCGCTCTGATCCCTTCGATCAAGCGGACTGGCTTTCCGCAGTGGAAACCACGCGCCGCTGGATCCGCGGACGCCGTGAGGTGCTGCTCCAACAGTTGCGCGCTCGCGGCTGGATTCCCGCCCTGGAAGCTCCCGCCTTCCAGCCTTCCGGCGGCGAAACCGGCCCGGGGTCCGCCGTGACCTTCCAATCCGGATCCGGGGGGACCGTTTACTACACGCTGGACGGCTCCGATCCACGCGACCCCGACGGCTCCATTTCTCCGGCGGCCGGCTCGGTGCGTCCCTCCGGCCTTATCCGCACTGTTCTCCTTGAGGAACGCGTTCCCTCCCGGGCCTGGGTGCCGGCCGACGGGTCCGCCGGCCTCGACTGGATCCAGCCGGAGTTTGACGACGGCTCCTGGATCGCCGGATTGACCGGGATTGGTTATGACAACAACCCGGACTATCTGCCGCGGATTGGGACGGATCTGAGCTCCGCCATGAACGGCCTCAACACCTCGGCCTACCTGCGTGTTCCGTTCCGCATCGACGCCCCATCGGCTTTCACCACTCTTACCCTCCAGGTTCAGTTTGACGACGGGTTCGTCGCCTATCTCAACGGCCGGAGGATCGCCTCCGCGAACAGCCCGGCCGCCCCCGTCTGGAACAGTGGTTCTGCTGGCGATCACTCCGATGGCGAAGCGCTCCAGTTCCTTCCCTTCCCGGTCGAAGAACATCTGGATGTCCTCCGGCCCGGCGACAATCTCCTGGCCCTGCACGGTCTCAACAACGGCCTCGGCAGTTCCGACTTCCTCATCCATCCCCGGCTGGAAGCGGGCCGCGTCGCCGGGGGCGACACCCTGCCGCTCCCCGACGGACGGATCACTCTGCGGGCCCGCGCCTACCTTGACGGCCAATGGTCCACTCTCAGCGAAACGGTCTACCTTGCGGGCCTGCGTTTTCCGCGGTCCGGAGAATTGGTGATCAGCGAGATCCACTATCATCCCTCCGCCCCTTCCGCTGCCGAGGAAGCGGCCGGGCACTCCGATCCCTCCGCCTTCGAGTTCCTGGAGCTGTGGAACCGCTCGGAGTGGACGCTCGACCTATCCGGAGTGCAGTTCACCGCTGGCGTCTCCTTTGTGTTCTCACCAGGCGCGTCCCTGCCCCCGGACGGCCGGCTCCTGCTCGCGTCCGATCCCGCAGCCTTCGCTGTCCGCTACGGCTCCGGCCTGCCTGTCGCCGGTTCTTTCGCCCCCTCGAATCTCGACAACAGCGGCGAACGCATCCGCCTGGCCGACGCCGCTAACGTCACCCTTTTCGAGGTCCGTTACAACGACCGCGAGCCGTGGCCCGGAGAAAACGACGGCGAAGGGCGCAGCCTGGTCCTTTTGGAGGACGCCGCCGATCCCCTTTTGCCGGAAAGCTGGATCGCCAGCCGGGGCCTCCATGGTTCGCCCGGCGCTCCCGAACCCGATCCCGAACCTCCTCTCGGCCCTTACGCCGCCTGGAAGACTTCCTATGGCGTCGCCGGCGATCTCGAGGATCCCGACGGCGACGGACTATCTACCCTCGTGGAGTACGCCTGCGGAAGCGATCCCACTCGTGCTTCTTCTGCGCACCAGCCTCTCCACCTTTACAGGATGTCCGGCAGCGACTCGCTCCTTGTCGAACTCCGGCTCGACCCGAACGCGGTGGAGGCCGCCGCCGAGATCGAGCTGTCGGACGATCTAGAGCAGTGGAAAGGGGCGGAGGAAAGCTTGCAGGAACTGGAACGTGAAGAAACGGAGGCCCTGGTCGCCATCCGTTATCGCGTTGACCCCGCCGCGGCCGCGAGAGCCTTCCGCCTGCGGATCCGCCTGCTCGAAGCGCCCTGAGCCGCAGCGTTAGCTCCATTCGCATTGTGCTCAATCCATATACCCACAAATAACAAGAGCGTCTCCTTTGCCGCTATTTGATTTGCGCCAATTGCCTCAGCTTTTGTTTGCTTCCCCATGGTCCGACAGGTCCGAATTCTCGTCCCAGGTGGGACGAGAATTCATAGACTCAGAACTCCTGATCTCGAGGAATTTGGATGAGCCGGAAAACAATGTGGCGCGGGCACTCCTGCCCGCGAAGCATTTGGAGGAGCCGCCAATCAGGAAACGGGAAAGGAATGAGACCTTGAGGGTCACTGGTGTCGCGGAACTCGTGAGAGTTCCGAAGTACTGGCGGGATCTCCACTTCTTTCAGCCCGGAATATCCGCTTCGACAAGTGCTGCGAGCAAAGCAAGCGATTCCTGCCAGCCAAGGCAGCAGGCTTCCGGCGGGATCACGTCCGGTAGTCCCTCTTGCACAATGCTCAACTCTGTCCCGACCGATACCCTCTTGAACGCAACAGTCGTTAGGATCTCCCCTGGAAGGTTGGGGTCATCGAATCGGTCCGTATAGCAGATCCGTGCACCGGGCGTGAGTTCGACATAGCTACCCCCGAACGAGTGGCTCTGGCCGGTGCTGAAGTTCGTGAAGGACATCCGATATCCGCCGCCAACGCGAGCGTCGATCTCGTGAACCTTGCCAGTGAAACCATTGGGCGGCAACCATTTGACCATTGCATTGGGGTCGATGAATGCCTTGAAGACCTTCTCAGGGGTTGCGCGCAATACGCGATGGAATCGGACAGTGTTCGGCATCGTATTCTCCTGATCGTGATCTTCCGAGGAATTCCATCGGCGTACAAATAAGAATTCGCGATAACCCGAACTCGTCAAGCAATCGGTAAGGCCGGGGCAATACGCTTGCGTAGGCAATGGGCCTGCAGTTTAGCGTCAGCGGACACGGTACACCGGCAAGGGCCGCGATGGCCACATGCAGCGCACGACACCTGCATTTTTCTCCGGCCAGTCACCCCTTCCACCAAGTCTCGCGCGGCATCACCCAATAAATCGACACGCCCTTGCGGCCGCATCCCCGCCGGGGGGTGGAAGGGTGGCGAGACGCTGTGCCAATCATCCCGCGGATCCTGTTGATTATCAGCATGGTCTGAGCAATGATCGGCTCGCTGGCTGGACCGGGGCGCGGGGCCTGGGTCTTGCGGCGGCTTGAACCGGCGGAGGCGCGACACGACATGATTACTGTAGAGACAGCCATCGAACGGCTTCCCGAGGGAGAGAGCGCTCCCCTGTCGCCGGTGCAGGAGCGGATGTGGTTTCTCCAAGAGTTCCTTTCGGCGTCCTACGCCTACAACTCACCGATTCCCTTCCGGGTGCGGGGATTTTTGGATCACGCCCTCGTGGGCCGGGCTGTGACGGCGGTGGTCAGGCGGCAGGAGGTGCTGCGAACTCGTTTTCAACGTGCCGATCCCTGTCCGCTTCAAGTGGTTGATCCCGCTCCGGACGAATTTCCGGTGGCTTTTGAGGAGGCGGCGGACCTGAGCGCAGCCATCAGCCGGATCCGGGAAGAGGGCAAGAAGACCGTGAATCTGGAGACGGGTCCGGTATTGAGGGTGTTCTTGTTTCGACTGGGGGGGCGGGATGACGACCACATCCTGTTGTTGGCGATGCATCACGCGAGTTTCGACGCTTGGTCTTGCCGTTTGTTCATGAAGGAGTTTCAGCAGGCTTACGCGGCGTTGCGGAGAGGGGAAGAGGGCGGGCTGGGAGAGCTGAGGGTGCGCTACCGGGACGCAGCGGTTTGGCAACGCAAGCTGCTGGAGGATGCCGAAGTCGTGGAGCAGGTCTTGGGGTACTGGTTGAAGCAATTGGATGGGGAACTGCCGGTGTTGCGTATGCCTGCGGATCATCCCCGGCCGGCCGAGTTTACCAACCGCGGCTGCGTGTTGCGGCGGATGTTGCCTGGAGAGCTGGTTGCGGATGCTGCGGCGCTGGCCATGCGAAAGCGGACGACGTTGTTTTCGGTTTATCTCGCCGCCTATTTTGCTTTCTTGCACCGCTACACGGGGGACGAGGATATCATTATCGGAGTGCCGAGCTTCGGGAGGCGGCATCCGGACTTCGAGGAGATCATCGGGGTCTTCGTGACGACTTTGCCGGTGCGGGTGCGCGTGGACGGGAACGCTTCTTGGGCCAGTCTGCTTACGGCGGTCCGTTCGGCCTTGTTGGAGGCCATTTGGCATGATCAAATCGGTTTCGAGCAGGTCTTGCAGGCGTTGGAATTGCGGCGTGATCCGGGAACGACGCCGGTGTTTCAGACCTTGTGTCACTTGATCGATTTCCCGCGAGACGTGAGCGGCGATGTGGAAGAGGGGTTGGCCATCGAGAGAGTCCCCTACGATCTGGGGAGCAGTCAGGTGGATCTGGCGATGCTTTTCGAGAAAAAGGCGGACGGGATCGAGTTGCGGGCGCAATACAACCCGGATTTGTTCGAGAAGAGTTCCGCGGAGCGCTGGTTAAGGCACTTTCACCGGTTGCTGGCGCAGGTGTGTGAAGACCCGGAACGCCCGGTGAAGGAATTGGAATTGTTAGAAGAGCATGAGCGAAAGTTGATGTTATGGGAATGGAACAGGACGGAGCAGGATTGGGGATCTCTGCCGGATGTGGCCGCCCGGATCGGGGAAGCGGCGCGGCGTCATCCGGAACAGACGGCGTTGCGGTGGAAGGACCGGGAGATGAGCTACGGCGATCTGGATGCTTCGGCGACACGGATCGCGCGGGTGTTGCGTGAGGGCGGGCCGGACGCCTTGGCGGAGGAAGAGAGAGTGGGAGTGCTGATGGAGCGGAGTCCGGGAATGGTTGCAGGGCTGTTGGGGATTCTGCGGGCGGGCGGGGCCTACCTTCCGGTGGACCCGTCTTATCCTGCCGAGAGGATCCGATTTTTGTTGGAAGACGGCGGGGTGCGCACATTGTTGGTCGACGGCTCCACGGCGCGGCTGGCGGAAGGGCTTCCGGTGCGGGCGCTGTCTTTGGATTCCTGGGAGGGATGGACGGGAAGCACGGCGGCGGCCGGCGAAGGGGAGTTTGCGCCGCTGGCCCCGGAGCGGCTGGCCTATGTGATCTATACGTCGGGATCCACCGGGCGACCCAAGGGCGTTTTGGTGGAGCACGGCGCGTTGACGAACTTCATCGAACAGCATGTCTTGGTTACGGAGCTGGGTTCGGCGGACCGGGTGGCCATGTTGTCGACACTGACGTTCGACATTTCGGTGGAGGAATTGTGGCCGCCTCTGTGTTGCGGAGCCTGTGTGTGTCTCTGTGAGGAAGAGGTGAAGCTGGCTCCTCCTCGTCTTCTGGATTGGTTCCGGCGGGAAGAGGTCACGGTGACCCACCTCCCGACTCCTTACACGGAGTTGCTCTTGGCGGAGGATTGGCCGCAGGGACACCGGGTGCGGTTGTTTTTGACGGGCGGGGATCGGTTGCACGGGTATCCACGGAAGCAGTTTCCCTTCCGTTTTTTGAACACGTACGGACCGACGGAGAGCACAGTGACGGCGACCTGGTGCGAGGTTCCCACGGGCACGGGCCAGGAAGGCGTCCCACCCATTGGGAGACCGGTGGCAAACATGCGGGTCTACGTTTTGGACAGGAATCTGGCTCCCGTTCCGCCCGGCGTCAGCGGAGAGTTGTATTTGGCGGGCAGATCGCTGGCGCGAGGGTATCTGAACCGGGAAGATGAAACGGCGCGGCGTTTTGTGAAGGATCCTTTCTGCGATTCGGGCGGCGCACGGATGTACGCGACAGGCGACGTCGTCCGCTGGCGGAACGACGGGCAACTCGACTTTTTGGGCCGGGCTGACGATCAGATTCAAGTGCGCGGGCACCGGGTCGAGCCGGGCGAGGTCGAGCAGGTCTTGCGGGAAGCGCCGGGAGTCAAGGAGGCGACGGTGGTGGTGAGGCGGAACCCGGCTGGGGAGAATCGCTTGGCGGCTTATTACGAGCGAAGAGAGGGAGAGGGAACGGACTGGGAAACGCTCCGGCGGCATTTGGCGATGCGTCTGCCGGACTACATGCTGCCCGGGGCATGGATGGAGGTGGACTCCTGGCCGCGAACGCCGGCGGGGAAGATGGACCGCCAGCGTCTCCCGGAACCGGACTGGTTCGCGGCGGCCGGGGGCGCTGTCGGAGAGCTTCCACGGGAGGGGACGGAACGCGAGCTGGCGGAGCTTTGGGGCTCCCTGTTGGCGTTGGAGACAGTGGGACGAGAGGATGACTTCTTCATGGTGGGCGGCGAGTCTCTCAAGGCGATGCAATTGATTTCGCGGATTCGCAAACGCTGGCCGGTGGAGGTCGGGGTCCGGGCGATCTTCGAGCATAGGACAGTGAGCCAACTCGCTGGCTTTTTGGACCAGCAGATGGAGTTAGACGCCGAGCCCATCGAGGAGGGAGTGTTGTGAAGGCGATGGACCGTGATTGGGGGGACGGGGATTGGAGAATGGGAGGCAGATTCCTGGGAGCGATGAAATATGGGTTGTTCTTCATCGGAAGCTCAAGCGGGAGAATAGCGCAGTGAGCGAGCGAGCAGGCGGGACGCTTTTCGTGGTGGCGACGCCGATTGGGAACCTGGATGATCTCACGAGGCGGGCGGAACAATGTTTGCGAGAGGCAGCCCTGATTGCATGTGAGGATACGCGGCACACGGCCCGGCTTCTGACGCGATACGAGATCCGGACGGCTCGAATGAGCCTGCACGCGCACAACGAGCAGAGCCGCGTCGAAAGTGTGTTGGAGCGATTGCGGGCCGGCGAAACGGTGGCTCTGGTGTCCGATGCGGGGCTTCCCGGTATATGCGATCCGGGGCAGCGACTGGTGGCGGGATGCCGGGCGGCTGGGTTTCGGGTCGAGGTGTTGCCGGGGCCCTGTGCTCCGGTGACGGCGTTGGCGGGATCGGGATTTCCGGCGGACGCATTTTACTTCGGCGGCTTTCTTCCCAACAAGTCCGGAGGAAGAGAGAAGGCGCTTCGAGCGGCCTTGGCGCGGGAGGAAACCTCGGTATTTCTCGAATCCCCTCACCGGCTGGTGCGCTCGTTAGAGTCTCTGGCGGAGTGGGACGCCGCCCGGCCGGTCTGTGTGGCGCGGGAGTTGACGAAGATCCATGAAGAGTACCGAAGCGGCCGGGCGGCGGCGGTGCTTGAGCATTATCGGGCTGTTCCACCGCGCGGCGAAATCGTTGTGGTCTTGGCAGGAGCACGGCCTCCGGCGTGGTTCCGGAGGATCTGGGAGGAGCCTCATGGACGGGAAGACGGAGCGCGATGATCTTCCCCCAGAGACCTTCGTGCTCGCGGGTCCCACGGCCTGCGGGAAATCGGAGGCGGCGGCGGCCCTTGCCGTGGAATGGAGGGGAGAGATTGTCAATGCGGACGCCTTTCAGCTTTACCGGGGTTGGCCCGTGTTGACGGCGGCCCCGGAGGAAGGGACTTTGCAGCGGGTCAAACATCATTTGTATTCTTGTGTGGATCTGGATGAGGAGATGAGCGCCGCGCGCTTTCGTCAAATGGCGCTTCCCGTGCTTTGGGACATTGCGGAGCGGGGCGGGATCCCCATCGTGGTGGGGGGCAGCGGCCTCTATGTGAAGGCATTGACTCACGGGCTTTCGGGAACTCCGGGGTGCGATGCGGTCCTGCGCCGGGAGCTGGGGGGGTTGGACGCAGCGAGGTTGCGGGAGTGGCTGGCGGCGGTGGATCCGGAAGCGGCCCAGCGGATCGATCCAGCGAACCGGAGATACCTGGAACGGGCGCTGGAGATGGTTTTGCTGTCGGGGAAGCCGGTGGCGGAAGTGAAACAGGCGTGGAACGGCTCTCCCCGCGGAGTGCGAGGGGTGTGTTTGCTGCGGGAGCGACGGGAATTGTATGCCCGGATTGACCGGCGGGTGGAGGTGATGCTGCAGCGAGGTTTGGTGGAGGAAGTGCGCGGTTTGGGTGAACTCTCGGCGACGGCGGAGAAGGCCATCGGCGTCCGGGAGATCCGGGATTTCTTGGCGGGAAACTGCGATCTGCCGGAAGCCGTGCAGCGGATTCAGCAAGCCAGCCGGCGCTACGCCAAGCGGCAAATGACGTGGTTCCGCCGGGAAACCTGGATGCAAACGGTTTGCGTGGGAGGCGAAGAGGATGCAATGGCTGTGGCCCGGCGCATGATGGCGCTGGTGGAATATGCCCGTGGAGATCGTGATGAGTGAATGCAGGCGAGTGCCGGTGCCGATGGGCTCCGGCGCTTACGAGGTTGTTATTGGACCGGGGCTTCTCGATCAGTTAGGGACTTTGGTGTGTGAAACGGGCCTGAAGGGCAGATGCGCCGTGATCACGGACTCCACGGTCTCGGGTCTCTACGGGCCTCGCTGCCTGGAGAGTCTGCGGCGAGCGGGATTGGCGCCGGAGTTGTTTGCGGTGGCGGCGGGCGAGGGCTCGAAGTCCATGGACTGCGCCGGCGACTTGTGCCGGCGAATGATCCGGGCGGGCCTGGACCGGCGGAGTTTTGTGGTGGTGCTGGGGGGGGGAGTGCCGGGAGACCTGGGCGGCTTTGTGGCGGGAATCTTCCAGCGCGGCGTTCCCCTGGTGCAGGCTCCGACGACAGTGGTGGCTCAGGTAGATAGTTCGGTGGGCGGAAAGACGGGCGTCAACGCTCCGGAGGGCAAGAACCTCATCGGCGTGTTTCATCAGCCCCGGCTCGTGCTGGCCGATACAGACCTGCTTCGGACGCTTCCCGCGCGGGAATGGAATGAGGGTTTCGCGGAAGTCATCAAGCATGCGGCCATCCGGGACGCCTCGCTCTTGGATCTGGTCGAGAGAGTGGACGGTTCCGGCGATGGGGCGGTTCCGGAATTGATCGCGCGCAACGTGAGCATCAAGGCTGCGGTGGCGACGGAGGACGAGAGGGAGACTTCCGGATTGCGGGCGCTGCTGAATTTTGGGCATACCGTCGGGCACGCCATCGAAGCGGCGGGAGGATACGGGCGCTTTCTGCATGGCGAGGCGATCAGCTTGGGGCTGAGGGCGGCCTTGCGGCTGTCGGTGGAGAAGGCGGATTTGGCGCAGGATGCAGCGCGGCGGGTGTTGGCGGCGTTGCGCCGTTTTTCGCTTCCGGCGGTTTTGCCCAGCGACGTCGGGACGCGGGAGGTGATGACCTACCTGGAGCGGGATAAGAAGTTTCAGGATGGAAAGGTTCGTTTCGTGTTGCTGCGAGCGTTGGGGGATGCCTTCGTGAGTGCGGGGGTGACGCGCGAGGAGGTCGAGGCGGCGGTCGAGGGTTTGCGGCGGGCGGAGTCTGAGGAAAGGTAGGTGATGCGTGGAATGTACGGAGCGCGGCGTGGGATGAGGATGGCGACGTCCTTGGGGTTGTTTCTGTTTGCTGGCGCGGCGCAGCAAGGACGGACTGCAGCGGAACCGGAAGCGGACCCGGCGCTTTTGCCGCGGGTTGCGCCGTTGGGGCCGGAAGCGGCGCTTGAGACGTTCCAAGTGGCCGAGGGTTTCCGGGTGGAACTGGCAGCGGCCGAGCCTTTGGTTACGGATCCCGTCGCCCTGTGTTTTGATGCCGACGGGTCGCTGTACGTGGCGGAGATGCGCGGATATTCGGAGAGGAAGGAAGAACGGTTAGGACGGGTGCGGCGACTTCGGGACGAGGACGGGGACGGTTTTTATGAGGAGAGCCGGATTTGGGCTGAGGACTTGGCTTGGCCGACGGCTATTGTTTGCTGGCGGGACGGCGTGTTTGTGGCTGATTCCCCGGACCTCATTTACCTGCGGGATAGCGACGGCGATGGAAAGGCTGATCAGCGGAACCGGGTCTGGACTGGATTCGGAGAAGGCCAGGAACGGGTCAACGTGCAGGGGTTGCCGAATAATCTCCGTTGGGGACCGGAGGGGCGGATGCATGGGGCGACTTCCCTGAACGGGGCGCTGCTTCAAGGGCCTGGTGAAGCAGGAAGGGACCGGCTGCTCCTGCGCGGTGATGATTTTTCGTTTGATCCGGCCGCTGGGGACTTGCGGCGAGAGCCGGGCGGGGGCCAACACGGAATGGCATTTGACGACTGGGGCCGGAAGTATGTCTGCCACAACAGCCGACACCTGGAGTTGATCATGAGGGTCGAGCGCTTCGGGCGGGGCCGCGGCGGAGGTCTGCCCGCAGGCAGAGTGGGGATTGCCGCGGATGGCCCGGCTGCGGAGGTCTTCCGGATCAGCGCCGACGAACCGTGGCGGGTGATGCGCACCCGGTGGCGAATCGCCGGTTTGGTGGATGGCCCGGTCGAGGGAGGCGGGCGCGTGTCTGGTTACTTCACTTCGGCATCAGGACTCGAGGTCTACCGCGGCGACCTGTTTCCTCCGGAATTCCGGGGCAACGTCTTTGTGGGGGATGTGGGGAGCAATCTGGTGCATCGGAAGGTGCTGCACGCGTCTCCGGGGTCACCCCTGCCTGAGGCGCGGCGAGCTGAGAGCGAGGCGCAACGGGAGTTTTTGGCTTCGACAGACAACTGGTTTCGGCCGGTGCAATGCATCAATGGCCCGGATGGAGCGCTTTATATTGTGGATATGTATCGTGAGATCATTGAGCACCCCTGGTCATTGCCCGACTCGATCAAGAAGCATCTCGATTTGAACAGCGGCAACGATCGAGGAAGGATATACCGGATCGTGCCGAAGGGGCCGAGGGTAGCCCAGGGCGCACGGCTCGCCAGTTTGGGGACAGAGGACTTGGTGCGGCGCCTGGGGAGTGGAAAGAGTTGGGAGCGGGAGACGGCGGCGCGGCTATTGCTTGAAGGAGGGCGTGGAGAAGCGGCCGGGATTGTGCGGCGAGATTTGGGCGGTGGAGAAACACCTCCTCTTGGTATACGGCAGGCGCTGGCGGTGTTGGGGAACGCGGGTGCGCTAGGACACAATGACTTGTTGGCGGCTTCGGCGTCGGGCGATCCGCTGGCGGTTCTGCCGGCCCTGGAATGGTCGGAAACGCTCTCGGGCCTGCCGGAGGATTGGCGGGTCCGGCTGGCTGAATGGGCGTCGCATGCGGACGCCGGGGTGCGATTCCAACTCGCCCTGACATTGTCCCGTCAGGATTCGATCTTCGATTCAGAATGGGAGGAGTGGCGTGAGGAGCTGGTGGGCTCGTTTCTGGAAGCGGGAGGCGACGCAGTGTGGATGCCGGCGGCGGCAGCGGCGCTCGCGCGCGGGCTGGAACAGCGAGTGCTGGAGGCCATGCTCAGCCTGGGGCAGGAAGCTGGGGATCCGTTTCTGATGGCGGTGGGCAAGATTCTCGCGGGAGAAGCCGCCGGAGGGGACGATTTGGTTGTGAGGAATGGTCTGGCCCGAAGTTTAGGTCAGGCGGCGCTCGCTGGCTCGTCGCAGGCGTGGGATCTCCTGGGGGCGTTTGTTCGCGGATTAGAGAACAGTGAAGTGGGCTCCGGCGATGCGTTCGAGGACGGGCAGCGGAAGCAGTTGATCGTTGCAGGGGGAGAGATGTTGACGGCAGCAAGCGGCAAACGCGAGGCAGTGGAGGTCTGGACGGTGTTGGCGTTTTTGGGAGGGGCGGACGGGGAGATGATCCGGAATCTGCTTGCTCCGGTTTATGGAGAGAGTCTGCAAAGAGCAGCCATGGCTCATTTAGAGCGAGGCTCGGCGGAGGAGGCCGTGGCGGCGATTGCGGACGCTTGGGAAGGTTTGTCGCCGGGGCTCCGAACGGCGGCTCTGGATTTGCTCATGGGGAGGCCGGAGCGCGCCCGGCTTCTCTTGGGTGCTATAAGCGACGGCGGCATACCCAAAGCGGAGATCTCTGCCCGCGCCCGGCTGTTCTTGGAGGATCACGCGGACGAGGAAGTTCGGGAGCTGGCCGCGGCGCTCTGGACGGGACGCGGAATGGAAGCTGGGGAAGCGGCGTTCAAGCGTCTGGAATCGGCATTGGCGCTCGAGGGAGATGCTGCGGTGGGAAAACGGATCTATCGGGAGCGTTGTGCGGCCTGCCACCGCGCCGGCGAGGAGGGATCTGACTTTGGGCCCGATTTGGCGGTAATGCGGCGCGCGGGGCGAGAGAAGATCCTTCTCAATGTGGTGGATCCCAGCCGGGAAGTGCCTCCGGAGTATATGGCTTATCAGGTGGAGACGGCGGACGGCGAAACGCTGCTGGGGATTTTGTCGCGGGAGACGGAGGAGTGGATCGAGCTTCGCTTGCCGGGCGGACTCGAACGCATCGTAGAACGCGACGCGTTGCGGGGTCTGCGAAGCCTGGGAGTTTCCGCGATGCCTCCTGGGTTGTGCGAGGATCTGAGTCCGGAAGAGGTGGCTGGGCTGCTGCGATTCGTGGAGAAGGAACCCGGCGCCACCCCTTGACCTATTTCGAATCGGGGGATATTGAGGAGAGTGAATTGTCTGGAACAGGGCGAGAGTTTCAAACGGAAGTGGATGTGCATCTTGCGCCGGGTGCGAAGCGCGGCGGCGGGAATCTTGGGATTGGGTGGAGCTTTGGCATGGGCGGCTGACAATCCGGTGGCCGATCCTGCGGAATGGGGGATGGAAGACCGGATCAGCGCCGAGGAGTTTGGTGCATTGGCGGCCTTGTTTCAGGCGGCGGGTCAACCGGCAGACTGGGGATGGGCTCCGGATGTTTACCCCTGGCCGGGAGTGACGATCAGCGGGTTCCAATCGGTCTTCGACACCGAACTCCAGATGTGGTGCGTCGCCAGACTGGGCGTGGTGACGTCTTTGGACCGGACGGGTCGCGCCATTGGAGCGCCCATTCCGCCGGAGATAGGGAATCTCCGCTCTATCCTTCGATTGTTCCTGCGGAATTGCGGACTGACGGGATCTATGCCGGAGGAGATGGGGCAGTTGACGCAATTACGGGAGTTGACGTTGAACTCGAACCTATTGACGGGCCCGATTCCGGATTCGATCGGAAACCTGACGAATCTCACGACCTTAGGTCTGGGGTCGAATCAACTCTCAGGCCCGATTCCGGAGTCGATGGGGAATCTCCTCCTGCTGGAGACGCTGACATTGAACAACAACCAATTGTCGGGTTCGCTGCCGGACGCGATCGGAAATCTGGTGCAGTTGGGCCAGTTGCAGCTCTCGCAGAATCTTTTGACGGGGGCCCTCCCGGACGGACTTGGGAACTTGACGCGTCTGGTGGTGTTGGACCTCAGCTTGAACGATTTCGAAGGGCCACTCTCCGCATGGATCGGCAATTTGACGAATCTCTCTTCGCTTTCCCTCAATGGAAATCTATTGAATGGTCCCCTGCCCGCCGAGCTGGGAGAGCTGGCGGCGTTGCGGAGTCTTTTTCTTCACAACAATCAATTCACAGGCACGATCCCTTCGACCTTGGGGCAGTTGAGCCAACTCCGAGGGTTGAATCTTTCGGCGAATCGCATTGCCGGATCCATTCCGGCGTCGCTTGGGCAGTTGACGGAGCTGCAGCAATTGACTCTTTTCAACAATAGTCTCACGGGATCCCTTCCGCCGGCGCTGGGATCGTTGAGCAAGCTTCAGCTCATGCAGTTGTATATGAACAGCCTTTCGGGCGAGATCCCGGCGAGCTTTGGTGATCTGGTCGAGTTGCGCCAACTTTTGCTGTATCGCAATGGGCTGAGCGGATCCATTCCGGCGAGCTTCGGGAATTTAAGCAAACTGGCGAACCTGGACCTGAGGCAAAACTCCCTTACTGGGACGTTGCCGGCGGCATTGAAGGGGATGCCTGCGCTGGCGAGTCTCGATGTGAGGTTCAATTGCCTCGATGTAACGGTTGGAGGAAGCAACGAGACGTTGTTGCAGGAGATTGTGGGACAAGGCACGTCGGCGATGTGGACGCCGCAGAGCGCGTGCAATACCCCATTGGAGGGCTATGGCGAATGGATCTTGCAGTTCGGATTGCCTGCGGCGGAGCAAGGTCCGGAACGGGATCCGGATAGGGACGGGATGACCAATTATTTGGAGTTTGCTCTGGGATACCATCCGGGGCGCAGCGAGGAGCAGGACAATCCCTTTATTACGGTGGAGAACGGATTCGTGGTGATGACAGTGGACAAGCCCGACTACGAGGCGGGCGGTCTGCGCTACATCGTCGAGCATTCCCCGAATCTCTCGATGGAGTCGTGGACGACGGAAGGCACGACCGTTATCACGGATACGCTGGGGTTGCTCCGAGTGCGCTATGAGGGCGACGTCTTTTCTCCGGGATTGGATCGCGGCTTTCTGAGACTGCGAGTGGAGAACACAGCGCTGCAGAGGCAATAATTTCAGAACTCCTGACCTATCGAGGGAGATCATGGACAGGGAGGAAAATCGCTGAGCCGAAGCGAGACCGCCTCTGGGCAGATGACGCCCTACTTGTGGGGCGGACACTCCTGTCCGCCGAGGGAACCTGAAGAGTTCGCGGGCAGGAGTGCCCGCG
>JBGTBW010000211.1:0-63330 GCA_041749135.1 Verrucomicrobiales bacterium
GCGCAGGAATCGCAGACACCCACATTTAGGACGGGGGGCAAACGGCGCGCATGCGGGGAATCCAATGCGGAACATCCACAGATTAAGATTGCACTCAATGCAGCGGCCTGTTCGAGAAGATGGCTTTTGAAGAAGAGGGCCAGTAAGGCAGACTTGGATCCCGTAATGGGTATCAGGCTCGCAAAAGGCGCCTATTAGTGAAGCAGATCCGGTGTCAGCGGATTCATGTGTGGCCCTGAACGTGGGGAATGGCCACCCAGAATCCGTCGTGCCGCAAAGTCCTCGCCCTGGAGTGGTGGGATCGCTGAAAGGAAGTCGGATCGGTCCGGTCCGGGCTAGCCGTGGGCTAGCCGGCCTCGGCGTAAAGCCGACGCGCCCCGCGGTGGCCGTGCAGCCAAGCCCGGCCGGTCGCGCCCGCCAGTTCCTTGAGACGCTTGAGTTTGCCGGCCAGCCGGTAGAACAGCCCACCGAAGCGCTCTACGTTATCCACCCAGGCCTGGACGTCGAGGTGAAGGCGCTCGAGCACCGGGCGCAGCTCGGGCGGGATGTGGTCGCGCTTGCCGGAACGGAGCTGGCGCCCCGTCCAGTCGAGCAGTTCAAGATAGTGTTCCTCGCTCAGATGCGTCAGGAGAGGAGGGGGCTCCCCAATCACCGGCTGGGACGCCGGCTGAGGGAGAGAAAGGTGAGCCGCCTCGGCCGAAGGGCCCGGCCGATTCTGATGGCCGCCCTGGTTTTCCGGGAGCGGTCCGATGGGAGCCAACCAGTGGTCGCGGGTCGACTCGACCCTGGCCTGTTCGATGAGTACGCCTTGTTCCGGGGTCGGGTCCTGCGGGGCACGCGCAAGTTGCCGGCGCGCCAGGCGCGAAGCCGCCCGGTCCTGGGCGCTGGTGAAGTCGCTTTGCTCGGGAGTGGCGGACACTCCCGCCCGCACCGGGTTGAGGTCGACGTAGGCCATGCAGGCCAAAGCGGCGCCCTCATCGTCGAGTTTCTGGCATTTGAACCGTCCCTCCCAGAAACGCCCGGTGCACTCGTCCTCCCGGTTGGCACGGCGTGCGACCGGTTCGTTGAGGCAGCGCATGAACCAGCTCAGATCGGCCAGGCGCGCGCGGCAGGTCGCCAGCTTCTCCACGTCCCGGCAGAGGTCGCGGATGGCGGAGTCCTCGGGCGGCTGGCCTGACTTGCCGCCCGTGCCGGGGAAGAGCCACAGCCAACGGCGGGCGACTTCCGCGTCATCCCAGGCGCCCGCCCGCCCGGGCAGAGTGCGCACCACGACGTGGAGGTGATTGGACATGACCGCATAGGCGTGCACCTCGATGGCGAAGAGCCCCGACAGATCGCGCAGGCGGTCACGGATCCAAACTCGGCGGTGTTCGTAACTATGCCCCGAGTAGGCGTCCCAGCCGCAGAGAAAGGCGCGTCTCACACAGCGCGAAACGCAGTGGAAGACGCCGCAAGTGGCGGGATCGACAAGCAGCCTGCGAGGCGTGGCCATGAGACAAGTATGTTCATGAGAACACTATATGCAAGGAGAATCTGGGAGAAAATATGGGTGTCTCCAATTCTCCGTTCACGGAGAATGCCTCCCTGCAAAACCCCACCGGCTCGACTTCTCTGCAACTCCGCTGGAACGGCGCCACGCCCCTCTCCGCCAGAGACGAGTCCAATTGGGTGCAAGCCCTGACCTCCTGGGGCGTTCCCACTCCCTAACCCGCATTCATCCCGTTTCCTCGCGAGGCGCTGACAAGGAATGGAAACACGCCAAATGCAAGCTCGTTGGGAGTATACCGCTCTGGAGATTCCAAAGTCCGTTGGGCTTTTGTCCGGCACGACATTGGATGTCGGAAAGCTTACTGCGCACTTGAATGCGCACGGGGAGCAGGGATGGGAGCTGGTGTCGCTGTTGGATATCGAGAGAAGAAAAGGAGGCTTGAACCGGACGCTGAGGTGACTGGTCGACGGCATCCGCTAAACCAAAGACCCGCCTGAAGCATCTGGATCAATGTGTTCCGCAGAAAGCCGCTCGACGATTCGATGGCCGGGCGCCTGGCCTGCCGGTCGAGGGGTTTGCACAACTGCCGCAATCAACGACCTTGTCCCGCGAACGACAACACCGGCTGGAGTAACCATGGAGTACCGACACCTGACGCGCCCGCGGAATTTCACGCCTTTGTTCCGATCTCTTCTCATTGGCTCTGTCCTGGCCTTAACGGGATGTGAGCCGCCATCGAGTGAGTCGTCGCTGCCTGCTTCCGCGGAACAGACAGCGGAAGTCGACCCGGGCCTGTCGCTTGCGCGCAAACTCGATGAAGAAGCGCCCCAATGGCTCATGGAGAGGGATGTCCCCAGTCTCTCAGTCGCCTGCATTCGAAACGGCAGGGTTCAGTGGACGAGGATCTACGGTGTCCAGGCGCAAGGGATCCCTGCAACGACGCAGACCCTCTACAACGTTGCCTCCCTCGCAAAGCCGATCTCGGCCGAGGTCATCCTCCGACTCGCGAGCGCAGGCCGTCTGTCGCTGGACGAGCCCCTCTCCGATCATTGGATTGATCCCGACATCGAGAATGACCCGCAGCATAAGGAGCTGACCTTGCGACTTGCGCTGAGCCACCAGACCGGATTCAGGAACTGGCGATATCAAACCGAGGGAGTCCTCCGCTTCGATACCGATCCCGGAACGCAGTTCGGCTATTCGGGTGAGGGCTATGAGTACGCCCTTCGATTCACGGAGCGAAAGCTGGAGAGTGACTGGGCGTCCCTGGCCCGAGAGTATTTATTCGTGCCGACAGGGATGACGAATACCGCCTACACGGCGCAAATCTGGTTCGCCGATCGAATAGCCATGCCCTATGCATCCGGGGAAGGCTACCTTGAGCCATCGACCCAGGAATCCCCCAGCGCCGCAGACGACCTCTACACGACGATCGGCGACTATGCTGCATTCCTGGTGAGCGTGATGAACGACGAGGGACTCTCGGCCGAGATTGCGGAGCAGCGTGACTCCGTGCAGGTCATCAATCCGGGGCCGACCGCGGATTGCGATGCGGGGCAAGTGACGTATTGCCCCCAACGCGCGGGGATGGGCCTGGGATGGGAGATCCTTGAGTTTTCTGACGAGAAGGTGCTGCTGCATACGGGCGGCGACGCCGGCGAGCAGACGATGGCCTTCTACTTCGCCGCCCGGCGCGACGGCGCCGTCCTGTTCACCAATGGCAACAACGGTTTGCAGGTAATGATTCCGGCGATTGCCCTGCTGTTCGAGGGGACGGACCTGGCAGACTTCGCCATGAGCAAGCGTTGATCGGTCAAACGAAGCGCCGGCAACACCGCCGCCGGCTGCTGTCTGACCCGCTGACAGCGGATCAGACACCATTAAGGAATCGCAGACACCCCCATTTAACGACGGGGGCAAACGGCGCGCATGCGGGGAATCCAACGCGGAACATCCACAGATTAGATTGCGCTCAATGCAGCGGCGTGTTTGAGAAGATGGCTTTGAAGAAGAGGGCCGGTGGAGGCAGACTTGGATCCCGTAATGGGTATCAGGCTCGCAAAACGCACCTATTCGTGAAGCAGATCCGGTGTCAGCGGATTCATGTGTGGCCCGGAACGTGGGGAACGGCCACCCGGAACCCGTCGTGCCGCGAAGTCCTCGCCCTTGAGTGGTGGGGCGGAATCGCAGACACCCACTTTTTTCGACATCCAAAATGTGGGTGTCCGATTCCATGCGCCCGGGGGCTTGCTGGGGCCGTGGCGGACGTTGGGGGATTTGCGGGGCTGATCGATTCGGGCAGCGAACCCTTGATTGACATGGACTTCCAATTAGTCCGCGACAATTCGCGTGGCAAACCTTAGTCTGCGCGCGTGAAAATGCTCCCCCTTTTCATCACCGTGCTCCTTACGTCCTTCGGCGTCTTTCGCACCGTCGGGCACTCGGCGACGCTAGAGGCGTTGCACTCCTTCGACGCCGGGCCGGCTCTGCCGTACTCGTCGTTGCTGCATCACGGCGATGGGAATTTCTACGGAAGCAGCGGCTACGGTGGGAAGTTCGATCAGGGCGCCATTTACCGAGTGACGCCGGCCAACGACATCTCCGTCGTAATTAGCTTCAGCGGGCGCGGTGGGTCCGCACCTGGCAGGCGGCCGGGCGAGCTTATCCAGGATGAGGCGGGGAATATCTATGGCGTCGCCCATTCCGGGAGCGCCGCCGTGAATTCAGAATACGGCACGGTATTTAAGATCACTCCGCAAGGCGCGTACACGCTGCTTCGCGAGTTCGGCGACAGCGGTGGCTCGGCAACTCTCGGTGGAAATCCGATCGGTCCACTCGCACGCGATGCCGCGGGCAATCTGTACGGTGTGACACAAACCGGCGGAACCGCGAGCAAGGGAATCATTTTCAAAATCACCGCCGACGGCCAGTTCACGGTGCTCGTGAATTTTACCGGCACGAGTGGACAGGCACGCGGCGCCAGTCCTTACGGCGGTCTTATCTCCGATGGCGCGGACGGATTCCTCGGCGCCACCCACGCCGGCGGGGCGAATGACTTCGGCGTCGTCTTCCGCGTGCTTCCGGATGGGACATACACGGTTCTCGGCGAGTTCACCGGCTCGAGTGGTGCGCTGCCAGGCAGCGATCCGCGCTATGCGCTCACACCCGACGGCGCGGGAAATTTCTACGGTGTCACCGCGGGTTTCCTGCATCCGGGCGCCGTCTTCCGGGTGAACGCGAACGGCGCCGTCACATCGCTTGCGTCGATGCCGACGAGCGTGGGGCAGTATCCCAGTGGTTCGCTTGTGCGCGAAGACAGCGGCAACTTTCTCGGCGTGCTCAGCCTGGGGCCGCGTGATCCAATCATTGGCGCTCACTATCATGGCGCCATTTTCCGGGTCACTCCCGCAGGCGTGGTCAGCCTCGTGGTTGATCCTGGAACGTCGCCGTCTGCTCCGCTTGTCGGCAATCAGCCGCTGGCGCTGACGCCGGATGGCAACGGCGGCTACATCGGAGCGATGCAGGTCGGCGGCAATACTAATTTCGGCACGCTCTTTCACATCAGCTCCGCAGGAGAGTTTGTGCACGTCACGGCTATGCCTGGTGCGACCCCGAGCGATCCTCATGGCACTCTCGTGGCAGATGCCGCGGGGAATCTCTACGGGGTGACGCGGCATGGCGGCCCGGTAGGCGAGGGAACGGTGTTCAAGTTAACTCCCGGCGGAAGTTATACCACGCTCGCGGCGTTTACGGGTCTGAGCGGTCCGGCGAAAGGCAGCATTCCTTTTCCAGAGTTGGCTATTGATGCGACGGGAAATCTTTTCGGCACGACCATTGCCGGTGGAGCCGCGAACAGCGGCACGGTTTTCAAGATTGCTCCTGACGGCGCGTTCACGACGCTCGTGGAATTCACCGGGCCAGACGTTGGCCGGAATGGCGAAGCGCCGCAGGGAGTCGTGCTCGACGCAGCGGAGAATATCTTCGGAGCCGCGCGCCGTTATTCTCCCGAGACGGATTACGACGAAGCAGTCGTTTTCAAGATCACGCCCGCTGGAACATTTTCGATCGTCGGTTCCACTGGCGCTGCCTTCTCGCATTATCCCGCAGGCCGTGTCGCCGTGGACGATTTGGGCAACGTCTTCGGCAGCACTCGACCCGACGATGACGATCCCGCATTCCTCTACCGCATGGCGCCAGACGGGACCGTGACAGGAATCTCGGAGCCCCGCGACACGAGTGTTCCGTATGGATTTGTCCGCGCACCAGATGGCGCATTTTATGGATCTGCGACCACCGCTTTTTACAATGTGAGCCGCAGCCGCGTGGCGAAAGTCGCCGCAGCCGGGAGCTACAGCGAGTTTGGCCTGCTCGACGAAGCCGCGCATGGCTCTTACCCGGCCGGCGAAGTGCTGGTGGACGAGACGGGAAATGTTTTCGGAACGACCAGCACCGGCGGGCCCCATGGCCGGGGCGCCATCTTTCGCGTGTCACCACGCGGCGTCGTCACCGCGCTCTACGCGTTCGAAAACGATCTCATCGCGCCCTTGTATTTTGCACGTGGGGTGATGCGTCATCCCGACGGCGCGTTCTACGGCGCCGGCCAGCGTGGCGGCCCTGGCGGCGGCGGTTTTATTTATCGCGTGCGCAGTGGTCCCACGCCGGCGACGCTGGAAGCGACTGGCGTCTCCGGCGGCAATGCCACTTTGCGAGCGAAAGTGAACGCGCATGGCGAGCCCACGTTGGTCGTGTTTGAATACGGCCGCACGCCGGGGCTGGGCAGCGAGACTGCACCGGTGAACATCGGCGCTGGCCCTTCGTTTTTGGACGTTGACGCGCCTCTCACCGGTCTCACCGCGGGCATCACTTACTTTTACCGCCCGCGCGCGACCAGCGCGAGCGGCGCCCAGTTCGGCGATCTTCTCAACACCAGCGCCGCTTACGCTCCATTCGATCTCTGGAAGATCAGCCACTTTGGCAACCCATCCCGCGCGGACCTTGATGATCCGGATGACGACGGCATTTCCTTGCTCCTGGAATACGCGCTGACCCTCTCTCCGACTGTTCCGGAGGTTGCGGGCCTGCCTAAAATCGGCATCTCGCCCAGCCAGCGTCTCACCCTAACCTTTCAGCGCGACTCTTCCCGCACCGACGTCACCCTCATCGTCGAATCTGCGGCAACCCTCGACGGCCCATGGTTCCCCGTCGCCTCCAGCTTCAACGGCCAACCATTCCCCGGAGAGAGCGCCGTTCCCGGCGTCCACACGGTCAGCGTGTGGGACCACTTCCCCATTTTCGCGGCAGAGAGCCGCTTCATGCGCCTGCGGGTTACGCGCTGAATGGCGGATGCGCTACTCTGCAGGGGGCCGGAGGGGTCAACGCTGAAACATGAATGTTGATGGCGGCAACGAAATCGATAAACGGGCTCCATGTCTCGCCCTCTACGCGTTGAATTCGAGCACGCCGCTTACCATATTACGGCGCGAGGCAACGAGCGTCGGCGAATTTTCCGCTCGGACTCAGATCGCGAACTTTTCCTGACGACTCTCGGCCAAACAGTCGCGCTCCATGAGCTGGCGGTGCAGGCCTGGTGTCTGAAGGAATCGCAGACACCCACATTTAAGGACGCGGGGCAAACGGCGCGCATGCGGGGAATCCAATGCGGAACATCCACAGATTAGATTGCGCTCAATGCAGCGGCCTGTTCGAGAAGATGGCTTTGAAGAAGAGGGCCGGTGGAGGCAGACTTGGATCCCGTAATGGGTATCAGGCTCGCAAAACGCACCTATTCGTGAAGCAGATCCGGTGTCAGCGGATTCATGTGTGGCCCCGAACGTGGGGAACGGCCACCCGGAATCCGTCGTGCCGCGAAGTCCTCGCCCTTCAGTGGTGGGATCGCTGAAAGGAAGTCGGATCGGTCCGGTCCGGGCTAGCCGTGGGCTAGCCTGCCTCGGCGTAAAGCCGACGCGCCCCGCGGTGGCCGTGCAGCCAAGCCCGGCCGGTCGCGCCCGCCAGTTCTTTGAGACGCTTGAGTTTGCCGGCCAGCCGGTAGAACAGCCCACCGTAGCGCTCTACGTTATCCACCCAGGCGCGCACGGCAGAGGTCGCGGATGGCGGAGTCCAAGGAAATTCTTTGCAAGATCCTCTGTCCGCACGCAGTTGCAATGATGTAATGGGCGATCACGATCTACTACGCCGGTATTGCGAGGAGCAAAGCGAAGAAGCGTTTGCCGCCCTTGTCGAGCGCTACCTCGGGATGGTCATGGCCGTGGCGTTGCGCAAGACAGGCGACCACGCCCTCTCCGAGGAGATCGCCCAGAACGTCTTCACGATCCTGGCCAGGAAAGCTCACAACCTAAAACCCGGGGCTGTGCTCGCAGGCTGGCTCCACCGCACCGCGGTGCTGGAGTCGGCGCATGCGATGCGCTCGGAGTATGCCCGCAAACGGAAGATGAAAGCACTCTCGGAAATCCCGGTGGACAACAGCGGCGCACTTCCCGGCGAAGCGTGGACGGAGGTGATTCCCCATCTCGATGAAGCAATGAATCAACTCAACGCCCGGGATCGCGACGTCCTCTTCCTCCGCTTTTTTGAGGGAAAAACCTTTCGCGAGATCGGAAAACGGTTGGGAAAATCGGAATCGGCCACGCACCGGCAGGCCCATCGCGCCGTGGAGAGACTCAGCGCGGCGTTGAAACGGAAAGGTGTCCTCGTCCCCACGGCGGTCGTGGCGGCCGGATTGACCGCGGAACTCATCAAGAGCGTCCCGGCTCCCTGGGCGAGCACGGTCGCAAGAGACGCCCTCGAAGCCGCCGCCAACGCCGTTTCGCCATCATCGGCCCTCGGTTCCACCCTCCTCCCTACAGCCATGAATTCTACAACGAAGATAACGATGCTGGTGATCGGATCGGGCGCCGCCATTGCGCTCTTCACCGCCGGCGGAATGAAGTTGGGACAAACGTTCTCCCGGCCGGACACCCCGAACTCCTCCAAGATTTCCCGGCCAGCTTCCCTCCCGCCCCAAACGGCCGGCCATGAACAATCCGCAGCGGATCTTCCACCGGCCGGCTCCGATCCCGAAGCGGACGGAAGCCGCGTCGACCGCATCATGAAACAGGTGACCGCCGTCCTCGACAATCCTGTCGACACGGCCACGGCGGGGATTGAAGCGCAAAAGCTCCTCGCTCAGCTCTCCGCTTCCGAGATGCCGCCGGCCCTCGATTTCGTCGAATCCACCGGCGTCGCCGCGAATACGCGCCTGCTGGTTTTGCATCACCTCTTCCATCGCTGGGCCGAGCTGGAAGGTCAGGCGGCCTTCGAGGTTGCGGCGCAGCGCTTGGACCACGAGACACTCGACCGGATCGCGTGGCCGGTCTCCCAGGGATGGGCCTCACAGAACCCGTCAGCCGCTTTCGCCTGGTACGAGTCCCTCGAGGCAGGTCACGCGCCCCAAACGTTGCCTGACAATACCCGCAAGACCATCCTAACCGAAGTCATGCGGCAGTGGCTGGCAATCGATCCGGAAGCCGCCGCCGCCGTTTTCGAGTCCCTTCCGTTTGACACGCAGAAGACGGCGAAATCAGCGTTCATGCGTTTTGCCGACGATCCACAACATCGCGCGGCCATCGCGCAAACCATCACACAGATCCGGGACCAAACCCTGCGAATCGATATCGTCGAGAATTTTGGTGAAAAGTGGGCCAAGAGCGAGCCTGAGGAAGCGTCGGCGTGGTTTGATGCCATGACTTTCGAGAATCCTGTGCAGGCCTTTCGGGCAGCGGCGGAGATTTCCGAAAGCTGGTTCGAACGCGATCCAGAAGGCGCCGCCGATTGGCTCTGGCCCAAGGTCCCGGATGAGGCCTGGAGGGAGGAGTTCATCGAGTCGCTTGTGGGCAAAGCCTGGGTAGAGCGCGATCGCCAGGCTGCGGCGGCCTGGCTCGAAAAGATGGGCTACGACCCGGCGCAAGTCATCGGAAGCACAACAGAGCGATGAGCCGGTCCGGCAGCTTCACCTCGATGAAAAGCGCAATTCGTCTCGTCGCCGCCCTGTGCGCGCTTGGCGCCGCGTCCGGCTTTTACTACGGGGTCCATTCCGCGAGAATCCCTCCCAGCAAAGCGGACGAACGGAGCCCTGTTGTCCCTGGTAAAGCGCCGGCGCGCGTCTCTATTCTGGGTGACCACCCGGCAACGACGACGGACGAAGAAAGGATCCGTCCATCAGAACTCGTCGCCCTATGGATCCGCACCATACCCGCGCGGGATCGTGAAGGTATGGCGAAGGCCCGTCGCGCGCTGGCCGGCTACTCCCTTGCCGATGTAAAGGCCGCAATGACCCAGATCGAAGGGATCAAGGACCCCTATCTCCGCGGTCAGATCTTTCAGATCCTCATCGATCGCTGGGCGCAATGGGATCCGGAGACCGCTTTGGATTACACGTTGGAAGCCCGGTTTCCATTCCCCGGTCGCGAAGCCGGTTTTGAACGCATCTTCCGCCATTGGGCCAAGACCGATCCGGCTGGAGCCTTTGCCGGCTGGAAACGAGCGGGCGACGCGGTCGAGAACGAGGATGAAATCCAGCATGGTGTCCTCGCCATCTTCAGCGCCTGGGCACAGAAAGACCTCGATGCGGCTTTCGACGCCTTCCACCAAATCGGACACGGCGGCAACCGGTTCACGGCGATAAACGGCCTGGTGGACGGCGGCGGCGATCCTACCTTCCGCGAACGATTGATCGAAAAGATTCAAACTCTCGAGAGTCCGCCGGATCGTAAGCACGCCTGGGAATCCCTTGTGCGGTCGTGGGCGCAATCCGCTTCGCCGGAGGACGTGGCGGCATGGATCGACACGTCGGCGAGTCTCTCCGGAATCCCCAGTGAAGAGGTCGACGCCATCGAGCGATCGCTAGCCCGCGAGCAGATGTCCACCGGGCGCGATGACGGAATTGCCTGGCTCCTCGAGCGGGCGGACGAGGAGAGTCTCCCCGGGCACCTCGAAACGATTGTCAGTGACTGGGTCAACAGCGAGCCGAATGCTTGCGGGGTGTGGCTGCGAGAGCGGGGTCTGGGACCGGAAACCGATCGCGCCGTCGCCACTTATGCGGAAGCTGTCGTGCGCGACGACGCCACAAGCGCTTTCGCCTGGGCCTCGTCCATCCATGACGGCAGCCTGCGTTCGCGCACCTTGGGCCGCGTCGCCTCATTGTGGTACCGGATGGATCCCGCGGCAGCCGAGGCCGCTATTGAGGCCGCGCCTTTCACGGAGGACGAGAAGCGCATGCTGCACGAAAAACGAAAACGGTGACGTCCAATCTGCAACTGCGGGAGCGGGGCGAGAAAACCGCGAATGAACGCGAATGGACACGAATGGGAGGAGTCCCTGGTCCGTATTCCTTAGCGGCTGGTTGATGAACGGCCCAAGGCAATGGACGAGTGAATAAGGAAGAGATGGAGTCTTCTATGAACCCCTCATCCCATTCAGTCTTTTCTCTGCGTACTCTGCGTTTTCTGCGGTTAGCACAAAGGCCGAAACCGGTCCTCTGAGGCTGGTTGAGTTTGGAAGTCTGTACCGCAGAGTACGCAGATAAAGAAGGCAGTGGGGAGAGATTTCAGATTTGAGATCCGGAGCGGGACCCCACAGATAACGTGCATGGAGGAGGAAAACACCGCGAATGGACGCGAATGAGAGGAGTCCCTGGTCCTCAGTCCTTAGGGATGCTTACGGCGGAGCAACAGAAACTTGCTCCGGTTTCAGCTTCAACCGCCCTGCTGCCTGCTGACGTCGTCCCAAACTCTAGTCAAGATTTGCACACTGGCGCCAGATGCCCCGTCAGAGCGCGCGCGATATCATCGTCCAGTAGCTGAACCCCTGGCGGTGAACCCGGGCCAATCCCAGTCGAGGCGCAGCTCTTCGAGCCCTGCGCGGATGCGCCGCAGGTCCCAGACATGGATGGCCTTGGCGTAGTTTGAAGTGGTGACGATCTGCGTCCCGTCGGGGGTGAAGCTCATCCAGGTCGCACGGTCGCCGGAGGGGTCTGTGAGTTTCGCCACCGTGCGGCCGGTTGCGACTTCGGCGAGTTGAATCACACCTGGCGACACTTCCAAGGCCATCAGCTTTTCGTCAGGGGAAAATGCCGCCGCGGTATTGTAGAGCGACGCTTCACGCCGCAGGCGGCGAATCTGTTGCAGAGTCTTTACATCCCAGAAAACGCACTCGTCAGGACGAAGCACCACGAGCGCGTGGCTATCGGGAGTGAAGGAGATGCTGACCACCTCTGCGACTTTCCATTCATGCGCCAGCTCGCCCGTTTGGACATTCCACATGCGGAGCAATGACGAGTGCCAGCCCGCCGAGGCCAGCCATGCCCCATCCGGGCTCAGCGCGATGAAGCCGGCGCGCGGGTGCGGCAGGACCGAGCCCTGCACCGTTCCGCTCGCGAGGTCCACGACGACTGCGCCTCCGCCGGATTCGCTGGTGACGGCGAGGATACTCCCAACCCGGCTGCGACAGGCGCGCGTCGGAGTAAAGGGGAGCGGAATCATTTGCGGCGAGGCGAGTTGAAGCGCCACGGCCGCATTCGTGCCGTTGGGAATCGCCCAGCGTTGCAAGCCCGCGTCGCCGCAGGTGAGCAGTTCGTGTCCGCCGGGCTGAAAGAAAGCCGAGCCGGTGCGGCCGATTTCAAGCACCGCCGCTTCACGGCCACTGGCGAGATCCCAAACACGAACTCCGTCGTCCATACCGGCGCTCACGAAGTTAGCATCGGGACTGATGTCACCGTCGAAATAGCCGCTCTGGCCGACGCCCATGCTGCTCACAAAGGTCCGGTATTCCGGACACGCCGCGACCTCAAGAAGCTGCCCCCCTCCGTTCTTTGGAACAGCGCCCAGCCACCGGCCATCGTTGCTGAACGAAATCGAACTCAGCTTGTCCTGGAACTGTAGCACCTGACGTCCCGACGATGGCTCCCACATGCGGAAGACGCCTTCCCATCCACCCGAAAGCAGCAGGCTCCCACTCGGATGAAAAACGAGCGCTGTCACCTGCTGCACGTGCCCTTCGAGCGTCGCGACTTTTCGTTTTACCGGCACATCCCAAATTTGGATGCGGAAGTCAGAGCCGCCGACAGCTATGCGGTTGCCATCCGGATGCCACGCCACGACCCGTTCGTCCGCGGCTCCCACCGGAAGCTCGGCGAGATGCGACGCGTTAGTCGCGTCGAAAATGGAGACGAGGGGAGAACTCTCGTAGCCCACCGCGAGTTGCCGGTTATCTGGGTGGAAGGACAGACCAAAGACTTTCCCGCGCGCGCGCCAACGATTGCTCTCCCGACCCGTCGCCAAATCATAGCGCACGACCTCGTCTCCTTTACCCATGACGAGATGGCGACTATCCGCGCTGAAGGCCCAGTGCCTGCATCTCCCCAGCTCATCGCCAAACACGGATTGTCCATCGCTCACGCGCCAGATGCGCAGGCTGAAACCAGCATCCCACTGCGCGAGAAAGCGGCCGTCGTTGCTGAAGTTCAAGGCTAGTGGGAGGCGCCCGGACTCGATGCGCTGCACTTCGCGCCGGTCAGGCACCGTGCGAACGATGATCGTTCCCTGTTGATTCCACGTAGCGGAAATCCGGAAAAGGCCATCGACAGCGTTTGCCAGGTCGAGATTCCATTCCGGCCCCGGTCGCACATCCGGCAGCGCCATCGCGGCAATCGCTTCGTCGCGGAGCTGCGCATCAGGACGGATGCGGGCGGCTTTGGCCAGCGCCTCGAGGCTCTCGAAACGCTGGCCCATTTGCCGGCTGTAACGACCCGCGCGTGCCTGATTCAACAGCGCGAGGAAAAGTTGATCCTGCGCATCTGCGAGGGCGGCTCCCCGTTGCTCCAAGGCGACATCTTTTTGGTTTTGCTCCTTCACAATTCGCAGCGCTGCGAGTGTCGAACCCAGCACTCCCAGCAGCAAAAGCAGGAGCACGCTGCCGGCGAGAGCGGCGATGGCGGGCCGCCGCCGGCACCAGCGCCAGAGCACTTCTACAGTCGAGACAGGCCGGGCGTTCACGGCCTTTCCGGCCAGAAAACGCTCGAGGTCCTCCGCCAGCTCGCGCGCCGAAGCGTACCGCGCGCCAGGATTTTTGCGCAGGCATTTGAGGCAGATCGTCTCGAGATCACGCGGGATGGCGGGATTGAGGGTGCGCGGCGGCGCCGGTTCCGTCTCCACGACCATGCGCATCACTTCGAGCGCGCTCCCCGCATGGAAGGGCGGACGGCCGGCGAGCAATTCGTAAAGGATCGCGCCGAGACTGTAAATGTCCGCCGCGTTGGTCACGTCGCGCGCCTCTCCGCGGGCGACTTCCGGCGCCATGTAAGCCGGGCTGCCGAGCACCGTCGCGGAGAGCGTGAGCGTCGAGTCGCGGTCGCGAAATTTCGCCAGCCCGAAATCGCTCACCAGCGCGAGGCCATCGGCATCAAGGAGCACGTTGCCCGGCTTCAGATCGCGGTGCTGAATGCCCCGCTCGTGCGCATAGTGTACCGCACGCGCCAGATCGGCGACGAGCCGCGCGGCGGCGCCTGGAATTTGTAACTTCGAATCTGGAATCCGCAATCCCTCCGCAAGGTTCCGCGCGCAGAGCTTCATCGTGAAAAACGGCTGCCCGCCGTGCTCGCCAACCTCGTAGATTGGCAAAATGTGCGGGTGATCCAAACTCGAAATCGCCTCCGTTTCACGCTGAAAGCGCGTCCGGTCCGCCGCCGCGTGCAGATGCGTGGGCAGCACCATTTTCAGCGCCACGACGCGGCTCAACTCCGAATGTCGCGCCCGGTAAACGACGCCCATTCCGCCGCGCCCCAGTTCATCGAGAAGTTCGTAATCTCCGAACCAGCGGTCTTCGCCCGGCTGCCCCTGCGTCTCATCTTCGATGAGCGTCGTGTCGAGAAGGCAAGCCGGGCAAAGTCCGCGTGCGATGGCCAAAGAGAGTTTCGCGCCGCAGCGGGCACAGGCAATGCGGAGAGTCTCATCGGAGGTCATGCGGCGGAGAATAGGTGAGAGCTTCGGTGGTGGAAAGGCCGGTGCAATGGCGCAGGCACGTGTTCAGTCGATGCTTTTGGAAAGCGCCGCCGGCGTTACAAGATTCCGCATATTTCCACGATTCGGAAAATAGTGCGTAACGCTTTCGCCGTTTCCCAAAAGTAGTTGGTGAAAAGCTCGCGCCGTGACTGGCCGGGCCCGGTTCCACTCCTCAGCCGAATCACATGAAGCCATCGCAATCCTTCACCTTACGCCGCCGGCCTCGTGCTGCAGAGCGACCGGAGAATCCTAAAACCCCTGCCGGTGCAAAGCACATCCGCGCGACTTTTCCGAACGCCTTCTACCAGGTGCGCTTGCTGCCATGATAAGCGCCAGCCGGGTCCCAATCGCCGCCATGAAATCTCACACCACCCAATCGAACTCATCCAGCCGTCCAGCGTCGCTCCTCACGCGGCACGGGATCGCGTGGCGCCTTGGCGTGTCCGTGCTCGCGCCAGCGCACCGGGCGACCTTGCCCCTGGTCCTGTTGACCACTGCGCTCTGGACCGCACACAGCGAAGCCGCCACCATCCCGGTCCGCAATACGAACGACTCGCTGGCCGGCTCGCTCCGGCAGGCGATCCAGGATGCGAATCCTCAAGGTGGAGATACGATCATCTTTCAGATTCCGACGAGTAATCCTGGTTACAACGCGGCGACCGGTGTTTTCACGGTTACGCTTACGACGGCCCACTTGGCGATCAGAAAGAATCTGACGATCAATGGCGGCGGACAGAAGATAACGGTTCGGGGCGCCGCCCACCCGCCCGTCTTTCGAATCTTTGATGTGGCGGCGGGCAACGTCGTTCTCTCGGACTTGACCATTTCCCATGGCGGGAATGAGTCCGACGGAGGCGGCGGCATTCGCAACTTCGGCGGCAATCTCACAGTCTTGAATTGCACGATATCCCACAACAACGGCTACATCAAAGAGGGCGGAGGGATCGCAAATTTCGCGGGCACCTTGACGGTCAATGGCTGCACCTTTCACGAGAATATCGCGCTGGGGGGTGCCGGCATTTCCAACAATGCCGGCACGGTATCTATCGCCAACAGCACCATCGCCGCCAACCTGGCCAGCGGTAACGGCGGCGGCGTGTCTTCTACTGGCGCCGCGCCGCACGTCCGCAACACCATCATCGCCGGCAACAGAGCCACTTTCCCTAGCCAGGACGTCCTAGGCGACTTCAATTCCGGTGGCTACAATTTCATCGGCGTCATCAACGGTTTCGCGACCGGTTTTGGCAATGCCGGGTCGCATGATCAGGTCGGCACGGAAGCGAGTCCGGCGAATCCGGGCCTCGGCCCGCTGCAGGATAACGGCGGGCCGACGCAGACGTGCGCCCCACTCGACGGCAGCCTCGTGATCGATCAGGGCGACAGTGGGGGGCTAACGACTGATCAACGCGGCTTCCCGAGAGTGATCGATGATCCTGCCATATTCAATGCCCGGGATGGAACCGACATCGGCGCCTGCGAAGTGCAGGTCGCCTGGGTCGTCAGCAACAACGATGATAGCGGCAAGGGCTCATTGCGCGCAGCCTTCGCCAATGTCGGCGCGCACGGCGCCATTACGTTTGCTCCGAACGTCAGGGGTACGATCAACCTCACGAGCGGCGAGTTGTTGATTGACAAGAATCTGACGATCATTGGTCCCGGCGCCAATCTGTTGACCGTGCAGCGCAGCGCAGCCGCCGGCACACGGAATTTCCGCATCTTCAAGATCGAACCCAGCGTCATCTCCGCCATCTCCGGCCTGACCATCGCCAATGGAAATACCAACGCCGGCGGCGCCGGCCACGGCGGCGGCATTTTCAACGGCGGCACGCTGACACTATCCAACAGCGTTATCTCCGGCAACACCGCAAGTACCAGCAGCGGGGGCGGCATTTCCAACGCGGGTGGCACGCTGACGATCATCAACAGCACGATCTCCGGCAACTCCGCAGGCGACGGCTTTGGCGGCGGCATATACAACGGTGGCTCATTGACCATCACCAGCAGCACCATCTCCGGGAACAACACGGCAACCATCGACTATGGCAGCGGCGGCGGCATTTTTAACCACGGAGGAGCGGCAGCTATCGCCAACAGCACCATCTCGGACAATATCGTTGAATTCCGGGGCGGCGGCATTAGCCAGAGTGGCGGCACGCTCAGCGCCACGAACACGATCATTGCACTGAACACCTCGGCGAGCAGCCCCGATGTCTATGGGCCACTGACCTCAGAGGGCTTCAACCTCATCGGCAGCAGCGCTGGCGCGATCATCACCCCCGAACAACTATCAGATCAAATCGGCGTCACGGCCGCACAGCTAGCCCTCGGTCCGCTGCGAGGCAACGGCGGTCCTACTCATACCCATGCGTTGCTCTCCGGCAGCTTCGCCATAGACACAGGCCACTCCAGCGGCTCGTTTACCGATCAACGCAGCTTCGGTCGCCGGGTTGATAATCCGGCCATTCCCAACGCTAGCGGCGGCGACGGCGGCGATATTGGGGCGTTCGAATTTGGAGGAGCCGCAGCCGCCTTGAAGATTCTTTCCATCACCCGTAGCGGAAATGGCCCCGTGGTGCTGGAAGTCGCAGGGTTCCCGTACGGCGTGCACCGAATTCAGGCTTCGGCTGATCTAAGTTTCGGCAGTTTCATCGACATCGCCACAGTTACCGCCGACGCCGCCGGTCGTTTCCAGTATCAGGGTCCAGTGGCACGACTAACGAACTTTTACCGGGTCGCTCTTCCTTAAATGGCGGAACCATAACACCATGAGGAAGCTCACACTTATCATTTCGGCCATCGTCCTCGCCTTCGCGGGGGGCGCGCAGGCTGACACCCTCACCGTCACCAATACCAGTGACGGCCCCGCGCCTGGGCCGGTGGGATCGCTGCGGAAGGCAATCAACGATGCGGACTCCGGGGATACGATCTATTTCGCATTGCCGGCGAACAGTTCGGTCACGCTGACGAGCGGCCATTTGTTGATTGACAAGAGCCTGACGATCAGTGGCCCCGGCGCGAGTCGGTTGAGCGTGCGGCGCGACACTGCAACGAATACACCTCAGTTTCGCATCTTTTTTGTCAACGGCGAATGGAACGTCACCATTGCCGGCCTGACGATCGCCAATGGAAGTATTTCCGGCCCCGGCTCCGTCGGCGCCGGCATTGCCAACTTGAACGGCGCGGTGACTATCACCAACAGCACCCTATCCGGCAACTCTGGCGGCAGCGGCGGCATTTACAACCTTGGCACGTTGACTATCACCAACAGCACTATCTCCGGCAACACGGCAGCCTACTTCGGTGGCGGCATTTACAACGAGCGTGGCACGGTGAATGTCACCAACAGCATCATCTCCGGCAACTTTACCAGCGGCGACGGCGACGGCGGCGGCATTTACAGCGGTGGCGGCACGGTGAATGTCGCCAACAGCACCATCTCCGCCAACTCTGCCAGCGGCGACGGCGGCGGCATTCACAGCGATGGCGGCACCGTGAATGTCACCACCAGCACAGTCTCCGACAACTCGGCCGGCTCCTACGGCGGCGGCATTCTGAACGCGAGCGGCATGGTGAACCTCACCAACAGCACCATCTCCCGCAACTCGGCAAACGGTGGCAGCGGCATTTCCAACTTTGGCACGGTGACGATCACCACCAGCACCATCTCCGGCAACACGACAAGCGGCGCCAATGGCGGCGGCATTTTCAACCTTGGCACGGTGGCTCTCACCAATAGCACCATCTCCGGCAACGCGACAAGCGGCGGCGATGGCGGCGGCATTTTCAACAGTAGTAGCGGCATGCTCACAGCGCGGAACGCGATTGTTGCCGGAAATACGGCCATAATTGGGGGGCCTGATGTCTTTGGCGCACTGACTTCGCAGGGCTACAACCTGATTGGCAACACCAGCGGCGCTACCATCACCGGCGCCACCACCGGCAATCAGTTCAACGTCGATCCGAAGCTGGGCGTCCTGCAGGACAACGGCGGGCCGACCTACACTCACGCGCTGCTTGCGGGCAGCACGGCCATCGAAGGAGGCGACTCGGGTGGCTCCCATACGGATCAACGCGGCTTCCCACGCCCCGTGGACAGTCCGGCATTCGGCAATATCGGCGACGGGAGCGACATCGGCGCTTACGAAGTGCAGGCCGACCTGCTGCCGGGCTGCAACATTGACGGGGTCGTCAATAACAACGATGACAGCGGCGCAGGCTCGCTGCGCGCGGTCATCGCCGCAGTCTGCGCGGGAAGCACCATTACCTTTGCTCCGAGCGTCAGGGGCACGATCAACCTGACGAGCGGCGAGTTGTTGATTGACAAGAGTCTGACGATCAGTGGGCCCGGCGCGAATCTGTTGAGCGTGCAGCGCAGCGCAGCGGCCGGCACGGCGAATTTTCGCATTTTCCATATCGGTTCCTTCACCGCCGTCGCCAGCATTGCCGGCCTGACGATCGCCAATGGAAACACTCCCAGGAACGCCGCTTCCATCAACGGGGGCGGTATTGCCAACTTTGGCACGTTGACTGTCACCAACAGCGTTATCACTGGGAATCAGACCGGTGACAGTGGCGGCGGTATTGTCAACCGTAGGACGCTGACAATACGCAACAGCACGATTTCTGGCAATTCGGCAACCGGCGGCATTGGCGGTGGCATTGACAGTACGGGCACGCTCGAGATTACTCATAGCACTGTCTCGGGGAACTCTGTCAGTGGGGGCGACTTTGGCCTTAGCTTCGGAGGCGGCATTGCCAACCGTGGCGGCATGGTGACTGTCGCCACCAGCACCATTTCCGGCAATGCGGCCCAGTTCGCGGCAGGCGGCATTGGCGCCAGTGGCGGCATGGTGACTGTCACGAACAGCACCATCTCCGGCAATACGGCGTCCAGGGGAGGCGGCTTTAGCAACGATACCACCGTCGGGCTCAGAGCCAGGAACACACTCATTGCCCTGAACACCGCTGCGAGTGGCCCCGACATCTCTGGGCCGCTGATCTCGGAGGGCTTCAACCTCATCGGCAACAGCGCTGGTGCGACCATCACGCCCGCACGATCCTCAGATCAAATCGGCACGGCCGACTTCCCCATTCATCCGCTGCTCGGCCCTTTGCAGGAAAACGGTGGGCCGACTCTCACACGCGCCTTGCTCTCCGGCAGCGTTGCCATCGATAAAGGCCACTCCTCCGGCTTATCCACCGATCAACGCGGCCTCAGTCGGCCGGTCGATCAATCCAACATCGTCAACGTCAGTGGCGGCGACGGCGGCGACATCGGCGCGTTTGAGTTTGGAGGCGTCGCAGCCTCCTTGAAGATTCTTTCCATCACCCGCATCGGAAATGGCCCTGTGGTGCTGGAAGTCGCTGGGTTCCCGTACGGCGTGCATCGAATTCAGGCTTCGGTCGATTTGAGTTTCGGCAGTTTCATCGACATCGCGACTGTCACCGCCGACGCCGCCGGTCGTTTTCAGTATCAGGATCCCGTGACGGGCTTAACAAATTTCTACAGAGTTGCTTTTCCTTAATCGTGGAAGAATGAGGAGGAGAAAATCCGCACTTGATGAGGTGGGTGCTGTCCCGAAAGACGCTACTGACCGGCTTAACCGCTATTCGCTTGCAGCAGGTTGGAAGGGACTGCTGGCATCAGCATGTCAAAACATCCTCCCAGCGCTACCAATGCGGCGGCGCAATTCAGTATTATCAAACCGGCGCTCGGGTTCATGCGGTCGAGCGTTCGCTGCCACGGCCCGCCGTGTAAAGAACTAGAACCTCACGCGCTCGAGCGACGACTGCTCCGCGAAGAAGCGATGCACGTTAGCCAAAGTGTCGGGGCGGCTCACTGGCCCAAGACGCGTCGCAAGTGCTGGAGTTCGGCCTCTACTTCGCGCGGGTCCTTGACCGTATCAGCGATGCTCGCGCGGAGCAGTTAGCGAAGCCGCTGGCGCAGGACCACTCGCATGGCGCCTTCTGTCGAGTTCAACTCCGCCGCCAGCTCGGCGAAGGTCGCCGTGGGAGCGCCCGCCAGCGCCGGCCGCAGTTTATCGAAAATCGCGCCCCTGCCAGCGCGGGCCTGCTCGTCGCTGAGTCGCTCGAGGGCAAGCTCGATGACGGACACCGCCCACGCGCGTTCGTAAATCGACTCCGGGTCATCCAGCGTCGCCGGTTCGATGGCAAAGCGCTCTTCGGCGAGAGCGACATCCAGCGAGATCAAAGGGACGCGCCGCCGCCGCGTTTCGCCGCGTGTTGCTTCTGCCAAATCGGGTACCACGCAATTTTGCTCATTTCAGCGACAGGAAAAATAGTGCGTAACGTTTCCGTCATTTCCCAAAAGTAGCGGGTGAACACACAGCGGCGCCTGCGACGGCCCGGCCAACGGAGGCCGGCCCGCGCACGCGGCACTGCCACCCATAATCGTCCGCTCACCTCATCCCACATCCGCTCCGAGGCTCATGAAAACCACCGCGCTCACCGCCGCCGCTGCTCTTATTGCCCTGACCCCAGCCGCACTCGCCCAAGGCCCGCTCACTCCGCCGGGGCCGCCGGCGCCGATCATGAAGACCCTCGATCAAGTCGAGGCGCGCATCATCGTCAGTGCGGCCAAAACGCCGGGCGACCAGACGAACAACTTCATCATCATCGCGCCGGGCTCCTATTACCTTACCGGCAACATCACGGGCGAAGCCGGCAAGCACGGGATCAGCATTCAGGCCAATGACGTGACGCTGGACCTGAACGGCTTCGCGCTCGTCAGCGGCGTCGGCGGCGCTTTCCGCGGCGTCAACGTCCCGGTCGCGCGCTCAGGGTTTTGCATCCGCAACGGCAGCGTCCGGGGATGGACGGATGGCGGCGTGCGAGCGGACGCCGCCGTCACGCTGGCGGAAAATCTCCGCCTTTCCGAGAATACGGGCGCGACCGGGTTGGTTGTAGGCAATGGCTCGATGATCAAGGACTGCGTGGCCTCAGGCAATGGCGCCGGATTCTTCGCTGGCGACCGCACGCAGATCAGCAACTGCATTTCGACCGTGAACATGGGAGCCGGTTTCAACTGCACCAGCTTCGTGACGCTCCTTGATTGCACCTCGAGTCGCAATGGTGGCACTGGCATTGTCGTCCAGGCGGACTCCTCCGTCATTCGTTGCAACGCCAGCAGAAACATTAGCGCCGGTGGCGGGTCGACGCTCACGGGAAACAATCCAGTGCGATAGTTGCTGGGGCGCCGGAATCGGAAGGAGTCAATCCCTTAAATCCAACACATCACAGTCCCACCATTCCCGCGGCAGAGGCTTTGCCACCCACGCGCAGCCCGAGATCAGCCGCTGCGGGCGGTACGATCACTTCCACAGTTATCTCATTATGAACAACCTGCACCGTTTCCTCATCGCTGCTGCCCTTGTCGCCGGCGGCGCTTACCTCGCTTTCTCCCAAGGCCCATTAACCCCGCCCGGCGCGCCGGCGCCGACCATGAAGACCCTCGATCAAGTCGAGGCGCGCATCATCGTCAATGGGGCCAATACGCAGGGCGACGCAACGAACACCTTCATCATCAGCGCCTCCGGCTCCTATTATCTCACCGGCAACATCACGGGCGAAGCCGGCAAGCACGGGATCAGCATTCAGGCCAACGACGTGACGCTCGATCTCAACGGCTTCGCGCTGGTCAGCGGCGGCGGCGCTTCCCGCGGCGTAGATGTGCCGGTCGCGCAATCAGGTTTCTGCATCCGCAACGGCAGCGTCCGGGGTTGGACGGATGGCGGCGTGCGGGCGGACGCCGCTGTCACGCTGGCGGAAAAGCTGCGGCTCTCCGACAATACGGGCGCGACCGGGCTCGTCGTCGGAAATGGCTCGATGATCAAGGACTGCGTGGCCTCCGGCAATGGCGCCGGATTCTTCGCGGGCGACCGCACGCAGATCAGCAACTGCATTTCGACCGTAAACACTGGCCGCGGGTTTGATTGCACAAGCTTTGTCACGGTCCTGGATTGCACCTCGAGTCGCAATGGTGGCGATGGCATTGTCGTCCAGGCTAACTCCTCCGTCATTCGTTGCAACGCCAGCAGAAACATTCCCTTCGGCGGCGGGTTAGGAGGCTCGGGCATCATCGCGGGCGAGGGCTGCACCATTGCGGACTGCACTGCCGGCAGCAACACCGCGAGCGGGATCTACGGGGAATCTGGCAGCACGGTCCGCGGCTGCACCGCCAACTCCAACGGAGGGGACGGCATTTTCGCGCCTGGTGGCACGGTGACCAACTGCACCGCCAACTCCAACGGAGGGGAGGGGATTTTCGCGGGGGACGGCACCGTGACCAACTGCGCCGCCACTTCCAACGGAGAGATCGGTATTTTCGCGCCTAATGGTACGGTGACCACCTGCACCTCCGTTTCCAACCGCAGCTACGGCATCAATGCGGCAAACGGCGTTGTCGCGTTTTGCAAGGCTCGCGACAACTTCGTGAACATCGTTGCCACCGGGACGACCCTCACGGGGAACAATCCAACGCCATAGTCATGAGAAACCTGCACCGTTCGATCATCGCCGCTGCCCTCGCCGCCGGCGGCGCTCACCTCGCTTTCTCCCAAGGCCCATTAACCCCGCCCGCCGCGCCGGCGCCGACGATGAAGACGCTCGATCAAGTCGAGGCGCGCATCATCGTCAGTGCGGCCAAAACGCCGGGCGACCAGACGAACACCTTCATCATCATCGCGCCGGGCTCCTATTACCTTACCGGCAACATCACGGGCGAAGCCGGCAAACACGGGATCAGCATTCAGGCCAACGACGTGACGCTCGATCTCAACGGCTTCGCGCTCGTCAGCGGCGGCGGCGCTTCCCGCGGCGTAGATGTGCCGGTCGCGCAATCAGGTTTCTGCATCCGCAACGGCAACGTCCGGGGTTGGACGGATGGCGGCGTGCGGGCGGACGCCGCTGTCACCCTGGCGGAAAAGCTGCGGTTCTCCGAGAACACAGGCGCGACCGGGCTGGTTGTAGGCAATGGCTCGATGATCAAGGATTGCGTGGCCTCGGGTAATGGCGCCGGCTTCTTCGCGGGCGACCGCACCCAGATCAGCAACTGCATTTCGACCGTGAACAGTGGTGTCGGGTTTGATTGCACCAGCTTCGTGACGCTCCTTGATTGCACCTCAAGCCGGAATGGCGGCGGTGGCATCGTCGTCCAGGCGAGTTCCTCCGTCATTCGTTGCAACGCGAGCCGAAACATTCCCTTCAGCGGCGGAGGAGAAGCCACTGGCATCAGCGCTGGCGTGGGCTGCACCATTGCGGACTGCACTGCCGGCAGTAATTCCGGGCCCGGCATTTTCATGGAAGGCGGCGGCACGGTGACCAACTGCACGGCGCACGCGAATCAGACGTTCGGAATCTTCGCCCTTTCAAACAGCCACATCACCGGAAACACCTGCGAGGCGAACTCCGTCGACGGCATCCGCGTGAACCAGAACAGCAACCGCGTGGACGGCAACAGTTGCACGGGTAACGCCAGCTACGGCATCGTTTCCTCCGGGAACAACAATTTGATCATCCGCAACAGCGCCCGTCGCAACGGCACGAACTTTTACCACCAGGGCAGTGACGCGGTGGGGCCCATCGTCAACATGCAAGACGGCGGCACGATCACTTCCAACAATCCGTGGGCGAATTTCAGCTACTGAACCGGGATCCCTTTCATCCCATGAAAGCCTTCTTTCGTTCTTCCCGCTGGCTCGCCCTCGCGCTAATGACCTGGCCCGATCCGACGGCCCGCGCGCAGTCCACCATTAACCCGACGGAACCTTTCGCCTGGGCGGGGAATATCGGCTGGACGAACTGGCGGCCCAGCGCCGCGGGTGGCGCGGTCATCGGCCGGTACGTCTGCTCGGGACATGTCTTCTGCGCGAATGTTGGGTGGGTGAATGTGGGTAGCGGTGCTCCCGCCGACGGCATCCGCTACAGCAACACGGCCGCCGGAGACTATGGCGTCAACGTCCTGGACACGACGACGCCAGGCATTGCCGCCCTGCGCGGCTTCGCCTACGGGGCGAACATCGGCTGGATCAACTTCGAGAACCTGGGCAACCCGCGTCTTGATCTCACCAACGGCAAGCTCTCCGGTTACGCATGGAGCGCCAACTGCGGCTGGATCAATCTCGCCAGCGGCACGACATACGGCGTCACAACCAGCACGATCGCGCCCGCTCCCGACACCGATAGCGACGGGATTGCGGATGCTTTCGAGTTGCTCTACTTCACCAATCTTGCCACCGCCGCCGCGACCAGCGATGCAGACAGCGACGGCGCGACGGATCGCGACGAAGCGCTCGCCGGTAGCGATCCGCACAATCCGGATGATCGCCTGCGCATCCTCTCGATCGAACTCTTCACCGACGCCGGCAGCGACAACGCTACGCTCACCTTCACCAGCAATCCCGCGCGGCTTTACAGCATCGAGCAGATCAGCGACTTGGCGCCCGGCGCCGACACGTGGACCGACAGCGGACTGGGCCTCTTTGTCCCGGACGGCGCCATCACGAGCCGCTTCACGAGCAGCGTTGCCGCGCAGCGACGCTTCTACCGCGTGCGGGCCGTCGAGCCGCTCGCGCCGTAAAGGCATCCCCTCGAAGACCATGAATTGGCCAATGAGTGGCTCGGCTGTCTCAGCCGTATGCTCTGATCCTTTCTCCTCGGCTGAGACAGCCAAACCACGTTCTTGCCAGCCCACCTCCGCAATTGGGTGAAAGCGCCGCCGCTGTGACGAGAATCCCGCCGTTTTCTTCGGCTTGAAGAATTCTGCGTAACGTTTCCGCCGTTTTTCAAAAGTAGCGGGTGAACACACCGCGTGACCTGGTGGCTTCGCTTCGCACGGCGGTGCTTCCGTCACCCGGCGCGGACTAGAACTTCTCATGGGCAATCAGCCCAAATCGCCCTTATGCGCTCCGGCTCCAAGACGCATCTTTATGAAAACTATATCCCCATTCATTCGCACCTTCCTCGCCGGATTCCCGGCACAGACGCGCCACGCTCAGACAGTGGGCTTCCCTATACTACTCGTCATGACGATGCTCTCGAGTGCCCGCGCCACGGAGACGAGCTTTCAGGGTTCGCTCGGTGATTGGTTTATCGACAGCAACTGGACCAATGGGGTTCCCGGAGGCGCTTTCGTCGCGGAGCAGGACGCCTTCATCACGAACGGCGGCAGCGCATTGCTCAACCGCCTTGAAACAAATACCTTCGGCGGGCCTGGGATGCCAGCCGAAGCCGCGGACGTTTTCATAGGGCAAATCAAGAACACCAGTGGCACTCTCCTCGTCACACGCCTTGGTGGCGCGCCGCCAGCGAGCCTCCGCCTGACAAACCTTTACATCGGACTGGGCGGTGGTCCGGGCACGGGCACAGGGGCGACCGGCGCCGTGATCATCTCCAGCGGTGCAAGCGTCGTGACGGGGAACGCCGGGTTCGGAGCGACCGTCACCACGATTGGGAAAGGTTCACAGGCGAGCGGCACACTCACCGTGACGGACCCGGGCTCCTCGTTACACACCAACTTCGTTTTCCTCGGCGACGACACGAGCATGGGAACGCTGAACATCCAGAACGGAGCACGAGTCACGACCAGGGTCGCGTCCATCGCCGGTTCGCACTTCGATTTAAACCCGGCCAGCGGCAGTTCGGGTTCGGCCACGGTGACGGGCGCTGGTTCCGGTTGGATTATCCTGGATGACGGCAATTTCGAAGTCGGCAGCAAAGGGACCGGCTCACTCATCATATCGAGCGGCGGTCGGGTGGACTCCCTGGGCACGAGCATTGCGACATACGCCGGATCCAATGGCGCCGTCCACGTCACCGGCAACGGTTCCAGTTGGGGCGCCGGGTACGTGGACGTCGGCGGGGCGGGCCCGGCGAACGGCGGTTCCGGCACGTTGCGCATCCAAAACGGCGGATTGGTCCAGGCCTCCAGGGTGAAGTGTTTCGCCAATAGCGTGGTGGATGTGAACAATGACTCGTCCTCGGTGCCGGGGCTCATTGTCGAGGGGGGCGGCGCCGGGCCAGTCGCAGGCGGTTCTCCGGGCGATGTCCTTGTCGGCAGCACTACCGGCGGGCGGATGGAAATTCGCGCTGGCGGCCACGTATCGAGTCTGCGGGGGCACATCGGCTTCCACCCTGGCTCGGATGGCGCGGTGAGCGTGAATGGTTCCGGCGCCACATGGATGGCCGCCGGTTCGCTCTTCATCGGCAACGGTGGCGTGGGATCGGTGGAAGTCCTGAATGGTGGCTCGGTGACCAGTGCGGGACATGGCTACCTCGGGTTTTCCACCAATACCTCGGGCCAAGTGAACGTGAGCGGCGCCGGTTCGACGCTGAGCTTTGCCCAGAATCTTTTCATCGGCGGAAACGCTGCCGCAGCCGGCGGAAGCGGCTCGCTCGCCATCCAGAACGGCGGTGTCGTTTCCGCCGCCACGGCGAGGCTCTATCCGGGCGCGTATTTAGGTTTGGGAGCTGACGCGTCGTTGAACGCGCCTCTCACCGTCACGGGCGGAAACATCGCGGTTTCCGCTGACATAACTTTCTCCAACAGCTTCACGGTCGAAGCCGGCGGATTGAACGTGTTCAGCGGTACTCACCGCGCCATTTTCAGCGGACAGATCCTGGGCACCGGCGGACTCACGAAACAATCCGCGGGATTTACCTCGCCTCAGCCCGGGACCCTCACGCTCACCGGGGCCAGCAGCTACACCGGCGAAACCATCGTCAACGCCGGCAAGCTCGTCATTGAGGGCAGCATCACCAGCGATGTTACGGTGAACAGCGGCGGCGCCCTTGGGGGCAATGGCGCCGTGGGCAGCGTCACGGTCAATCCCGGAGGCGTTGTTGAACCCGGAGATTCTCCCGGTCAACTCACCGTCAACGGAAACTACACGCAAAAAAGCGGCGGCATTCTGAACATCGAACTCGGCGGCAACACGCCCGGAGCCGGCGGCTATGATCAGTTGGTTGTCACCGGGACCGCGACTCTCAACGGAACGCTCAATCTCAAACTCGTGAAGGGTTTCCTCCCCGCGCCGGGCGACACGTTTTCCATCCTCACCAGCAGCGCGGAGACGGGCAATTTCACCACGATCAACAGCCCCGGCTTCACCGTGACATCCGCCGCGATCGGCTCAGCAATTACCGTGACCGTCACGGCCGTCGCCCCGCCTCTGCAGATACTCTCCATGGCCCGCAACGGCGAGAACATCAGCATCACTTTCGAAGCGACCGCAGCGCAGACCTATCAGTTGGAGCGGAACTTCACTCTCAGCCCTCTGACATGGGACGCCATCTCAGGCGATTACACCCCTGCTGCGGACGGACCTGTGGAAATGGTGGACGCAGGCGGCGCGAACTTCCCGAAGGCCTTCTACCGGGTGATCCTGGCGCCATAAATGACCGCCCACCCGCCTCCGACCCCTCCAAGACCTTTCCTAAAATCGCCGCCATGAAAACCAACGACACGCCACCCAACTCATCCAGCCGTCAGGCATCACTCTGCCAGCGGCTGGGGCTCGCGTGTCTGTTCATCGTGGCCGGGCGGGCACGGGCCCGCGGGGCGACCTTTTTCCCCGTGCTGTTGACCGCGGCGCTATGGGGCGCACAAAGCAAAGCGGCCTCGATTCCGGTATACACTACCAACGACTCGCTGGCCGGTTCGCTCCGGCAGGCGATCCAGGCTGCGAATCCTCAAGGTGGTGATACGATCGTCTTTCAGATTCCCACGAGTAATACTGGTTACAACGCGGCGACCGGTGTTTTCACCATTACTTTAACGGAGGCGGAGTTGGGGATCAGTGGGAATCTGACGATTGACGGAGGCGGACAGAGGATCGCGGTCCAGCGCAGCACCGCCGCCGGCACGCCCGCGTTTCGAATCTTTAACGTGACGGCGGGCAACGTCGTTCTCTCCGGCCTGACCATTTCCAATGGCGACTCGACCGGAATTAGCGAGGGCGGGGGCGGCATTCGCAATTTCGGCGGCAATCTCACGGTCTTGAATTGCACAATATCCAACAACAATAGCGGCAACGAGGGCGGAGGGATATTCAATGTCCAGGGCGCTTTGACGGTCAATGGAGGCGCCTTTCGCGCAAATACCGCGCTCTACGGCGGCGGCATTTATAACCGCATGACCGCCACGGTCAGCCGCAGCACATTCTCCGGAAACACGGCCGGTGATCTCGGCGGCGGGATTTACAACTTCGGATTGGCCCTGACCCTGACAAGTTGTACGATCACCGGCAACCATGCCGCTGGTGGCGGCGGCGGCGTCGATAATGCAAACGCCACTGGCTTTTCCATCACGACGCACGTCCGCAACACGATCATCGCCGGCAACAGCATTACTGGCGGGGGGGGCAGGGATGTGCGCGGCAACTTCAGTTCCGACGGCTACAATTTCCTCGGCGTCATGGACGATTATGCGACTGGTTTTAGCAATGCCGGGTCGCATGATCAGGCCGGCACGACAGCGAGCCCGGCGCATCCGTGCCTCGGCCCGCTGCAGGACAACGGCGGGCCGACGCAGACGTCCGCCCCGCTCAACGGCAGCTTCGTAATCGATCAAGGCCACAGTAGCGGGCTAACGACTGATCAACGCGGCTTCCCGAGACTGATCGATGATCCTGCGATATTCAATGCCGGGGATGGAACCGACATCGGCGCCTGCGAAGTGGAAGTGGAAGTCCACCGGGTCGACGTCACCAACAACAATGACAGCGGCCCGGGATCGCTGCGCGCCGCGATCGCCAATGACTGCGTGCACGGCGTCATTACGTTTGCTCCGAACGTCACGGGTACGATCAACCTCACGAGCGGCGAGTTGTTGATTGACAAGAATCTGACGATCAACGGCCCCGGCGCGAATTTGCTGACAGTGCAGCGCAGCGCAGCGGCCGGCACACCGAATTTCCGTATCTTCAAGATCGAATACAGCGTGATCTCCGCCATCTCCGGTCTGACGATCGCCAATGGAAATACCAAGAACGGCGTAGCCCACGGCGGCGGAATTCTCAACAACGGCACGCTGACGATTACCAACAGCGTCATCTCGGGCAACACAACTAACGCCGGCGGCGCCGGCCACGGCGGCGGCATTTTCAACGGCGGCACGCTGACACTAACCAACAGCGTGATCTCCGGCAACACCGCAAGCACCAGCAGCGGGGGCGGCATTCTGAACAGCTCCGGCACGCTGACGATCATCAACAGCACGATCTCCGGCAACTCGGCAGCCGGGGGCTTTGGGGGCGGCATTTGGAACTACAGCGGCATACTCACAATCACGAACAGCACAATCTCGGGTAATTCGGCAAGCAACTTTGGCTTTGGCGGCGGCGGCGGCATTTTTAACGACGGTGGCGCGGCAGATATCACCAACAGCACAATCTCAGGCAATACGGCTGAATTCTTGGGCGGCGGCATTGGCAAGAGTGGCGCTGTCAGCACCCTCAGAGTCAGGAACACGATCATTGCACTGAACACCTCGGCGAGCAGCCCCGATGTCTATGGGCCACTGACCTCACAAGGCTTCAACCTCATCGGCAACAGCGCTGACGCGATCATCACGCCCGCACAGTTATCCGATCGGATCGGGGTTACGGCCGCACAGCTAGCCCTCGGTCCGCTACGAGACAACGGCGGTCCTACTCATGCCCATGCGTTGCTCTCCGGCAGCCTTGCCATAGACAAGGGACACTCCAGCGGCTCGTCCACCGACCAACGCGGCTTCGGTCGCCGGGTTGATAATCCGGCCATTCCCAACGCTAGCGGCGGCGACGGCGGCGATATTGGGGCGTTCGAATTTGGAGCCGCCGCAGTCTCCTTGCAGATTCTTTCCATCACCCGCATCGGGAATAGCCCCGTCATGCTGCAAGTCGCGGGATTCCCGTACGGCGTGCATCGAATTCAGGCTTCGGTCGATTTGAGTTTCGGCAGTTTCATCGACATCGCGACTGTCACCGCCGACGCCGCAGGCCGTTTTCAGTATCAGGATCCCGTGACAGGCTTAACAAATTTCTACCGGGTCGCTTTTCCTTAAGGCGCGAAACCGTAAGACCAAGACCATGAGCAAGCGATCACTTATCATTGCGGCCATCGCCCTCGCCTTCGCGGGGGGCGCGCAGGCTGCCACCCTCACCGTCACGAATCCCAGTGACGGCCCCGCGCCTGGGCCGGTTGGATCGCTGCGCAGGGCCATCAACGATGCGGGATCCGGCGACACAATCGATTTCGCAGCGGGCATTGCGGCGATCGATCTGACGAGCGGCGAGTTGTTGATTGAAAAGAGCCTGACGATCAGCGGTCCGGGCGCGAATCTCTTGAGCGTGCGGCGCAGCGCAACTGTCGGCACACCATTGTTCCGCATCTTCTCAATCCGCGGCGAATTGAACGTCACCCTGTCCGGGCTGACCATTGCCAATGGAGACTGGCCAGGCGGCGACGGCGGCGGCATTTACTACGAGGGCTGGAGCTTTAGTGTCAGGTTGACTATCACCGGCAGCACCATCTCCGGCAACACGGCATTCGACGGCGGCGGCATTTACAACGAAGGCAGATTTGGTGGCACGGTGAATGTCACCAACAGCACCGTCTCCGCCAACGCTGTAAGCCGCGACGGCGGCGGAATTAACAATTTTGAAGGCACGGTGACTGTCACCAACTGCACCATCTCCGGAAACCGGGCAACAGGCGGCGGCGGCGGCGGCATTTGCAATAGTGAAGGCACGGTGAATGTCACCAACAGCACCATCTCCGGAAACTCTGCCGACTTGGGCGGCGGCATTAGGAACGCTGTTGGCAGCACGCTCACAGCGAGGAACACGATTGTTGCCCGAAATGCGGCCTCGAAAAGCCCTGATGTGGTTGGCGCACTGACTTCGCAGGGCTACAACTTTATCGACAACACGAGCGGCACGACCATCACCGGCACCGCTACCGGCAATCAGTTCAATCTGAATCCGATGCTCGGCCCGCTGCAAGACAACGGCGGGCCGACCTTCACTCACGCACTGCTTTCCGGCAGCCCAGCCATCGAAGGAGGTGACTCCGGTGGCTCCAATACCGATCAACGCGGCTTCGCGCGGCCGGTCGATGATCCAAGCTTCGACAACGCAAGCGGCGGCGACGGGAGCGACATCGGCGCCTACGAAGTGCAGGCCGACCTGCTGCCCGGCTGCAACAGCATCGACCGGGTCGTCAACAACAACAATGATAGCGGCGCAGGCTCGCTGCGCGCCGTCATCGCCAATGTCTGCGCGGGGAGCACGATTACGTTTGCTCCGAACGTCCGGGGCGCGATCAACCTGACGAGCGGCGAGTTGTTAATCAACAAAGGTCTGACGATCAGTGGTCCAGGCGCGATTCTGTTGACCGTGCAGCGCAGCGGAGCGGCCGGCACGCCGAATTTCCGTATCTTCAATATAGCACGCGGCATCGCCACCATCTCCGGCCTTACGATCGCTAATGGAAATACCACCCCCGGCGGCGGCGGCAACGGCGGCGGTATTTCCAACAATGCCACGTTAACGGTTACCAACAGCGTCATCTCCGGCAACACCACAAGTTATAGCCAAACCGGCGGCGGCCCCGGCAACGGCGGCGGCATTTCCAACTACGGCACGCTGACACTTGCCAACAGCGGTGTCTCCGGCAACACCGCAAGTTTGAGCAACGGCGGCGGCATTTTGAACTCTGGGGAGCTGACTATCAGCAACAGCACGATCTCCGGCAACTCGGCCACCGGCGGCGTTGGCGGCGGCATTTGGAACTCTAGCGGCACGCTAACAATCATCAACAGCACGATCTCCGGCAACTCGGTAAGCAACTTTGGCCTTGGGGTCGGCGGCGGCATTTTTAACCAAGTCGGCACGGTCACTCTCACCAACAGCACGATCTCCGACAACACTGCCGAGTACGGGGGAGGCGGCATTGGCAACAATACCACCGACGCGCTCAGAGTGAAGAACACGATCATTGCCCTGAATACATCCCCGAGGGGCCCGGACGTCTATGGAGCCCTGACCTCAGAGAACTTCAATCTCATCGGCGACAGCGCGGGCGCGATCATCGCGCCCCTGCAATTTTCAGATCAAATCGGCACTGCTGACTTTCCTATCGATCCGTTGCTTGGTCCGCTGCAAGACAACGGCGGCCCTGCTCAGACCCATGCGTTGCTCACGGGCAGCTCTGCCATAGACAAGGGACACTCCAGGAGCTTTTCCACCGATCAACGCGGGTTCCATCGCCTGGTTGACCTGCCTGATGTCGGCAACGCTACTGGCGGCGACGGCGGCGACATCGGCGCGTTTGAGCTTGGAGCCGCCGCAGTCTCCTTGCAGATTCTTTCCATCACCAGCGGGGGAAATGGTCCCGTGGTGCTGCAAGGCGCGGGAATCCCGTACGGCGTGCACCGAATTCAGGCTTCGGTCGATTTGAGTTTCGGAACCTTCATCGACATCGCCACCGTTACCGCCGACGCCGCCGGTCGTTTTCAGTATCAGAGTCCAGTGGCAGAACTAACAAACTTTTATCGGATCGCTTTTCCTTAAATGGCGGAACCATAACAGCATGAACAACCTCACACTTATCATTTCGGCAATCGTCCTCGCCTTCGCGGGGGGCGCGCAGGCTGACACCCTTACCGTCACGAATCCTAGTGACGGCCCCGAGCCTGGGCCGGCCGGATCGTTGCGAAGAGCAATCAGCGATGCGGGGTCCGGAGATACGATCAATTTCTCATTGCCGGCGAACAGTACCGTCAAGCTGACGACCGGCGAGTTGTTGATTGACAAGAATCTGACGATCAGCGGCCCCGGCGCCAATCTGTTGCCCTGAACACCGCTGCGAGTGGCCCCGACATCTCTGGGCCGCTGATCGCGGAGGGCTTCAACCTCATCGGCAACAACGCTGGTGCGACCATCACGCCCGCACGATCCTCAGATCAAATCGGCACGGCCGACTTCCCCATTCATCCACTGCTCGGCCCTTTGCAGGAAAACGGTGGGCCGACTCTCACACGCGCCTTGCTCTCCGGCAGCGTTGCCATCGATAAAGGCCACTCCTCCGGGTTATCCACCGATCAACGCGGCTTCAGTCGGCCGGTCGACCAATCCAACATCGTCAACGCCAGTGGCGGCGACGGCGGCGACATCGGCGCGTTTGAGTTTGGAGCCGCCGCAGTCTCCTTGCAGATTCTTTCCATCACCCGCATTGGGAATGGCCCCGTAGTGCTGCAAGTCGCGGGATTCCCGTACGGCGTGCACCGAATTCAGGCTTCGGTCGATTTGAGTTTCGGCAGTTTCATCGACATCGCCAACGTTACCGCTGACGCCAACGGCCTGTTTCTATATCAGGATACACGGGCAGGTTTAACAAGTATTTTTTACCGGGTCGCTTTTCCTTAATCGTGGAAGAATGAGGAGGAGAAAAACCGCACTTGATGAGTTGGGTGCTGTCCCGAAAGACCCTACTGACCGGCTTAACCGCCATTCGTTTGCGGGCGCAGGTTGGCAGTCCTGCGGCAGATGACCACACCCAACACGGTCAGTGCTACGAAGGCGAGCGGCCAGTAGTAGGGCGAGCCAAATCTCCACATCTGCGAAGCGTTGATACCCTCCGATACCCCAATCAATATCAGTATCACCCATGAAGCCCACCTTTCGCCGCGCTTGAGAGGACCGTTGACGAGAAAAAGAGCCGTAACGCCGATAGCAAGCAAACAACCTCCGAGTGCGCGCAGTAGGCCCAACAACAGCGATGATACCCGGGGCGACAGATCTGCTTTTTCGACCTCCATGTAATCCAGCAGGTTGGAAGGGACTGCTGGAATCAGCATGTCAAAACATCCGCCCAGCGCCACCAACGCAGCGGCGCAATTCAGTATTATCAAACCGGCGCTCTGGTTCATGCGGTCGAGCGTTCGCTGCCTCGGCCCGCCGTGTAAAGAACTAAAACCTCACGCGCTCGAGCGACGACTGCTCCGCGAAGAAGCGATGCACGTTAGCCAAAGTGCCGGGGCGGCTCACTGGCTCAAGACGCGCCGTAAGTGCTGGAGTTCGGCCTCCACTTCGCGCGGGTCCTTGACCGTATCGGCGATGTTTGCGCGGAGCAGTTCGCGAAACCGCTGGCGCAGGCGGTGCAGCGCCACACGCATGGCGCCTTCCGTCGAGTTCAACTCCGCCGCCAGCTCGGCGAAGGTCGCCGTGGGAGCGCCCGCCAGCGCCGGCCGCAGTTTATCGAAAATCGCGCCCTTGCCAGCGCGGGCCTGCTCGTCGCTGAGGCGCTCGAGGGCAAGCTCGATGACGGACACCGCCCACGCGCGTTCGTAAATTGACTCCGGGTCATCCAGCGTCGCCGGTTCGATGGCAAAGCGCTCCTCGGCGAGCGCGACATCCAGCGAGATGAAAGGGACGCCGCCGCCGCGTTTGGCCGCGTGTTGCTTCTGCCATTCGTTTCCGAGAAAATTGCGCAGCGCGCCGAGCAGGAACGAACGAAAGCGGCCGAGTGCGGGGTCCGCTTTCGCGAGGAGATTCTTTGCGAGCACGAACATGAAGAACCCCTGGGTCAAATCCTGTGCATCTTCCGGCCGGTGGCCGCTGCGGCGGATATAGGCGTAAATCGGGTACCAGTAACTGCGGCAAAGCGCTTCGAGCGAATGTCGTGCCGCCTCACCTTCGCCGCCCTCCGCAGCGAGCAGCACCACGCTCCAGCGCGTCGTTGCGAACACTGCGCTCCGGTCGATCGGCGAAAACGAATCCGTGTCGGCAGTCATTGTCGTGAGACTAAGCGCCGCATCGTGGCCGCCGCAAGCGCGCGCCTGGTTCCTCCGCCCGCCCCGTCACCCCAGGATATCCCGGATCACGTGTCCGTGGACGTCCGCAAGGCGGCGTTCGAGGCCGTTGTGATAGAATGTCAGGCGCTCGTGGTTGAGGTGGGGAACGGATCGCCCCTTTGGCGAGCCGGAAGCCGCCGCTGGAGTCGAGGACGCCGCCGCCGTGGACCTTCGCCCAGAAGCTGAGTTCGGCGGTAATTCTGGCATTCATCCTCAAAGTTTCGCCGCCTGAGGCCGCCATGATCGTGATGTCTCCGTTTGCCTCCTGCTCGATGTGCCGGTCGGGATTGCGGTGGCAGAGTTCGACGAAATCGTCTTCCGAAAAGCGAATTGCGCCGGGAAGCTAAAAGCTAGTCGGAATCGTCGCCGGTTCAATCCGCAGGGCGCTCACTCAGGCGGAAGCGTAGCAGATCCACAGTTTTGTACTCTATCCCCGTCCCGGCGATCGAGCCGGCGCCGAATTGCCACAGGATCCTGGCGGAGGTCAAGGATCGCATGGACCATCACTCTCTGACCTTCCACGCTGTAGAAGACTCCGTAGTTAAAATCGACGTCCGCCATGAGGCGCCAGTCCTGGCGATGAGGCGCTCCCGCACCTCTACCCAAGGTAAAGCGGTCGAGGGATCGGAGCGGTAGGCCTCAAACCGCGCGTTGAGAACTTCGAGGATCGCCGATTCCTGTTCGCCAGAGATTGTGGGCGCGTTCAGATCGTCGAGAAGTTCTTGCGTGAGGACGGCCTTCTCTTCGCGGCTCAGCGCCTGGACCTCCGGCAACCGGTCTAAGATCATAAGGACCTCTACCGTACTCGCCGCGGTCCCGCAAGCCGGGTCAGGGGAGAGTCGGTATGCTGACTCCGTATGAGAACACTGTTTCAGCAGGAGAACCAAGAGGACGCAGAGGGGGAAGAGGCCGAGGCAGGGCCGATGCGGATTGTTCCGCCAGTGGAAACCTCCGCGACCTCCGTGATCTCAGGTAAGAAAAACGCCAAGGCTGCACAGGTTTGAACAGGAGGGCACAGGCGTGCACGGTGGACGCCACAGCACTGAGTGCAACCCGCCGCAAACTCGCGCCTCCAACACCTCCACCACTGACGGCCGATAGCGCGAGCGTCGATGAGTCTTGCGCTCTGCGCTTCCCAAGCAGTACACCCGGATCTCAACCGTCTTGAGAGTGTTTGCCACATCCACTTTCCGCCAGGTGTGTCCTCGGACGCGCGGCTTTGCGCCTCTCGATCCTCAGGTGTTGATGGCGTTCGTCTCCCGCTTCTCCTGATCTCCTCTTCCTCTTAACTGTACTCTTTTCCCATCCGTGTTCATCTGTGTCCATCCGTGGTTCAAGACGTCAGGCGCAATGAACCTCGGCGGCCTGCAGTCCAATCCTCTGATCCACTGTAACTCGCTCCTTGTCAGCAAGTTCCTGAACGTGTTGTAACAGCAGGTCCGGCACTTTCGCCTTGAGTGTGCTCATGCGTCAATCGCGCGTGATGGCCACAACGAACGGAGCAGACGAAGCCATTGCGGATTCCAGGTCGAGCGTGGCGATACGCCGTTCCGGATGGGAATTCCGCCAGGCGATGTGGAAGAGCTGGAACGGCTCGTTGCGTCCGGGTTGCGTGTTGGCTCCCTTCCAGGCGATGAGCGCCGGGTCGATCGTCTGATAACTGTATGCCCAATAATCCGCGATGTTTTGCTGATCGATCAACCGCAGCGTTTCAGTGCTTCCGTCCGCATAACGAAACACGACGCGGCCAAGCTCGACGCCGGGAACGCGATCGAAAGCCCGGCAGGCGGCAAGCAGGAAATGGATCGACTCCGTTTCGGCATCGACTGGGATTCCTGCTACGCGTTGCGGATAGGGAAGAGCAGCAGGCATGTTCGTGCCTGAGAGCTGGATGATGCCGCGGATGTCGAACGCGATGCCCTCATGCAGTTCGAAGGTCTCCGGCAGGAGACTGAGATGCAGATCGGCGTTGTTGTCCCAGTCGCGGCCGTCGTAGAGGCTCGCGTTGTAGTATTGCGTCAGGTCGAGCTGTTTCGGACCGGAATCGGGGCGTCGCGGCGGAATGGCGAAGATCTCTCGGCGGACGCCGTCCGCGTCTTGTCTCCTGCCCATACCGCGCAGGATGGTCTCGCGCAGGGCAAGAAGTTCCTTGTGTTTGCGGATGCCCAGGGGATCGAGCGCGGCCCCGTCCTGATACGCGGACAACAAGCCGTCCACGAGTTCTTCCGCCTGCGCGAACTCGCCGGCAGGCGCCAGAAACGCAGCGCGCTGTTTCCGCACATCGGGATCTTCGGGCGCCCTTTCCGCGAGCCAGCGGTTCAAGAGCAGGAGTTCCCAGCCGCGCTCGGCGTCGGCTGAGTCGGCCCGCAAGACCCCGGCGCGCGCGATGGTGAGCGGGCTGTCGTCTGCGATGCGTCCGAAATGGGCGAGTCCCGGCGGAAGAAAGAGCCGGCGCGCGGGACCGGATTGCTGCGCGAGGGCGACGGCAGCAGTTAACGCGCGGCGGTAGTGTAGGTAGGCGGCTTCCAGGTCGTCTGTCTGAACGGCGGCCCGGGCGGCAAGCCACCATGCGGCGGGGTCTTCCTGATCGAAGGAGAGGAGGCGCTGCCGGGCTTCCTCTGCGCGCTCGGCGAGGCCGACATCCTGAAGAAGTCTGGCCCGCGCCGTCCAGAGGATGGCTCTTACATCGGTTGAGATATCGAGCGCCGTCTCGAGTCTGTCGAGTTCGTCCGCGCCAGGGATCTTTTCGGCGGCTAGACCCAGGGCGGTCATACGGAGATCGAATACGAGGTCGGTGCTGGTCCGGTTCACTTGATGCGCTTCGACGGCAACCACGTTGCGTCCGGCTCGCAATGCTTCGGCCGGAACAAGCACCCGGTGATAGATTCCCTCCGCCTCTTCGTTTATGGTATCGACGGCGCGGGTGTCGAAGCGGATTTCGCCGGGCGGCATGTTGCTGCGTGCGATTTCGATTGTTCAGGTAGACGAGGGCTTCGTCGTCGCGTTGCAGAGAGATGGGGACGGGGTAAATTGCTGTTGACACGGGCCGCGAATTGCGGCAGGATGCCGGTCATGAGACGAGCGCTAGTGCTGGGGGATCCCGCCCTGGCGGGCAATTGCTATCACCTTATGAGCCGGGTCATTTCGTGTGGTGTCTCCGAAATTCGAGGACAAAACAAGATCTGCGAGGATGAATGAATTTGCTCGCTTCGCTCGATTTAGTTAGCGTCGCGGCCCTCTTTTCCCATTTCTGGGTGAGATCCGGTGCGCTGGCTTGGGAGTCACATGGGGTGTGGAACCGTCTCGACGATCCGAAGGAGGATTCGGATGCTGCCGGCGGATTGTTGTGGACCGCTTCCGTCTTGCCAATGTGGCAGGTGCGTCATATTTTGTCCGTATGAAGACGCTTTCCGTAAAGCTCCCCGAGCCGCTGGCAAAGTGGCTGGCGGACGCAGCCAAGGCTGAGCGGCGCTCGCGCTCGGAGATTGTGCGCGAGGCGCTGGAAGCCAAACGCAGCGGCCACGCGGACGGCGGTAGCCGCCGCCGGTCACTTGCCGACGCCCTTTTGGAGGCTGGGGGCCCATTTCGAGGCCCCGGTGACCTCAATTCCAATCCCAAATACTGGGTTGATTTTGGCAAATGAAGGAAGTCATCCTTCTGGACACCGGTCCGCTGGTGGCGCTGTTTGACGAGCGCGACTCCCACCACCGCTGGGTGCGCGCGGAGATGGACCGGCTTCCGGATTCGGTCATTACCTGCGAAGCCGTGCTTACCGAGTCCTGCTTCCTCTAGACCCGCGGGCGCTTGGACCCGACGGTCATTCTGACAAAGGTCAACGATGGTACGTTGCGCCCCGCGTTCGAGGTTGCCAGAGAAGCCGCCGCGCTGGAAACACTCATATTCCGGTATGCAGACACGCCGATGTCGCTGGCCGATGCTTGTCTCGTGCGCCTCTCCGAACTGCATAGGAACTGCCGGGTGTTCACACTTGACCGGCATTTCAAGCACTACCGCCGCTACGGGCGCTCGGTCATCCCGCTGCTCAGCCCCTGGTGAGCGGAGGATGTCGTCGGCGAAAGCAGAAAGATTAGTATGATCCTGCAACCGGTAGAGCTCAGGGCGGCTCTTCGAGCACTATAACACAGCCGGCAGAGTCACGTGTCATCGGAAGCGGATCCTCCCCAGCCCCGGAGATCCATGAGCGTCCGCCACTCTCCCAACACGCCTCCGCGCGCCTCCCGCGCTCCACGTTTCCGTTTCACATTCAGCTTCCGCCGGTTCCGCGCAAACACCTCCTCCACGAACGCCGCGCTCCCCAGCGCAAGCCCTTCACTGAAATACCTCTCTCGCCTCCGCACCAAATCCACTGCGCTCGCATCCTCCTCAGATCGTTTCGCCTCCGCCGCCCTTTTGCTGCCGGTCCCCGTGCGCTTCCTTTTGCCGGTTCTTTCCCCAACTCCCGCTCCTGTTTCGCATTCCTTGGGGGCTCCCAGCAACAACCTCCGGTAGGCAGCCTGACACTCTCGCCATTTCACCGGCCTCTCTGTCCTCCGCCTTCCCGCGCCCCGCCCTTCTCCTCCTGCGCTTTGATACAGACTCATCAATCCCGCTCGTGCAGACTTGTTGCCCGCCGCCGCCGCCCCATATCCGCTCCACCGGTACTCAAAAGGATCCTTCACAAGCCCTGCTTGAACCGGACTCCTGTCGATGAACGCAGCCATCTCCCGCAGCAGATGGTCTTCGCCCTCGACCAACACGCTCTTATAGCGGTTCTCCCACAGAGGCCCCCTCCGTCCCGCTCTCCGGTTGTACCACTGAGTAAACCGCTGATTCAACTCCCTCATGAACACTGGCAAATCCCCGATCCGCCCCAGCAACTGCTCACGGTATTTCCGGTAAGCTCCCTTGGGAGATTTCGCCTGGAGTTCCGCCAGCCGCGCCCGGATCTCCGCCAGGCGTTTGTCGTCCGTGATGAAAGCCAATCGCCGCAACAATTCCTCGTCCCCAACGTTCGCCCGCAGTTTCACTGCGTTGGGAACCTCTGCCAACAGGCGCCAGCAGTCGTTCAAACAACACCAGGTGATCACCCGGATGCCTGTGAACTCCGCATAAGCGTTGAGCAAGCCGCACCACTTCATCTTGGCCGTCTCATCGAAAATGGACCGGCCCTCGATCGCCCGGCTCAGGACGTGATAGTAGTTCCCCCGGTTCGCCGGATCTCCCAGCACGCGCGCAGTTCTCATTGCGTCGAATCCTCCGGCAGAAATCGCCGGGATGCAAAGAAAATATCCCGTCCCTATCTATCTGCCTCGGCAAACGGGGAATGGGGTTTCAGCGAGGCAGGAAAGAAGAGGAAGAATGGGGACGCGGTAGAGTTCTGTCAGTATGAGATCGGGGCCGGCATCGGTATCGGAGTCGAATGCAGAGCAGGCAAGGCCTTTACTCTTTACTTGACCGGATTGTGACCATCCTGACCAAGGATGACGGCTGAGGTTTCGCTGGTTCCGAGGATCAGAACGAGCAGCCGGCCGTTGGAATCGACCCCGAGTAGAACTCGGTAGAGTGCGAAACGCGAACACCTGACGGCGGGTTGCCAGTCTACCGGGCCGGTTGAGCGGCCCTGCCGACCTCCGTGAAGACCGCACTGCGCCCAGCGTAGGGCATCCGCCCGGCGGAGCCGTGTCCCGCCGGAAAGAGCGCCCAAAAAGCCCGGAACGCCTCGACAATTACCCTTGACCGAGGCGCCGCTTCCGCCTGAAACTCCCGGAAATGAGCCCGGATGACCAATCCGCACCCCTCCCTTCCTCCCCCTCAACCCCGTCCAACCCGCCCCTCTGACCCATTTCTGACCATTCGGTGGCCGCCCCGAATACCCCGTCCGCTGGCGGCGCCACCGGCACGACTCCCTCCAAGCTGTTCCTCAGGCTCGGAGTGACCCGATAATGACCGCCGCTTGTTGCTTGTTCTTTCTGTGCAGTGGAAGTAATCCGACAAAACACCAACAACACACATCCCTATGAAAAGCAGATTGACACCGATCATGATCGGCATGGCAGCCGTCGCCCTGCCGCTTTCGTCCCAGGCCGCTGTCATAGCCTGGGGCTCTCCGACGACTATCACCGCCGCCTCCAATATCGATTCCTTCGGTCTGCTCAACATCGCCGGCGCCAACTTCGGGATCACCACGGGCGCCACCACCGTCGTCAACAACGGATTGGTTGATGTCGAGTTCAAGAGCCTGCAATCCGGCCAAAGCGAAACGCTCTCGAATGGCATCGCCGTCTCTGCCGATAGCATGTGGGTGAACTGGGGCCCCAATGCCGACAATTCTGACTTGGCCGGCGCCTTTGGAACCGTACTCGATAGCAACCTCGGGATTGAGGAGGACCCGCTCTCGGCAACCATCACCTTGTCGGATCTCGACATTGGCACGGAGTATCGAATTCAATTCTTCGCTGCGGCCACCGCCACTGTCAAAATGGCGATCTCGGGCAGCGGGGACTTGAACACGGATACGGGTACGAACGGCCAGTTCGTCACGGGCACTTTCACCGCCGATGCGACGAGTCAGGTGCTCACCGTCATTGGGACTGACACCATAAGCTCTGGTTTCATCGTCGCCAACGCGCTCACGGTCGGGGAGGTCATCCCCGAGCCCTCCGCGGCCCTGCTCAGCGGCTTGGGTCTTCTTGGCCTGCTGCGCCGCCGCCGCTGAGGAGCCGGTGTTTCGGTCCTTCCGTAAGAGAAGAGCGAAAGACAAGCGTCAAACAACGGATCCTTTCTCCCTCCGCTGCAACACCGGGCCGCCGGCTCAACTCCCTCCAAGCTGTTCCTCAGGCTCGGAGTGACGCGATAATGACCGCCGCTTGTTGCTTGTTCTTTCTGTGCAGTGGAAGTAATCCGACAAAACACCAGCAATAACCAACAACACACATCCCTATGACATCCCTATGAAAAGCACATTGACACCGATCATGATCGGCATGGCAGCCGTCGCCCTGCCGCTTTCGTCCCAGGCCGCTGTCATAGCCTGGGGCTCTCCGACGAATATCACCGCCGCCTCCAATATCGATTCCTCCGGTCTGCTCAACATCGCCGGCGCCAACTTCGGGATCACCACGGGCGCCACCACCGTCGTCAACAACGGATTGGTTGATGTCGAGTTCAAGAGCCTGCAATCCGGCCAGAGCGAAACGCTCTCGAATGGCATCACCGTCTCTGCCGATAGCATTTGGGCGAACTGGGGCCCCAATGACGAAAATTCAGACTTGGCCGGCGCCTTTGGAACCGTGCTCGATAGCAACCTCGGGCTTGAGAATCAGGACACGCTCTCGGCAACCATCACCTTGTCGGATCTCGACATTGGCACGGAGTATCGAATTCAATTCTTCGCTGGGGCCACCGACGATGTCCCCATGGCGATCTCGGGCAGCGGGGACTTGAACCCGGATACGGGTACTAACGGCCAGTTCGTCACGGGCACTTTCACCGCCGATGCGACGAGTCAGGTGCTCACCGTCATTGGGACTGGGACCGGGGCGGAAACTGATTTCATCGTCGCCAACGCGCTCACGATCGGGGAGGTCATCCCCGAGCCCTCCGCGGCCCTGCTCAGCGGCTTGGGTCTTCTTGGCCTGCTGCGCCGCCGCCGCTGAGGAGCCCGTGTTTCGGTCCTTCAGTAGGCGAAGAGCGAAAGACAAGCGTCAACCAAGGATCCTTTCTCCCTCCGCTGCAACACCGGGCCGCCGGCTACCGAAACACCGATTCCGAGGGCCGCAGGCCGTCGAAACACAAATTTCCGGAGTTAATGGGTTTTGAAACACAGATTTCCCGGAGTTAATGGGTTTTCTCCGGGATCCGGAGGGTTCAACCCCCTCCAACCCCCCCTTCTGACCAGGCGGGACCCGCAGCCTTTGCACAGCGAATTCCTAGCAGTTAGTTTAACGGCCGCCTATGCGCCTCCATCACGAGGGGATCGAATTCTCAAACGCCAACTACCACCGACCATGAAACCGCCAAAACATCGGCTGCCCTTCGTGGCTGGACTTGCGCTGCTCTTGCTCACGGCAGGGACCAGACTCGAGGCGGCCACTCAAACGCAGAACTTGAATCTCTCCGTTGGCTGGAACGCCGTCTGGCTGGAGGTCGAACCCTCGGACCCAGACGGACAGCTCCGCACCGTTGACCAGGTCTTCACGTCTTCCCAATTCGAAATAGACATCGTGGCGCGCCCGTTGGAGCCGGTGGGCACGGCCGAGTTTTTGGATGATCCCGCCAGCACGTTCAATCAGCCCGGCTGGCTGGTCTGGCACAAGACGCCTGCCTCCGGAGAAAACGACCTCATTCTGGCGATGGGCAATCAGGCTTATCTGGTACATGTGCAAGGGGCCAACACGGGCAGTGCTGCCGGCGTATTGTCCGTCGCCGGAACAGTGCGGTTCTTCCGCCCCACTTGGATTCGGGGCACCTACAATCTCGTGGGGTTTGGCGTCAGTGGCGCTCCCACTTTCGACGCGTTCTTCGCCGCGATGGGCCTGAATCAGATCGCCGCAAGCCCTTCGGACGGTTCTGCGCCGGCCATTCAGCGGCTGGATTCCGCCACCGGCGCATGGCTGGGCGCCAATGGCAGCGAAGCCATCAAGCCGGGCATGGCGTATTGGATCTGGGTGCCCTTCGCCTTGAAGAATCCCAATTTCTCGGGGCCGGTGTCCGTTCAATTCTCGGGAGCTTCGAATCTGGATTTCGGACGCGGTCCCGGAACGATCGAGGTGGCCGACCCGGACGGCGGCGCAGACAACACACGCCTGCTGACTCCCCGCGAACTGACGTTCTCAAACGGCGACGCTTCGCTGAACCACCGGATCAGCATCCAAAAGGTCTTGCCGGGCACCACCGGCACGGGCGCGGCTACCGACGAGCTTCGACTTTACCCCCTCGAGCCAAAACCGGAGACGCTGACCTGGCAGATCGCCTCCAGCGGCCAGTTGACCTCGTGGACCGTCGTGGACCTGCCGCCGCAGTCCACAAAGACGGTCACCGTTGGGGCACATCGAAACTGGAGCACGGGCGAATGGTTCCGCGAGAACCTTTACCGGATAGACGTCGCGCTCGATGGCGGCTCTGCCTATTTCTGGCTGCCCGCCTGGGCCGAAAACCAGGACTTGCTGGGAGGAACGTTGGGCACTTCCGACGGCCAGTTCACCGGGCTATGGGTGGGAGAAGTCATTTTGGACGAAGTGACCAGCGTCACGGAAAACGGACGTCCGCTGCGGACCGCTCCGTCCTCGGCTCCCGTCAAGCTCCTCATTCACGTGGGCGAATCCGGCTCCCCATCGCTGCTGTCGCACGTGATGCTGATGCAGACCAAGACGGCCGATCCTTCGGTCGCTCCCGCGCGCGTGCTGGTCGTGGACGAAACCAAAATTCCCTTTTACGAGGGGATCGAGGAGCGGAACGGCAAACGCATCGGCCGGCGATTGGAGACGACCAGCTACGACCTGCCGCGAAAAATGGATACCGCCACGCAGTCGGCCCTCGCCGCCAAGGAAGGACTGACCACCGAAGACGCGGTGCGCGCTTTCGTCAATGGCCAAAGCAGCCGGCCACCCACGCTGGCGGAAAATTACGCTCTCGCTTGGCCTCTGGCCGGAGGGCTGGGGCCGGACGCGATTGTCCGAACCAGTCAACCCGCGCTGGGCGACGCCGCGGCCCAGCCGTTGCGGCTTGATCCCTTCCATCGGAGCAATCCGTTCCGCCATGCGTTTCATCCACACCACGGCGCGGGCTTTGCGATTGAGCGCCATTTCAGCATCGCGTTCGATCCCGCTTACGAGCCGGGGCTGCTGCGAGGCACATACCTGGAAACCATCACCGGCCTGACGGCGTTTCCGTTGCAGGCGCGCGGCGCCGTCACGCTGCAACGCATCAGCACCGTGGGCACACTTCAATAAATGCACTTTCTAATGAACCGTTTCTCTTCATTCTCGATGAAATCAAAAATCGTTCTGGGATTCGCCTTGACGGTGTTGCTTGGCGCTCCCGGGATTCAGGCCCAGACGAATCACGGGGTCTACCTGAGCCAAACGCTTGCCAGCGGCACTACGATCGAGCAGCGAGGCGGCCTTCTGACCACGCCATGGCTCGAGGTGAATCAAAGCTACACAATCGGTTTCTGGATCAAGCGCGACACGGCCGCCGATCAATCCAGCGCGCTCGTCAAGCACCCCGATTACGACGTGCTTATCGGCATAACGGTGTTGGTTACGATTTCAGCCGAATGTGAAATCCTCAAGGTGCCGATGAGCGTGGTTCCCGGCGATTCCGCCTGGCACTACGTTTTTCTGGCCATCACGCCATCCTCGGGCGTCCTCCACACCGACGTTTACGTGGATGGGGCCAAAGCGCTGACCAACCTGACTGGTTGCGACGCTCAAACGGCTTACGCCGACGGTTATTACCGGCTCAAGATCGGCGCCCTGGGCAGGGAAACCTTCGGCGTCCCACGCGATAACACTCCGGCGGGCTCAAAATTCGCGACCCAATCCAACACGATCATTGACGACTTCAGCATCTGGCACGGCGCTACTGAGGACCTCATCCAACTCCACACGGACGTTGCGGAATTTGGCATGTTCGTCATGCCGGACAACGATCCGCGGCGCTTCAGCTACTTCAACTTCGACACCGCTGCCGAATCCATGATCTACACTGAGGACATACAGCAACTCACGGTGGTGGACGGGGTAGGCTTTTACAATGCTTCCCAACTAGCCGAGCCGACGCTGGTGGACACTTCAGCCAATCGCGGATCCAAGATCCGAGTGGTCACGGGTTCCGCTTTTCAGACCGGGCTGAAGGTTCAAGGGCAACAAGGCCAGGTCGTGGAGCAGGTCTCTCCCGGGAACTGGAGCATTCCCGCGGACTTTACCGGCGTGAAGACGGTTCGCGTCGAGGCCCCGGAATTCATCTATCTGGACCGCTACCTGAATGAGTTGGGAACGCAGGACGTGCCCGGCGCCTACTACCGGGCGCGAAACACCAAAGCGCCAACCGTCGTGGGCGCCACCACACCACACATTTCGGGACTGTCGGTGGAAGCGACGACGGACCGTTCGTTCAGAGTGTCGTGGGAATGGGTGATCGAGTTCCTGGGCGACGTCGAAACCGGCACGGAGTCCATTGTGGGCCTCAGTGCGGCGGATGTCACGGACCAACCCGGCACGCTGGGCCGGAACTGGTACGGCCCTCACGTGACCGGGAAGGAGAAGTTCACTTCCACCGTCCACGCCACGGTGGGAGGCCCGAACGCCAGCCTGCCCGTCCAGTTCGCCGTCAAAGGTTATGTCCTCGAAAACGCCCCAGGTTCGCCAGAAAAGTATCTGGAGCTTCCGGGAGGCAGCGCCCATCTCAGGGCCAACAATACGGGACTGAGCTTCCGCGATGCGGATCGGAGCTTCTCCATCGAGTTTTGGGCGCGGCTAGATCCCGGGACCGTGGACCACACACGAGATGTGATCGCCATTGGATCGCAGTTGGGTGCGGAACACCAGATTCAGGTCGGATTTCGAGCGAGCACGAGCGCCGACGCAAACAGCTTCTTCCTGGGAAACAACATCGCTAACGAGAGCTTGAACGCGCCTTCGGAGTTGACCGACACCGACTGGCATCACTGGGCGGCCGTGTTCGACGGGCGGACGGGGCAGATGACCTATTACCGGGATGGCCGGGTCATCATGCAATATCATCGGCACCTCGGGTTTTCCGGCAATGATACCTTGGTCCTCGGTGGAAGAGCCGACGGCGGACACGTCGCCAACGTATTGACTGGCGGCGTGAACAATATCCGCATCTGGAGCGCTCCGTTGGACCAGGCGAAAATCCGCGAGAGCATGGGATCGTCCCGCTACGGCCCCGGCGAGACAAACCTCGCACTCGAAGTCACTTTCGACATGCCGCAAGCCAACTCCAGCGACCAGGTGGTTTCTTACGAGACCGAACAAGGGCTCGTGCTCAGCATGAACGAATTTGACGCGCCGTTCCCGGCTTCAGCAACCACTGACACGAAATTGAACGCGTTGTTCCCCGGCTTCCAGTATGCGGAGACGGCAGGATCGGGCGCCAATTCCGTAACCTTCGTTCTGCCCAGCAACGACCACCAGTTCCCGGTCACGGATTGGACCCGCATCTTCTGGCGATGGGAGAAGCAATTTCGCCTGGATGTCAACGTGGCGGCGAGTGATGCGAGCCGGCTGGCCGAAGTCGCCGCATTTCCCTACCTGAGCGGAGACCACAACGTGGATGGCAGCACGACGCAAAGCTCGGGCAATCTGGGGCAGGGCGTGGTCACCGTGTTGCAAGAGTGGGTGGCGGAAGGCGACCAGATAACGGTGGGAACGATTTACCGCACCGATGACCGCTCGCTGACCCTCAACGGGGTGCTCGGGCAGTTGAACAGCTTCGGCGTCGTCACCACGGATTCGCTCGTGGATGGCCTGCATCGCTCCAAGGTCAGCCGCGAATACACGTTCGGCGCGATGGAAGGGCCGGGCGCGCTGACGTTCAACTTCGGGCCGACCGTGTTCCGCGCGGAGGTGGCCATTGGGGACGGGTTTGATGCTTCAACCACGGTGCTGGCCAACACCGCGCTGTCCCCGCAACTGAGCGGCGCCAATCCAGTGCTTGCCACCGGCCCGAACGGACCAGCCGTGGCGCCGCCGGTGGTGGACCCCACCGGCTTGACCACGGGCGGAACCGGCGCCCCTTGGATTTGGGATTTCGCAGGCAAGAAATTCTACCCGCTCAAGCCAGGCAAATTCACGCTCACCTGGCCGGATGCCAACGATCCGGCCAAAACCTACCTGATCGAGATCAACGCCCAGTTCCCGACCGAACAGATCACGGTGCGCAACCGCGAGAACCTGGACGGCTCGCGCCAGGGTTCGCCGCCGGCCTATCTGACGAACGTATCGTATCTCGCTGCTTCCGATTCGTTCCCCGCGTCACCCGGCGCGCACTATCACTACGTCGTCTCTCCGAACACGAGCGACCCCATTCCGGCGGATCTGGACGAGAATCCGAGCGATCACTGGGCGTTCCAGCGGCTGGCCTTTTCTGAGGACACCGGCGCGCAGGTGGCCGAGGGTTCGACAGTCTTCACGGACCGGACGGCCGGCACACGGACGGTGCTGGCGTTCAGCTACCGGACGAACGTCGCCGAAGTGGCCACGGGCGATCTCCTCAAAGAAGCCGTCGCCGTGCGGATCGTGAAGTCCCTGGCCGTGTCCGAGAGCGAAGCCGCAGCCAGCGGGACAGTCGGCACGCGCATCACCTCGGCGCAGGACAAGGCCGGCTTCGGTTCGGGCTACCTCCTGTATCCGATCTCGAACTACAATCCCCAGATTTACAATCGCGGCGCGGCGGTCGGCCAATGGGGGCCCATTTATCCCGTGAACTGGTCGGGGCTTTACACGGCGGACAACCGGCGGCTGCGCATCGCGTTTTACGAGAATCCGTTCCTCTCCGAGCCCGCGGGAGTTCTGCACCCGAACGTGGCGTGGCCGTACATCGTGGCGAATTACGACACCGTCAGTTTCCCGGAAACAAACGCCAACGTGATTTACCTCGCGAGCCGTCTCGGCAGCGAAGGGGTGAACGAGCCGGGCGCGGACCAGATCGCGGACCAGATGGTGTTCGATCCGGCGCAGTTCGCCAACCTTTCGATTTACAACCAGCCGGATCGTGCCCAGCCGGGCTACAATCCAAACGAGGAACACGCCGTGATTGCGCCTTCCATCAAGGATCAGTTGACGGGTGACAACGCATTCAATCTCGGCCAGAAGGCCGCGTTCGCCCTGCAAAACGACATCAATCTCTACGGCGCGACTGACGCTGACGCTTCCACCACGGCCAACAACGCGGCCGAGTTCACCTCTGAACCGTTCGTGCTCGTGCAGTACGAAAACCTCACCACTGGCGAATTCGAGATGCGGGCTTACCGGGTTGAGAAAACACGCGCCGGCAACGCCCGGTTCCCCGCGCTCGATCCCGTGACGCACCTGCCCACGGATTCGTTAGGGCAGCCGGTGCCGCAGCCGGCCAACCCAACGTATGACTTCGAATATGCCGCCTTCGCCGGCGATCCCGTCATCCAGCCTTACCCGCTCAACCTCGTCGTCGGCAACGTCATCATGCATGAAGACGAAGGCGGAAACCTTCAGGTCAACGGTGTCAACCGGCGCACGCTGTGGTTCGACAAGAACGAAAACGCCTGGATCGTGTCCGGCGACGGCCAGTTTTTCCACCGCTTCTGGTATCCGTTCCGCGAGGACTTCTGGTTTGACAGCAACCAGGACCGCATCAGCGACCTGAACATTGGGACGCCCACCGCCTGGCTGCCGGCCAACCGGGTCTTCCTGGCCAGCGCCGGTGCGCCGGAACCGCAGCGCGTCCGTTTCGACACCTACTGGCGAACGGATTATCCGGTGCTCAAGCGCGGTGAATCCATGACCTACGCCGGCGGAGAGCACAAGGCCGAGAATCCGCTGGCCACTGGGCTGCCCGGCATCGTTGCCTGGGAGTCCGCGCAGATCATCTTCGACAACCTGACGCCGAGCATGATTTTCAACACCTACGACACTCTGCAGCAATACTCCGCTCGCGTGATCCGGCCGCTGGACCGTTACGAAAAGGATTACGAGCAAACCGACATGCCGGAGGAACTCACCCCCGCCCACACCGAGAACGTCCTCGTTCACCGCGAGCGTTGGTACTTCAAGGCACTCATCGGCTCGTTGCAAAAGCGGTTTTACTACGACTCGCTGCGCCAGAAGCTCGTCTTTCACGGACGCCTCAACGATCTCGAAGGCGGCGATCCCAACCTCACGGCGCAGCCGGTGGCGTTGTCCGTCCTCGAACCCAACGTGATGACCGCTGAGGATTTCACGGCGCTGAAGAACCTGGCCGAGTCCGACAATGAGTGGGTCAGCGCGATGAACGCCTTTTATCTCAAGGCCCAGAACCCGTCCGAAGTCACGATCGGCGGGCACAATCCGGCGAACACCGACAACCCCGTTTATCTCCCCGGCGTGGAAGCGGCCGCCTCCGCGACCGGAAAGGAAGTTTGCTTTTATTCGCCAGCGTTCCAGAGGATCGCCTGCCCGTCGGATTCTAACGGCGGAGACAACTTTGACACGTTAGACAGCCTGGGAACGGGAGCGGCGCTGACGCCCAACCCGCGACTCCTGACGGCGAGCGACAACGAGCCGCTCTACGTCACGCTCGTCGAGAACAACCATGCCCAAGCCTCCGGCGCGGTGACACTGCACATCGTCCGGATCAGCGACGAACGTTTCCGCGGCGCGATCAAGATGATCGAGGCCCAGAACGTTTTCGACGAGAAGATCAATCTCAAGCACTCAGCCGACTTTGGCGGCAACACCGAAGAGACCTATTACCAATGGTGGGTGCGCGACGTAGCCAGCCTCGGTTCGGCCGGACTGGCGGCCGAAAACCCGGACTGGCAGCTTTACGCGCAAGGACTCGGCCTCAACCAGATCGCTTTCACGGGCCGCCCGGATGTCGCGCTCTCCGACAAGTTCTTTTATGTCCGTTACGGGGAGCGAGGCGAACTGGAGGCACGCGGGCAGAATCCCGCCTCGGGCAGCGTTGCGGACTCCAGTTGGCGGCTTGTGGACATCAACGACGCCAGTGACAACTATCATCGGGTCAACGGCGATCCCGTTCCCTTTCAATGGGCCGGCGCCGCCAATTCACCTCAGCTCCAGGCCGACGGCAGTCTGGCCTACATTCCGCAACTGATCATGGGCTGGGTCAAGCGCGTGCTCGACCGCATCAACCCCTACGAGGCCCGGTTCTCGGACTTCGAAAACAATGACAGCCCCGCCACCTACAGCAGCTTCCTCCGCAGCGCCGGCGCGCCTTACATCGGCGACGTGGCGCTGAACGCGGACAAAGACGTCATCGAGAACGTCGGCCTGATACAACTCTACGAAACCGTCCTCAACCGGACGAAGAGCCTGACCCTGGACATCCCCGGCGCTTCCACCGCCGGCACTGGCCAGGCATTGCTGCTGGCCGCCACGCGACTGGCCGAGATGTACGAGCTGTTGGGGCGCGAGGCTTACAGCGACGCGCAAAACCCGACCATCCTCGTCACGCCCGAGAACGGCCTGGCCACTGCAGCGCCTTACGTCCACGCCTTTTATAACCAGGAGGCCAGCCTGCTGCACGAGGAGTTGGCGTTGCTCCGCGGCACGGATTTTCTGAAGGCCTATCCCGTCTCCAACCGCCTCTTTTGGAATTACGTGAAGGGCCTCGGCGAGGCCGCCTACAACGCCAATTACCAGGTTCACGATATCAACGTGGACGGCTTCATCAACGAATTCGACGCTGCCATCGCGTATCCCCAGGGACACGGCGACGCCTGGGGGCATTTTCTCTCGGGTCACAAAATGCACTACGAATTGCTCCGCCACGCCGCCTTCGATTGGCAGACCCGTTCGGAGTACTACTCCCTGCTCGATAACGTGATCCCGGCGGACTACCTCGACGAGAAATCCTTCGCCCGAATCGCCGCCGTCAAAGCCCGCACCGGCAAGGAGATCGTCGCGGCAACCTATCGCGAAGCCTACACGGCGGATCCGGGCGGCCAATGGCAAGGATACACCGATGCTGCCGATCCGGCGCGGGCCTGGGGCGTCTCGGAATGGGCCAAGCGCGCCGGCCAGGGCGCGCTCTTCGATTGGATCGTGGGCAACGCGCTCGTGCCGGAAGCCGCCACGGATTCCGCCGCCGCCGGCGACCTCGATCTGAGTTCCGCCGCCGCGCTGGACCGCATTGACCGGCAGGCCAATGAACATGAACTCAGCGAGATCGCCGCCGCGTGTTTTACGATCCAGCAAACGCTGGACGGCGCGAACGGCGGCTACAACCCCATCGGGCTGGACCCGGACGGGGTGGTCTTCGACCTTGATCCTCTGTTCACCGGCCCGGATTGGCAAAAGTCCACTCACTTCGAGCAGGTCTTCGAGAAGGCCAAGTTTGCGGCCCAAAACGCGCGCGCCACCCTGGACTACGCCAGCCAGGCCGATCAGCAGTTGAGCCGGCTGACGGCGGATGCCGACTCGCTCAAAAGGGACGCCATCCTCCAAGACATTGATTACCGCAACCGGCTGATCGCGATTTTCGGCACGCCCTACGAAGGCGTCATCGGGCCAGGGCAGATTTACGCGGACGGTTACTCCGGCCCGGACCTGCTGCTCTACCTCTACATTGACCGGGTTGATCCCAACACGGTCCACCAAGACTCCCGCCTGGTGCAGGTGCGCGATGAGGATCTGGCCAAGGTCCGCAAGCGTCTCAGCGCGCTGGACTTCAGCAGCGACATTCCGGGATTCAACAATCCGAATTTCAACAACATTTTCGACGCGTTCTACCTAAGGGATCCCAGCGAATCTGTCCGGCTGGGCCACGGGCTAACGACCGAAGTGCCCGTGGTCGAGACGTCCCGGTATGCGCTTCAGGCGGCCGAAGGCTGGGGGCGTCGTAGGGCCAGCGGTCGCATTCAGACGACACTGAACGAGATGCTGGCGTCGGAACTCGAGTTGGAAACCAGCGTGGACACCTACTTGGAATACGTCCAAGGGATGCTCATTCGCAACGAACGGTTGCAACTCGAGGCCAAGTTGCTCGAAGGAAAGGCTGCTTCGCGGCTGGATTTCAAGGGAGGACTCATCGCCCTCAAAACGATCGGCTTGACCTTTGAGGGCTTGAAACTCCAATTCGAGTTTCTCGCGTCCCAGATAACGGAAGTTACTCGCGTGACAATGGAATTCCAACCGACGGTTGTTGGCTTGTCCACTGACATTTTTGCCGCTTCAAGGGGATCGCTTCGTGTCGTGGGCGATGCAGCAAAGGAGGCGTATGAGCAGTTTGCGCACTGGCTTGATATCACGACGAATGCCATCGATTTTGGCGCCGAGATTCAGGAGCTGCGTCACGAGCTGGATGAGGAGCGATTCGAAGACTACTCGGAGATCCTCGAATTGCTCGCCGACCTTGCCTTGGAACTCCAGGAGGAGGGAAGCAAGCGCCTGGCCATCGCGCAACAAATCCAACGCCTTTACAATCTCTCGTTGGAGTTCGACAGCACCGTAGCTGAAGGCTTCCGTCTCCTGAACGAACGCGCCGCCCTGAACAAGTTCATCGCCGCCTCGGCCCAGAAGGACCGCTACCAGGACATGATGCTGCGGCTCACGCGGAATGACGCCCTGGCAAAATACCAGGGCGCCCTGGACAACGCCTTGCGCTACGCGTGGCTGGCGGCGAAGGCCTACGAATACGAAACCAGCCTCGATCCAGCGAGCCCGGCCTCCGCCACGACGGTCCTGGCCAGGCTCGTCAAGACGCGCCAACTTGGCAATTGGGTGGACGGCGAGCCGCGAATTGGCAACGGCGGATTGGCCGAGATCCTGGCGCAGTTGGAGGCGAATTTCCAAACTCTGAAAGGACAGCTCTTCCTCAACAACCCGCAGTTCGAGACCGAACAAATTTCGCTGCGCACGGAGTTGTTCCGCATCTCCCAGACGGGCCGTGACAGCCTGGTGCGCTGGCAGCGGGCGCTGGCAGCGGCCAAAGTTCCCGACCTGTGGGCGCTGCCGGAATTCCAGCGCTTTTGCCGCCCCTTTGCCAATCCCGCCGGCGGTCCGCAGCCAGGCTTGGTCATCGAGTTCTCCACGCAGATCAATCCCGGGCTGAACGTCTTCGGACGGCAGCTCGGCGGCGGCGACCACGCCTACAGTACGGCAAATTACGCGACGAAGGTTCTTTCAACGGGCGTGTGGTTCGAGAGCTACGACCAGACCGTCCTGAACGACTCGCACTTGTCCTTTTCGCCGCGCATCTATCTGGTGCCGGTGGGAACCGACGTGCTGCGCGTGTCCGACAGCAACCTTCCCAGGACCCGCGCCTGGAACGTAGTCCAGCAGCGCATCCCGGCGCCCTTCGCCATCAACGAAGCGAATCTGCGCGACCCCGGCTACATCCCCGCGATTCACGGCCTGAACGGCTCCTTCACGGACATCACCCGCTTCGGGGACTTCCGCGCGAATCCGACCAGCACGGCGACCATCGCGGATGACCTGTACGGGTTTGTCGGTCGCACGGTGTGGGCCGATCGCTGGTACGGGCTGGTGGGCCGTTCGGTGTGGAACACGCGCTGGATGCTGATCATTCCCGGCGTCACGCTGAATGCCGATCCCGAAGTCGGTCTGCAGCGGTTCATCGATACTGTGACGGACATTCAGCTTCAGTTCGAAACCTATTCCCACCAGGGTCTCTGATGACCACGACCATTGCCGGCCATGAACACCCGCAGAACACCATGAACACCCCGACCTCCACGAACCTGGAGCAGGTTGGGCGAGTGCAGCGCCCGATGCCGGAGCGCGGCCCTCAGGCCGCTTCGACTCGGCCTGTGACTTGGACGGCAAAGCGGCCTGAAGGACGCGCTCATTACGTGTATTTCGGCAGCGCTCTGCTCGCGGCCGGGCTCTTGTTGAGCGGCTGCAGCCGGGAGACGGATTCAACTCCGGCCGGCGTGCTCGCCGAGGTCAATGGACGGCCCATCAGCGAAGCGTCTTTCCGGCAGGGCTGGGAGGGCAGACCGCCGGCGCAAGACACGCCGGAGAACCGGGAGCGATGGCTCCAACGCCTGATCCAGCGATCCGCGCTGGCCCAAGCGGCGCAGGCGGCCGGGCTGGACGAGGACCCGCAGGTCATCGAGCAATTCGAGAACCTGCTGATCAACCGGCTGAGGGAAACGCAATTGCAGCCGGAACTCGCGGCCTTGCAGGCGCCCGAAACCGAAGTGCGCGCCAGCTACGACGCGAACCGCGCCGGAGAGTTCGCGGAACCCGAGCGCCGGCGCGTGGCCGTGATCTGGCTCAACACCCGCGGCCAGGCGCCGCTGGAGGAACGCTACACGCCGCGGCTCAACGAAATTCGCGCCGCGTCAGCCAAGGGCGAACACGCTCTGCCGACGGTCGCAGGGTTCGGTGAACACGCGCTGGCCTCCGAGCATCGCGCCTCACGATTCAACGGCGGCGACCTCGGCTGGGTTGAGGATCACTCGGCTAACGACGCCTGGCTCTCCGCAGTTTGGCACATTGCGAAATCGCTGACGACACCCGGCGAAGTCAGCCCGGTTGTCGCCAACGAGCACGGACTGTTTCTCGTTCGCCTGATTGAGCGCAAGGCCGCCCACGTGCGCGAATATGAGTCGGTAAAGGCCGCCATCGAGCGCCGGCTGCTCACTGAACGCCAACGCGCGACGGAGGAGGCGTTCAATGAACGAATCCTGAGCCGCGCCGCGGTCCGCCGTTTTCCCGAACGGCTCGAGGCCCTGGACGATCTGCCAGTGGCCGAAGCCTTGGCCGGCGACGCCAATCGCCCGGACCCCTCCTTCCGCTGACATGGATGAACCTGACGTGACGACGAACGTGATCTCATGAAAACACGACTGATTTCCCGGTTCATTTGTTCCCTGGCGCTGCTCGCCTGCGCGCCGATCCCGGCGGTTCGCGCCGCCGCGTTTTCCGAGCCGCCGGCCGTGATCTACGGCAAGGTGTTTCACATCGGCGAGGGCGGAGCCTATCAACTCTTTCGCGGCACGTTGAAGGTGACGCTGGTCAACGAACGGGATGCCGCTCACGCTGTCACCCGAACCGTCCAACTCGGGGACGTGGGAGCCAACGGCGCGTTTTCCTATCGGCTCGAGATTCCGCAAGCCTACCTCCCGCACGATGCGGAACTGCCGGGTGTTCTCGCCGTCGGACACCAGCAAAGCCACTACCAAATCGGTTCCCTGACGGTGGACGGGCGGACGGCTGTTCCCGTGGATGCCACGCAGCAGACGCGGCTGTTGTCGAGCTTTGCCAATCGCGCGATCCAGCACCGGCTCGATCTGCAGGTAAACCTTCCCCAAGTGGACGCCGATGGCGACGGCATCCCCGATTGGTGGGAGGACCGGCACGGCTTCAACCGGCATTCGGCCTTGGACGCCGCGCTGGACGCGGACGGCGACGGGCTGACCAATCTCGAGGAATACCGACTGGGAACGGACCCCAACTCTCCGAACCACGGTCCCATCGTCAAAACCACCTCGGTCGTCGTGCCCGTGGGCGGCCAGGCGGGACTCTATCTTTTGATCGTAGATCAGGACACGCCGCCCGCAAATCTCATCCTCACCTGTACCAACCCGGTGTCCGGCGTGACTTGGCGCCGGAGCGGCATCGAATTGCCGCCGGGGACTCCCTTCACTTACGCCGACGTGTTGGCCGGCAGCATCTCCCTGGAAGCCGCCCCTGATTTTCAAGGCGCACATGCGTCGATCGTCGTGGAAGAAGGGATCAGTGGGGGAACGACCTCGGTATTTTCCGTGGAAATCAAGGCGCTCTCGCCACAAGCTTTGCAGCCCGCGATTTGGCTCCATGCCGGCACGCTGAGCACGAACGGCCCTGTAGCTGAGTGGGCCGATGCCTCGGATCACAACCGGGACGGCTTTCAACCCAATGCCCAGGCGCGGCCAACGGCAGTGTCCGGCGAAAATGTGGTCTTCTTTCCCGGTCAGTTTCTTTACCTGGACGACCAGGATCTGTCGCTGGAGACGTTCACTGCGTTTTTGACGTTTGATCTTTCGGACGTCGGCGCAGAGGGCCAAAGCCTCTTCAGCAGTCCGGCCCTTCAGTTGGGTATCGGCGGCGAGGCCGATGGGACCCACGCCCGGTCGCTCCACGTGACGCAGGCGGGCCGGATGATTCGCGGACCGGTCCTGAAGCCAGGGCAGTTGAATCGGATCCTGCTGGCCAGCGGCCCGGACGGTGCGTTGCTGCTTGGCCCCGATCAAAGCCACTTTGCCGCAACGCCTTCGTCCCAATCGCCGCTTTCCACCTTCACCACGCTCGGCGGTCTGCAACGTCTCAGCGACGCCGGCGCCCATCAGTTCCTGAACGGCGGTGTGCGCGAGTTTCTGGTGTTTAACAAGAAGTTGGCGCCGGCCGGCCGCGCCCGCATCGAGGACTATCGGCGCGCCCGCTGGGAGGGTTGGCTGATCTGGGACCACCGCGGCGAGACGTCGCCAGCTACTATTCAGGGAGCGCCGGACACCCGCAACCTCCTCATCGGCGGTTGGAGCGACGACACACTTACGGGCGGCACGCTGTCAGACGTTCTTCGCGGCGGTCCCGGCTCGAACCGTCTCACCGGCGGCGGCGACGCGGACCGCTTCGAGGTTTTCCCGGATTCCGGCAACGACCTCATCACGGATTTTTCCATTGCGGACGGCGACGTGCTGGACCTGACCGCCGTATTCTGGGAGCGCACCGGTTCGCCGGATCAATACTTGAACGTCCGCGCCCAGGTCATTCGGGGCGCCGACAACGTGCCGGTGGTTCATACGAAGTTGGAACTCGACCACGAGGGCGACGGCGGTGCGCCCGATCAGGTCATCACGCTCGCGGGCGTGGCCATCGGCAACAGCGACCTCCGCCGCCTCGTCGGGGAGGGAACCATTCAATTGGGTGGGCCGCGCTTCGCGACTCCGGTCTGGGTGACCACGGCGGAAACCAACCTGATTCGGACGGAAATCCCGCGCGAAATCAGAGTGGTCCGCAGTGGCAACCTCGACGCGGCAATAAAAGTTCCTTTGAGCTTCACTGGCACTGCCACGATTGACGACGACTACCGCCTCGAAGGCGCCAGCGGCACTGGCGCTGTTCGCACCGTCTCGTTCGCGCGTGGCGCAGCGGAAACAGACTTCCGCCTGATTCCTCTGGTTGGGGCGCCGGGAGGTTCCGAAACGGTCGCGATCCATGTCCTCGCTTCACCGTTTATCACTGAAACGCCTGACACGCCGCTCGTGCTGACGTTGGATCCCGCCTCGTTCCTCGCGATCCTCGCGATCCAGACCGTCCGCCATGTTCCTGCTGATGGCGCGAATCCTGGTCTGGTGCGCGTCACCCGCACCGGCCGGATGGACCAATCGCTTGAAATCCCGCTCGAATTCGCTGGCAACCTCATAAACGGCCAGCATTACGACGCTCTCCCGCATAGCCTCACATTCGCGCCGGGCCAAGCAGTAGGCGAACTGGAGGTCCGGCTGAAGAACCCCCGCCCCATCGGGGAGCAGGTGGACGAGGTTCAAATCGCTCTGCAAGAGAACGCGGCGCGTTATGTGCTCGCCGTTCCGCGTCGCGCCTCGGTTATCGTCTTGCCTGCTTCCCTAGGCGCCGGGTTGAGCTTCGCGCAGTGGAAAGAACTCGCGCCCGGCGGCAACACGAATCTCATGATCTACGTGACCGGCAATGATTCCGGCCCGGGCGCCGCGCCGGTGCGCATTCAAAACGCCGGCGGACAGGTCGAACTGTATTTCACGACCATCGCCGGCCTTACCGATGTCTCTCTTTCCGTGATGGCCTCCGGTGATTTGTCCCACTGGGAGGACGTGACGCATCGCTTCACGACCCGCCTCCGCTGGCTTGGGGATGCCCGCGTGGAGCGTAGTTACCGGTTCATGGAGACGATGGGGCCGAAGAGGTTCTATCGCATCAAAGCGCGATATCTTGAACCGTGAAACACACCTGAACCAAGGCCGCTCGCCCGGGGTTCCATCGAGGAAGCCGCTCTGGCCATCCCCTCGCCCTTCGCCGGCATGTCCGACGTCCCTTTCGCCGGTTCTGCCTACTCGGCCTCTCCGTGGACGCCGCTCCACCAGGTCTCGCCGCACCTGCGCAACGCGGTCGTCAACTCCGAGGACGACGCGCTCGCGGCGGCTGAGCCCGCCCAAGCAGAGCCCGAAGACCTCCAAGCTCAGAACTCCTGATCTATCGAGGAAGATAATGGATACAGGGGAATAAGCGTGAGCCAAAGCGAGACCGCCACTCCGTGAATGACACTCTATTTGTGGGGCGATTTGTGGGGCGGACACTCTTGTCCGCCGAGTGAGCCTAGAAAGTTCGCGGGCAGGAGTGCCCGCGCCACATAGTTTTCCGCCTCATCCAAATCCCTCGAGATCAGGAGTTCTGAGCTTTGGAGCTTCCGCTACGAGGGGAGAAGGAGAGTCTTTGGAGGTTTCGCGTTGGGGAAGAGGAGAATCACCAGTAACGGCGGACGAGGCGGCCGAAGAAGCCGGGGTTGCGCTTGGCGGCTGCTTCGTCAGAAAGGCGTTCCTGGGAGCGCTCGATGGAGTCCCGGTTCTCGGGGATGAAATCGGTGGCGGGCGCCAGACGGGCGGATAGGATCTCGACGCGCTCGAGAGGGTTGTCGTTGGCGTCAGCCGGCACTTCCACGAGTTCTTGTAAGGCGTCGTAGCCCTGGATGACCTCTCCAAATACTGTGTAGCGTCCGTTGAGTTCGGACCGGCGGGCCAGGGTGATGTAGAACTGACTGCCGTGCGAGCTGCGGTTGCGGCTGGAGAGATCTCCAACCCGGGCCATGCCAGCCATGCCGGCGCGGTGAGGCAGTCCTGGTTCCCCGGGAATCTCGTAGCCGGGCCCTCCGGTTCCCCAAACAGCGCGATCGCCCTGAGTGCGGGAAAGGGGATCGCCGGTCTGCACCAGAAAGTTGGGAATGACCCGGTGGACGGCGAGTCCGTCGTAGAATTTCCGGTCTACCAAGTATTGAAAGTTGGCGACGGTCTTGGGCGCGTCGCCGGGGTAGAGACGCAGGACGAAGCTGCGTTTTTGCCCGTTCACACGGATGCGGAATTCCGCGGCGTCCCGGGTGAGATCGGGCTGAAGGTTGGCGAGATCGGGCTGCGGGATGCCGGATCCTGGGGGTGGACCGCCCCCCGGCACCCCGGGCAGGTTTTGCACGGTGCGGATGGTCGAGGCACAACCGCCCAATACACCGCCGTAAGCCAGAAGCGCGGCGAGTGCAAGGAGGCGGGAACGGCGAGTCATAGAGCGAGGAAGTGGGCGAAAAGGGCTTTAGGCCAAGTCTGGATATTCGCGGACGACGCAGGGAGTTGAAAGAGAATTTTCTGAATCGACCACCCATAAGGGCGTTCCGGCGGTGCTGAAGGCGGATCGGAGAAAGGCCAGGGCGATCCAAGATCCGGATCCGGGGCCGGAAGCTGCGGTGGAGGCGGAGTCCAGGGTCTGGGAGTCCGTGAGGGGAACGGCCGAGGTGATGTGGCCTGCGGGGCGGCCGGCCGGTTCGGCGGCTCCCGTTGCTCCCCCGGGATGGAGTTCGCTGCCTGGTGCAGGCGGAAGTCCGGGGTCCAGACCTTCCAGCAGACAGAGAAGCCGGTTCGTTTTCCCAGCGTGACGCATGCGGGAGATGATTTCCTGTCCGATGTAACAACCTTTGGTGAAACTGACGGCGGAGCGGTCGAGGCGGGCTTCGGCGGGGAGCAACCCGGGCTCTAGGTCAATGTCCCAGAGAGGGATGCCGCGAGCGATGCGAAACCGCGCCAGTTCGGTGGGCGCGACGGGCTGAAAGCCGGCTGCGCTGAGGAGGGAGTCCGGGTTGGGGGCGTCGCGGGAGGGTATCCAAAGATCGAGACCGGGCGCTCCGAAACGGTTGCTGGCGACGGTCCAGGCTCCAGCGGGCAGGCTTCCTGTCAGGGATTGCGCTCCGGAGCCCAGGAGGTGCACGAGGGTCCAGTCGTCGGTGATGTCCTCGAGGGCCACGTCGTCGGAGACGATGTAGCGTTCGAGGCGGGGAAGTAAGGAATCTGTGAGACCCGAGGGGGCAGTGAGAAGAAGAGAGGCGGCATCGGGCGGCGCGGCGACCCAGACTTCGGCTTGGAGGCGGCCTTTGGCGTCGCAGACACAGGCGTGGAGCGAGGAGGGGGGACGAAGGGCGGCGACGTCGTTGGTGACCTGGCCGTTGAGGTACCGGGTTCTGTCGGCTCCGGTAAAGCGGATCTTGAACTCGCTGGACAGGTCGATCCAGCCGGCGGGGGGCGGGTTGGAGAGCGGGGCGGAATTCATGCCGGCCGGGCCGCGGGCGGGGAAGAGGACGGGCGCAGCGGCAGGGGAGCGGGGACCGGGGGGTGCAGGAGCGGACGGCTGTAGAGGAGCGGAGTCAAGGAATGATGCCGATGCAGAAGGGATAGACGTAGAGAGCCTTGCAGAGGATGTGGAGGGATTGGTCGATGTAGAACGTGGTCCATTTTTCGTTTTTGGCGAAGTCGATCAACCAGTGGAGGAAGAGTTCGACGAAGCTGAGGAGGATCGAGCCGGTGATAAACCAGACGATGCCGGCATGGATGAGGCTGTGGACGCTGAGGCAGAAGATCCACATGCCGGCGGGCCATTCCTTGCCGCCGGTGATCGAACTGAGGTTGGCGTGAGGATCTTTTCCGACGGCGATGAACTGGGTTTGGAAGGGGAAATCGCCCATGGCATGGCCGATGACCAGGGCGTAGAAGAGAACGAAACAGTTGCTGACGAGCGGTCCTCCGGGCTCGACGAGGGCGGCGATCAGGTAGGGGAAATCCATGTGAGGAGGGAAGAGCGCCGCTGGGTCCGCGGGCCGTGGGAGACACGGGATCGCTGGTCCTGCCGCGACGGCATCATACTGGGAACAGGTGGGCTGTCACCGAAAATTGCGGTGGAAGGCGGCGGACCGGAAAAGGGCGGTTTCGGCGGTCCATTTTCGGGGTTTCTTTCGTTTTGCGCGGCCTGGTCTGTCCGTGGTAAGAGGGTTGCGGATTGAACACCTCTTACTTGTTGAACCTCGACACCCGCGAGCGGGTGGAGTTGCGGGATACTCTGCTCATCGGCCGGCGGCCCGAGTGCAATTTGACCTTGGACGACACCCGCGTATCCCGACAGCACGCGATGATCCGGCGGCAGGACGACGGTTACTATTGGTTCTATGATCTGGGGAGTTCGAATGGGAGCTACATCAATGAGCAGCGGGTGATCACGACGCGGCGCTTGTTGAACGGGGACGTCATCCGGATCTGCGAGACCCGTTTTGAGTTTGTGGGTGAGATGGATGGATCGACCTGGCCTCCTGGGGAGCCGACCATGGCGGACATCCGCACGTTGCCGGTGCTGCTGTTGGTCAGCGATATCAAGGGGTACTCGCGGTTTGCCCACAAACTGGCTCCCGACGCGCTGGCGCAGATGATTGGCTCCTGGTACCGGGAGTATGACCAGATCCTCCACTTCTACGGGGCAACTGTGGACAAATTCATTGGGGACGCGGTGTTGGCGTATTGGCTCGAAGTGGAACCGGCGGCGCGGTTGCAGGCGGTCCGGGCAGCGCACGCCTTGCAGGCGGCTTGCGACCGCATTTCGGCGGAGAACGTGGAAGTTTTCGATAAGTTAGGGTTGAGACTGGAAAGCGGGGTGGGGCTGCATTTGGGGACGGTGGCGCACGGCCAGATCGAGAAGGGGACCTTCACGTTGCTGGGGGAGGCGGTGAATGAGGCCTTTCAGATCGAGGCCCTGACGCGTGGAGTGGGGCGGGACATCTTGTTGTCGCGTCAGTTTTTGGAAGGGTGGGAAGCGGGGATGGCGTATTGTGCGGACGAAGGGACGCACCAGATTCGGGATCACACCAAACGGTTGCATGTGTATTCGTTGGCGATGACGCCGACGCGGTAAGCGGAAGGACTGGGGAGGCGGGAGAAGAGGATGAGCCGGCGCTCCGCGCCTTGAGAGAGAGCGGCGATACTCTCCGCAGTCCGAGAGTCTCCGGCGTGGCTGGGCGTTGACCCCAGAGGCGGACACTCTTGATCGCCATTTGGGCTCACGGGGCTGAGCATCGCCTCAGAACTCCTGATCTCGAGGAATTTGGATGAGCCGGAAAACTATGTGGCGCGGGCACTGCTGCCCGCGAACTTTCTAGGCTCACTCGGCGGACAAGAGTGTCCGCCCCACAAATCGCCCCACAAATAGAGTGTCATT
>JBGTBW010000212.1:0-9044 GCA_041749135.1 Verrucomicrobiales bacterium
CCGAAGGGTTGCGGCGATTTTGGCTTCTGGCTGCGTTGCTCGTCAGTCACAGATCCCCTTGGGATATGCTCCCTCCTCGCGCCTTGCCAGAAGCCAAACTTGCCGCAACAGAGTGTGTTCAATCCTACGGTCTGGTCAGTAGGCGGGGCGTTCTACGAACTGTTGGTGTTGACCCCGGGCGACTTTCTCCAGCGCGAGCGCCGGGCGGGACGGTTGTAGAAACGATCCGCCCAATTCACCACAAACGCTTGGCAGCATTGGTCGAATCAGTTTAGGCTCTCATAGAGCGCGATAATGGAGCGTCCTCCACCCTCGGGGATGCCTCTGAAGAACAGTTGAGGAGCTACTTCCAAATCTGGCGTGAGTTGGGATACTACAAGGCAATCGAGTCGCTCGTTACGGAACCCTTGCGTATCCGCAGGCACTGCCGAGAACCCAAACGGTTTCAACGCGAACGATACTGCTAATGAGGCCCGGATGGTCTTCGGAGCACTCCGTTGCGATGGCCTTTTGAACGCGGCGTTGCTGTGCGGCGTCGTCCTGAACGGGCGTCCTTTTTGGTGAATCCGATGGTGAACATTCTCATGGTGATTCCTCCTGGACGGTGGGCGATGCGAGGGTTCTGTCCACGTAGGCGACCGCTTCCTCCTGCCGGAGCAAGGCCTCCTCCAGCAACTCCTGCGGGGAACGGAAGAGATCCTGTCGCGGCGTGCCGGTGAGGTCGAGGAGGCGGTCCATCGCATCCGCGTGGGGCTCGAGGTGTCCGTCAGCGTGGATGTGTTGTACCTCCGTCCCCCGGTCGGCGAGGGCGCGAGCAACCAGCAGGGTGCGATGGCATTGCAGCGGATCCTTCTCGGCGCACATCAGGGCGATGCGGTAGCGCTTCGCCCCTTCCAGCACCCGCTCGATCCCCGCCTGGAAGGGCAGCGACTTGGTGAGAAGCGCGTAGCGCACCCGGCCCTGCTCGTAGCACGAAGGGTCGCTGGAGCAGGCGCCCAGTTCATTGCCCAAAAACACATAGCGGATCCCTCTATTCGTCGCGGAGCTGGCCAGCGCCTCGCGATTGAACTGCGGATTGAAGCGGCTGTAGGGCGCCGAGCGGACATCCCCGAGCGCCTCGATCCCGTGCATGGCGAGCAACTCGAGGAAGCGTTCGATCGGATGGGTAGAGTGCCCGATGGTGTGGATGGGATTCATGCTTCGCCTCCTTCCCCGCCACCCTGAGGCATGGCGAGGCGGTTGCGGGTAGGTTTGTCGAAGGGCACGGGAAGAACTGATCAGTGGTCAGTGATCAGGGACCGGGAGCGGGGCTGATCGTCGTCGGCAGCAGCAATATCTCCAAACCGGCACTGAAAACAGGGATCGAATGGAACCTGATTGGGAACTTTCCCGCGATGGATCAGATCAAAAGCGAGGTGCTGAGCGCCTTTGCCGCTTTGTGGGATCAATCCACTGTTCTAACCTCGGGTGTCGTCCAGCGCTATGCGTCGCTTGCGGCGCAGGCACGAATGCTACTCATTCCGCCTGAAGCCCGGGAAATCCCCGAAGAACCGAAGACGCCCAGACCGTGGCAACAGAAAGCTTTGGAGGCGCTCGCGCAGATCCGGGCCCAAGGGTGGCGGCGGGCACTGGTCGCGGTCGCCACCGGTCTCGGGAAGACCTGGCTCGCTGCTTTTGACGCCGTCGCCTTTGGTGCGCAGTTCCAGCGCCGGCCCAGGGAGGGCTGGACGCGCTCTGCGCGGTCGATCTGTTCAACGAAGGACTGGATATTCCACAGGTCGACCGCGTGGTGATGCTCCGCCCCACCGAATCGAAGGTCATTTTTCAGCAACAACTGGGACGCGGCCTTCGCTCTGCGGAAGGCAAGTCGCGGCTCACAGTCATCGACTTTGTTGGGAACCACCGGATTTTCGCGAGTCGTTTAATTCACATCCTATCACTCGGCGAGCGAGCGAGCACCTGGGCCGATTTGGAGGCGTGGCTCAATGGGGAACCGCCACAACTTCCCGCCGGATGCCTAATGGATGTTGACCCTTGAGGCGCGGGATCTGCTGCGGAGGCTATTGCCCACCGGCGGCACCGCGGCGATGGAAGCCTATCGGGCCATGCGGGACGACCTCCAACGGCGGCCAAGCATGATGGAGTTGTTTCATCGCGGCTATCTCCCGTCAACAATTCGGGCGCGCCACGGGACCTGGTTCGCCTTTGTTGCTGCAGAAGACGATCTGTCCGCTTCGGAGCGCGAAGTGGCGGACTCGTTTCGTGATTGGCTTGGGATGATCGAGGTCACGGCGCTGAACAAGTCATACAAGATGGTTGTGCTCCGAGTCTTGCTCTTTTGGACAGGGATGCCGATCGAAACCCTCGCTGCGGCCTGTCGGGACTACCTCCTTTCACACCCGGCATTGAGGCAGGATCTGGAGCCGACCAGGCAGTTTCCGAATCACGCCACGGCGCCTATAGCACAATGGGCGAATTGGTGGTTGGAATGGCCCTTGAGTCGCTGGATGGATCAACAGCGCGGACGATGCTGGTTCGTGGAGGAGGAAGGGAGATTCGTTGCGGCGATCAATTGCCCAGAGAAAGTTCGAGCGGAGTTTGAGGCGCTCACGAGCGAGCTGGTCGACTATCGGCTTGCCCAGTACAGCAGCAGCCGACGTGCCCAGGCCACGTGGCAAGCGCCGGAGAGTTTCGTGGCCAAAGTCACGCATTCCCGCGGACGCCCAATCTTAATGTTGCCAAGCGTGGAGCAAGCGCCGGGACGTCCGGTGGGTCCTGTGGATGCCAGGCTTCCGGACGGATCCGTGTGGGTTTTTCGATGCGTTCGAATCGCCTGCAATGTCGCCGGACCAAAAGAGACACACGGTAATCGACTCGGGGAGTTGATGCGCCGCTGGTTTGGTCCCGACGCAGGTATGCCGGGAACCGGGTTCAAGGTGAACTTTGAGCATTCCGCCGGCGGATGGTCGGTGGCGCCGGCGAATGCCCCAGTCGCAGTCACACCTTCGGAGTCTAGGAATGTGGCAGCCGAATGTGAGTCAAATGTAATCGAACTTGTGCAGTCGCCCACGATCGCTGAGCGATTCACACGATTCGTGCCGGTTTACACGCTGGAAGCGGCCGCCGGCCTATGGGGACCGGAAACGGAGCCTGAAATAGCTGGGTGGACGGACGCATCGCGGTTCAAGCTCCAGCCCGGAATGTTTGTCATCAAGGTGCGCGGCCGGTCCATGGAGCCAAAGATTCCCGACGCTTCGTGGTGCCTTTTCCGCAAATGTCCGCCCGGGTCCCGTGAAGCCAAAATCGTGCTCGTTCAATTCCATTCTCTGGGGACGTAGAAACGGGCGGCCGATTCACGGTGAAAAAATACCATTCCGAAAAGACGCATTCGGAGGATTCCTGGGTTCACCAGCGAATCCAACTCATCCCGCTCAATCCAGACTTCAAGCCGATCGAGGTCGAACCGAAAGAAGCAGAAGAGATGATGGTGGTCGGCGAGTTTATAGGCGTGCTGTAGCGTGCCGAGACCTTCCTATGCCTTGAGCCTTGGTCGAGCCGCGGACCTTCCCTCCGTGAGTTCCGCGGCTCCGCGCGAGCCTCCACCGTTCCTCCGCGCTTCTATGACACAGATCGCTGTTGCCGCCCACTCTGCTGCGATCTAGGCTGGTCCCAGCATCAGGAATTCCCGCGGTCGCGAGGCGGCGGGGTGCCAACCGGAGGATGGAGACCCTTACGGTGGCTGGGCCGAAATGGCCCGATGCGCGGCGAGCCCGGAAACGGGCGGACCGAACATCCAAGTTCTCCGGAGAACCACCGCGGTTCTCTTTCCTGGTGCGCAACCGACTCGATATCCATGCGCATCACCGAACACCCCGTCAGGCCGGCCGCGGTCCCTTCTCTCCGCGTGAACCGGCAGAACCTCGACCACCACCTCTGGAACAACAACGGCACGTGGTGGCTCCATTTCACGGTCCATCTCCCGGGCTCCCGGAAACACCGGGTCCGGGGAAGTCTCCGCACTCGCGACCGTGCGACCGCCCGCCGCCGCCGGGACACCCTGTTCCGCAGCCTCCACGCCGGCTGCTGACAAAGCCCGTTCACTCACGACTCTCACTCTATGTCCCAAACTTCCTCCGCCCAATCGATCGAACTGCTGCCTGTTCCAACGTCACAGAATGGCGGGCCCAGCCGGCCGTGGATCCGGCCTCTGCGCGCTCTCGGCGTCCACGGTTACGATCACCTAGAGCCGGTGATCTTCGCAGCCCTGGTCACCGGCGACCCGCTCCTCCTCATCGGCAAGGCGGGCACTGGAAAGACCTACCTGCTTAACCGGCTCGCCGACGCCCTCGGCCTGGAGCACCGCCATTACAACGCCAGTCTCATCGCCTTCGATGACCTGGTCGGCTTCCCCTTCCCCGACAATGACAGGGACACCGTCCGCTATCTGCAAACCCCCGCCACGGTGTGGCAGGCCGAGTCGGTCCTCATCGACGAGATCAACCGCTGCAAGCCGGAGCACCAGAACCGGCTGTTCTCGTTAGTCCACGAGCGCCGGATCCAGGGGCTCAAGCTTGAGCGCCTCCGCTACTGCTGGGCAGCCATGAACCCCTGCACGGGAGACCAGACCTCCGGCGACTTCTACGACGGAGCCGTCGCACTCGATCAAGCGCTGGCCGACCGGTTCCCGTATATCATCCAGGTTCCGGACTGGGAGGATCTGTCCGAGACCGATCGCCAACGAGTCGCCGACCCCTCGCGCATCCCGTTTATTCCACATGGGCGGCGCGATCAGCGGTTGCTCGAAACCGTCAATCTCTTGCGCAGCCGGTTTCAGGAGGTAGTTCGCGAACACCGGTCCTGCGCGGCCTGCTACGCGGTGAGCGCTGCCTCGGCTCTCGGCACGAAAGGAATCCGGCTCTCACCCCGCCGGGTGCGGATGCTCTCGAAGAACATTCTGGCGCTGCTGACGGTCGAAGGAGGCGAACCGCGCGCGGAGGTGTTCCGGTTAGCCCTGCATTCCTCGCTGCCGCATGCTGCCTGGGGAGCTGCGGTGGATGAGCCCTCGCTCCGCGCTGTCCACGAGACCGCCTGGGCCAGCGCACACCTCGACGGTCAGGAGAAATGGCTCCATTCCATCCTGCACGAGCCGCGCCTGGAACGTAAGATCGCGCGGCTCCTCCAGGAATCGCCCGACAACGACAGCGGCGCGGTCGCGGTGCATCGGTTGCTGGCCACGCTCACCCCTGACGACCAGGCCGTGTTTGCCTTGTGCCTCTATCCTGCCGCCCTGCAGGGGAAAACCCGGATCGGGGCGGAAGGGGTAGCCGCGCTAGCCAAGGTGGCCGGGCCGATGCTGGAAGTGGATGCCGAGATCCGTTGGCGTGAAGTCCGCCGGCAAACCCCCAATGGCCATCCCGGGCTCAACCGTTGCTCGCGCGTCCTCGCCGGCCTAAGCGGGCGGCGCCAAAAACGGGCCCGCCAGATCTTTTATCACCTTCTGTCCACAAGCGTGGAACTCCCCGATCCCGAGTTTCTCGAACAGACCCTCGACCTATGCATCCGCGCGGTTTCCTCGATCCTGGGCCCGGAAGCCTGACCGGTCTGCTGCGGCGACTGGTAGAGTTCCTCTTCCAGACAGAGTGGCCGAAGAGGTTCTATTCACTGCCCTGCCTGGCGGCCGGTGGAGCCCCAGCGGCCGTCGGGATCCAGCCCCGGTTCTCCGATGGATTCGCCGAAACGGCGCGCTTCAACATAGGACCCTCCTTTCAAACCTACACCGGATCCATCACCTCATCGATCTTCCGCAACGCAACTCGGAAACGCTGCGCGCTCGGCGCCCGGCGGGTAGACCGCGTGCTCGCCCTGCCTCCAGCCCGGGATGGAATGACACTCCGCGGGACGGCGCTGGAGGTGCTCGGCAGTCTCGGCTTCACGGAACCCGAGGACGGGTTCCGGGCAATGGAGCGGATCCCGCGCACCCGGCTGCATTGCCGGACCTGCACCAAGTTTGTCTACCGCCGCCGCATGCCCAATCCACGTTGCCGCCCGCAGGCCTACCTGCGCACGGCCCTGATCCTCGGCAAATGCCGCAACGGGCTCTACGACCCCGAGCGCCCGGTTATCTGGACCGAGGAACGTCTGCTACAGCGGCTCGAACTCTACGAAATCGGAAACCCTTTCTATCTCTGATATGGACATCGATCGCGCCTATTTCCGCGCCATCCTGGCCGACCTCGTCGAGGAAGATGCTCTCGCCTGCCAAGGTGTCCTCGCTGTCTCGCGGCTCGAATTCACGAGCGCAGTGGCGACCTGCGCCGTGACCCTCCATGAGGATCCCCCGCGGCTCCTGGTGAACCTGGATTTCATCCGGCAGCACTGCCGCACGGAGATCCATGTCAAGACGCTGCTCCTGCACGAGTTCCTGCACGTGCTGCTCAATCACACCGGCGACTATCGCGTGTGCGATCCCGGAGTGAACCTGGCGCTCGACGCCGTGGTGAACCACATCATCCACCGCGTCTGCGGTCCGGCATATAGCGAGTTCTGCCGGATCTACTACGCCGAGGCCCGCGGTTGGCAGAGTCTTTTGTCTCCGCCCGCTAACGAGCCGGACCTGGCCCGGATGACGAAAGCAGATCTGGACGGTCCTTGTCCTTGGGCCGCCCTGCGCCAGGGTTTATTCCGGGGAACCGTCCTCGCCGACGACATCCTCGACCTTGCACGGCAGGTGTCCGCGGAAACGGAGGTTAAGGTGGATGACAGGGTCTTTCTGGGGAACCACGACCCGGAACTGCAGGCTCCGCGGGAGGCCGCGCTCAGCCCGCTCGTTGTTCAGGCACTCGACGGCACATTTCGCCGTCTCTGTGGAGGCGGCATCTTCCGCGACCCGACGGCGAACGGTTTCGCGCCGCCGCAGCCGGGCCACCTCGCGGCGCTGTCGCGCCTCGAGCGTTTGCGCCGCTGGGAATCCACCGCTGCCAAACTCCTCCGGTCGCTGCTGCTGCCCGATGCGCGCTCGCTGGTTACGGAGTTCCGGTCGCACTTTGCCGTGATTCCAGTTCTGAACGGTACGGATCGCCGCGGCGTTCTCCGGGCCCTCTGGAGTCCGATCCTTCCGGAGATTACCTGGAACCTTTGGCGGCGTGAACCCGTGGGAACTGCCCAGGTCTATCTGGATGTCAGCGGCTCCATGAACCAGGAAATGACCGCGCTGGTGACCCTCCTCAATCGGATGCGCCGGTGGATCCGCTCACCGTTCTGGGCCTTCAGCGACTTGGTGGCGCCGGCGGTGATCGAAGGCGGACAGCTCAGGACCAGCACCACTGGCGGCACCTCGATGAACTGTGTGCTCGAGCACCTGGCCCGAACCAGGCCGGCCAAGGCTCTGGTGATCACGGACGGCTACATCGAGGCCTGCGATCCCAGACTCCTGCGCGAGGTCAGCGGCATCACGCTGCACGCGCTGGTCTCACGTCACGGTAACCCCGCCCGCCTGGAAGCCGCAGGCATTCCCTGCACTCAGCTCTCCGCCTTTCCGAACTGACTCATTGCAACACCACAGAACTCCTATTCATCCCAGCCATGATCCGCTCATCCGAGGCCGTTCTCGCCGGTCATCCCGATAAATTCTGCGACCAGATCGCCGACGCCATCCTCGCCGCGGCCTACACCACCGACCCCGGCGCTTACGCCCAGATTGAAGTGGCCACCTGGTCCGACTGGCTCTGGATCAATGGCGCCGTCGCCACTAAAGAACCGTTCGCCGCCGACCTGCAGCAAGTCATTCTGAAGCTGGGGGTCGAGATCGGCTACTGCCGCGACGATCTCCGATACGATCCGTATGACAAGGGCTGCAATCATATCGATGTGCAAAGATACCGGATCTTCGACGCCATCTGCCGTCCCCAGGAACATCCCCGGCTCCGGACGGGAGGAGTGAACGACCAGAGTCTGGTCATCGGCTGGGCCGGCTACGACGAGAAGGTCCGTTATCTGCCGCCTGAACACTTCCTTGCTCACTCCTTGCGGGAAGCGTTAGACGCATCGTTCTTGCAGAGCGGCATCCTGGAGAAACAGGGACCCGACGGGAAGCTGCTAGTCCGGGTCCGGGAGAATGTCCACCCCGGCGACTGCCGTCGCAACACCTGGGAGATCGAGCAGATCCTGGTCACCGTGCAGCAGCGTCAGGAGAACGAGTTCGGCGCGGTGCAAGAGGGTGTGGCACACGCGGTGCGGAAAGCGGTGGAAGAGCTGGCCTCTGCGGATCCACGGTGGCGGGCGGAGTGGCGAGACATCGATCTTCTCGTCAATCCAAACGGGCCGCTCATCGCCGCGGGCAGCGACGGCGACAACGGCCAGACCGGGCGGAAACTGGTGATGGACTACTACGGCCCGCGAGTGCCCCTGGGCGGCGGGGCCCTTTCCGGCAAGGACCTGGCGCACATCGACCGGGCCGGGGCCTACGCGGCCCGCAAAGCCTGCGTCGAGGCGGTGGCCGCCGGGCAGGACTCCTGCGAGGTGTTCCTTGCCTACGCGCCGGGTAGTCCGGATCCGCTGGACGTCCGATGGACCTCGGACAGACGCTCGAGCATCCCGGTTGATCGCGCCCGGTTCACTCACGGGGCGACGCGGACCTTGGCGTTGTCCGCGTTGCGAACAATGAGTTTGGTGGATCTCGCGAAGGGCAATCATTTCTTTGCACCGGAGGCGCCGTGGAACAAGCCGACGGGCGGCTAAGTTCAGAACTCCTGATCTATCGAGGAAGATAATGGATACAGGGGAATAAGAGTGAGCCAAAGCGAGACCGCCACTCCGTGAATGACACCCTATTTGTGGGGCGATTTGTGGGGCGGACACTCTTGTCCGCCGAGTGAGCCTAGAAAGTTCGCGGGCAGGAGTGCCCCCGCCAGTGCGCCGTCGAGCGGCGCGCTCTCCCTGGGTGAGAGACCCAGGCCACCGGCAGCCGTTGGGCCGGGGAGAAGTGGAAGGGACTGCGTCACCGCGAGGTGGGGTGGGAAGCAACGGAAACAACCAGACAGACCGCA
>JBGTBW010000213.1:0-7685 GCA_041749135.1 Verrucomicrobiales bacterium
GACAAGGACCTGGAGGGCCGGCCTCCGTGACGGCCTGGTCCCGGGATGCAGACCCATGGCATGACAGGGCGTGCGGGAGCCCGCCCCTCCAGGATAGCGTGACCAATCTGTCAGACAAGACCTGGAGGGCCGGCCTCCGTGGCGGCCTGGTCCCGGGATGGAGACCCATGGCGCGTAGCGCGCCGCAGCAGAAAGAGTAGTAGAGAAAGGCGGGTTAGATCTCGTTCCAGGGCTCCCGCATTGGGCGCGCTAACAAGGCGTTCGCTTCCTCGTCCCCATGGAAAAGCTCGCTTTCCGGATCGAAGCGCAAGGCCCTCCCAAGCTGGGCCGCAATCGCTCCCAAATGACAAACGCTCGCCGCCCGGTGCGCCGCTTCCGCCGGAGCCGCCGTCTCACCCCTCGATATCACGCAATCGATAAAATTCCGATGGTGATTCCTCGATTCATAGAGACGGACTCCGTTTTCCGGAATAACCGCCTTCATCACGCTTTCCGGATAGGCCGCCAACTTGTCGTTCTCTGAAAATATCCATCCTTCCGAACCCACAAACTTCGTCCCCCACTCTTCCGCGTTCTCCGTGCTCCTCATCACCAACTCCACTCCCGACGCATAAGCATAGCGGATGCTGAAACTTTCCGGCGCGTCGTAAATGCCCTTCTCCCGCTTGCGCACGCCATCCGCCGCCACTTCGACCGGCCCGCTCGCATCCGTTCCGTTGCCCCATTGCGCCACGTCCAGGAAATGTGCGCCCCAATCCGTGATATATCCCGGTGCATAATCCGTCACCCACCGGAAGTTGAAATGGCAGCGGGCCGCCGTGTAAGGCGCCTCCGGAGCCGGGCCGCTCCACATGGCGTAATCAAATCCCTCTGGCACAGGTTCGGGTTCTTCCATGCCGGTGTAATCACCGCGGATCGCAAACGTCGCCGGAACGCCGGCCTCGATCCGGCGAAGATCGCCGATGATGCCGTTGCGCACCCATTCGCAGGCCCGTCGCGTGTGTTGGCTGGACCGCCGCCAAGTCCCGCACTGCAAAACCCGCTTCTCTTCCCGCACCACGTCGCTCACCCGGCGCCCCTCCCGGACACTCGCGGCAAGCGGCTTCTCCGCATACAAATCCTTGCCCGCCCGGGCCGCAGCCACCGCAATCAAGGCATGCCAGTGATCCGGGGTCGCCACCATCACGGCATCCAAGTCCTCCCGCGCGATCAGTTCACGAAAATCTCCTGTGCCCGCTCCGTCCGGGAGGGAAGCGGCCGCCAAAGCCGCCTTGAGGTGTCCGCGGTCGACGTCGCACAACGCCACCACTTCCACCCGTTCATCGCCAAGAAAGGACTGGAGGTTTCCCATTCCCATGCCGCCCACCCCGATGCAACCAAGGGTCACCCGGCTGTTTGGAGCCACGGCGCCGCCCCGCCCTAAAACGGAGGCGGGAACGGCCAATGGAGCCGTCGCCCAGGCTACGTTCCGCAGAAAGCGCCTCCGCGTCGTCATAATCAATCTTCCCAATAGCCCAACCTTCCGACCCCGTGCAAAAGTCGAAACGCGATTGGCCGGGCACGGCCCGAGTCGAGGAGCCGCCGAAAGCCAAACACCGTTCTTTCGTCCGGCTACGGGCCGTCCGTGCCCACAGGGGCGTCCGGTTGGATCGCGCGACCCGCCTCCTCCAACGCTTCGCCCACGGCCTCCCGGGCAGCCTCCGTGGCATCTCGTGCGGATTCGGCCGCTTCTTCCCCCGCATCGCGAATCGCCTCGCCCGCATCCCTCAAGGCGTCCCTCGCCTCTTCGGTCGCGTCTCTGACCCCTTCACCGGCATCGCGTGTTTCTTCTCTGGCCTCCTCGGTCGCATCCTTAGCGCCCTCCTTCAGACCTTCGCCCATCTCCTGAGCGCCTTCCTTCATCTTGTCAGCGCCCTCTTCTATCGAAGATTCCGGCGTTTTGGGTTCACAGGCGGATAGACCCAGAGCCAAGGCGGCCCCGAACGCCATCCAACCGTACTTCATCAACTCAACTCGTGTTTTCATGGTATTTCGTTGTTCGATTACACTTCCAGTGGCCATAGACCCGGAGGAAAAACCACCTTGCCCAGGCAACATGGAAACTTCCGGCCGAGAAACTCCACTTCCGAATCATCACGAGTAACCCACCAACACCCTGATTGCAACCTTTGCAGCATCCCCCCGGAACCTGGGTCAAAGCGCGGCAGGCAACACGTCCCGGCCGTCGACAAAGACCGCTTCCGGTTCACCCGCACTGTTGAGCACCACCAGATCCGCGGCGAATCCCGGCCGGATTTCTCCCAGCCCATCCAGCCCCAGGGACTGGGCCTGGTTCACGGCCGTGATTCCAACCAATTGTCCCATCGGTATTCCCGTGACTTCAACCACGTTTCGCAGGGCCTGGTGATAGCGCAAGGTGCTGCCCGCCAAAGCGCCGTTCTCCAAGCGCACCACCCCATCGACAACCCGCACCGGCAATCCTCCGAGTTCCGCCGGTCCGTCCGGAAGCCACGAAGCCGCCATCGAATCCGTCACCAGCATCAACCGGTCCAACGCTTTCAGCTTAAACACCAAGGCGATCATCTCATCACAGAGGTGCACCCGGTCGCAGATCAATTCGATCATCACCTCGTCATCGAGCAATCCAGCCCCCACCAACCCGATCTCCCGGTGATGCAGCGGCGTCATCTGATTGCAAAAATGCGTCAAATGCCGCAGGCCGGCGGCGCGTGCACGCTGGTACTCGCCCCAGGTCGCCGCCGAGTGCGCGCAAGAGGCGGCGATCCCCGCCTCCTTTAGCCGTTCCACCAACTCCAAGGCCCCCTCCAACTCCACCGCCAGCGTCACCAAACCCACGCGAGCCAGCCGGTTCAACCGCAACACCTCCTCCAAATTGGGCGCCCGCACATAAGCCGGATTCTGCGCCCCCACCCATTTGGGATGGATGAACGGTCCCTCCAAGTGCACACGCGGGGCCTTGGCAAACTCGGGAGCCGCCATGTAAGGAGCCGCCGCCTCCAAGGCCCGGCTCAGGCGCTCCTCCGGCAAGGTGAGCGTCGTCGGAAAAAAAGTCGTTACCCCCTCGCGGACCTTCATTCGAGCGATCTCCCGCAAACTGTCCCCTTGCCCGTCGCAGAAATCGCGTCCCCCCGCCCCGTGGGTATGAATGTCGATGAAGCCTGGAAGCACCGCCCGGCCCGCCGCATCCCAAATCTCCACTCCCTCCGGCCGTTTCGCACCCATTTCGTAAACCGCAGCGATGCGCCCGTCCGCCACTTCCACCGCGGCCCCAAACAGCTCCCGCCCGGGGCTAACCAACCGCCCGTTTTCGATCAACAACCGCTCGCCCGTCATCTCTCCTTCAATACTACGCCGCTTGAACCGCCGCAAGACTACGGCGGAGACAGCGCGCGCAGACTTCGCCCGCCTTTTCCACAGACATGTCTTCCTTGCCGCCTTGCGCCGCCTCGCCGCGCTCCGCAGCCAGCGAAGTCATTTTGACCCCGGCAATCCCACAAGGCACAATCCGTGCGAAAGGAGCTAAATCGCCGTCTACGTTCAAAGCGAAACCGTGCATGCTGATCCACTGTTTCACCCCAACTCCGATTGAGGCGATCTTGCGATCCTCCACCCAAACTCCGGTCATTCCTTCGCGCCGCTCAGCCCGGACTCCGAATTCCGCGCAACAGGCGATGAGGGCCGCCTCCAGCATTCGCAGATACACGTGCAGATCGCGCCCGTAGCGCCGCAGATCCAGGATCGGATATCCCACCAATTGCCCGGGTCCATGGTAAGTCGATTGACCGCCCCGCCCGATCTCGAATACCGGATGCGGCAATCCCTGGGGATGCAGGCCCAAACTGGAGCGATCCAGACGGCGGCCGATGGTGTAGACCGGTTCATGTTCCAAAAGCAGGAGCACGTCGCCATCTTCCTCTCCCGTCCTGCGCCGGTCCACCAGATCTTCCTGCAGTCGCAAGCCATCCTCGTAAGTCACCCGGCCTAACCAGCGCTCTTCCAATCCATTCGCGCTCATCGCCGACACGCCCTATACGCGTTTCCCAGCCGCGCCGCCCGGCTGGCCGGTCCGTCGCATCGCCTGGACATGAGTCATCCCTATGGCCAACGCGTCCGCCGCGTCGGGATCGGGAGCCGCTTCCAATCGCAACAGCGCCCGCATCATGAAGGCCACTTGCTCTTTCGCCGCCCCTCCGCGCCCCACGACCGCTTGTTTCACCCGGCGCGGCGCATACTCGAAGACCTCCAAGCCCGCTTCCGCCATCGCCACCAAAGCCGCTCCCCGCGCCGCCCCCAGCGTGATCGCCGTCCGAAAACTCTGCACGTAGATCACCCCCTCCACCGCGGCGCAATCCGGCTGAAACTCCTGAATCAACGCCGCCAACGCCGTCCGAATCTGCGCCAAACACCGGGATTGCTCGCGAGAGGCGGGATTGTGCACCACTCCGAACGTCACCGCCCGGCAGGATCCCGCCGGGTCGCCCTCCACCACCGCGAACCCGGTGCTGCGCAGCGCGGGATCCACTGCCAGAACCCGCATGGCCGCCATACTCACAGCAATCTAAACCATCAACGGGCCCGGCGGCGGCGGCGCGGCTTGGGCCGGTCTTTCTTTAGCAACTGCAACAAACGCTTGCGGCCTTCCGCACTGCCTTCATCAAGCATCGCCGTATACACATAGTCGAAGCCTTCCAACCGGCGGCGCTCAATGGACCTTCCGATAAAGCGCTCGATCTGCTGCGCAAACTCCGCCTCATCGCCCGCCAAGATGGTGAAGGCATCGCCTTCTTGTTGGGCTCGCCCGGTCCGCCCGATGCGGTGCACGTAGTCCTCCGCATTCTCCGGCACCCGGTAGTTGATGACATGGGTCACCCCCGAAATATCCAATCCCCGCGCCGCCAAATCCGTCGCCACGATCACGTCGAATTTCCCCTCCCGAAACCCGCTCAACGCCAACTCCCGGTCCCGCTGCCGGATATCCGCATGCAGCGTCGCCACTCGGAATTGCCCATGCTCCTTTAACTCCCGCGTCACCCGGTCCGCTTCCACTTTCGTCCGCGTGAAAATCATCACGCTATGAAAATCCGTCTGTTCTAAAAGCGCTTTCAACAAGGCGTCGCGCTGTTCCGTCGCTACGGGAAAGAATGCGTGCGTGACCGTATCCGCAGGGGAACGCTGCTGGCCGATGGAAATCTCGTAGGAATCGCGCGTCGCCCAGTTCGCCAGCGACCGGATTTCCGGCGGCATCGTGGCCGAAAACAACAAGGTCTGCCTGTTCGCCGGACAGGCGTTGACGATCCTGCGCACATCCGGAAGGAAACCCATGTCCAGCATCCGATCGACCTCATCGAGGATCAAGAACTCCAGGTTTCGCAAGTCCACTGCCTGCCTCCCCATGTGATCGAGCAGCCTGCCCGGCGTGGCCACCACGTAGTCCACACCGCTTTTCAGGGCATCGATCTGAGCGCCATATCCAACGCCGCCATGAATCAGAACTCCCTGCAAATCCACAAATTGTCCCAGTTGCCGGAAATGGTCCGCCACCTGCGCCGCCAACTCCCGCGTCGGCTCCAGAATCAAACACCGCAAGGACCCGTGACGGGCCAAGCGCGTTATCACCGGCAGACCAAATGCCGCCGTTTTCCCAGTGCCTGTCTGAGACGACCCGATGACATCGCGCCCTTCGAGAATCTTCGGAATCGCTTCCTCCTGGATGCCGGTCGGCTCCGTATATCCCTGCACCTCAACCGCCCGCAGCGCATCTTCCGAAAGTCCCAGCTCGCAAAACTCCATACACAAATACTCGCCAGTCCCGGCGCAACACGAGCAGTAGGCGACACTTCTCCCACCGTCAAGCGGACGATCCCTCCCTCACCCTCCCCCTCCATCGTCTGGGGTCCCCCCTTCAGGGCGTGTCGATTTATTCGGTGATGCCGCGCGGGACTTGGTGGAAGGGTTGGCCCGGCGCGAGGAGGGAGCGAATTGAAATTCGTGGCCGGCGAGCAACAAAGCCAACGCTTTCAACAAGTTATGCCCAAAGGGTCGCGCGGTTGGCCGGCTCGCGGAGCGATACTTTCGCCCTGCTCTGACGGCGCGCGACGCGGTATTGCAGAATAAATCAACACGCCCTAAACGCGGAACCCCGGACGCAATACCCCAAAACTCCCTCACCCGTCCTCCCTTCTCCCTTTCCCCGCAGCCCCGTCGCGTTGCCAACAAGCAACCGATGACCTACGTTCTCTCCCGTGAGCCAATCCCCATCGCACCGGCTCGTCGATCTCGGCTTCCTCGACGCGCGCGCCAAAATCATCGATCTCGCCGCATTCCTCGACCGCGCCGGGCGTCACGGCGAGGAATCCGACTACAGAATCGGCGCCCTCCACAAGGCTCTCGCGGAATTGCGCCCGCCGGGTCCGCCCCACGACCGCGCCCGCCGCGTCCTCGAAGCCTTCAGCGATCCCACCGCCGATCCCATCCCCGCCGCGCACACCAAAGGAGCCGCCGGAGCCTGGGATCCCTCCGTTTCCTAACATACGGACATGCGCTACATCGAACCCCACGCTCACATGGTCAGCCGGATCACGGACGACTACCTGGCCATGGTCGCAGCCGGCTGCGAAGCCGTCTGTGAACCCGCTTTCTGGGCCGGATTCGACCGGGGATCCGTCCAGGGATTCTACGATTACTTCCGCCAGATCACCCAGTACGAGCCGCAGCGAGCCGCCAAGTTCGGACTGCCCCACTTCTCCTGGCTCTGCATCAATCCCAAGGAAGCCGAAGACCTCGTTCTCGCCGCCGAAGTCCTCTCCATCATTCCCGAGTTCCTCGACGAGCCCAATGTCCTGGGAATCGGCGAGATCGGCTTGAACAAGAACAGCCGCAACGAACTCACCGTCCTCGAGGAGCACATCGAGCTCGCCGTCCAGCACAACCGCCTCATCCTCGTGCACACACCCCACCTCGAGGACAAACTCAAAGGCACCCGCCTCATTGCCGATGCTCTCGCCAATCACCCCGGCGTCCAGCCCGAACGGGTCATCATCGACCACGTCGAAGAACACACCGTCTCCCTCGTGCTCGACCGCGGATTCTGGGCCGGCATCACCCTATACCCGGAGTCAAAATGCACCCCCGCGCGCGCCATCGACATCCTGGAGGTGCACGGCCACGAACGCATCTGGCTCAACTCCGCCTGCGATTGGGGCATCAGCGACCCGCTCGCCGTGGTCAAGGCCGGTCTGGAAATGCGCCGCCGCGGCTGGACTCCCGAGCGCATCGACTCCGTACTCTACGGCAATCCCGCACGCTTTCTCTCTCAACATCCCGGATTCCGCACGGCCGTCTCGCCGGCACATTCCATCTGACCGATAGGCTGGCGAGCCGCAACGGAGGGCGGGTTTTCCAACCCGCCATTCCCCTTTGATTGGCGGCATGTCCGCGGAATGCAGACCCCTCGCGCAACAGCACCTGGAGGGCCGGCCTCCGTGACGGCGTGGTCCTGGAATGGGCGCCCATCGCACGACAAAACCTGGAGGGCCGGCCTCCGTGACGGCCTGGTCCCGGGAGGCAGACCCATGGCGGGACAGGGCGTGCGGGAGCCCGCCCCTCCAGGATAGCGTAACCAAACTGTCGGACCAGACCTGGAGGGCCGGCCTCCGTGACGGCCG
>JBGTBW010000214.1:0-6559 GCA_041749135.1 Verrucomicrobiales bacterium
GGGCGCCAGAAACCGGCCGGCTATGCTCTCCACCTACAGATGTCTGCTCTATCACGTCATCTTCTTCATAATTAGGATGAGCATCACCGGAGGTAGTCGTTTCGGGAGGAGTTGATTGAGTTTCTTCACAAGTCCGGGATCAAATACGATGAGCGCGACCTCGATTGAAGGACTGAACCCACGAAGGGAGAGGGCGGCGGTCTAGCACCCCTGCCGGGGTGCTGGTGATGGATGGACCTTCCCCGGTGGCAGCGCTGCGCGCTGACACCGGCTACAAGCTCTGATCCCTTCGGGATCACTGCGTCTTCGGCCTCCCCTGCAGGCCAGAAATGTAAAAACTCCAGAGGCGGGTTTTCCAACCCGCCGCAATCCTTTACGAAGGCGAGAGCGGGTTGGGAAACCCGCCTTCCAGGTCTTGGCTGACAGATAGGTCAGGAACCTATTCGTATAACGTCGAACACACTCACAAGAGAGGCGCCAGCCTCTCGCAGTTGAGTGCTGCGCTTGGTTGGGCTTCTTCATTACTTCCGGAAAGCTCGAAACACGAGGGGCCATCGGACTTCTACTCTATCGTCTGGCCACACATGCTCAAACCAGCTACGGAAAGTATCCGTTAGGTCAACACCTGTGCCTTCACGATGATAACGTGTGGCCGACCACGATCTCAGGTGGGAAAGGTAATCATTGATATCCCATACGGCAGATGCTGCAAAAGCCGGACAGTGAAGCTCGGAGAGTGGAGGAGAAATCGAAGAATACCCTTCATGGAGAATTGCACTTCGCTCAGGCCACCAAGGAGCCAAAACCACTTTGAATCCTTCCAGCACATGATCAATCCTTTCGGAAACTACAGGCCAATTGTATCCCCATAGCGCCAACACTCCCCCTTGGTGGAGAACACGCACCGCTTCTCTCCAGAACTCCGGAAGGTCGAACCAATGAACGGCCTGAGCGACAGTGATCAAATCCACTGAATTGCTCTCGATCTGTGAGTCCTCCGCCGCTGCCTTCCGGAACGTGATCTCGGGATGGCTGGGCGCCAGCGCGAGTAAATCCCCACTGATATCTGTAGCAATCACTTTCGAAAATCGCCGGGCTAAGTCAATCGCCGCTTGCCCGGATCCGGTGGCGCAGTCCCAAGCCAGATCCGCGCCTGAACATTGAGCGCGTAGGAAATCGTATAATTCTTCTGGGTACCCCATCCGGCCCCGGACATATTGCAAAGCGATTCTAGAAAAGTGATCTTCGTTATGCGTCATCAAATTCATTCGCCCAACTTCGAAGCTCACGCGCCCCTATGGAGCGCAGCGGAATGGGGTTGCGTGGAAGCGCCTTGTTGGCATCAATCATAGTGATACCGCAGTTGTGCGAATTGAAGGGTCTCTCGCGCAACCCGATACACCATTCGATGCTCCTCATTGATACGTCGAGACCAGTATCCAGTGAGAAAGTGGCGAAGTGGTTCCAGTTTCCCGATGCCATCAAACGGATCGCGGCACGCATCACGAATGGGGAAATTGATTCTCTTCAATGTTTTCTTATCGGCGGCCAACCAATACTGGTAATCTTCCCATGCTTCCTCCGAGAACAGAATCTTCATTTCTCGCGCGGCTCTACGAGTTGTCGCTCGCTTCCCTCTCCACTCTCGATTGACTGCATGGCGCTCTGCAACCGCTTCGCATTGGCGGGCGCCCGTAGCAAGTAGGCCGTCTCCTCTAAGGACTCGTAGTCCTCCAGCGAAATAAGCACCACGGCCTGATTACGCTTCCGAGTGATGATCACGGGGCTCCGATCGTTGCAGACTTCATCCATGGTCGCCGCGAGATTCTCCCTCGCCGCAGTGTAGCTAATCGCCTTCATGTGGACAGTATATTGTCCATGGACTTGATCTTGTCAAGCCGGGCCAGCCAACGGCCGTTCTGGGGCCTACAATCAGCTCACCAATGGCGGCCCACCGGGAGCGTTGGAAATATCAACAGACGCCGCTGGGCCGCCATTCGGTGGAGCGCCGGGTTCGACCTCCTTGACTGGTTTCCTGCATGCTTGAGCACGTCGTCCATACAAAATGTCACGCACCCACGGGTTGTCGTAGCGTGGACCACGAATGGCAATCCTCAACAGAAGCCCCATTACTTCCCAAGGCCCTGCGACGTCGAGCTTCCGGGCCGAGGTGACCACAGTCGGCTTGGGCACAACAAACCTTCCGGCCTTCTTGAGAGCCTGAACGAATGCAATGTCCTCCCCTGCATGGAGGCTCTCGGAAAAACCGCCCGCTGCAAGGTAGGCTTCCCGCGTGCAAAACAGAAAACAGCCCCCCACCAATCGGATGAGCCGGCCCATCCTGCACGCCATGAAATGAATGATGCGTCCCCAGAGCGGTATTGCGCCTTCAAGGTCAGGGACACAGCCGCCACCGGCAGCGCCAGAACGCATGGCCGTAAGAGCCGCGCTAACAGCTCGTTCGTTGACCTGCGTATCCGCATCCACGAAGAAAAGCACCTCGCCACACGCTGCCCGTGCGCCCGCATTGCGGACGGCGGAGATCTTGCGGTGCTCGACTCGAAGCGTGCAGACTCCCGTTTCTTGGGCAATCTGGGTAGTCGAATCCGTGGAAGCGTCATCCACCACAATCACCTCGTAGCGCTCCGCAACCTTGTCCATCGTCGTGCGGATGCTCCCCAGGCACTTGCCAATCCAAAGCTCTTCATTGTGAGCTGGGACGATGAAGGAAATCATGGTGTCCAACGTGAGAGGCCACTCAACCGCTACCGCGTGCGCGCCTCCGGTTTCTCATCTACGGTTCGAGTCGTCATTCAGCTTGGGAGGCCGGGCGGGTAGCTCATCTGCTGAACTTGGTTGTCGTTCCCGTGGACTCGGGGTGGGGGCTTGGGGGGGCGGGGGATTGTGGGGAGGGTAGCCTGAGAGTGAGGGTTGGGGCAAGCCAAAAGGGCGGCGCCGGGAGCGGGATTCTTCGGTTTAGTTGCTCGGTGAAGAGGGGCTTGAGCGGCTTTGGGCGAGGGTGTGGGTGGAGCGATACCGGCGCTTCTTGTGATTCCCCCTCTCCCTGGTGGGCATCTACCGCACCGTGACAATGGCGCGGCGGTAAGCTGTTAGCGGAGGCATGCCCTGGTCTTGAACGGTGAGAATCACATGGAGGGTTGCCGCCGTTGGAGAATCGGAGCCGGGGCGGGGAAGGGTCACTTGGGTTTGCGTTCCCTCGGTTCGGCTCAAAGTCGCATTCGCCCACCAGCGTGCCGGGTTCGGTATAGATCATCCAGTGACTGGTGATCGCGTCGCCATCGGGATCCCGGCTGCCGGCGGACGACAAGGCGACGGTTTCGCCCGCCCGCGCGTGGAGTTTCAAGACCTGCCGGGTGGTGTCGCCGTTGAGCATTGCCACCGGGTTGTGGTTCGCCTTGGCATAATCATCGGTCACGGACCAGTCCATGCGGGCTACAAAGTCGCTTTGAAATCATGCCGTAACCGTCAACGCCGGCCTTGGTGACGCGGCGCAATGCATCCGCATCCGGGCACCCCATCGCGTGTTGCCGGAGGTTGGGCAGCGCCTCCTCATAGGCGTCGAGCACTTTCAGAATGGTGGCCTTGTCCGGATTGTTCCGCCGCCAGCAGGACGTGGTGGCAATGAGGCCCTCGACATCGAACTCGTTGGCGTAGGTCAAAAACCGCACCAGCGACTGCTGGTCGTCGGGCTCATTGCTGATATCGGACAGGATAACCACGCGGAGTTTGCCGGCGGGCACGGCGGCGGAAAGCGCCTGCCACCCGGTCATCGCGCCCAATATCACCAGGAGAAGGCTTAGAGAGATTCGCTTCGTTGGAATGGGGAGCAAGAGAGGCATGGTTGTGATCTTCTCGATATGTGGTTGTGGGTGATTCTATCAAGTGAAACGGCGGCTTTGAATGATTTCATGGGAAACACCGGATGACCGTCGATCTCGAGGTGTGCGTAGCTTCCCATATTGCGCGCGTATTTTCGACCCAACGGTTCAGCTCACCGATGGCGGCCCCTCTGTAGGTCCCGAACGGCCTAGTGCGACTTTGTCCAGCTACGTGATCTGCGGCCACGCACCGTCGTCGGATGCGTCGCCAACCTCCGCTTGCTCGCCGAGTACTACGACGCCGATCCCACGGAGGTCAGCGAGGAGCAGTTCCGGGACTACTTCGTCTTCCTGCGCCTGGAGAAGGCCTACAGGCCCAACTCCATGAATCAGGCGAAGGTCGCCCTCAGGGTCTTCTACCGCGAATTCAGATCCGAACGCAAGGAGTCCACGAATTTGTCGCGGGAGCCCGCCCCTCCAGGATAGCGTAACCAATCTGTCAGACAGGACTTGGAGGGCCGGTGTCCGTGACGGCCTGTGCTGGGCGAACCGTGGCCATAACCGCCTATTCTAGTGGCCGTCTGAGTCCAGTGATCTCAGTCGATGAGGGGATTCCGCCAGTCCGATCTCGGAAAGCGTGCGAGCAGGGTCCTTTATTGAGGGTGACCGGCTCGCAGCGAGGCGGGAGTAGAATGACGCTACGGTCAGAGCGCTTAACGCCAAAGGATTGGACCGGTTTGGGTGCGTTCTCGCAGGAGGGGACATATTCCCGGCGCGTTCCCCCCGCTACGACAGAGGGCTCGCCTAAACTGTAGCATTCCCTAAAATACGACAAAATACCATAGAACACGCCAAGGCTTTCATCTATCCAAATTTTTATGTCGACATTTAGGCCTAGTGCAAGGTATAAATCCTTTGTCATTGGGCTGATTGAAGTTTGCCCGATGAAATTCAAGTAACGAGGAATGCGCGCGAAACTTCGTTCTGCGACCCGTGAAAATCTACGTTTTGAGCTTCGGACTCCGCGTGAAAGCCGCGGAAGGCGAAAGTGGTGGAATACCCGTCAATTCAAATGAAAAGTAAAATACCTATTCTACTGGCGTTTCTCGGGCTCTGCAGCGCCCCGGCTGTCTTTGGGCAGACGATGAGCCAAACGTTTTTCCTGGGCACGGCGGACGAGTTTGCCATTCTGTCCTATGCGGGGGTGACCAATGCGACCGTTGGCGGCGATACCGTCGTCGACGGCGGGCATATCGGGGTCTTCCCTCTCGACTCGATCACGGGATTCCCTCCGGGCGAGCTGGAGGCCCCCTACCAATTCTACGCAGGGACCCAGGAGGCGGCCGATGCTCAAGATTCTCTCACGGAGGCCTACGACTTTGCCGCGGCCATGACGCCGACGGTAACCTTAAACAGTGCGCAGCTTGGCGGCCTGACCCTCACCCCGGGCGTCTACAACTTCCACCCGGACTTTCCCGCAGCGTTACTGACAGGAACGCTCACCCTCGACGCCGAGGGCGACCCGAACGCGGAATTCGTTTTCCAGATCGAAAGCACGATCACCACCGCAGCGGACTCATTGATCGTGACGATCAATAACCCTGACCCTGATCCCCCTGGCGACCCGTTGTGCTCGGTGTTCTGGCAAGTCGGCAGTTCCGCAACTCTCGGTGCGGATTCGATCTTTATGGGGCATATTATGGCGCAGGCGAACATCTCATTGGGTGAAGGTGCCGAAGTCTACGGGAGCCTTTTGGCGCGGACCGAGGCAGTGACGCTCATTGATAACACGATTACCAACTGCGCCGTCATTCCCGAGCCCGCATCCATCGCCTTTTTGCTTCTCGGCGCCGGGCTGCTTTTTGGCCGGCGCAGGCGCGCGTGACTCGCTCACTATAAGGGCGGAACTGGTTGCACTCGGGAACGTCGCCAGCGGCGCCGCCCTCCGCCGCCAAAGTGGCTCCGCCAAGTGCGAGTTTTCCTCGGTCCGATCCCGTGAGGCGTGAGCCTCAAACTCAAAACCCGACGACCTTCAATCCGGGCGCCCGCCGGAACTCTTGGAGATTGTTCGTCACCAGGGTGTGACCGGTGACGCGGGCAGTGGCGGCGATCCAGAGGCCGTTGCCTCCGATGAGAAGGCCCCTGGACGAGAGGTCACGGTAGAGTTCTCCGTAATCCCATGAGATCTCCAAGGTCCACGGCAGGACCGGATAGGGTTTTCAAAGGCGTTCCCAATCGCGGCGGGCGCCCGCCGATCGTCCGCAGGCGAGTTCTCCCGCAACGGTGAAGGTGATGAAGACGGGCTCTTCGGTGTGCGCCGCGAGAAAGGCATCGGTTCGTCCGAGCCCGTGGCCTTTCGCCTCGCGCTCGGCCGAGATCACGAAACAGGTATCGAGGATCAGGCCCATGGATTCTCCGCCACGGGGTCATGCAGTGAGGCCTCCTCGACCTCTATCTGTCGGACAAGACTTGGAGGGCCGGCCTCCGTGACGGCCTGGTCCTGGGATGGAGACCCATGACGGGACAGGGCGTGCGGGAGCCCGCCCCTCCAGGATAGCGTAACCAATCTGTGGGACCAGACCTGGAGGGCCGGCCTCCGTGACGGCCTGGTCCCGGGAGGCAGACCCATGGCGGGACAGGGCGTGCGGGAGCCCGCCCCTCCAGGATAGCGTAACCAAACTGTCGGACCAGACCTGGAGGGCCGGCCTCCGTGACGGCCG
>JBGTBW010000215.1:0-107121 GCA_041749135.1 Verrucomicrobiales bacterium
AAATTCCAAAGCCACGTCTTTGAACTCATCGGTGTGAAACCGTAAAAGAAAGGTGTAGCCAGAATCCAGCCAGTCCGATTTCACGTGAATCACTGGTACTCAACCCCTTATATTAAAAACCGTGGAGAAAGTTCGGCTTAGCCGCCGTGGAGGGCATTCTTTGGAACAGGCAGAAGCGATCGTCCCAGGGCTGGGTCGCCCTCTTTTGGCTTGCCCGGAAAGGTCGCTGCGCCTTGCGACGAAACGCCGTGAGAAATGCCGGTTCGGAGCTAGGGTCGCTGCCATGCGACCCGCGGGCGATCCCTATACTTTGACCGAGGCTGGAATTCAGGAACCGCCGACGTCGTTTTGGCGATCGCTGCGTTTTCTAGGACCAGGCTTCATTTTATCCGCGTCGATCGTGGGTTCGGGAGAATTGATCGCGACGACGACGCTCGGGGCCCGGGCCGGATTCACCGCGTTTTGGCTGATTCTGGTGAGTTGTGTGGTGAAGGTGACGATTCAACTGGAGTTTGGGAAGCATGCCATCAGCACGGGAGAGCCCACGATGGCATCGTTCAACCGGTTGCCGGGCCCGAAGATCGGGCGCGCCAACTGGTCGATATGGGTATGGCTGCTGATGATGTTGGCCAAGACGGTACAGTTGGGGGGGATCCTGGGCGGAGTAGGGGTGATTCTGGAGATTGTCTTTCCGGCGCTGGGAAGGGAGATCTGGCTGAGTGTGGCGGCGGTGGCCGTGGCGCTTCTGGTTTTTCGCGGGTATTACTCGTTGTTGGAGAAGCTCTCGCTTCTGCTGCTGGCTCTCTTTACGATCCTGACGCTCGTCTCGGTCGGGGCATTGCAATGGACCGAGGAATACCGCGTGAGCTGGGAGCAAATCGCTTCCGGGCTGAGCTTTCAATTGCCGGCGGGGATGGTGGTGGTGGCGCTGGGCGCTTTCGGAATTACCGGGGTGGGCGGCGATGAGATCATGCATTACAATTACTGGCTGATTGAAAAGGGTTATGCGCGAAAGACGGGACCGCCGCGGCCCGGGGACCCGCAGTGGGTGCGGCGCGCGCGCGGGTGGATTCGGGTAATGTATTTGGACGCGCTGGCTTCGATGGTGGTCTACACGGTGGTGACGGCGGCGTTTTATTTGTTGGGCGCGGCGATACTGCACAGGCGGGGAGACGTGCCGGAAGGTTTCGAGATGGTGAAGACGCTATCGCACATTTACACGGAGACGTTGGGGCCCTGGGCAGAGGCGGTGTTTTTGGGGGGCTCCTTTGTGGTGTTGTTTTCCACTTTGTTTGCGGCCTTGGGGGGCTGGACGCGAGTGACAGCGGACGCGTTGGGCCGGATTGGGCTGTTCGATTTCGACAATCCGCGCCAGCGGCGTTTCGCCATCGCCTGTTTGGCGTGGCTGTTTCCTTTGATTTGGGCGATCCTGATTCTCATATTCAAGGAGCCGGTGGGAATGGTGTTGGTGGGGGGCGTGATCACGACGGGGATCTTGTTATTGGTAGTGTTTGCGGCCGTGTTTTTCCGTTATCGCTGTCTTCCGGCGGAATTGGCTCCGTCACGGTTCTACGATTTTTCGTTTTGGGTGAGTGTTTTGGTCATTCTGGGCGTGGGTGTGATCGTGTTGGGACCGGCAATTGGCTGGCTCGGCGGGGGTGGATAAAGGCGGCGGGCGGAACAGGGCGGCGGGTTCCGCGTTGGAGTTCCGTGTTCACGCGGTCCTTGAGCTGGAAATGATTCTTCGCCGTGAACCGCCTGAAGGCGGAACCCCGGACGGTGGGAAAGCCGGAAAAGATTCTTCGCCGTGAACCGCCTGAAGGCGGAACCCCGGACGGTGGGAAAGCCGGAAAAGATTCTTCGCCGTGAACCGCCTGAAGGGTAACCCCGGACGGTGGCCGCGAGAGAAGCCGGAGGCTTCGCAGCTTGTAGCCGGTGGTAAAGCGCAGCGACACCACCGGTGTGAGTCGTAATTCGATCCGCACCCCGGCAGGGGCGCCAGAAACTATCTGAATTGAAGGACTGAACCCCCGAAGGGAGAGGGCGGCGGTCTAGCACCCCTGCCGGGGTGCTGGTGATGGATGGACCTTCTTCCGGTGGTGTCGCTGCGCGCCACCACCGGCTACAAGCTCTGATCCCTTCGGGATCACTGCGTCTTCGGCCTCCCCTGCAGGCCAGAAATGTAAAAACTCCAGGGATCCCCGTTGGGGATCTTAGCGGGAAGGATGGCGCGGCAGGGCGCGAATCGATAGCTCCACGGAATAAGTCAACACGCGACAGGAGCGCGAACCGGCGATTACCTCCTTTTTTCGTTTGCTTGAAGGGGTCTTTATCCCAATCCGTTGGCATGGTGGGCCCGGACGGTGTGGGTGAGGTCGAGACGCGCTTCTTCGAATATCCGGAGAGGCAGGGCGGATTTCGCTTGGGGAGAGGGCATCTTCTGCCCTCGTTTCGACTGGCCTACGAGATCTATGGTGAGATCTCCCCGGGGAGGGACAACGTGGTTTTGCTGTTTCACGCTTTATCCGGGAGCCAGCATGCGGCGGGCTGGAACCGGCGGGGGCCGGAAGTAGGGGGGCGATGGACGGAAGAGATGCATCTGGGGTGGTGGGATGCCTTCGTGGGCCCGGGGCGAGCGGTGGACACGCGCCGCTGGTGCGTGGTGTGCATCAATTATCTGGGCGGTTGTTATGGATCGACGGGGCCATCTTCGGTGGATGCGGCGACGGGAAAACCCTTTGGTTCCCGTTTCCCGCACCTGACGGCTTCGGACGTCGTGGATTCTCAAGTGGCTTTGCTCGATGCTTTGGGAGTGGAGCAGGTGCACGCGGTCATCGGGAATTCGGTGGGGGGATTGCTGGCCTTGAACTTTGCGGTGCGCCATCCCGGCCGGGTCCGGATCGTGATTCCCGTGGCGACGGGCATCCATGTTTCGGTGTTGCAGCGGATCATGAGCTTGGAGCAGATCGTGGCGATCGAAAACGATCCGGACTTTCGCGGGGGAGATTATTATGAAGGACGGTTGCCGGAGCGGGGATTGGCCTTGGCGAGGATGATCAGTCATAAGACATTCATATCGCTGGCGGCGATCGAGCGGAGAGCCAGGGGGGAGGTCGTGGGCGACGCCGGGTTTTTTTCCTGGTATGGTTTGGGCACGCCGCTGGAGTCTTACATGTTGCATCAGGGGTTGAAGTTTGTGCGGCGATTCGATGCGAACACCTACCTGAGGGTGCTCGATATTTGGCAGAAGTTCGACTTGTTGGAACAGGCGGGGACAACGAGTTTTGAGGAGGCCTTCGAGCGTTGCCGGCATCAGCGTTACCTGGTGTTTTCCATCGACAGCGACGTGTGTTTTTACCCGGACCAGCAGAGGGAGCTTGTGGAGGTGTTGCGGCGGAGCGGGGTGGCGTCGATGCACATCACGGTGCACTCGGACAAGGGGCACGATTCGTTTTTGTTAGAACCGGCGCTGTTTACGCCGCACCTGGTCCACACATTGAACGGGCTGTAAGGGACTAGAGCAGGGAGACGGGGTCGACGTCGGTGATGACAATGACCTCGGCGGGGAAAGTCATGCGGTCGAGGACCGAGCGCAGATGGCGGACGGCGGGTGGGGCGGAGGGAGCACGGAGCATGAGTTGGAAGCGGAAGAGATCGGCGGCTTTTTCGAGAGGCGAGGCCAGGGGTTCTCCGAGAACCACGCCGGGAGGGAGGCTGGCGGCGAGGCGTTGGGCAAGGTTCTGCGTGGTGAACTCCGCCAACCTCTGATTCTTGGAGCGGACGTGAAGCAAGACGGCGTGGACATAGGGAGGCAGGCCGAACTCTTTGCGGAACTCGAGTTCCTGGCTGGAGAAGCCTTCGTAGTCGTGGCGCCGGGCGAATTGGATGGCGGGGCTATGCGGAGTGAAGGTTTGAACGAGGACCTCGCCGATGCGGTCGCCGCGGCCGGCGCGGCCGGCGACCTGAGTCAGGAGTTGGAAGGTGCGTTCGCCGGCGCGGAAATCGGGAAGGTGGAGGCCGAGATCGGCGTTGAGGATTCCGACCAGAGTGACATTGGGAAAATCGAGGCCTTTGGCGATCATCTGCGTCCCGATGAGGATGTCGAGGCGGCCGGTGCGGAAAGCTTCGAGGGTGTCGCGGAGAGTGTTCTTCCGGCGCATGGCGTCGGCATCGACGCGGGCGATGCGGGCGTTGGGGAAGACGCTGCGGAGGATGTGTTCGGCGCGCTCCGTGCCGAAGCCGGCGAAGCGGATGGAAGGGGAGCGGCATTGGGTGCAGTGGCGAGGGGCCACTTGTTGAAAGCCGCAGATGTGGCAGATGAGGCGTTTCTCTAATTGATGGAATGTCAGGGAAACGCTGCAATGGCGGCAGGCGCAGACGAAACCACATTCCTGACATTGAAGAGAGGAGGCGAAACCGCGGCGGTTGAGAAAGAGCAACGTCTGCTCGGCGCGACTGAGGCGCTGCTCGATGGACTGGCGCAGAATCTCCGAGAGGACGGCAGGCTGGCCGCCGCGGCTCTGGGAGGCGCGTCGCATGTCCACGAGCCGGACGAGGGGCATTGAGCGGGAATCGACGCGACGGGTGAGGGTAACCAGATCGTATTTTCGGCGCTGGGTGTTGAGGAAGGATTCCAGGCTAGGAGTGGCGCTGCCGAGGACGACGGCGCAGCGTTCGAAACGGCTGCGCACGACGGCGAGGTCGCGGGCGTGGTGGCGGGGAGGGGCCTCCTGTTTGTAGGAGGATTCGTGTTCTTCATCGACGACGATGAGACCGAGGTTCTCCAAGGGCGCGAAGAGAGCGCTGCGCGCGCCGATGACGACGACGGCTTCTCCGCGGTGGATCTTATGCCATTCATCGAAGCGTTCGCCTGTCGAGAGGTGGCTATGCAGGACGGCGATCTGCCGCTGGCGGCTGGCGAAGCGGGATTTGAAGCGGTGGACCGTTTGGGGAGTGAGGGCGATCTCAGGAACCAGGACGATGGCGGTGCGGCCTTCCCGCAGAACGTGATCGACGGCTTGAAGGTAGACTTCTGTTTTTCCGCTGCCGGTGACTCCCTGGAGGAGGATAGGGCGGCGGAGGGCGGGTTGTTCGACGGCTTCGAGGATGTGGTTCAGCGCGGATTGCTGTTCATCGGAGAGAACCTGGGGCTGGGAGGAAACGAAGAGGTCGGCTCCGTGGGGATCGCGTTCGACCTGTTCGTCTTCGAGGGCGACCCAACCGCGGGCGATGAGGGCGCGGACGGCGGGGGCAGAGGGCAGGCCGGCGAGGGGCAGAGGACTGGGCGCAGCCTGCAACAGTGAGAGGATCTCGGCCTGACGCGGGGCGCGCCGCTGGAGCGCGTCGAGGGCTTCGGGGCCGGGGTGATGGAGGAGGCGGGCGACTCGTCGCGTCTTTACAGGGGTCTCGGGCGCGCGCACGGACTCGGGCAACATGGCGCGCAGGACGGATTCGAGGGAGGCGCAGTAATATCCGGCGGACCAGCGGGCCAGTTCGAGGAGGCCCGGGGTGAGGATAGGGCGTTCGTGCAGCAGGGCATCGATGGGGCGGAGCCGGTGTTTGGGTTCGGGTTGATCGGCGACGGCGAGGACGGTGCCGTGCGCGCTCTGCCGTCGCAAGGGCACGCGGACGCGGGAACCTACGGCGACCCGCCCGGCGAGTTCCTCCGGAATCAGATAGGTGAACTCGAGGTCGGCCGATCCGTCGATGAAAACTTGGGCGCAGCGCGGCACCGGCGTGAGTTCAGGGCGATTCGGGTTGCGGGCTGCGGCTCAATCGCACCCAAAACTTGGCGAAGAACCCGGTAAGAAGAACGACGGCGAGAGGGACGAGGCCGGTCTTGAGGTTTTCTCCTAACCAAGGAGCGGCCTCGCGCAGAGCTGGGCTCCGGTCCGTGAGGGCTTGATAGAGTTGCAAGCCGAAGACCCAGCCGGTGTGCAGGCCGATGGCGAGCCAAAGAGAGCGGGTGCGGAGCCGGGTGGAAGCGAGGATCCAACCGATGAGAAACAGGGTCAGAAACTCGGCGACGAGCGGAACAGGTTCCACGAAGCGATGAAAAATGCTCGCCGTTTGCTGAAAACCGCTGAGCCAGGTGACCTCGGATGCGGCGATGACGGAGTCCGGAGGTTTGAGGAAATGGAGGACGGCGTAGAGAAAAGTGGTGGAGAAGACGGCCCAAAGGGTGGGGAGAGTCCGGAGGAAGAGGGCGAGGATGGCTCCGCGGAAGAACCATTCCTCAAGGAGTCCGATGACGGGAGCCCGGAGGAGGATGGGAGGGATCCTGTCCCAGCGGGGCTCGTTTTCTGGGACATAGTAACCGAGCCTGAGCAGGATGCCGCCGAGGAGCAGGAGGAATCCTGAGGCCAGGAGAAAGCCGGCGAGCAAATCGGGGAACCAGACGGGATTGCTTTGCAATCCCAGGCCGCCTTGGCGGCCAATCCGCAGGAATCGGAGGATGGGGAAGAGCAGGACCAGTGCTGTGATGAGGACTGCCCGGTTGAAGTAGCGGCTGAAGTCGCCGCGATCCAGAGCGTCATGGAGCCAGTGCAAGCCGGGCAGATCGAGTTTTCCGCTGGCCACCAGGTTTTTGCCGCTCAGGAAGAGCCAGGGCGCAAGGAGGGACCCCGCGAGGACCACGGCGAGGAAATAGAGAGCGAGGACGAGCAGTTCGTTGGGATCTCGCCGGGGCACGGGCATACCTCCCATGTTTGGGCGGTGCTCGTCAACCGGATTGAACCGGACTGGTTGGCCTGGTTCCCCGTGGCGCGCTGAGCCGGGGGATTGCCGGGGGAGTTGACACGGCTGAGGCGCGCCGGAGTGTAGTTGAATGAAGCGTCTATTCTCCCCGGTTGCATCCCTTTGGGCGGTCCTGTGTGTTTCTCTTTGCGGATGTGGTCCCTCTGGCACGAGCGAGACGAGTGGCACGAGCGGGAACTCATCCGGGGATGATGGCTCGGGAACGGCGGAAGTGGTGGTGGAGCTGAGCCCACAGGAGGCGACGGATTTGCTGGCCAGTGAAGAAGGAGTGACCGTCCTCGACGTGCGGACGGCGGAGGAGTTCGGTCAAGGGCATATTCCGGGCGCCGTGAACGTGGATGTCCGAGACCCCAGTTTCGACGGAGCGATCGGTGAGTTGGACCGTTCCGAGCCGTTCATGCTGCATTGCGGGTCTGGAAATCGGAGCCAAATCGCGGTGGAGAAGCTCAAGGAGGCTGGGTTTACTCGGATTTATCATTTGACCGAGGGTTTGAAAGGATGGCGGGAGGCTGGCAATCCGGTGAGTGCGGAGTCAGGGGAAGATGAGGCGCCTTAACCCGATAGGATGGGCGAAAGCGGCGTCAATACTCAATGAATCCGTTCAACCGTCTCTCTCGCCTTGCCATGGTTGCTGGTTCCATGGAATGGGCATCTCTGGGGGCCGGCGATGCCGGTCCTTCCGCTGGTCCTTCGGCCGTCCGTGAAACCAGCGCACCAGCGCGACCAACTGCTTGACCGCCTCGTCGTATGCCGCCTTGCCTTTCTCCACGCTCGCCAGTTCGGCCTCGCCAAGCACGCCCGTATCGGAATAGCTGCTCGTCCAGGAAACCACCGTGCCCGGTCCTTGCTGAAACAAATCGACGAAGTTGAAGGGATTGTCCTCTTCGTTAAAGGAGATCGAACCGTTCTTGATCAAATCTTTGCGCACGTTGTCTTCGTCGAGATAGAGGTAGAGCGAAGTCTCCAATTCGCAGGCGTGCGCGCAGCCGCCGGGGAACCTGCTTTCGCGCCAGTTGGGCAGGAACTGCTTATCGATCGTCAACAACTGCCACCACGCGGTCAGAATGCATTCGGCGCCGGTTTCAAGATTCGTGCGCCGGGCGACCAGGTCGAGATTGGGCATGTTGGAGCCGTGCCCGTTGAGCAGGATGATTTTCTTGAAGCCGTGATAAGCCAGCGAGCGCGTGATATCCAACACGTGATGCATGAAGTGCTCGAAGTCGTTGTTGATCGTGCCGGGAAAATCCATGACGTGGCCGGTGTACCCATAAGCAACGATCGGCAGCACGAGGATCTTCTCGGCGAGCAGCCTGCCGGCGCCGTGCGCAATGCCAAGCGGACAGACAAGGTCGACGTCAAGCGGCAGGTGCGGACCGTGCTGCTCGACAGCTCCGCAGGGCACGATACAGACTTTGCCCAGCTCGACCGCGTCGTTGATCTCGGGCCAAGTAAGTTTCTCGTAGCGATGTTCTGTGGCGGCTCGGCTGTTCATCGGTGGGAAAGGTTGGATTGAGGGAAGGAGGCCGGCGAAGGCTTGAACGTAGGGAATTGTCCGCTTACCAGAACCAAGCGAAAAGACAAATCGCCGTCGAGGCGACGAGCACGGCGGCAATCAAGGCAGGCTGCAGCAATACCGGAATGTCGCCGCGGAACGGATGGTCACGAGGGGGCGGGAGCGCGTGCCGGCTGCGCTTGAGCCAACCGGTCTCGGCCAGATCGAAGCAAGGCCGTTTCTCCGCGGGACGGTAGGTTCCCCAGGCCAGGGAAGCTCCGAGGCCGCCGAGCAAAGTGAACCCCATCGACCAACACAAGGCCGTCCAGCGATTGGTGAACCACGGAGCCAGCCAAGCGGCGTCGGCGATCTCGCGATCGACCAGCGCCACGATGCCGTAGGCGGCGCCGCACAGGATTCCGGTCAGGCCCGCGCGCGGATGGGCCTTGGTGAAAACGCCGAGAAGATAAACTGTAAACAACGGGGTGACGAACACCGGAATCAGGGTGAGGAAGGCCTGCAACATCGTGGCCTTGGCGCTGATGAACGGAATATAGGCGAAACCGATGCCGAGGATGAAAATCGTAGCCCAGCGGCTAACCTTCACGTAGTGCGCGTCCTCACGGTCGCGAACTAGCAAACGCGCGTAGACGTCGCGGGTGAACACCGCCGACAAGGCAGAGCCCATCGAATCGAAGCTGCTGATGCCCGCAGCGATAATCCCGGCGACAACCAGCCCCTTGAATCCAGCTCCGAGATAGAGGTTGGCCAAATGCGGATACAGGGCGTCGGGCGGGCTGAAGTCCGGAAAGAGCGCGCGGCCGGCGACGCCGATCGCGGAACAAGCGATCATGATGGGCATGCTGATGGCTACGCCGAACAGCGCCGCCATCTTGACGTCCCATAGCGAGCGGCTTCCGAGCATGCGCATGGTTTGCGTGTGGTTCACCGTCCAGTAGCCGGCGCCGATGATAATCCAGCCGGCGAACACGACCCAGGGCGAAGTCATGCCGTCGTCGCCCCGATAACTTCCCATGTGGGCGAGGTCGGCGACGGGCTGGCCGTTTTCCTGAACACCCGCGGCATCCAGGAGATTCCACACTCCGCGTAAGCCGCCCGCGGCGTTCCAGACTGCGACAATGATGACCGTCATACCGATGAACATGACGATTCCCTGAATGACATCGGTGAACACCACCGCCCGCAAGCCGCCCCACGCAGTGTAGATCGCGGCGAGGCCGACCAGCGCTACGACGAAGCCCCAGGCGGACGTCGAGTCCAGACCAAGGAACTTCGTAAAGAGCAGGAAGATGGACCAGATCATCAGCCCCAGCATGCTCGTCCGGTACTGAATCTGAATGAACGCGCTCAATATCCGCACCGAGATCCCAAAGCGCTCCTCCAGGTATTCCGCATTGGTGAAATGGCCGGCTCGCAGCATCACCGGAACCAGGTAAAACGCGGCGATGATCCCTCCGGCGAATGATCCGAGCGAGTGGACGGCGATGATGTGAAACCCTTCGCGAAAGGAAGTGCCTGTCAGCGACACGATGTCGGCATTGTCGACATTGGTGGCGAACATCGACATCCCAGCAGCCCACCAGACGAGCGACCGCTTGCCGAGAAACCAGTCCTCCGAAGTCTTCGTGCCGCGTGCGACAAACAAACCATAGAGGACTACGCCGCCATTGAGCGTTAAAACAAGGATCCAGTCGAGCGCGGTCATCGGCTGATTCGCTTCGCAGCGCCTATCAGATCGCCGGCTGCGTCAGCCTCATCCCGCTGAACTTCTCGACGCCGTCCGGATTCCAATCGAAGCCGAGCCCGGGCCCGCTGGGGATGGCGATCCTGCCGTTGTCATCCAACTCGATCGGCGCGGCCAGCAGCTCGTCGATGTAGGGGGCGGGAGTGATGTATTCGACCCAAAAGGCCCGCGGAGCGGCCGCCACGAGTTGCAGGTCGGCGGCCAGACCCACCGCCGTATTCCAGCCGTGAGGCACGAAGAGAATCGAGTGGTCATCCGCGTACTGGGCAATGCGATGCTCTTCGCTGATGCCGCCTACCTTGGTGACGTCGGGTTGAATGCAATCCACCGCTCTCCGCTCGATCCACTCGATGAACGCCTGCCGCCGGGTGAAGACTTCGCCGCCGGCGATGGGCAGCGGAGCGTTTTCTGTCAACTTGACATAGCCGTCGAGGTCATCGGGACGCAGCGGCTCCTCAAACCAAGTCACCCCGTAACCGGCGAGCATCTTCGCGGTATTCAAGGCCCACTTGTAGCCGTGTGGCCAGAAAGCGTCAGAGCCGCCCGCGTCCACCATCAGTTCAATATCGGGCCCCACCGTGTCCCGCGCCACCCGGATCAGTTCCTCATCTGTCTTGGAATTCCGCCGTCCGAACGGTCCCCAGCCGATCTTGAAGGCCTGGAACTTCCGGCTGAGGCCCTCTTCAAGCGCTGCCCGCAACTTATCCGGCTCGTCCATGAGCAGCGAGCCGTAGGGCTTGATGGTCTCCCGGAAGCGGCCGCCGAGCAGGCGGCTGACCGGCTGACCGGTCACTTTCCCAAGAATGTCCCAGAGGGCGATGTCAATGCCCGAAATAGCGTGTGTGACGGCTCCGCCGCGGCCCTGCCAGAACGTCTGCTGATGAAGCATTTCGGTGGTGGCCGCGGGATCGAGGGCCGAAGCGCCGATAAGAAACGGGCGCATCACATCGAGCGCGCCCTCGATCAGCTTGGCGGAAGTGAAGACGCTGCCCAGGCCGGTGACGCCGTCATCGGTGATCAGCTCGACCAGAGTATGGAGGTTATTGCCGAGGTCGAGGAACTTTTCGTCCCAGCCGCCGTCGGGGGTTTGGCCGCGCAGCGGCAGCAATCGAATGTCCGCGATCTTCATTGTTCTGTTTACACCGCTGCCCGTCCATACGCGCTTCAGCCCAACTCTTCCAGAACGAGCAATCCATCTTACTCACGCAGCGGAAGTTGCTGCAAAGTACTTTACCGCCTCCCGCGCGACCTTCACTTTTCGCTGACCCGCCTTCCGGTGAATCCCTGTCCCACCTGGGACGAGAATCCATCATTCAGGATTCCCGTTGCGTCCAGGGGGATAGAGACTGAGGAGTCTCGAACAGGCAAATGGTGGGCCGAAAGGTTATAGCAATGATGGATTCTCCGGCAGATGTTGAAGGGTTAAGGTCCGCTTTCATGAGTGGAGAGCCACACTGGAGCGCTTGCCCCCGGGCCGCCCTGTGCTTCAATGGGCGGCCATGGAGGAAAGGGTAGTCGAGGCGGAGGGGTTGACGAAGGTCTTCGCCGGAATCACGGCCGTGCGGAACCTCTCGTTTTCTGTGGCGCGCGGCGAGATCCTCGGCCTCCTCGGGGTCAACGGAGCGGGCAAGACCACAGCGATGAACATGCTCCTGGGCTTGACCACGCCGACATCCGGACGTGTGAAGATCTTCGGCCTCGACCTGCGCCGCCACCGGGTGAAGATCCTGCAGCGGACCAATTTCTCTTCCGCCTACACCAGCCTGCCCAACAATCTCAAGGTCTGGCAAAATCTGTTGGTCTTCGCCAAGCTCTACCGGGTCGCCGATTGGCGCAAGAAGTCCGAAGAACTGCTGGAACTGTTCGAGATCAGCCATCTGCGGGGCCGGATCACCGGGCGGCTTTCCTCGGGCGAGACCACCCGGGTGAACTTGTGCAAGGCCTTGCTCAATGATCCCGAACTGCTCATGCTCGATGAACCCACCGCAAGTCTGGATCCCGACATTGCCGACAAAGTGCGCAAAGTGATTCGGCGGGTGCAGCGAGAACGGCGGATGGCGGTTCTCTACACCTCCCACAACATGCGCGACGTAGAGGAGGTCTGCGACCGAGTCGTGTTTATGCACCAGGGCAAAATCCTGTCCGAGGGGACTCCCGACGAGGTAATGCGGCATTTTCACGAAAGCTCGCTCGAGAATGTCTTCATCCGGGTGGCCCGGTCTGGGGACGTGGTGGAACCAGGGCGACAAGGGGAGGACTGATGGAGCCATGAATATCGAAGCCATTTGGGGCCTCGTGCTCCGTTACGTCTTCCTCTACACCCGGAACGCCATCCGGATCGTGGAGCTGCTGTTTTGGCCGGTTATGGAACTCATGGTATGGGGTTTTCTGACCGTTTATCTTCGGGAAAACGCGACCGGGGGTTTGCAGGAGTTCATCGTGTTTCTGATCGGCGCAATGATTCTCTGGGACGTGCTCTTTCGTTCGCAGCAAGGAGTGGCCATTTCATTCTTGGAAGATGTCTGGACGCGGAACCTTCTCAATGTATTCGTCGCTCCGGTGCGAATCACCGAATACCTAGCGGCGACCTTCGTGATCGGGTTTCTGCGCATTCTGGTGACGGTTTCGGTACTGACCGTACTGGCTGCGGTCATGTATCAGTTCAATCTTTTTGACCTCGGTTTCGCCCTCATTCCGTTTTTTCTGAATCTCCTGGTTTTCGGATGGTGTTTGGGGATGATCTCGACGGCGTTGATTCTGCGGTGGGGACAGGCGGCGGAGGCCCTGGCCTGGGCGGTGCCCTTCTTCATTCAACCGGTCAGCGCGGTGTTTTATCCGGTGGCAGTGTTGCCTTCCTGGTTGCAAGCGGTGGCCTGGGTCATTCCCAGCACTCATGTCTTCGAGGGAATGCGCAATGTGCTTGATCCGGATATGGCGACCTTCTCGTGGACGAATCTGGCCTGGGCCACAGGATTGAACTTGGCGTTTGCTCTGATAACCGGTCTGTTCTTCGCCTGGATCCTGCGGCTGGTCCGGGAACAAGGTCTGCTCACCAAGTTCGCTTCGCATTGAGGATAGAGTGATTCCGGGGAATGCCGTTGGACGGGGGCTGAAGGGCCGGCGTCTCGGCGGCCTGGCCAGGGGAAGGAGCCTCGTACTCCGGCAGGACGTGCAGGAGCCCGTCCTCCAGGAGAGCAGCCGGACAAAACTCTGTCAGACCAGCAGAAATGCGGGCTCCATTCAGCGCAGCCGGTAGCTCTCCCATTCTTCGAAGAGAGGCAGACTGCATTCGGGAACGGCGATGCCGAGTTGGAGCCACACCGCAGCGCCAGGATAATCAAGACGGGAAGCCGCATAATTCGACCCGGGCTCCAGGGGAACGCTTTCGTAAAGTGCATCGGCGTCCTCTGTGGAAGCGCGGAAGCGCCCTATCATTCGGGCTCCATCTGGAAGATTGCCGTCAATTCGCGGTTCGACCATGATCCAAGGACCTTCGACGTAGACGCGGGCATGGATTTCCGGCAGGCTGTCGATGAAGCCGGCATTTTCCTCCCGAAGCTGTTTGAGAGATGCATAATAAAGGGCGGCGACGGCGCTGAAGTCGTAGTCGCAAGCGAGGAAGAGATCGCGCCAAAGATCGAGGCCGGATAATCCGGGGGGCCGGTCCGGACGGACGGCGGCGCGGAGGAGATTCCCGGGAGCTTCGTCGCCGTACCGGGTAACCAGAGCGTGAAGGAATACTTCGCCGAGCGGATAGACCAGATTGGAATCGTAATCTCGCCGCCAGACCGGGCCCTCTACAAGCTTCTCAAGATCGGCTTGTTTCCTTTCGTAAGCGAAAGCCGCGATGAGGCGCAGCCGGGTTATTTGGTCTGGGGCCCGGAAAAGGCGGTGTTCGAGGTAGGAGGCAAGGCCTTCATGAAACCAACGGCTGGAATCGAAAGTGCGGGAGAAGAAGCCATCGCTGGCGGAATCGATATACACGTGCACCAGTTCGTGTCCGAGAATCGCGGTGAGTTCATCGGGATCACCGGAGACCGTGAGATCCATGTTGAGCCGTTTCCAATTCGCGGTGGCGGCGGCGTGCCGGGAATTGGAAGCGAGGTCGGCGACGATTCTTCCGGGAGACTCGGTTTGGAGAAAAGCGCTCACCGCGGCAGCGGCAGCCTCGGCCCGGCTCATGACGGCCTCGGCCCGGTGGCTTAAATTGGAAGGATAGACGAACTCGAAGGATCCGCGTTCAGCGCGCGAAGTGGTCCAGGAGGGATAGACGATGGCCTGCATGGGGTCGCCGGAACCGGCAGCTAGGCTGGGATCGTCCTCGATGTGCTTCCAACTGAGGTAGGAAAGGACAATGATCCAGACAGCGACGCTGAATACGAGGCCTGCTCCAAGCAGCGGGCCCTTCCAAGGGGAGCGTTCGAGCCGTCCCCACAAATGGGAAAGGCGGTCGCCTTGAAGCTGAAACAGCGTCCAGGCCGCGAAATACCCGCAGGCCCCGAGGACGAGCGCCGCTTCGAATTGTTTCCAAGGAATGACGAGCGATTGCCCGTCGAATGCATAATTGGTGACGGCGAAAATGTTGAGGAGGTTGACTCCGGGAAGGTCGAGGGAAGAGAGCAGCAGATAGAAACCGAAGGCTAGACCGAGAGCGAGCCAGGCGAAGCGCCGCAGAAAAGAGAGCCCGGCGCCAATGCCGAGGTAGGCGGCCATGACCGCGGATTCGACGGCGAGGCTCCGCAGGATCTCTCGAAGATGAAAGCCCGGTTCCAGGGAATCGCGAGACCAGGCTTGGAGCAGAATAACCAGGGCATTTCCGCTCAGGGGAATCAGCGAAAGCACCGCGATTCCGCAGAGGATCTTGGTGAAGAAGAGCCGGTTGCGGGTGACCGGAAGGGCATCCAGGAACTCGAGGGTTCCCTCGTCGCGTTCGCGGACGAGAAGACCAAGCCCGAGGGCGAACGCGATGATGAAATAGAAAAGCTCGGCGACGATGGACTCATCGGAATGGGAGGAATTCACCAAGTGGGCGATGCCGTGGCGGTCCGGGTGCTGGGTCAGAAGGACGTCGGCTATTTCGAAGGCGAAAAGCACGAGGATCAGGGCGATGAAAGGCAGCAACGACCTGAGTTCCTTGCGGACGAGGCTGAAGATCATGGCCGTGGGGGAACGTCGCTGCGGATCCAGCCGGATATGACGGAGCACTCCAATTCCGGAAGATCCGTGGAGAGCGTGTAGAAAACGCGTGACCCGCGCGAAAAAGGGCTCGCTAGGATATGCTGCGTGAGCGTTTCTTCCAGGTGCAGCTTCTCTTGGAGTTTCTGAGGGCGCACTTCCTGGTTCATCGGAGGGAGAGTGCAATAGCGGAATGCATAACGGAGCGGCGAGGAAAGCGATGCTTCGGGCAGGAGCCGATAGGCGAGATCATAACTATCGGCAAATTCCGAAAGGAACTCGACTTCGGCCCGCAGCCTGGGCAGAGACTCGAGGGTGGCCTGATGAATGCCGCGGCATCGATCCAATTCGCCGTTCCATTCCTTGAGGAACGAGTCGAAGGATTGCCCGGTGAGATGCTGGTAGACTTGAGACGGTGGATGAAGCCGCCGATGGAGCGCAGCCCGGACATCGTGAGGAAGGTGACAGCCGAGGACACGGCGAACGAAGCGGCGAGTGGTCTCCTCGCCGTGGAGGCGAGCGAGGACTTCGAGGCCGGACCAAGCGGCTCCGGCGGCGATGTCGTCCCCCAAAGTTTCCCGGAAGCGAAGCCAGGTGGAGAGGTCTTGAGCCGTGATGCCTTGAGGAAGGCCGTAGAGAGCGCGGAAGATGAGGGGCCGGCTTTCCTCCATTGGTTGAGAGCGGGAGTTCCGCCGGGACCAGAAATCGGGAAACCCCTCATAGACCCAGCGGCAAGATTCGGCCCGAACGCCATCGTGGGATTCGGCGGCGAGCAATTCTCCCACGAGCCAGCGGTGGAAGTGCGTTTCATCAAACTCGGGATCGCGAAACGCCGCCCGGACGAGGAATCCCTCGGTTTCCTCCAGGATTCCGCGTTCGTAGAGGTTGGGATCGAGATCGCCGCGCTCGACCAGGAACACGGAATGCAGCTTGGGCAGTTCGAGATAAGACCGGAGATCGGCGAGATCGCCCGCTAGCCTTTCCGCGAGACCTGACGAGAGGTCATCGGATCCCGCCACCTGGACGGTGACTTGTTCGCTGCGCGCCGTCGCGGCGTCCTCAAGATTGAAAGGCTGTTTGGGTATGCGGGTATCGAGGATGTAAACACCATAGAAACCGGTGAGAATGACCAACGCGATCACGACCTTCTCTCGTTGCCACATTTTCTCGGCGAGCAGGGCGGAAAGAGACCCTTCCCAGAGGAGTCCGAGGGAGAAGGAGCCGAGGATGCAGATCCCTCCCATCAAGCAGGTGATGCGAAAGGCCTCCCAGGGAAAGACATCGCGTTCGTAGGCGAAGGTGGGGCCAAGGAGGTGAAAGGGGCCCCAATTGTCCATTTCGAACTGACGCAGTTGTGAGGCGGCAAAAAAGAAGAGCAACACGAGGGCGTAGATCAGGAAGCGGTAGCGACCCAGGAAGCCCATCAGAAAAAAGAAAGCGTAAACGGCGAGACAAGCGGCTCCGGCGCGCGCGAGGAGAAAGACCACGAAACGCAGGGACCACGATTCGTTGCGCCAGGCCAGCAGCGTGGTGAGGAGGAAAGCCGCGGCAACCAGCCCCATGAGAACGGCGGCTCCGAGGAACCATTTCACGGCGATCATGGCGATGCGCGAAACGGGCAGGGCCTCGAGAAAGAGCTGGGTGCGTTCGCGGTACTCGCCGACGACGAGGAGCCGGCCCAGCGTGACCGAGCCGAGGATGGCTCCGAGATGAAGAAAGGACCCGAGAGGCTCGAAGTAACTCAACATGGCTCCCTGGACGATGCTGCCGAGCGCCGTGAGCAGATAGATGAGAAGCCACAAGACGGCGAGGACGAGGAGCCCTATCCAGTGCTGCCGCAATTCCTTGGCGAGAAGAGTGCGGATCATAGCGACACAGCCTGGCGGCCAGCCAATGCCAGGAAGATGTCTTCCAGGGAGAGTTGTTCGACCTCGCAGCCTTCGAACCTGACGGATTCCCAATACGCTGCTTCAGCCTGGGCGGTCACCCGGCGAATTCCATCGCTTATTTCGTCGCGCAAGATCTCGATGCCAGGGAGAGCGAAGAGTTCGACGGCGCCGGCCGAGGCCGCCATTTCCGAAAAAGCCTCCCTGGCTCCGGGCAGCGGAGGCGGTTCGACGGGCTGGGGCCACGAGATGCGCCGCACGGAGGCCTTGAGTTCGGTGATGCCGCCTTGGTAGCGAAGCGTCCCGTCTTGAATGATGCCGACGCGGTCGGCGGCCTGCTCCACTTCCTCGATCCGGTGCGAGGAGAAAAAAGTGGTGCGGCGGTGGGATCGCGCCTGGGACCGGACCATGTCGAGAAACTCCCGGCGGGCAACAGGATCCAGACTGGCGGTGGGTTCATCGAGTATGAGCAAGCGCGGCCGATGGGCCAATGCCAGAGCGAGAGCAAGCTTGACCCGCATCCCTCCCGAAAGCCGGGAGAAGCGCCGTTGCGGCGGCAGTTCCAGAGCCTGGAGCAGACGAAGATACTCCGCCGCATCCCAGGTAGGATAAAACCCGCCGGCAAATCGACCTAAGCCCGCACAGGTCATCCACGGATAAAAATGCTGGTCCTGCGAAACATAACCGATGTTCCGTTTCATCGAGAGACCGGCGCGGCGCACCTTTTTCCCCATCCATTCGAGGCGCCCACGGTCGGGCTTCAAAATGCCCATGAGCATCCGGATCGTCGTCGTTTTCCCCGCTCCGTTGCGCCCCAGAAACCCATAGATCTCTCCCTCCCGGACCGCCAGGCTCAGATCGCGGACGGCCCGCACTTTCCCGAAGCTCTTGGCCAGACCTTCGGTCCGGAGCACGATGGTTTCCTGAGCCGATGGGATTTCCGGAGACGCCGTTGCCGGCAGGGAAGACGCGGAAGGAGACGAGAACACGGGAGGATGATGTGTTTCCTCGAGCAGGAATCAAGCCGGCGCTTCCTTGACGGCGTGCCTTTCCTCGATCTCACCCATGGCCCAGCGGGCATGCTCGGCCAGCCACTCCGGCTCCTGCGCCGCGAAGGCTTCGAGCGCGGGGAGGTCATCCGGAGTCCCGCTGTTGCCGAGAGCGATACAGACGTTGCGCAGAAATCCGGAACGTTTGGTTCGCTTGACCGGGGACCGGCGGAAGAGGGCGCGGAACGCCGCCTCGTCGAGGGTCAAGAACTCGGCCAAGTTCCAATCTGTGACGAATTCGCGCGCTTGATAGGAGATTTCGTGAGAGGCCTGGGCAAAGCGGTTCCAGGGGCAAACGGTGAGGCAATCGTCGCAGCCAAATACCCGGTTGCCGAGAGGCCGGCGAAACTCGAGGGGGATGGGGCCGCGGTGTTCGATGGTCCAGTAGGAAAGACAGCGGCGGGCGTCGAGGCGGCGAGTTGCGGTGATGGCGCGGGTGGGGCAGGCGTCGATACAGCGGGTGCAAGATCCGCAGCGATCGGGTAAGGGCGTGTCGGCCGGCAGTTCGAGTGTGGTGAGGATGACGGAGAGGAAGAACCACGTGCCCAAGCGGGGATGGATTTGCACGGTGCTCTTGCCGTTCCAGCCGACGCCTGCTTCTGTGGCGACATCGCGTTCAAGGACCGGCCCGGTATCGACGTAAGCGCGTGTCGCAGCGCCGGAGGGGCGCAGCAAGTCCTGCAGAAGGCGGAGCTTTTTCAGAATGACGTCATGATAGTCGTAGCCCCAGGCGTAGCGGGCAAAGGCGCCGGGACGGCTGGCGCCGATTGGCGGATCTCCAACGAAATAGTTGTGCGCCAGAACGATGACGGAGCGGGCCCCAGGGAGGACGCGGCGGGGATCGGTGCGGCGATCCGGACGGCGGGCCAGCCAGTCCATGGTTCCGTGTTGCCCTTCGGCGATCCACCGCAGGAAAAGCTGGCCGTGGGGAGCTGGGCCGGCTTGGGCAATTCCGCAGAGCGAGAAGCCCAATGCACTGGACTCGCTTTGCAGCAAAGCTTTCCATCGGGCTGGCGTTTTGGCTTCCGCTCGCAGCATTCCCAGGTTCAGCGCAACGTGGCGAAATGATATTGAGCGCTCTCGATGATGCCGTGGACGGTTTCTTCGAGAGTCAGATTGGAGGTGTCGACAACCAAGTCCGCGACCTCGCGATAGAGACTTTCGCGGAGATCCATAAGACGGCTCAATTCCTCGGTGCGGTCTTTCACGTTGATAAGCGGGCGATTGCGGCTGCGGCGGAGGCGGCGGGTCAAGCTTTCGACGTCGGCGGCGAGCCAGACGACGAAACCGAGAGCGCCGATTCGGGCGCGATTTTCGGGGCGAAGCACGATGCCTCCGCCTGTCGAGATCACGTGAAGGTCGAGGCCCTCGAGCGCCGCGAGCACTGTCGATTCCCTTTCGCGGAAGCCCGCCTCTCCCTCCTCCGCAAAGATCTCGGGGATGCTCATCCCGCTTTGCTTGACAACCAGTTCGTCGGTATCAAGAACTTGAAATCCAAGACCCGCGGCGACTTTTTTGGCGACGGAGGACTTCCCGCAACCCATCATGCCGACCAACAAAACATTCCGAGGGCCGGAAGACGTAGCGGACGATCGAGGCATGTGCGGGCGAATCGGGGCGTAAAAGTTGACGGGTGAGGAGAGTGAAACAGAGTAGCCCGGATTCCTCGCTCCGCCACGGACAATGGGATCCTCGTGATGAAGACCGAAGTGTTGGCGACCGATCCGCGCAGCGTGCTGCGCCAGAGCGTTCTCGCTGCGGTCGAAGCCCTGCATCGCGGGGAGATTGTCGCCCTTCCGACTGAGACCGTCTACGGTTTGGCGGCGGATGCTGCAAATGACGCGGCGGTGGCGGCAGTTTTCGAAGCCAAGGAACGGCCGAGTTTCGATCCATTGATCGTGCATCTTCCGAAACGTGAGGACCTCGAACGGATCGCTTGTCTTCCGGAAGAGGTCGCCGCGGAGTGCCGAAGGCTGGTGCAGGCTTTTTGGCCAGGGCCCCTCACCTTGGTCCTGCCGAAAACCAATGCCGTGAGTGACTTGGTCACGGCCGGGCTGTCCACCGTCGCCGTGCGAATGAGCGCGCATCGGGTTTTCCGTCAAGTGATCGAGGGTTTCGGCGGCCCCTTGGCGGCGCCCAGCGCCAACCGTTTCGGACGCGTCAGCCCCACCTCCGCCGGGGCCGTCTTGGAGGAGTTGGAAGGTAAGATCCCAATGCTGCTCGACGGGGGCGCGTGTTCTGAGGGACTGGAATCCACGATCGTGCGGGTGGTCCCGGCATTGAAGCAAGGGAAGCCGGAAATCCGGATTCTCCGCGCGGGCCCGGTCACGCCTGAGGATCTCAAGCCTTTTGGAAAGGTGGTGCTTTGCCAGGGCGAGAATCGTGCCGAGCCGGAGGCGCCCGGCCAGTTGCCGGGACATTACGCACCCCGCACGCCCCTGCGGCTGCTCGGAGCGCCGGAGGATTTCACCCCGGTTCCCGGCCGCCGTTATGCAATCATGAGTCTCCGGGGAGCGCCGGAAGACGGCTATGTTGGATTGGCGGACTTCGAATTGGTCGTGGCATTGAGTCCCGGATCAGGCAAATTGCGGGAAGCCGCAGTGAGGTTCTTTCACGTGTTGCGCCAACTGGATGCCGCAGGTGTGGACGAGATCCTTGCGGAACCCATTCCGCAACGCGGGTTAGGCATTGCCATGATGGAAAGACTGCGCAGAGCGGCCTGGGCAGGGCGCGATCCCGACGGCGCAGCGGCCACAAAGAAACCGGAGGGCGATTCGTCGCAAATCTGATGGGCAAACGGAGATGGAGAATGGTGCGTTGGGCGGCGATGTGGCTGGCCCTGATTTGGACCTTGGCCGGAAGTGTCCATTGGTGGTGTGGGCGGCTGGCGGCGCAGGGCGAGAGCAGAAGGCCGGAGAGCAGGCTGGCATCCGGCCAGGGAGATCAGAACGGGTCTGAAGAGAGCAGCTTGACCCCGGATGAAAGAAGGTTTTACCGGCGGACCGGCCGCGACGGTGCGCGTCTGCTGGCCCGGCGGATGGAGGTCATGACGACAGAAGAGCGGATGACCTGGCTGGGAGGGCTGGCTGGCTCGTTAGGCGGTTTAGGCGCGGGGACCCGATCAGAAGGCGGATCTCAGGTGGCCGCAGGGATGAATCCGGAAGTTCTGCGGATCTTGCGCGAAGAATTCGTCCGGGTCTTCGCCGGAGATGATATCAGTCCCGAGTTGCGTGCGGAGACGGCTCCGTTAATTCAGAGACTGCGAGAGCCGCGTTCCTCCGGGGAGGAGGAGGATGCAGCAAAGTGATGCGGAAGCGGAGGAGGGAAAAAAATGGGAACGCCTTGAGCGAGCGGCGATGCTCGCCGCAGTCCAAGGGCCTCCGGCGTGGCTCGACGGGGCCCCTTTAGCGGCGGCTTGTCCGCCGCCCTTGGACTGCGGCGAGAATCGCCGCTTTCGGGCGCGCACAGAACCCCGCCAATCCCAACCCCGCCTCTGCCTCCCAGAGACTCCGCGTCCCCATCCAAATCCCCAGAGGACAGGCGCACTCTACAAGCTTCCGCACGCACGGCGATGCTCGCCTTGTAGAGAGCGGCGATACTCGCCGCAGTCCAAGGGCCTCCGGCTTCCCTTGGCGTCAGGACTGTAGCGGAACTCGTGAGAGTTCCGAAGTCCTGGCGGGCAGACTGCATTCTTGCGAATGCAGCTAGGGGGACAGCGCTCCGCGCCGCGTGAAATCCGAGCGAAGACCACCTCACTCCCGCACCTCTTCCCCGGTCTTGGCATCCAAGACCGCCACCTTTTCCCGGTGAAAGCCCGGGTCGCTCCGAAAGGTCAGTCGTGCGCTAAAGCGCCGCTCCAATTCCACCAAGATCTGGTCGTCCTCGCTTCGCAACCGGTTCAGCACGTCCGGATGCACCACTAACAAAAGATCGTGATGCGTGTCCTCCGGATACCTCTGGAGGATCTTGGCGACCCGGCGCTGCAGCTCCACACTCATGCTCATGGTCGATTTGACCCTGCCCCTCCCGTTGCAGTAGCTGCACAAGTCGTAGACCGCTTCGGAAAGACTCTCGTTGAGCCGCTGCCGCGTCATCTCCATCAAACCTAACTGAGATATCGGGAGGATTTGCGTCTTGGCCTTGTCCCGCTTGAGCCGGTCCTTCATCGCCCGATAGACCGCCTGCTGGTCCCGCCGCGCCCGCATGTCAATGAAATCGACGACAACCAGACCGCCAATGTTGCGCAAACGCAACTGCCTGCACACCTCTTCCGCTGCCTCCAAATTCGTCTCCAAGATCATCTTGTCCACATCCTTCGATCCTTTGTTCCGCCCTGTGTTCACATCAATGGTGATCATCGCCTCCGTCTCATCAATCACCAAATAGCCTCCACAGTTCAACCAAACTTGCCTGTGAAATGCATTGTCGATCTGCTTCTGAATCCCAAAACGCTCGAAGATCGGCACGTTGCCCTCGAAAGCGCGAATGCGTTTGCGCGCCCGGCGCGAAATGGCCCCCGCCAACTCCCGCATCCGCTCCATCGTGCTCGGATCGTCGCAGAGCACTTCGTCGATTTCCTCCGTGAGAAAATCCCGAACCGTGCGCTCCACCACATCCGGCTCTTCAAAGACGCACACCGGAGCCGGATGCGAGGCCTGCTTCTCGTCGATCTGCCGCCACTGGTCCAAGAGAATCCCCAAGTCCCGCACGAAAAACCGCGCCCGCTTCCCCTGACACACCGTCCTCATGATGATTCCCATACCCTCCGGAACGCTCAGTTTCGCCGTGATCCGCTGCAATCGCTTCCTTTCGTTCGGATCTTCGATCCTCCGGGAGATCCCGAACTGATCGTTGAGGGGCATCAGCACCATGAAGCGCCCCGGAAGGCTGATGTTGGTCGTGACCCGCGGACCCTTGTTTCCGATGGGACCTTTGGTCACTTGCACCAGCACTTCCGAGCCGACCGGATAGATCTCTGGAATGTCCTTCGAACTAATGCGCTTCTGCCCCTTCTTCTTTCCCGGGTCGCGTTGGATTTCCTCCAAGCCCGCATCGAGCGCAGCAGGAATGGCGTCCCAAAAGTGCAGAAAGGCGTTTTTCTCCAGCCCGATATCCACAAACATGGCCTTGAGACCAGCCTCGATGTTCTTAACCTTCCCCTTGAAAATGCTTCCGACGATGTTGCGCTGACCGACCCGTTCAATGGTGTACTCTTCGAGCACGCCGTTCTCCAGAAGCGCGACCCGGCGCTCGAGCTTCTCGACATTGACAATGATCTTGTTCCCGCTCCGAAGCTCTTCGAGACCAAATATTCTTTTGATGCGTTTCAACATGGTAATTGTAAATGGTTAACAAAAAAGGTTCATACCGGCCTTGACCCGGCCGGCTCCGGCTCAGCCCGAACCGGCCTCGACGCTTTCCACCCCCGGCGGCCGGATCCGGATGGTCCCGGGGATTTCGTAGCTGTCCTCCCCACCAGTGGAAAGCCTCGCGTCATCCGGATCGAGGACTGACGCCCCCTCCCCCTCCTCTGGAGCCTCTTCCCCCGCTCTCACCAGAAGCGTGCCCCCGTCGAACACCGGAGCCGTCTCCAGATGCCGGAACTGCCCCGGAGTCTCCTCCATCGGCGCCGGCTGTATCTGGGGATTGCCGTCCACCTCCAAGCTGCGAATCAGGATTTCCCGCGCGATCGGAGCCGCCACGACGCTCCCTCCTTTCCCCAGGAACACAAAAACACAAACGGCAAAGCGCGGATTTTCGTAGGGAGCAAACCCGACAAACCAGGCATGCTTCTCCATTTTCCCTTCCCGTAAGAACTCTGCCGTTCCCGTCTTGCCCGCGATCTCCAACCCCTTGATCCGAATCCGCGCCGCTGTCCCGGCGGGACTCTCCACCACGGCCTTCATGCCCCTGCGAATCCGGCTCACCCCCGCTTCGTCCACTCCCGCTTCCGACAACAACGTCCTCAGCTCCGGCTCCGGCTCACGCACCGGCGTCCCATCCCGCTCGGCAATCCGATGCACCAAACGAGGCCGGTAGACGGCTCCCCCGTTGGCGAACGACGCGGCAACGCTCGCCATTTGCAAGGGAGTGGCCAGGGTCTCCGCTTGCCCGATAGACACCAACGCGGTCCGGGCGTTGCTCCATTTCTCGCCCTTGCCCCTCTTCTCCAGCAGCCACGGCCCGGGCATCAACCCGGAACTCTCTCCGCTCAGAGGGATTCCCGTCGCTTCGCCCAATCCGAAGGCCTGAGCCGTTTCTACAATCGTTTCGATCTTCGCAGCGTTGCCGTATTGATAGAAATAACAATTGCACGAACGCTGAATCGCCTGTTCCAAGTTCAAATACCCGTGAGCGCCCCGCCCGAATATCCAGCACTTTTGCTGGCGGTTCCCGTAGCGGATGAATCCCGGGCAATTGTAGCTCCGGGATCCCAGGCCCTTGCTGCTGCCCGCTGCCGCCACCGGAAGCTTGAACACCGACCCAGGCACAAAAGCCCGGATCGCCCGGTTCACAAAAGGCTTCGCCGGATCGTTCAAATAGCGGTTCCAATCTTCCGCACTGATGGATGGAACGAACAGGCTCGGATCGAAGGACGGAGCCGAAGCCATGGCCAGAATGTCCCCGTTGGACGGATCCAACAACACCGCCGCACCGATCCCGACGTCTCGCAGGGCCGTCTCACAGATATGTTGCTGCCGGGCGTCAATGGTCAAGTAAACATCCAGCCCAGGCATCGCCGGCTCGAATGAATTCTCGCGAACAATGACGCCCTTCTCGTTGCGTTGCAAAGTCCGGCGGCCGGGACGCCCTCGCAAATAGTCATCCTGACTCCGCTCGATCCCATCGGCGCCCCGTGTGTCCGCTACGTAAAAGTCATAGCGATGCAACTCCTCGCGCGCCCTCTCCGCATCCGGTCCCACTCCGCTTGCCTTTTTTTGCAAATCCTCGAGATCCCGCTGCTCGTCCGGCCGGCTGGTGTAACCCAGAATGTGGGAAGCCAAAGCCTTCAAGGGGTAGTTGCGCACCGCCGCCGCCTCCACGTGAACTCCCGAAATCCCCAGCGTTCGCTCCGCCAGCACACAGTAGTCCCGGTAGGTCAGATCGCTCGTTAAGGAATAGGGGATCACCCCGTAAGTGGACCGGTAATGACGCTGCACGTCTTCCGCCGAGAAGGCAATCTCCACCCCCATCTCCTGCAACGGCTCCACCACGCTCCTCCGCACTATCTCCCCCACATCCTTCTCCTCCCGGCCCCGCCCGTCCCGGCGAAAGGGAACCCCTTCGGCGCTCCGCTTCTCCCTCACCTCGCGCTCGTAGGCTTCAACCAAGTCCTTCAAATGGAGCGACACCTCGAAAACGAACCGGTTTCCCACCAAAGTCGCGCCGTGGCGATCGCGAATCTCCCCGCGCACGCCGGGAATCCGGACGCAAATCTCCCGCGTCCCCGGAGCCAGCCGGATGTACTGCTCATACTGATTGATCTGGACTTGCCATAACTGATACACCAGCGCTCCGAATCCCGAGAGGATCAGCAAGACCATAGCGTAGAGACGCAATCTGGATTGCCACTGACTCATCGTTGAAACTCCAAGGCAGGCAATTCCCCCGGTCCTTGCAGAAACCGTTCAAGCACCCGCAGACCCACGATCAAAAGCGGAGCCGCCAACATCCCCGCCGCAGCGCAATAGGCCATCCGTCGAAGAAGATCCCACGGCAGATCGAATCCGCCCCGAAAAAGGTTCAATGCCAGGAACTGACCGGTCTGCAAAAGAATAAGGCTGAGGCCCACCATGAATGCCGGCAGCAACACGCGCCCTTCCCGCGCCCGCGGTGTGATCCCGAACATCACCGTTCCGGCCAGAGCGTAAAACAGCGCCGTCGATCCAAAAAAGAGATCTCCGCCAAATCCCGTCCCCGCCACACCGGCGACCTCACCGGCGAGTTCCCGGGCTTCCTCAGCCACCCGCGCCGAAATCCCCGCCGGAGCATAACGAAGATCCCAGAGCAACCCTCCCACTGCCGCAAAGGCAATCATCGAGGCATACTCCAGCGTCGCCACGCTGCATAAGAACACCGTGGGCAACAGCAACAACGTCGCCCGGACTCCACCTACCTCCAACTCCGGCAGAAACTCCTGAACCACCAGACACGCCGCCAACAAGGCCAGTAAGGCCGCCCGGTAAATCATGGCTCGCCGTCCTCCCTTCCCTCGCCGGCCCTGACGACTTCCCCACCGGCCGCCGGCTCCACGGGTTTCAAAACGAACACCGTGCGCAGAAGGGCCGGATCCGCCGCCGGCGTCACCGCCGCCGAACCGAAGGTCTCCCCCCGCTCAAACCGTCCAGTGCGCCCAATCACCAAACCCTCTGGATACACGCCGCCCAACCCCGCCGTCACCACCAGCGACCCTTCCGGAATCCCCGCCTTCGACGGCAGAAAGCGCAGCTCCACCTCCGGATGGACGACCGCTGTTCCCCGCCGGCCCCGGGTGATCCCTTCGTAGCTCGTTCCTTCCACCCGGGCCGAGATCTGGCAGCGTTCGTCGGTGAGAAAAAGCAACCGCGACATTCGCGGCATCACGTCCGTCAGCTTTCCCACCACACCCGCCGGAGAGATCACCGCCAAATCACGGGTCAAACCATGCTCTGCTCCCTTATCGATGAAGGCCGCGCTCCACAGCCCTGCCGAATCCCTCCGGATCACGTGGGCCACAACCGCGTCGTGATGCCGTTGTTCCACGAAGGCCAAAGCCCGGCGCAATTGATCGTTTTCCTCCCGCAACCGCTCCAGAAAGGAGCGTTCGATCCATAGCCGGTCCACCTCGTCACGCAGTTGCCGAACTTCGCGGCCCGCCTCCCCCGACACCTCGGCTCCCGCCTTCGTCACCTCGCCTCCGGCCCGGATGGCAGGCGCAAACCACGTCAGAAACTCGTTCTGCCAGTGCGCCGCCTTCTCCGGCGGCAGGAGAATCAGCCAGAGCGTCAACGCTCCCAGCAAGACCAGCGCGATAATGCTCGCACGCTTCATAGCCGGAGACCTCGCACCGAGAGAAAAAGCCGCATGACCTGAGCGGGTTGTTAACCGCCCCGGCTGGCGACCCGGCGCAGAAAGGCGAGTTCACTCAACACCTTCCCTGCACCCTCCGCGACGGCGCTCAGCGGATCCTCCGCCACATGCACCGGCAGACCGGTCTCCTCCGAAAGCAGTTTGTCCAATCCTCGTAGCAGGGCGCCCCCTCCGGCCAGGACCATGCCCCTTTCCACCAAATCCGCCGCCAATTCCGGAGGACAGCGTTCCAACGTGACCCGCACCGAGTCGACGATCGTGTTCAACGGCTCCAACATCGCTTCCCGAATCTCCTGCGAAGTGATGCTGATCGTCTTCGGCAGTCCAGCCACCAAATCCCGGCCCTTGACCTCCATGGTCATCTCTTTCCCGTAAGGATAAGCCGATCCCAGCCTGATCTTGATCTCCTCCGCGGTCCGCTCCCCGATCATCAGGTTGTAGGCCCGCTTCATGTAATTGATGATGGCCTCGTCCAGTTCATCTCCCGCCACCCGGACGCTCCGGCTATAGACGATCCCAGATAACGAAATCAAGGCCACCTCCGTCGTCCCCCCCCCGATGTCGATGATCATGTTCCCCGAGGCGTCTTGCACCGGAAGCCCAACCCCAATCGCCGCCGCCATCGGCTCTTCGATGAGGTAAACTTCGCGCGCGCCCGCCTGTCGCGCCGATTCCTCCACCGCCCGCTTCTCGACCTCGGTGATGCCCGATGGCACCGCGATCACCACTCTCGGACGCGCCACGGTCCTGCGGTTGTGCACCTTGCGGATGAAGTGTCGCAGCATCGCCTCGGTCACTTCGAAGTCCGCGATCACCCCGTCCTTCAGGGGTCTAATGGCCACGATGTTTCCGGGGGTCCGGCCGAGCATTCGCTTGGCGTCTTCCCCCACGGCCAGCACTTCGCTGGTGCCCGCCTTCACCGCCACCACCGACGGTTCCCGCAACACGATGCCGTGATCCTTAACGTAAACCAGCGTGTTCGCCGTCCCCAGGTCGATGCCGATGTCGTTCGATAAAAGTCCGAAAAACCTGCCAATCATGCTCGTGCGTGCGTCATCAAAAGCCGAATTCCGCGCTCTCCCCCTATCCGGCCGCGGCCCAGGCCGCCTCCGTCCACCCTGAACCCGGTCCGGAGCCTTTAGAAAAGACTCTCAGCCTCCGCGTTCCGCGAATTCGCCAGCATAGCGACCGCTAGTCCGCGGTCAAGCGCCATACGAAGCCTGGCCCGCATCTCTTATACTGTTTTGTCGCGGTATGAGAAATGCGGGTGAACCGCTTCCCCCTACTGACAGGAACAATCTCGTCGCCCACCACCGCCGCTATCCGCACTTGAAGCCCCGCCCCTGCTCCGCTTTACTCCTGCCGCGATGCCCAGCCGTTCCCGCCCGCTCCCAGCCCTCCTCCCCTCCTGCCTTCTTGCGCTCGCCTTCGCCCTCCCCGCGCCGGGAGACCCGCCCCCGGAATCCGTCTCCACCGCTCTATCCACCCTCGCCGCAGTCGGGCCTGAAGGAGAAGGGAACGAAGACGCCGCCGCCGCCTGGAAAACCATCGCCGCTGCCGGCGCTTCCCAACTGCCGCAGCTCCTCGCCGCGCTCGATCAGGAAAACCCTCTTTCCGCCAATTGGATCGCTTCCGCCGCCGAAGCCATCGCTTCCCGGGAACGGGCCGCCGGCCGGCCCCTGCTCCTGGCGCCTCTCGGCGAGATCCTTCTCGACACCAGCCGCTCACCCCGGGCCCGAAGCCTCGCCTTCGACCTCATCCAGAGCGCCGACCCCGCCGCGGCCAATCAACTCGTCCCGGGCTTCCTCAACGATCCCGCCGTCGAACTCCGCCGCCCCGCCGTGCAAGGCCTCATCGACGAAGCCTCCCGCCAGCAGGCAGCCGGTCAGACCGGCCCCTCGACCCTGCTCTTTCGCCAAGCCCTCCAGTCTGCCCGCGACATCGACCAAATCGCATTCATCTCCGAACGCCTCGGCGTATTGGGCCAGGAAGTCGATCTTCCTCGCCACTTCGGATTCCTCACACATTGGAAAGTGATCGGACCTTTTCACAACCAGGACCGGAGCGGATTCGAGGCCGTGTTTCCCCCCGAAAAAGATATCAGCCTCGACGCTGCCCTCCAAGGAAAGGAAGGAGCCGTGCAATGGCACGACTACTCAACCGCCGATCGGCACGGTATGGTCGATTTGAACCAGCCCCTCGGCATGCTCAAGGAAGTCTCCGGTTATGCCTGGACCGAGTTTATTTCAGACTCGACCCGGCCCGCCGAACTGCGGCTCGGATCCAAGAACGCCTGGAAAGTCTGGCTCAATGGTGAATTCCTCTTCGGCCGCGACGAATACCATCGGGGCATGCGCATCGACCAATACCGCATGCCCTGCCAACTCCGGGAAGGCCGCAACAGCATCCTCGTAAAACTCTGCCAGAATGAGCAGGTCGAGGACTGGACCGTCGAATGGCAGTTCCAGTTGCGCGTCTGCGATGCCTCAGGCACGGCGATTCTTTCCACCAGCCGCCCGCCAACCCCTGAAGCGACACGGCGTCCCGTCCGCGCAGCAAGTTCCTCGTCCTAAACTCGCCCTCCTAAATCCTTCCGACCTCATTCCTCCCCGCACCATCACGGCAAATGTCCCGGCCACTTTTCATCTTGACCGTCGCCCTGGGGATCTTCTCGCCCATCTCCGCGATCGCCGATTGGCCGCAGTTCCGCGGTCCTCTGGGCAACGGAACGGCAGAGGGATCAGACCGCCTCCCGACAGCACTCGACGCAGAGCGCCACATCGCCTGGTCCACAGCCCTCCCGGGACGCGGCCTCTCCAGCCCTGTCGTCGCCGGGGATCGCATCTTCGTCACTGCCGCCAGTGGAGCCGAACAACAGATCCTCCACGTGTTCTGCTTCTCTACCGCGGATGGATCGGAGCTTTGGGAGCGCCGTTTCCGCGCCACCGGCCGGACCATGTGCCACGAAAAAACCAGCGTCGCCGCCCCGACGCCCGCCTGCGACAGCGAGCGCCTCTTCGCCCTCTTTTCATCCAACGACCTCTTCTGCCTCGACTTCGAAGGCAACCTCCTCTGGCTCCGAGGCCTCACCTTCGACTACCCCAACGCCAGCAACAGTCTCGGCCTGGCCTCCTCCCTGCTCGTTGCCGGCGACACCCTCATTGCTCAGATCGAAAACGACAGCGAGTCTTTCGCCGCCGGGCTCGACGTGCATAGCGGCCGCAACCGGTGGAAGATCGACCGGCCCAAAGCGGCGAATTGGACTTCTCCTCTGCTCTTGCGCAACACTCCCGCAGGCGACGTCGTCGCTCTCCAATCCACCAAGGGGATCACCGCCGTCCTTCCCGAGACCGGCGCGATCGTCTGGGAATACGCGGACGGCGCTTCTCCCATCCCCTCCAGCGCAGTCGCCGGAGAACACCTCATCGTGCCGTCCCATGGCCTGACTGCACTAAAACCGCCGGCCGCCAACGCAGCCCCCACCGTGGTTTGGCAAACCGGCCAGCTCCAACCTGCCACCGCCAGTCCCGTCGTGCACGGCGACCACGTCTACATCCTCAACGGAGCCGGAGTCCTTACCGCGGGCCGCCTTTCGAATGGAGAACGGCTTTGGAGACTGCGGCTCGAAGGTCCTTTCGGAGGATCTCCCGTAGCCGCTTCCGGCCGCCTCTATGTCTTCGGCGAACGCGGGATCGGACAATGCATCGATCTTCGGGGCGAGGAAGGGGTGATCGTGGGAACCATCGACCTCGGCGAACCCATTCAATGCACCCCAGCCATAAGTGGAGACGCCTTCTACGTGCGCAGCGACGGACACCTTTGGAAAATTGCCGGTGATCCGGAACCCTGAGAAGTCCCATTTCTCACGGCGTGTCGTCGCCAGGCAGCGCAAGCCCCAAACTGCCCTCCTGAACAGCCTCTCTTATGCGCCGGAGGACATAATAGACCGTTCTGCTCCGCAGCCGCATCAGCCTTGCTCCCACGATGCGGGAAACGATGGAGTCCGGAGCCGCCAGCACTTCCGGAGCTGTGGCCCCCTCCAATCCCCGGCAGAAGATGCTCGCCATGGCTCGCGTCAGCGTCTGCACATCGGGCCCCAATCGCATCCTCAGGTGCAGCCTTTTGTCCTCCCCGGCTCGGACATAGACGCCGACTTTGTCGCTGCATTCTCGGTCCTCTCGCACATCCTCGACATCAAAGACTTCGCCTTCCAGTGGCTCGAACAAACCTGCGCTCTCAGCAAAACTCAGCAGCGTTTCCCGCCGTTCCGTCTCGGCCAGCCCCTCGAAGAGCAGCACGATCTCTCGCAGGGCGAGCGGGATGTCTCGCAGGTCTTCGGGACAAGCCCGATCCCCTCCGGATGTGATCCCATCGCCGGCGGCTGGTCCCAATCCCATGTCTCACCCTGCCATGACCCGGTGCAGGAAGCCATCCCTGTCTGAGCCTGGTCCGTCCCCGGGCACAACATGTGCTCCCTTGCCCAATTCAGCCCACCAACACCGTTGCCATCCGCCAGGGCTCAGGCTATGATCCCGCCCCATCGGATCAGAAACCTCTCCGTCAATGGACGATTTTATGAGCAATATTCCGCCGCGTCGCACCGGGCCCGGCGATACCGGAAAATTCCAATCGCGGCGCTCCGTTGCGCGAGCCCGTGCTTCCAAAGAGAAAATCGCCCGGGAAGCGCAGATCCAGCGCAACCTGCAGCGCCAAGCCCACACCCAACGGAGTTTGCGAAGGGCTGCACTCGCACTCGGCGGAATTGGGTTCATCGCCATCCTCTTCTACGTTTTTTGGTGGGCGCCGCAGCACAGCAACCAGGATCTCCGCGACGGCATCGACATCACCCTCCCGGCGCAACGCTAACCCGCATTTCTCAAACTGTTTCGCCGCGAGGAGCCGCGTAAACGCTCTGCGAAGGCTCGGGGATTTGGCGGGATCCTCCCCTGGATCCTTCGCAACTGCGAATCCCTAAAGGCATTGGGGTTAACCCGTTAAGCGGCGCTGATAAAACCAACCGTTGTCATTGTTCGCACAGGAAACTCGTGTGGAAATCAGGGTCGTTTCAACGCGCTACGGACGAGGCTGGTTCCCTCGCTCTCCTTCCCCGCCTTGACGCCGCCGGGCCAAAGCGATTCATTAAGAAGCATGACCCCCCTGCTCCGCGCCTGCTGGCGCGTCTTTCTTCTTTGCAGCGCCGCATCGGGTTCACCCGGCTTGGCGCAGGCAGAACTGGTGATCTCTGAATTCATGGCTTCCAATGGCTCGATCTCCCTCGATCTCCCCGGTATCGATGGATTCCCTGACTGGATCGAACTCCACAATCGCGGTGATGAGCCAGTGGATTTGTCAGGATGGTCGTTGACCGACGATCCTGACGATCTCCAGCGCTTTATGTTTTCCTCTGCCGTGCTTCCCGCCGGAGGCTACCTGATCGTGATCGCCAGCGGAGATGTCTCCAACAACAACAACACTGGCCCTCCCCACGCCCCGTTTCGCCTCTCCGCTTCCGGAGAATACCTCGCCCTCGCCGATCCCTCTGGCATTGTCTCTTTCGCCTACGGAGATCCCCATGCCACATCGCCCGAAGACCAAGGTTTCCCCCCCCAATACCAGGATATCTCCTTCGGTCTCGGCCGTCAGGACGAACTCGAATTCTTCGTCGATCCCACCCCGGGCCGGGCTAACGGCAGCGGCGTTGCCGGCTTTGTCGAACCCCTTTCTTTTAGCGTCCAGCGCGGCTTTTTCCGCGAACCTTTCGAGCTAACCATTACCTGTCCGACGCCCGGCATCCGGCTTCTTTACACGACCGATGGCCGCGAACCCTCCGAAGGATCCATCTTCACCGGGCCCATTGGCCAAGTTTACACCGGGCCCATCCCGATCGCCACCACCACCTCACTGCGCGCCCGGGCGTTCCTCAGCCGGCAGCAACCCTCTCCCGCCGCTGCCCAGACCTACCTCTTCCTGGAAGACGTCAAACGGCAGCCCCTTCTCCCGGAAGGATTGCCCCCGCGCTGGGGCAGCGAATCCGCCGACTACGGCATGAGCCAAATCATCGTCGACGACCCCGCCTACCGCGACCTCATCGACGACTCCCTCAAATCCCTGCCCAGCATTCTCTTATCCACCGATCCCCATGGATTCCTCGGAGCAGCTCGTGGCATCTACGCCAACGCCACCCAGAGCGGACCTGAATATGAGCGCGGCTGTTTTGTGGAATGGATGGAAGGCGACGGCTCCACCGGATTCACCATCGCCTGCGGTGTCCGAGCGCAAGGCGGAGCCAGCCGCAACCAGGACCGCAGCCTGAAGCACTCCTTGAGTCTGCGCTTCCGCCGCCTCTACGGGGAAGGGAAACTCCGCTCTCCGCTGTTTCCCGGTTCTCGCGTCGAGGCCTTCGATTCCCTCCAGTTGCGGGCCATGTACAACAACTCCTGGGTCCACAGCGCCGCGGACCAACGGCAACGCGCCACTCTCATCCGGGACCAATGGATGCGAGACTCCATGCTCGATCTCGGAAACGAAACCGCCATGCGCGGCCGCTATATCCACCTCTACATCAACGGGATCTACTGGGGTGTCCACAACCTTCACGAACGCGCCAACGCCGACCATTACGCCGCCTACCACGGCGGAGCCGGCCAAGACTACGACGCCATCAACGGAGGTACTCTTTCGGATGGAACCTTCGAAGCCTACGACCGCATGCGCGCCGTCGTCCGCAGTCGCGACTGGGAAGCGATCCAGCGCGTGGTCGATATCGATCACTTCATCGACTTCACCATGCTCCACCGTTTTGGCGGCAATCAAGACCTCAAAAGCGACGGGAATTGGCGTGCTGCGGGAGGCGGCCCCGGCGATCATCCCTGGGAATACTATCTCTGGGACGCCGAACGCGTCCTCGAAGATCCTAACAACAACGGCATCCCCATTCCGGTCGCGGAACCGTCTGGATTGCTCGCCGACCTCGACGACATCCCCGATTTCACCATTCGCTTCTACGACCGGATCCACCGCGCCTTCTTCAACGATGGGCCTCTCACCGCTGCGCGGAATCAGGAACGTTGGAACCGCCGCACCGCCGAATTGGAACTCGCCATCATCGCCGAGTCCGCCCGCTGGGGCGGTGTCCGCCGCCGCAACCAACCGTATTCCCGCGACGTCGAATGGCGCGCGGAGAACCGGCGGCTCCTCGAGCAGTATTTCCCCGCCCGCAACGCCGTGGCGCTTCAGAACTTCGTCAACATGGGATTCTACCCGAGGATCGAGGCGCCTGTATTCAGCCAGCATGGCGGCGAAGCCGAGCCCGGCTTCGTCCTTCGAATGACTTCCTCCTCAGCCGGCGGAATCTTCTCCTCCGCCAAGATCCACTACACCTTGGACGGATCAGATCCAAGGCTCCCCGGAGGCGACCTCAATCCCGCCGCCCTGGTTCACGAAAGCCAGGGCGTCGCCCTTGCCGAGTCCGCTCTGGTCAGCGCCCGCGTGCGCAACACCTTCGGAGCCTGGTCCGCCCTCAATGAAGCCTTCTTCCGCGTCGGCGCCGTGGCGCCCACCGCCGAAAACCTCGTCGTCTCGGAGATCCACTACAATCCGCTGCCCCCCTCCGCCGAGGAACTCGCCGCGGGCTTTGGCGGCGGCGGAGACTTTGAATTCATCGAATTGTTCAACGCCGGTTCTTCAGACGTCTATCTAGGCGGATCCGCTTTTGATGTGGGAATCGCCTACCTGTTTCCTGGAACCAGCGTCCTCAAACCAGGATCCTACGCCGTCCTTGCTTCCAATCCCGATGGCCTTCTCACCCGGCATCCTTCGGCCGCCGCGGCGCTTTTCGGAGCCTTTCGCGGCTCACTCGACAACAGTGGCGAGCGCATCCGCCTCGTCGATTCTTCCGGGACAACCATCCTCGATTTCACCTACGACGACGCCCCGCCCTGGCCCGCCGGAGCGGACGGACCAGGCTATTCCTTCACTCTCAAATCGCCCGGCGATAAACCGGATCCCGGCGAGCCCGCCAGTTGGACTTCCAGCGCCCTTTTGCACGGCTCCCCCGGTGGTCCCGATTCCCCCACGCCTGCACCATACGAAGATGGGGACGGCGATGGTTACCCGGACTGGGTCGAGGACTACTTCAGCTCCGATCCGCACTCCCCGGCAAGCCAACCCTTCTTCGAATTCGCGGCAGAAGGAACCGGCGGCCGGGTCTTCCGTTTTCACCGCGCCACGGATGCCGCCAGCTACCCCGTCCTTCTCCAACACTCCCTCGATCTCCGGCACTGGGGATCCGCAGCAGAGTTTTTCCGGGAGGCGGTCTCTCTGGACTTGGGCAACGGTCTCACCGAACTCTCCTATCGCGAAAGCAATCCCGGCGCCCTGCCCTCACCCACCTTTCTTCGCCTGCAAATCGAACGAAGGGCAGCGGAGTGACCCCGCTTAATGAGAGTGGGTTAACCCCAATGCCCGGTTCCAAGCACCGCGTAAACGCGGAACCCCAAGCTCAGAACTCCCGATCTGGAGGAATTGCCATGAGCCAGGTGGAGTGAGACCGCGAACGCGGTCCCTATAGAGTGCGACGCTTCGCGGCGCTTTCCCACGGGCAACAGACCCAAGGCGCGGCTCATCGAAATCCCTCGGGTTCGCTTTCTCCCCTCCATAGATCAGGAGTTCTGAAGCTTCAGCGCCGCCGGATGGATGCTGGTCCCAGGTGGGACAAGGATTCATAGGAGGACATCACGCTGCGCAGGCCGCCCCAGGGTCATCGAAGCGCCGGCCCCGGTCCTATCGCAGCCTTTCTCCCCCACTGCGAACCCCTCACTGGCAAGGCCGCGCGCCGTCGAGGGCGCAGAGCTGGGTGGGTTAAGGGCGCGGGCCTTCTCCTTGCCCAATCGACAACTCCGTGAATCGTTCCCGCAGCAATCCAGTCAGCAGCTCTGACAAGGGCTCTGAGCCTATCCGGTCGAATACTTCCGCGGCGAATCCAAAGGCGATCAAATGACGCGCCGCTTCCGCGGGAATTCCGCGGGTCCCAGCATAAAACACCGCTTCTTTTTCGATCGGGCCCGTCGTCGAACCGTGACTGCATTTGACGTGATCAGCGTTGATCTCCAACCCCGGCATGCTGCTCGCTTCGGCTTCGTCGCTCAGCAGCAAATTCCGGCAAGTTTGGTAAGCGTCAGTGTAGTGGGCTCCCTCATCGACGCGGATCAATCCGGAAAAGACGCTCCTCGATTCTCCCGACAGCACATTCTTGTAAAGCAGATCGCTCTTCGTATACGGAGCGGCGTGGTGCTGAAGCGTGCGTTGATCAAACACCTGGCCCGTGCCGGGAGCGCTCACCGAGAGCATGTCGCTGTTGGCGTTGGGTTCCACCAAGCGGCACACGCTTTCAACCCGCACACTCTTGCCCCCGCCATGCAATTGGAGGCTCTTGACATCCGCATCCCTCGCCACCACCGCCGCCGACATCTGGAGAAAATCCGATTCCCCGTTAAGCATTTGGCTCGACACATGCCGGATTCGGCTGCCCGGTCCCGCAACCAGGTCAACCACGCCGCAGCTCCCCGCCGCCAGCCCGTCCGCGGACCGGAAAAACTCCGCCACCGTCACCGAGGCGTTGGCGCCGGTCACCACCAGCGTGTGAGGAAAGATGGCGGCTTCCTCGCCGCCTACCCAATGAAAAACCTCTATGGGCAGCTCCAGTTCGATGCCTGCAGGGACGTAGATCAACAGCCCGCTGCGCGTGCGCGCTTTATGCAAGGCGGCATAACGAGCCGCTCCCAACGGAAACTCTTGAGCCATGAAGTGTTCCCGGAACAAATCTCCATGCCGGCGCCACGCCTCCTCCAAAGGTTCACAAATCACTCCTGGCGCGTTCACCTCTTCCGCCGCCAACAGCTCTTCATTGCCGAAGACATAGCGACCGGCCGTATGCTTCAGGGCGACGCTGCGAGAGATCAACTCCGCCGCGTGGGATTCCGGCAAGCCGCGAGCCGGCCGGAACCGATCGAAACGCAAGCGTTTGGGATCGGCAAACCGCCAGTTCTCTTCCTCGCGCCGCGAGGCCGGCAAGGCCCGGAACTGCTCCGCAGCAGACCGCTGCATTCCAGCAAACCATTCCGGCAATCCGGCAAGCCTGCTCTCGTCGAGGGGCTCATCCATCAGCGGCGCAAAAGACGAAAATCTGTCTGGGGCAAGAGTATGCATTGCGGAACTTTCGAGATAGAGAAAGAGGCGGGAAGGAACCGGATCAGCCGACCGATCCTTCCATTTCCATGTCGATCAAACGCTTCAGTTCGACGCTGTATTCCATGGGGAACTCCCGGACCAGGTCGTTGACAAAACCGTTCACGCTCAGGCTCATGGCCTCGCCTTCCGTCAGCCCCCGCTGCTTCATGTAAAAAATCTGGTCCTCGCTCACTTGGCTGACGCTGGCTTCATGCTGGGTAGCATGCCGGTTCCCCCGCACGACAATGGCCGGATACGTGTCGGTGCGGCTGCTGGAATTGATCAGCAGGGCGTCGCATTGCGTGTTGTTGCGGCAGCCCCGGAGCCGTTTGGGAATGTGCACCATGCCGCGATAGGTGGCGCGGCCTTGGCCCACGCTGATGCTCTTGGATACGACGTTGCTGGTCGTTTCATCGGCGGCGTGAATCATCTTTGCCCCGGTATCTTGATGCTGGCCCGTGTTGGCCAAAGCAATGCTGATCACTTCGCCCCGGGCTTTGCGCCCTTTCATAACCACACCAGGATACTTCATTGTCAGACGTGATCCGATGTTGCAGTCGATCCAGCGAATCTCCGCGTTCTCATGAGCCAGACCCCGTTTGGTCACCAGGTTGTAAACATTGGAACTCCAATTCTGCACCGTGATGTACTGAATGCGGGCATGGGGCATGGCCACCAGCTCGACCACGGCGCTGTGCAGGGTCGAAGTCTCAAACTTGGGGGCGGTGCAGCCTTCCATGTAGGTCAGTTCCGCACCCTCGTCGGCGATAATGAGCGTCCGCTCAAATTGCCCGAAGCTCTCGGCATTGATCCGGAAATAAGCCTGCAACGGATGCGCCACCTTCACTCCCGGCGGCACATAGATGAAGCTCCCGCCGCTAAAAACAGCGCTGTTCAATGCCGAAAACTTGTTGTCCCCCGTCGGAATAACCTTCCCAAACCAGCGCCGGAACACCTCCGGGTAATCCATCAATCCCTTGGTGCTGCCGACAAAAATGACGCCCTCCTTCTCCAAGTCCTCCTTGATGTTGCTGTAAGCCGCCTCACTGTCGAACTGCGCCTCCACTCCGGCCAAAAACTTCCTCTCCTGCTCGGGAATGCCGAGCCGCTCGAAGGTCTGCTTGATTTCGTCCGGCACTTCCTCCCAACTCCGCTTCGGTACGTCGCCCGAACTCAGGTAATAGCGGATCCGGTCGAAATCGATCCGCTCCAACTCCCGGCTGGCCCAATGGATGGGCAGCGGTTTATCCATGAAAACTTGGAGCGCCCGCTGCCGGAATTGCCGGATCCAATCGGGCTCGCCCTTGACTCCGGAAATATAGTCCACCGTCTTGGCCGATAGTCCACGGCCGGCATCCAGCGTGTGTTTCTCCGGATAGACAAAATCACCGATGCTGCGATCGATGTCGATGGCGGCGGCGGCAGAGCCGCTTTCTTCGAAGTTCATAAGCTTGTCCCTTTCGTTTTGGTGTTTAGTCAGACTGACGCCGCCGCCGGTTCCCCAATCCACTCATAGCCCTTCTCCTCCAGCTCCAAGGCCAGTTCCTTCCCGCCAGTGCGAATGATCCGGCCGCCGGCCATCACGTGGACAAAGTCGGGCTCAATGTAATCCAGCAGCCGCTGATAGTGTGTGATCAAGAGGATCCCCCGTTCCGGCGAACGCATGGCGTTGATCCCCCGCGCCACAATCTTCAAGGCATCAATGTCCAATCCGCTGTCGGTTTCATCCAGCACCGCGTAGACCGGTTCCAACATGAGCATCTGAAGTATCTCGTTGCGCTTTTTCTCCCCCCCGGAGAAGCCCTCGTTCACGGAACGCGACGTGAAAGTCCGGTTCATTTCCAGAGAATCCATCTTCTCATAAAGCCGGCGGTAATAGGCCACCGCATCGAGCTCTTCCCCTTCCCTCACTCGCGACTGCAGCGCCGCCCGCACAAAGTTGGCGTTGCTCACTCCCGGAATCTCCTGCGGGTATTGGAAAGCCAAGAAAAGCCCGGCCCGGGCCCGCTCATCGGGTTCCATTTCCAGCAAATTGACCCCGTCCATCAACGCCGATCCGGCGGTCACCTCATAATCTTCATGCCCAGCCAGCACTTTCGCCAAAGTGCTCTTGCCCGACCCGTTCGGACCCATGATGGCATGCACTTCCCCGCGCGGGAGAACCAGCGACAAACCCTTGAGGATCTCGTTCCCGTCGATCGAAACGTGCAGATCTCGAATTTCCAACGATTTCATGAATGATGAGCTTCTTACAAGATTTCCGGGGCCTCTGCAGAAAGGGCGAAGTCCGGGCCGGATTGCGCAGCGGCGATGCAAGCGGGGCAGGCGCCGCGGAGACTGACCTCCAGCCGGTCCAGCCGGACCCCTTCTGGCAAAACCAAAGATCCGGACAAGGGCTTCCCGGCGGAAAAGGGAACATCAAAAACTTTCCCACAACCACTACAGTGAAAATGCGCATGATCCCGCAGGTTGGCGCAATAACGGGAAGGCTCGCGATCCATACAAACCTGTTTGACCATTCCTCCATGGGTCAACGTGTCCAGGCAGTTGTAGACGGTCGCCAGCGAGATGCCGGGCAAGGCTTCCTTCACTTCCATGAAAATGTCGGACGCCGTGGGATGATCGGTGCTCCGAAGCAACGAATCGAAGACCACCCGCCGCTGCCGGGTCATGCGAATGCGGCCAAGAGCCGAGAACTCTCTCCGCGGTGGGAGCGTTTCCTTGACCGGCTCTCGTTTCATTGTTTCACACCATCGTCTAGGCCGTTAATCTTATCAAGAATTATTCTAATAAAAATCTGATTCCACTCGACACTTCTCCAACCCCCCGCCAATTTCCTCCTCATGCATCTCGCCGTTCTCGGCTGCGGTAAAATGGGTTCCGCCCTCATCCGCGGCATCCTCCAGTCGCCCTCGCCCCCCTCTCCCATCCATATCTTCGATATCGACACCGCGGCAACTCAAGCGCTTCAACGCGATTGCCCTGACCTCTCGGTCTCTCCTAATCCCTTCTCCTGCGCCAGCGCCGCCCAGACGGTGCTGCTCTGCGTCAAACCCCACGACCTCATCGAACTCGTCGCCTCTCTCGCCGATCCCGCCCAAGCCCGGCTCTTTATCTCCATCGCCGCAGGTATACCCATCTCCCGCATCGAGGACGCCGCCGGACCCTCCGACCGCGTCATCAGGGTCATGCCCAACACCCCGGCCCTGGTTGGACGCGGAGTTTCCGCCGTGGTGCCGGGATCCAAGGCGACGGAAGAAGACGTGGCTCTGGCTGAACGCCTCCTGTCTGCGGTCGGAAATGTCGTCCGCGTACCCGAAAAGCTCCTCGACGCAGTCACCGGCGTGAGCGGCAGCGGTCCCGCCTACATCTTTCTCGTTATCGAAGCCCTCGCCGACGCCGGGGTCCGGCAGGGTCTGCCCCGGCCCACTGCACTCACCCTCGCCGCGGAAACCGCACTCGGAGCCGCAGAAATGGTCCTGCGCACGGGGCTCCATCCCGCACAACTCAAGGATCAGGTGACGAGTCCCGGCGGAACGACCATCGCCGCTCTGGAAATCTTGGAACGTCGCAGGGTTCGGGGAGCCTTCTTCGAAGCTGTTGCCGCGGCCACGCGCCGCTCCGCAGAGCTTGGCCGCGAAAACTGAGCGAAACCCAGGTCTTCGCTTAGCCGCTCTGATTCACAAGCACAGAACGCCGCCCTCAAGTCGCTCCGCCCTGACTCCAGCTCTCGCTAAGCCACGGCGCCTGCTGCTCTACCGCTGCGGGGGATACGATTGATACTGACCCTGGCTGTTCCGCAACTGGTCCTCGCGCTCATCCGCCGCGTTGCCCATGACGCTTCCGCCCAACGCGCCGAGTCCGCCGCCGATGGCCGCTCCTTCCAAGCCTCTGCCGCTCTGATGCCCAATAATTCCGCCCGCCGCAGCGCCAAGCACCGCGCCGCCCACAGCCCCGCGCTTGGTGTGATAGGTGCTGTCCGTCTGAGTGCAGCCAGACAATCCCACTGCCGCTGCCGTTCCACTTAGGAGAAAGAGGGTCTTAAGTTTCATCGTGGCAATCTACGACGGTTCGCCTCGTTTTGCTATTCAAAATGACGCCCCTTTCCCCGCCCTGAGTCGAGGCTTTTTCATTGGAAGGGCTTCCCCGGCCGCCGGAGCAGGCGCTCGCTTCGAGCCCATCGCTGGCGATCCTTCACAGGCGATGCTATCTTCTCCGTCATAAAGATTCTTCCCCGCATCGCCCTTGCCTTTTCATGGCCGCCTCCCTACTTTCTCACTCTGCTGATTAAGGAGTTGTGTGAAGCGATCGCCGCCGCCAATGAGAAGTCGTCCAATCCAAGCATCGTGAAAACTCTTGAGGAGCGCTGGAAGTCCCATGGGGAGGATCCATCGGGAGAAATGACGTTTGGGGAGTTCTGATGATGAATGTCCGTCTTGCCGCGGTGGGAGTCGCCCTCCTTTGCTATTTGATTTCACTGTTCTGCGGGATTTTTATCCTCCAGGAAGCCGGGCCCTCATCCTTTGTGCTCGGCTTTGTCTGCCTTTTCTTCGGATGGTCGTATCTGGCTTGGTATGCCAATCCAGTTCTGCTCGGTGCTGTTGTCGCTCACCTTCTTAAACGGGACTGGATTGCATTGATCCTGGCGGCGGGTGCATTGGCTCTGGCTCTTTCGACCCTCACCATTGATGAAATGCTCCGTGACGAGTCGGGAAACAAGGAACCTGTCGCGGGTTATCAGATCGGTTTTTATCTTTGGTTGGGCAGTATAGCCGTCATTCTCGTTTCTTCCTTGGTCATGGGGATCAAGGGAAGCAAACCGGTCAACCCTGAGACCCTGCCCGGCGCCTGAACTGCTTGGCAGAGTGTACCTGGGCCCTATCCCGCATTTCTCATCCTCTATCTGCTGCGGCGCGCTGCGCCCCACGGGGACTGTGTTGCGCTTGCCTCAAACTCAGAGCTCCTGATCTGCCGAGGGAGATCATGGAGGGAGGAGAATCGCTGAGCCGAAGCGAGACCACCTCTCGGCAGATGACGCCCTACTTGTGGGGCGGACACTCCTGTCCGCCGATGGAACCTGAAGAGTTCGCGGGCAGGAGTGCCAGCGCCACATACCCTTCCAGCTCATCCAAATTCCTCGAGATCAGGAGTTCTGAAGCTCAGAACTCCTGATCTGCCGAGCGGATCGGTGGAGGCCGAGGCGGGGTTGGGATTGGCGGGGTTCTGTGCGCGCCCGAAAGCGGCGATTCTCGCCGCAGTCCAAGGGCGGCGGACAAGCCGCCGCTAAAGAGGCCCCTAAAGAGGCCCCGTCGAGCCACGCCGGAGGCCCTTGGACTGCGGCGAGCATCGCCGCTCTCTCCCGGCGCGGAGCGCCGTCCCCGTAGCTGCATTCGCAAGAATGCAGACTGCCCGCCAGGACTTCGGAACTGTGATCTAGAATCCTACAATGGATCAGACTCAAACCGATTTTTCTTCAAAACAAATCAGATTCCACTACGTTCATCTCATGAAATCACCGTGGATCTGCCTGATCGGCGCCCACCCATACCCCCGGGGCCTCCGCGGGCGGCCCCTCAATCCCGCGCCGGGGCCGGGGCCGGCGCCTGAAAACGTCAGAACGTGGAGAACACCGGGCGGATGATGTAGAAGAGATCCCGCTCCTCGGGATCGTAAGGCGCGTCGAACCAATACCGGCCCGGGTCACCCCCATCTATGGTGAAAGGAACACCCACTTGTTCCCACCCTGAATCAGGATCCCCTGGGTCGAACCCCTCCACCATGCGGTTCTTGTAGAGGAGGAACCCAAAGTCGTATGTATCGCGGAGATTCTCCCGGTCTCGGAACTCAATCCGCACCGAGTCGCCCATCACCCAAGGGTTATCCACCATCAGCTCTATGGGCCCGCGGCTCCTCGTGGAAAAAGTCCGGAGACTGGCTAACAAAACGATCTCAGCCGATCCCTCCGGCTCGATATCCCCCAGGTCCCAACGCGCCGCACCCGCCACATAACCACCCTCGGGCGGCTCAAACTGCGTCGTCCCGTCCAAACTCCGCATCTCGATCATCTGATGCAGGCCCGTAGCCGGTCTTCCCACGTCGTGCCGGTCCACCCCCTTCACTCCATAATAGCCCACCTGCACCGCCGCCGGCGGATCCTCCGCATTCAAGGTGAATATATCGTCGTGCTCCCAGATCTCGCCGGTGCCCGTGTGAAAGCTGAAGGACAGCCCGCGCAAAGAAAAGTCGTAGTGATAGTCTCCGAACGGACCGCCGTAGTCTTCGTCGTCGTAAACAGCCGTCTCACTCTCCAAACCGTGAACCAAATGATAATAAGATAAACCGGAAAGCACCTGATCAGAGATGTTCGTGAACTGGATCCTCTGCCTGAACACATCCGGATCACTCATAATCGGCTCAACCGCCCCGCCGCCGTTGGAGCCCGATTGCCCCTGCGCCATTCCCTGCCCCGAATCACAAATCTCATACCACTGCGTAATCCTCAGGAGGCTGTTCGCTATCGTGGAGCGAAAGACCAGATTCCCATCCTTGTTGAACGGATTTTGAGGGTCCGCGATGCCGATGGCTTCCTCGATCTCTAAGTCTGAATTGGTTTCCCAATCGGGGAAAATCATGTTCCGCGGAAGCCACATGGGCATGGGAGCGCCTTCATAATCGATGGCGCCGCCCCATTCCCCGGAAAGATACTCTCTCCCCTCGAAGCCATCCCGCAGGTCCAGCGCCACGTCGGCATAGCCGTCCGAACCCATGTTCATCGCCCAATTGCGCCCCTGCACCGAAATCACCGGCGGCAACCCCGCCGAACAAGCTCGCTCGGCCCAAAGGCCAAACCCCATCCAGGCCGCCGCGACGGCGCAGGCGCCTGTTCCTAGCCGTCTCCACCCACTCCTTTCTCCAAAAAGACCCCAAGCCCTTGGCCTCCTTATCGGAATCTGCATGGCGGGAGAATACGGGATTCCGAATTCGGATGCAATGCCGCCCTGCGGCTGATACCGCCAGGCCACTGCCTATGCACCGATCGTGACAGGGCCGGCAGATTTGAAGGGGAGCGGAGGTGGACGCCGCCGCCCTGGGACTGTGGGGCACTGACGGGGCCGGTAAACGCCTTCGACCATGACGGCGCTCCACGCCTTGAGACAGAGCGGCGATCCTCGCTGCAGTCCAAGGGTCTCCGGCCTGAGATAATCCATTCAACGCCAATTCCCTGTCCCGATCGCTGCATAGGCAGTGCGGCCAGGCCCAGGCGGCCAGGCGGATCAGGCTCGGCCGCCTTTCTGCCGATCCACTCCCACCGCACGCCGCGCAGACCGGCCGCCCTCCCCCTGGCCCTCATCAAAAGCCTTCAGAACCTTTTCCCCTTTTTCCAAAGGGCTAATCCCCCGTGGAAACACGTTGATTCCTCCAGCACTCTCCGGAAAGGTTCCGCCCAATGTACTTGCCCGCTCGCCCGGTCCTGACGCCGCCTTTCATCCGCCTAGCCTCGGTCCCGGCGCTGCTCGGCCTCTTTTCCCTGACGCTGGAAGCTCAGGATCCCGCCCCCTCTTCCATCACGCCCACCGAAACCTCCGCCCTCATCCTCCAATGGGTCGAAACGGAAAAGGCCGTCTCCGCCGAAAGCGCCGAATGGATCGCCCAACAGTCTGAGTTTCGACAGCTCATCGATCTCTACACCCAAGAGATCGCCAATTTGAAAGAACTCGTTGAAGCCGCAGGCCAACACGCCCTCGAATCCGAACAGCGCCGCAGCACCCTGATCAAGGAACGCGACGATCTTCAAAACACCCGCAACTTGCTCGCAACCCACCTCGCCCCTCTCGAAGCAAAACTCCTCCGGCTCCTCCCCGCATTTCCCCCTCCTCTTCTAACGGAAATCTCGTCCGCGGTCGCCCGCGTCCAGGAAGCTTCCCCTGATCGCACTAACCAGGACCGGGTCCGCGACCTCCTGGCCATTCTCGTCGAAGCCGATAAATTCCAGCAAGGCGTGCACGTGGATCGCGAGATTCGCGAACTCGGGAGCGGCGTCCGCGCCGAAGTCGCCGTCTTGTATCTCGGACTTGGAGCGGCCTTCTACGTCGACGAATCCGGCCGGCGCGCCGGAACCGGAAAACCCACTCTGCAAGGCTGGACCTGGCAAGCCGACCCGTCCGTCGCCGCTCCATTAAAACAAGCCATCGCCATCATCGAGGAAACCCAGCAGGAAGCCCGCTTTCTCCCGTTCCCACTGCGACTGGAAACTCTATCAGGCCCGCAATCCGCCGATCCGTCTCCATGAACCGGCCGCACCTGCTCTTTCGCTCCCTTGCCATTGTGGCGGCCGCCGCATCGGCCCTGGGATCCGCGTCCGCTCAGGATGACTTTTCCCGCGCCGCAGCCTCCGCCCGGCGTGACTTGGATGACGCGCTCGCCCGGCTCGCGGCTCAACGTCACAGCATTGCCGAAGAGAAGATCCCTCTCGCTGAGGAACTGCGAAGCGTGACCGCCGAAGTGCAGCAGGAACGCCGTCGCGCCGAGATGGCCCGCAAAGAACGCGACAGCCGCATCTATGATCTCAACGCGCTCGAGGCCCGCAATCGCGCCGCGCGCGAAGAAACCGCCTACATCGAAAATCTGCTCACCGACTACGCCAGCCAGTTCGAGGCGCGCCTCCACCTCGCCGAAACCGGCCGCTACAGCAATGTCCTCGACCCCGCTCTCACCGCTACCGAATCGACGGCGGAAGAGCGCATCGCCAACCGGTTAAAACTGGCTGACGCCGCCCTCGACCGTCTCGAAGCCGTACTCGGCGGCGACCGCTTTCAGGGCGAAGTCCTCACGGAAAACGGCGATCTCACGGCGGGAACTTTCGCCCTCTTCGGACCGCTGGCCTATTTCAGCGCCGCCGATGGAAAGTCGCATGGTGTCAGCATTTCCGGTCGCAGTCTGCAGCCCCGCTTGCATCAGGTCTCCGGAAAGTTCGCCAAAGGCATCGGCTCTCTCCTGAGCGAAGGCTCTGGATTGGCCCCGGTCGATGTCTCCCTCGGAAACGCCATCGCCTTCGAGGCCACTCGCGATTCGCTTTGGGGCCACATCCGAAAAGGAGGATTCTGGGTCTACCCAATCATGCTCTTGGCCGTGGCCGCCACCGCCGCAGCCTTCGTCAAATGGCGTCAGATCGCCGCCATCAAACCCCCGCCGGACCGGCTCGTTCCCGATCTGCTGGCCATGGTCGAACGTGGTGACCGGGAAGCCGCGCTCGCCGCCGTGGATTCCCTGCCTCATCCCTCCAAAAACATGCTCCGGGAAGGAATTCTCCACGCCCGGGAACCCCGCGAGATCGTCGAAGAGGTTCTCTACGAACAATGGCTCGAGCAGCAGCCGAAACTGCAAAAGTGGCTCACGCTCATCGGCGTTACCGCCGCCACCGCTCCCTTGCTCGGCCTCCTCGGCACCGTGACCGGCATGATTACCACATTCGGATTCATCCAGGTCCTGGGCACTGGCGATGCCAAAAAGCTCTCCGCCGGGATCTACGAAGCCCTCATCACGACTGAGTTCGGCTTGGTCGTGGCCATCCCTGCCCTGCTCCTTCACGCCCTCCTGAATCGACGCGTTCACGGGATTCTGAACAGCATGGAACAAATCGGTGTTTCCTTCGTCAACGGTCTCTTCGCATCCAGGCCTCCAGTCTGATCCGCCAACCCATGCTCGACCTGCTCCGCCAGCAATTCGAACTCCTCCGTCAGGGCGGTTGGATCCTCGGGGGCATGTCCCTATTGGCCCTGCTCATCTATTCCACTCTCATCGGAATTGCTTTCCGCCTCCGTGAAGAGCGCCGCTTCACCCTCAGCGGCAAGGCCTGGCGGACCATTCTCGCCCAGCCCGATTCCCAGGACCCCGCGCTCGGCTCCCTCGCCCTCTTTCTCCGCCGCCATTGCGCCGATCCCACCACCCTGCGCGACGCCTTTAAGGAAGTTCGAAGTGAGCACCTCGCCTACCTGGAACGCCGGATCCCTTTCCTCTTTATCGTAATCAGCGCAGCGCCCCTCTCCGGACTGCTCGGCACCGTCGTCGGCATGCTCAAGACCTTCAATGGCCTCGGCCGCTCCACGGGCATTTCCCCCATCGAAATGATCTCCACCGGCATCTCCCAAGCCCTCGTCACCACCGAAGCCGGCCTCCTCATCGCCATCCCCGCTTACTTCTGCACCGCCGTGGTCTCCGGCCGCCGCGACCGGCTCGCCAACAGCTTCGCTCGCCTCGAGTGCATCGCCTCCCAACTCCTCCTGCCGCGCTCCAGGCCCTCCGCTTCATCACAAAATTAACAACCATGCGACGTCTCCGCGGCTTCACCCGCACCCCGGAAACTACCAGCGAGATCAATATCTCGCCCCTCATCGACATGGTCTTCATCCTCCTCATCTTCTTCATCGTCACCACCGTCTTCGTGGAAGAAACTGGAGTCCAAGTCGATAAACCCCGCGCCGCCTCCGCTGCCGACCTCGAACGCAACAGCATCCTTTTCGCCATCACCGCCGGAAATCAGGTATTCTATGGAGGACAAGACATCGGTGTGAAAGGAGTCCGCACCATTGTCCGCCGCCAACTCGCCCTCGAAGAAATGCCCGTCATCATTCAGGCCGACCGCGCCGCCACCGTCTCTCTGCTCACTCAAGTCATCGATGAGGCTAAACTGGCCGGAGCCCGCTCCGTCAACCTCGCTGCAAAACAGGAGTAACCCTCCCCCTCATGGAAAGCGCCGCCGCCTACCGCCGGGCCGATTCGCCTGCCAACTGGTCGAAACGTCTCCTTCTCGCCGCCGGAGCCGTCCTCGCGCTGCTCGCCCTTCTCCTTTCCGTCCGCTTGATCGGTTCTCTTCGCCAACCCGAATTTCTCGTCGCCGAAATCGACCTGCTCGAGCCGGCCGGCCTGCCTCCGCCGCCCGAAGCCCTGCCCCCTCCTGAGACCGTTTCCCTTCCGCCGCCCCCTCTGGCCTTGCCTCATCTGCAAGTGGAGATCAGTCCCGTCTCGCCTCCCTTCCGTTCCGCCCCGCTGCCTCCCCTCGATTTTCGTCTCAATCCACAGGACTTCACCCTCGACACACCGCCAGTCGAACTCCCGCCGGTCCGCCCCGCTCCAGCGCCACGCATCGCAACAGCGCCGCCTAAACCCTCACAGGACACCCGCCCTCAGCGCAGTCCGACGCCCCAACCCCCTCCAGCCCCGCCGCGAACCGCGCCCCCAGTAAAATCTGTCTACCCAGCCGGCGAACTCGACGGCAAACCCACCCTGCGCAACAACCCTTCCCCACCCTTTCCCCGAGAATTGACGCGCCGCGGCATCACCCAGGGCCGCGCCGTGCTCGACATTGAAATCGACGCCTCCGGCCGCGTGACCGTCCGTGGCGTGGTCAGCGTCACTCACCCGGAACTGCGCTCCATGGCTCTGGAAGCCGCTCGCCGCGCCCGGTTCACTACCCCAAAAAAGGACGGCAAGCCCGTCCGCGCCCGGTTCCGCTGGCCCCTCGTCCTCAAACAATGATGCTCCGCCTTTCCCACCTCCTCAGCGCCCGAGCCGCCGTCTTCGCCACCCTCGGTTTCCCGGCCTTCGTGGCCTGCCTGGCCGTGCAAGCGCCAGCAGAAATGCCCTTGTCGCGCGAGTTCTGGCGCGACCCCAGCTTCACCCGGAGTTTCATGGGCCTCTTCACCCCTGAGAACCGAATCGAGCCTTTTGTCAGCGCGGAAGAAAAAGCCGTCTTGTCCAACATCGCCCGCCTCATGGCCGCTGGAGATCGTGAATCGGCCATCCGCCGGTTGCGAAACGAATCGCTGTCTTCCTCCAGCGCCGCCCTCCAGTTCAACCTCGGAATACTCCACTTTCAAGAAGACAACCTCGATGAGGCCGTCGCTTCCCTAACCAAGGCGCTGGAACTCTACCCTGATTTCCGCCGTGCTCACGCCAGCCTCGGAGCCGTCTATATGCGCCGGGACGATCTCCCAGCCGCTCTGCCGTTTCTCCAACGCGCCGTCGAACTCGGTGACCATGACGGTCTCACTCTCGGGCTCCTCGGCTACTGCCGGCTTCAGCAGAATCACTACGCCAGCGCACTTCAAGCCTACCGCCTGGCTCAGTTGTCCATGCCGGACAACCCGGATTGGAAATCCGGCGAAGCGGAATGCCTCCGTCATACCGGCGATCATGACGCCGCCGTTCGCCTCTTCAACGAAGTCCTGGCCAGCCGGCCGGGCGATCACGAAACCTGGGTCCGGCTTGCCAGCGCACTCATGAGTCTCGAACGTCACGATCAGGCCGCCGCCGCCCTTGAGATCGTCCGGAGATTGGACCGGCTTTCCGCCCCAGACACCCTCCTTCTCGGTCAACTCTACCTCCAGCTCCAATCGTCTTCTCTCGCCCTAGCGCGCTTCCAAGAATCCGTCGCCGCTCAACCGCCTCCCGAACCCGCCGCCGCCATTGAAGCCGCGGACCTCCTTTCCCAAGCCCTCGCTTGGCCCGAGACCGCCCAACTTCTTACGAGGATTCGCGAAGCCTATCCTGATCTTCCGTCCGAGGACAAGACCGCCGCCGACCTCGAACGCCTCGACGCTCTCGTCGCCATGGAAACCGGCGAGCCTGAGGCCGCAGCCCAACGCCTCGAGGCCATCGTAAGCCGCGATCCCATGGACGGCCGTGTCCTCGTCGCTCTCGGCCGACACCTCGCCGCTCAAGACAACGTCGTGGAGGCGGAAATGCGCCTCCAACAGGCTGCTCGAGTCTCCGCATACGAATCGGCCGCCCTGCGCGAACTCGGGCAGTTGCACGTCTCGCAAGGCAATTACACCGCCGCCCTCAGCCATCTGCAGCGGGCCCATGACCTGGAACCCAACGAATCCCTCGCCCGCTACATCCACGCCGTCGAACACGCCGAAGCCGCGGCAGCCGGATTCTAACCGGCGCAATCAATCCGCCTTCCCTCCTTCCAACTCCTCCAGAATCGCGGCGGCAGCCCTATCATAGGAACCCCCTGTTCCTAACATGGCCGTCGCCGCGCCCAATTCCTTCTGCAAGCTCTTCCGCCTCGCTGGATCCTCCAAAAACCCGCACAGTTCCTTCTCCACCGCCTCCGGCGTGGCCTCACCCTGCAGCAGTTCACGCACCACCTCCCGGCCGGCCAAAAGATTCACCATCCCCAAATAGGGCACCCGGATCAAGGCCCTTCCCGCCGCGTAGGTAGGCCAGGCCACCCTGTAAACCAAACAGTAAGGCAGTTGCAGATACGCCGCCTCCAAGGTCGCCGTCCCCGACGCCACCGCCCCCACCGTGCACTCCTGCATCAGCCGCAAGGCCTCCCCCACTACCACCCGGCAAGGCGGCAGCCCCGGATCCCCTTGCGCCATCCGCTCCATCTCCGCGCCCAGCCTGGAAGACGCGGCCGCCGCAACAAAGTGCAGCTCCGGATATCGGCGCGCCAAACGGCGGCCCGCCTCCAGCATCACCGGAAACAAGCGCGCCACCTCCCGTTCCCGGCTTCCGGGAAACCACCCCACCAAGTCGCTGCGCCGCTCCAATCGCTGAACCCCGGCCAGCCGGTCCGCCATGGGATGCCCCACAAAGACGGCGGGCAGTTCCGCTTCCACAAACAACTCGACCTCAAAGGGGAAAATGCAGATCATCAAGTCCAGCCACCGCGCCATCTTCGGTATTCGAGACCGGCGCCAAGCCCAAACCTGCGGACTGATGTAATACACCAGACGCCCCGCATAACCACGCTCCCGCAGCTCCTTCGCCAGTCTCAGGTTGAATCCTGGATAGTCCACCAAGATCACCGCATCCGGTTGCTGGGACTGTACCATCCCAGCCGTCTCCAGCAACTTCTTGCGAAAAAAACGGTAATGGCGAAGCACCTCGACGAGCCCGACCACCGCAGCGCGATCGATCCAATCCTCAACTCCTCCCCCTGACGCTGTCCGCAAGAGGGGCCCGCCCAATCCGCCCACCGTCGCACCGGGGCGCCGCGCCACGATGCTTCGCACCAGACCCGCACCGTGAATGTCGCCGCTGGCTTCCCCAGCCACGATGAAGAGGCGCGGAGAACGCACCCCAGTCTCAACCCCGTCTTTCACGAGGCCGCCCGGTTTGCTCCCAACTGATCCAGGTAAGCCCGCACTGCCTCCATGGACCCCTGCGCTTCTTCACTGGTCACCGGCCGCTTCCGCAGTTCTTCCCAGGAGCTCTCTTCATAAAATGCCGCATCCATTTCCCGAAGAAACGAGCTGGGCAAACAGGCCGTGACATTCTTATACACAGTTCGCGAACGCCGCCAGGTCAACGTCAACCGCCGTTGCGCTCGCGTCAGTCCCACGTAAAGCAGCCGCCGTTCCTCGTCGCGATTGCCCTCTTCCTCCGACCGCCGGTGCGGCAACAGGCCTTCCTCGAATCCAGCCAGGTAGACGTAGGGAAACTCCAAGCCCTTGGCCGCATGAAGGGTGATAAGACACACCCCGCTCTTGTCCCGGACATCTTCCTCCCTGTCCCGGTCGCCTTCCAAGGCCAAAGCGTCCAACCACCCTTGCAACGACCCCCCTTCCGAGCCGCGCAGACTCTCCAACAACCCGGCCACCCCCTGCCGCCGGGTCTCGCCCTCCTCGACCGTCCGGCACTGCCGTTGCAGCCAGGCCATGTAGTCAAGCTCCCCAACCAACTCCTCAGCGGTTTCCGCCGCCCGGCAACCTGGTCCCGTGAAACGCGCCCCGTAACGCTCCACCAATTCCACGAAACTGCCGACCGCCGCACGCCCCCGCATACTCAACTGCTCCTGGAATTCTGCGTCCGTCAGGATCTTCCAGACGCTCGCCTCTCGTTTGGCACTGACCTGCGTCGCCTCGGTCACCGTGGCCGCCCCAATGCCCCGTGGCGGAGTGTTCAGCACCCGCAGCAGGCTGATGTCGTCGTGCGGATTCAGAAACACCGAAAAGTAGGCCAGCAAATCCCGCACTTCCCGGCGATCGAAGAAACTCTGCCCCCCCACCATCCGGTAGGGGATCCGCCGGGAGCGCAAAACCTGTTCAAAAGGCCGCGCCTGCATGTTCGTCCGGAACAACACCGCGAAATCCTCAAAGCGCCGCCCCTTGCCGAAGCGCCCTTCCAGGATCTCTCCCACCACAAACTCCGCCTCCTCCGCCTCCCCGGGCATGGAAATCACCCGAACCGGTCCCTCCCCCTGAATCCGGCTCCACAATCGCTTCTCCCGCCGCAACCGGTTATGGCGAATCAAACTGTTCGACAGCTCCAGAACGTCGCGTGGACACCGGTAATTCTCCTCCAACCTCACGATGACCGGATTCGGGAAAAAACGCTCAAACTCCAGCAGGTTCGCGATGTCGGCCCCGCGCCAAGCATAGATGCTCTGGTCGTCGTCGCCCACCACGCAGACGTTGTGTTCCGCCCCGGCCAGCCGCCGCAACAATTCCATTTGCAGCCGGTTTGTGTCCTGAAACTCGTCCACCAAAAGATAGCCAAACCTCCCTTGCCAATGCGCCCGAATGTCCTCGTGTTCGCGGAGCAGGCATTCGGCCAGAAGCAACAGATCGTCGAAATCCACCGCGTTCAGCAATTTGAGTTCCCGCTGGTACTCTCGATAAAGGTCCGCCTCCAGGGTCTCTCCAGCTTCCTCCGGACTGAGACCCGCGTTCTTGGCCCGGCTCACCAAAGACAGCGCCGCCCAGGGATCCATCTTCTCATCCTTGGCGGCCACTCTCAGAAGGATTCTCCGGATCAATCCCGTCTGTTCCGAGCCGCTGTAGATCGTGAAATTCCGTTTGTAACCCAACCGGTCAATGGATCGGCGCAGGATCCGGACGCAAAGGGCATGAAAAGTGCACACCATCAAATCTTTGGCCTCACTTCTCGAAAGCAGCGCCGCACAACGCTCGCGCATCTCCGCCGCTGCCTTGTTGGTGAAGGTGATCGCCAAGATCTGTGCCGCCGGAATGCCCCGGTTCCGCACCATGTTCCGGATCCGGGCGGTGATCACCCTGGTCTTCCCCGTCCCGGCGCCCGCCAAGATCAGCAAAGGGCCCTTTACCTGCGCCACCGCTTCACGCTGAGACGGATTCAAAGATTCGGATCCCCCCCGCGAAGCCGGCATCATCGCGTCCACCTACACCGCAATCCCCACCGCGCAAAGGGGATCTCGCGAGACTTCCTGCACCCCGCAGGCAAATGCCGCCACACCCGTTCCAAGGCCTCCAATCCGAGAAGTCCCTCCGCTTCATTTCCCCTCCGCTCAAAGGATTTTCCCGCAACCGCCCAATCGTTATGTCAGAGAACCACGCACCGGGAAATAACCCTCCCTTCCACGGCATTGGCGCCCGATGCACGAGCGGCAAGCGCCAAACGCTCCTTTCAGGCTTCTTGATCATTCCCGGATCCATGATTCTTGACATTTCCCTCCACCATCGGCCACTGTCGAATCACTATGGCAACTGCAGTCTATTCCACCAGATCAACCCCTCCCGAGTGATGCCAAGTCTCCGTGAAGCCCACCTTTTCACCCGCTTCTGAACTTATCCTCCAACGCCAACACCACTGCACTTTTGCCGCCTGAATCTCCAGCTCGATCCCCCCAGGAACAGCCGCCTGGAAGCACATCCCTCGCGCCCGCGCCCGATCCCATCGCTCCGCAACCCGGGTGGGACCACGCTTCCGCCCATTTCCACCTGGACCGCTGCGTCCACCAACTCTTTGAGGAACAAGTTCGCCGGAGCCCGGATGCCATCGCTGTAGAGGCTGGCTTCGAACGCGTTGCCTACGGGAAACTCAACGCCCGCGCCAACCGCTTGGCTCATTACTTGTGCTCATTGCATGTGAGCCCCGACACCCTCGTGGCCCTCTGCACCAGCCGTTCCATCGATATGGTCGTGGGAATGTTGGCGATCCACAAAGCCGGCGCCGCCTTCTTGCCGTTGGACCCCGCCCAGCCCCCGGCTCGACTCGCCTTCATGCTGAGCGATGCCGGAGCCCGCCTCATCGTCACGCAGAGTCAGCTCCTCGATCGACTGCCGGCCCGCGATCTACACACCATCTGCCTCGACGGCGGCCTTCCCGCAGACCTTCCTGAAACCAACCCGGATCTCCCCGTCCAACCGTCTCACCTCGCTTACGCCATTTTTACCTCAGGGTCCACCGGTCTTCCCAAAGCCGCAGCCGTCGAACACCTGAGTTTGAGCAACCTCGTCCAAAGCCATTGGCTGATCTTCAGCGACACCGCCCAGGACCGTTTCTCCCAGTTTGCCAACTTGGCCTTCGACGCAGTCCTTTTTGAAGTCTGGCCCTGCCTTACCCAAGGAGCGACTCTGCGCATCGTCGACGAAGCCGTGCGCAGCTCCGCCGTGGCCTTCCGCGATTGGCTGGTCGAGCACGCCATCACCTTCGCGTTCGCACCAACTCCTCTCGCGGAGGAAATGCTCGAACTGAACTGGCCCCGCGAAACCGCCCTGCGTTGCTTCAGCCTCGGCGGTAGTAAGATGCATCGGGCGCCGCGCCAGACGCTTCCCTTCACCGTCCACAATGTCTATGGCCCCACCGAAACCTCCGTCTGGACCACCCAGCACCAGGTCGAATCTAGTGATCAAAAGGACGGCGCTCCACCTATCGGAGGCCCTATCCCCAACGTCCGCGCCTACATTCTCAACGCCCAGCAATCCCCGGTCGAGCCGGGAACAACCGGTGAACTCTACCTCGGAGGCGTCTGCGTCGGACGCGGCTACCTCAATCGCCCGGAACTCACCGCAGAACGATTCTTGCCGGACCCCTTCGCCGAGAACACGGACACCCGCATTTTCCGCACCGGCGACCTAGTGCGCTGGCGCGACGACGGAACCCTCGACTTCATCGGCCCCGTCGATGACCAGCTCAATCCCCGAGGGTTTCGAATTGAACCCGCCGAAATCGAAGCCGCCCTCAGCTCCCATCCAGCCGTGTCCGAACTCCTCGCCCAAACCGCGGAAGGCGCCGCGTCGCCGGTAACCCCGGCGCCGCGCGACGCGCCACTGCCCCTGTCCTATTCTCAAGAAAGCCTTTGGCTTCAACAACGATCGGATCCCGGCAACCGCGCCTACCAGGCCCAAGCCATGCTGGGCCTCCAGGGCAACCTCAACCTAACGGCCCTCGAGCAAGCCCTCACCGCTCTCGTGCAACGCCACGAGATCCTCCGCACAACTTTCCCCGAAAGCAGCCAGGGGCCGGTCCAATCCATCCACCCGCCCTTTCCCGTGCGCCTCCAAGTCGAAGACCTCTCCGCCCTGCCGGAACCAGAACGCGACGCCGCCGCCAAGGACATCGTCCGCGCCCTCTGCCAAGAGCCTTTCGACCTCGATCGCCTGCCGCTCATTCGCTGGAGACTCCTCCGCATGACGCCGGAGGATCACCGCCTCATTCAGGTCGAACACCACCTCATCCACGACGGCTGGTCTTATAATCTGCTCTTGCGCGAACTCGTTGAACTCTACCGCGCTTTCGATACGGGAACTCCTTCTGGACTATCACAGCCCTCTCTCCAGTTCGCCGATTTCGCAAGCTGGCAACGCCGCTACATCGAAAGCGGCGTGGGTGAACAACAGATCGACTTCTGGCGCCGGACCCTTGCGGGCTGCCCCGCGGAACTCGACCTGCCCTTCGACCGTCCCCGGCCCTCCCGCCAGACCTATCGCGGCGCGGCCCCCGCCATCGAGCTTCCTGGCAAGCTCATGAAAGATCTCGCCGCCCTCAGCCGCCAAGAAGGCGTCACTCTGTTCGACACTATGCTGGCGGCTTTCGCCGCCCTTCTCCATCGCCTCACTTGGCAAAACGACTTCTGCATCGGATCAGGCGTCGCCAACCGGCGCTGGAAACCCGTCGAAGAGATCGCCGGGATGATCGTCAACAACGTCGTCCTGCGCATGCGCTTCACCGGGGACGATTCCTTTCGTGATGTGCTCCGCAAGGCCCACCATCAAAAAACCGAAGCCTATGCTCATCAGGATGCGCCCTTCGAACAAGTCGTGCGCGCGCTCAACCCCGAGCGGGACCCCAGCCGTCATCCAGTCTTCCAAGTGGTGTTCAGCTTCCACGACTCTCCGCTGGGCAATCTCCACCTCCCTGGCCTCGTCTTCCAAGAACCGCGCGTGCTCAGCAACGGCTCCGCCAAGTTCGATCTCAATGTCGTGGTCATCCCCCGCCACGATGGCCGGGAGAACTCCGAGTTCACCTCCGCCACCCTCCTCTGGGAATACAACAGCGATCTGTTCGATCCGGAAACGATCGATCGCATACTCTCCGCCTACCGGCTGTTCCTGGAGGCAGTCCTCCTGGACCCTTCCCAGCCCGTCGCCGGGTTGCCCCTGCTGAACGAAGCGCAGAGAAAACAGGTCGTCCTGGATTGGAATAACACGGCCACACCCTACCCGCGAGACGCTGCCATTCATCAACTCTTCGAAGAACAGGCCGCCGCACGGCCCAAAGCCCTCGCTCTAAGCTGTGGTCAGGAACAATTGAACTACGGCGAACTCAACGCCCGCGCCAACCAACTCGCCCGCCATCTCCAAGATCTCGGAGCCGGTCCCGAAGCGGTCGTGGCGCTCTGCCTGGAACGTAGTCTCGATCTGGTAGTCGCCCTGCTCGCCATCCTCAAAGCCGGCGGAGCTTACCTGCCTCTAGACCCCGGCTACCCGCCGCAGCGTCTGGATTTCATGCTGCGCGACGCCGGAGCGTCCCTGCTGCTGACCCACAGCCGCGTCCTCGATCGCCTCCCCACTTCGCACCCCGCTCACGTTCTCTGCCTGGACACGGCTCAGCGCGAAATTGCCCAGCACAGTCCGTCCAATCTCGCCCAGCCCGCCTCCGCTGAGGACCTCGCCTACATCATTTACACCTCCGGCTCGACCGGCCTTCCCAAAGGAACCTCCGTCTGCCACCGCTCCGTCGTCCGTTTGGTCCGCGACACCAACTACGTCAGTCTCGGTCCCGATGATGTCCTGCTTCAGTTCGCTCCCGTATCCTTCGACGCCTCTACCTTCGAAATATGGGGCAGCCTCCTTAACGGAGCCCGGCTCGCCGTCTTCCCTCCTCACACCCCGGCTCTGGAGGAACTCGGCGACTTCATCCGAGAGCAGAAGATCACCACCCTCTGGCTCACCGCCGCCCTTTTTCACCAGATGGCGGATCACCAAGCAGATAGCCTCGCCACGGTCCGCCAGCTCCTGGCCGGAGGAGACGTTCTCTCCGTCCCTCACGTGAAAAAAATGCTGAGCCTGCTGCGGCCCGGCCAGATCCTCGTCAACGGTTACGGTCCTACCGAAAACACCACGTTCACTTGTTGCCATGTGATGGACGCTTCCAGCGAGATTGGCAGCGCGGTTCCCATCGGACGCCCCATTTCCAACACCCGCGTCTACGTCCTCGACCGATATCTCCAACCGGTCCCTCCCGGCCTGCCCGGAGAGCTTTACACGGGAGGCGACGGCCTGGCTCGCGGCTACCTCAATCGCCAGGAACTCACCGCAGAACGGTTTCTAACGGATCCCTTCGCTGTAAATACGGATGCCCGCATGTACCGTACCGGCGATTTGGTCCGCCGGCGCAACGACGGACCTCTCGATTTCATCGGGCGCGTCGATGACCAAGTCAAGATCCGCGGGTTCCGGATCGAACTCGGCGAAATCGAAGCCGTCCTCCGCACCCATCCCGCCGTGCAGGAGGCCGCCGTGGCGGCTTGGTCCGCGGGAGCCGGGCTGCGCCTGGCGGCCTATGTCGCAAGCAAGGACTCTCGCCTAACCAACGCAGAGCTGACCCAGCATCTCCGGTCGAGTTTGCCCGATTATATGATCCCCTCCACTTTCGAATTCCTGGAATCTCTACCCAAAACCTCCAGTGGAAAACTCAATCGCCGAGCCCTGCCGGAACCCAGCGGCCGCCGCCCGCAACTCGAGACCCCCTACACTGCTCCGTGCACGCCTTTGGAACAATTTGTGGCTTCAACTTGGGAAACCGCTCTCGGCCTCGATTCCGTGGGCATCCATGATCACTTCATTTCCCTCGGCGGATCTTCCCTGTTGGCTACCCACATCCTGGCCCAGCTCCGCGAACACGGCGGGTGGGATCTTCCGCCTGGAGCCATGTTCGAGCGGCCCACTGTAGCCCTGTTGTCAGAACTCCTCGCCGAAACCGCGGAAGGCCCCGCGTCGCCGATAACCCCGGCGCCACGCGACGCGCCCCTGCCCCTGTCCTATTCTCAAGAACGCGTTTGGCTCCTTGAACGATGGGATCCCGGCAACCGCGCCTACCAGGTCCAGGCCATGCTGGGCCTCCAGGGCAACCTCAACCTGACCGCCCTCGAGCAAGCCCTCACCGCTCTCGTGCAACGCCATGAGATCCTCCGCACAACCTTCCCCGACAGCAGCCAGGGACCGGTCCAATCGATTCACCCGCCTTTTCCCGTCCGCCTCCAAGTCGAAGACCTCTCCGCCCTGCCGGAACCAGAACGCGACGACGCCGCCAAGGACATCGTCCACGCCCTCTGCCAAGAGCCTTTCGACGTCGATCGCCTGCCGCTCATTCGCTGGAAGCTTCTCCGCATGACGCCGGAGGATCACCGCCTCATTCAGGTCGAGCACCACCTCATTCATGACGGCTGGTCTTTCAATTTGCTCTTGCGCGAAGTCGTTGAACTCTACCGCGCTTTCGACACGGGAACTCCTTCTGGACTAGCACAGCCCTCTCTTCAGTTCGCCGATTTCGCAAGGTGGCAACGCCGCTACATCGAAAGCGGCGTAGGTGAACAACAGGTCGAATTCTGGCGCAAGGCCCTCGCTGGCTGCCCTGCGGAACTCGACCTGCCCTTCGACCGTCCCCGGCCCTCCCGCCAGACCTATCGCGGCGCGGCCCCCACCATCGAGCTTCCCGGCAAGCTCATGCAAAATCTTGCCGCCCTCAGCCGCCAAGAAGGCGTTACGCTCTTCGACACCATGCTGGCGGCTTTCGCCGCCCTCCTCCATCGCCTCACTTGGCAAGACGACTTCTGCATCGGATCCGGCGTCGCCAACCGGCGCTGGAAACCCGTCGAAGAAATCGCCGGGATGATCGTCAACAACGTCGTCCTGCGCATGCGCTTCACCGGCGACGATTCCTTTCGTGATGTCCTCCGCAGAGCCCAACATCAGAAAGCCGAAGCCTATGCTCATCAGGATGCGCCCTTCGAACAAGTCGTGCGAGCGCTCAACCCCGAGCGGGACCCCAGCCGCCATCCGGTTTTCCAAGTGATGTTCAGCTTCCACGACTCCCCGCTGGGCAATCTCCACCTCCCGGGTCTCGTCTTCCAAGAACCACGCGTGCTCAGCAACGGCTCTTCCAAGTTCGATCTCAATGTCGTGGTCATCCCCCGCCACGGTGGCCGGGAGAACGCCGAGTTCACTTCCGCCACCCTCCTCTGGGAATACAACAGCGATCTGTTCGATCCGGAAACGATCGATCGCATGCTCTCCGCCTACCGGCTGTTCCTGGAAGCAGTCCTCCTGGACCCTTCCCAGCCCGTCGCCGGGTTGCCCCTGCTGAGCGAAGCGCAGAGAAAACAGGTCGTCCTAGATTGGAATAACACGGCCACACCCTACCCGCGAGACGCTGCCATTCATCAACTCTTCGAAGAACAGGCCGCCGCACGGCCCGAAGCCCTCGCTCTAAGCTGTGGTCAGGAACAATTGAACTACGGCGAACTCAACGCCCGCGCCAACCAACTCGCCCGCCATCTCCAAGAACTCGGAGCCGGTCCCGAAACGGTCGTGGCGCTCTGCCTGGAGCGTAGTCTCGATCTGGTAGTCGCCCTGCTCGCCATCCTCAAAGCCGGCGGAGCTTACCTGCCTCTAGACCCCGGCTACCCGCCGCAGCGTCTGGATTTCATGCTGCGCGACGCCGGGGCGTCCCTGCTGCTGACCCACAGCCGCTTCCTCGATCGCCTTCCCACTTCGCACCCCGCTCACGTTCTCTGCCTGGACACGGCTCAGCGCGAACTTGCCCAGCACAGTCCGTCCAATCTCGCCCAGCCCGCCTCCGCTGAGGACCTCGCCTACATCATTTACACCTCCGGCTCGACCGGCCTTCCCAAAGGAACCTCCATTTGCCACCGCTCCGTCGTCCGGCTCGTGCGCAACACCAACTACATCGACTTGGGTCCCAGCGATGTCCTCCTTCAGTTCTCAACAGTGTCCTTCGACGCCTCAACCTTCGAAGTCTGGGGCAGCCTGCTCAATGGGGCGCAACTCGTGGTCTTTCCCCCGCAGATGCCGGGATTGAATGAACTCGGAGACTTCCTCCGCACCCACAAGATCACCACTTTATTCCTGACCACCGCTCTCTTCCACCAGATGGTCGATCATCAGCTATCGAGCCTGACTACCGTTAGGCGATTGCTGGCCGGAGGAGAAGTCATGTCTGCTTCCCACCTCCGCAAGTTGCTGGCCGCCCTTCCGCCCGGCCATGAGTTCATCCATTGCTATGGCCCCACCGAAAACACCACATTCACCACCTGCTGGATCATGGACGGCTCCAGCCAAACCGGCGACGTTGTTCCCATCGGACGCCCCATTTCCAACACCCGCGTTTACGTCCTCGACCGCGGCCTTCAACCGCTTCCTCCCGGCTTGCCCGGAGAACTCTACCTCGGAGGCGACGGCCTGGCCCGCGCCTACATCAATCAGCCGGAACTGACCGCGCAACGCTTCTTGCCGGATCCCTTCGCTGATACACCAGAAGCCCGCCTCTACCGCACCGGAGACCGCTGCCGCTGGCGTCCCGATGGCCTCCTCGAGTTCGTCGGCCGCCGCGATCACCAGATCAAGCTGCGCGGGTTCCGCGTCGAACTCGGCGAAATTGAAGCTGTCCTCCTACAACACCCGGCCGTCCGCGACGCCATCGCCATCCTTCGGAGGGACACTCCGCAAAGTCCCTCACTGACGGCCTATGTGACCCCCCGGGAACCCGGTGGTGATCGCCCAGTCGAAACCCTCGCCGGTCACCTCCGGGAGTCCCTTCCCCATTACATGATTCCGGCCGCCCTGGTGTGGCTCGATAAGCTGCCCGTCAACGCCAACGGAAAGATCGATCGCGAAGCCCTCCCGCCGCCATCCACATCCTCCACGGCTGCGCCGTCGCCTGCGGCAGAGCCCCAAACAGAAACGGAACGGCAAGTCGCTGCGATTTGGGCCGATTTGCTGGGCCGCTCAGACGCCGGTATGACCGGCAACTTCTTTCAGTTAGGAGGGCACTCCCTCCTGGGTATGCAATTGATCGCCCGCGCCGGCAGTCGCTACAACCTGAGACTGCCCATCTCCATCCTCTTCGAGAATCCCACCATCCGGGAGTTGGCCGCAGCCATCGACGCCGCCCTTTCCGTCCGCCGAACCTCTCCAGCCGCAACGTCAACCCTCGCCGGAACAGGAGAACGCGAGGAAGGTGAACTATGAGTCTCCCAGAGTTCCTGGCCCAATTGAACCAAGCCGGCATCCGGCTCTGGGCCGATGGAGAACGGCTCCGTTACGATGCTCCGCCCGGAGCCGTGACCCCCTCCCTGCGCGAAGACTTGCTGCAGCGCAAAGCCGACCTCCTGGACTTCCTCAAGCACAACCAGGTCGACGGCGACTCCGGCGCGGCGCCAATCCCCACTGTCTCCCGCGACGCGCCTTTGCCCCTGAGCTACGCCCAACAGCGACTGTGGATCCTGCACCGCATGTCCCCCTTAAGCGCAGAATACAACGTGCCCTCGACAACCCGGCTGCAGGGCTCCCTCCATACCGATGCGCTCCGCTGGAGCCTCAATCAACTCGTCGAGCGGCATGAAACTCTGCGAACCGTCTTCACCCCCGAAGACCCGCCCCGCCAAGTCATCTCGCCGCCGCGTGCACTCGACTTGCCTTTCGTGGATCTCTCCGCCCTCCCGGATTCTCAACTCCAATCCGAAGCGCTGCGGCTCGCCGAAGAGGAGGTCCGGCGGCCTTTCGACCTCGCCATTCCCCCCCTGATTCGAGCCCTCCTCCTGCGTTGCGACATCGAGAATCACATTCTTGTCCTCACAATGCACCACATCATCTCCGATGGGTGGTCCATGGGCGTGTTGCTCCGAGACCTCCTTGAGCTGTACCGGGCGCGGCTGGACCGCCGCGATCCACGGCTCCCGCTCTTGCCCGTCCAATATGCCGACTTCGCCGTCTGGCAGCGGGCTTGGATGGACGCCGGAGAACTCGATCGCCAGCTCTCTTACTGGCAGGATCATCTAAAGGACTTGCCCATCCTTCCGCTCCCCACCGATCACCCACGCCCCCATGCGCCATCCCGGCGCGGCCGGCGCCTCAAACTTACGCTGCCACAAACTCTTGTCGCATCCATCAACAGCCTCAGTCTTCAAGAGAATGCAACTCCCTTCATGACCATGCTGGCGGCCTTCCAGGTCCTTCTCCAGCGATACACCGGACAGGATGATCTGCCGGTCGGCTGCCCCATCGCCAACCGCTCTCACCCCCAAACCGCTGGCCTCATCGGCTTCTTCGCCAATAGCCTTGTCCTCCGCGCCGACGCCTCCGGAGATCCGTCTTTCCGCCGCTTCCTGGCCCAAGTCCGATCCACCGTCCTCAAGGCCTTCGATCACCAGGATCTGCCCTTTGAAAAACTTGTCGAGGCCCTCAACCCCGTGCGCGATCCCGGCCGCAACCCTCTCTTCCAGGTGATCTTTGCGCTGCAGAACGCCCCCATGCCGCCCATGACCGCGGGAGCCCTCCGCTTGAGCGTCGGGTGGTCCGAAACCGCCGCCTCCCGCGTCGATCTGGAACTCCATGTGATGGAGGATTCCGGAGCCACCCAGCTCGTTGCCGTCTATGACACGGAACTTTTTGCGGAAACCACCGTGGAAACCCTGCTAAGGCGTTACTGCCGCTTGCTCGAGTCCATCGTTGCCGATCCCAATCAACCCCTCTCCGCCTTTTCCCTCATCGATGAGGGGGAGCGCCGCCGTGTTTTGATCGAATGGAACGACACGAGCACCCCCTACCCGCGCGACGCGACCATTCACGAACTCTTCGAGGAACAAGCCGCCGCTCGGCCCGAATCCCTCGCCCTAACTTGTGGCCAGAAAGCACTAGCCTACGGCGAACTCAACGCCCGCGCCAACCAACTCGCCCGCCATCTCCAAGAACTTGGAGCGGGTCCCGAAAGGGTCGTGGCGCTCTACCTCGAGCGTAGTCTCGATCTGATCGTCGCCTTGCTTGCCATCCTCAAGGCCGGCGGAGCCTACCTGCCTCTCGACCCTGGCTACCCAACGCCGCGTCTCGATTTCATGCTGCACGACGCCGCCGCGCCGCTCCTCCTCACCCACAGCCGCCTGCTTGATCGCCTCCCCGCTTCGCACTCTGCTCAAGTCCTCTGCTTGGACACGGCCCAGCCCGATATCGAGCGGCTCAGCTCGGCCAATCTCGCTACACCCGTTTCCGCCGGAAACCTCGCCTACATCATCTACACCTCCGGCTCCACCGGCTTTCCCAAAGGAACCGCCATTCGCCACCGCTCCGTGGTCCGATTGATCCGCAACACCAACTACGTCAGTCTCGGTCCCGACGATGTTCTCCTTCAGTTCGCTCCTGTATCCTTCGACGCCTCTACCTTCGAAATATGGGGCAGCCTCCTCAACGGAGCCCGGCTCGCCGTCTTCCCACCTCACACCCCGGCTCTGGAAGAAATCGGCGACTTCATCCGAGAGCAGAAGATCACCACCCTCTGGCTCACCGCCGCCCTGTTTCACCAGATGGCCGATCGCCAAGCGGACAGCCTCGCCACGGTCCGCCAGCTCCTGACCGGAGGCGATGTCCTTTCCGTCCCCCACGTCAAGAAAATGCTCAGCCGGCTGCGGCCGGGCCAGACCCTCGTCAACGGTTACGGTCCTACCGAAAACACCACGTTCACCTGTTGCCATGTGATGGACGCTTCCAGCGAGATTGGCAGCACGGTTCCCATCGGGCGTCCCATCTCCAACACCCGCGTCTATATTCTCGATCCCGCCCTCCAACCAGTCCCTCCCGGCCTCCCCGGAGAACTCTATATCGGCGGCGACGGCCTGGCCCGCGGCTACCTCAACCGCGATGAACTCGACCGGGAACGCTTCCTGCCCGACCCCTTCGGCCCCGAACCCCGCGACCGCATCTACAAAACCGGAGACCGCTGCCGCTGGCGTAGCGACGGAGCCATCGAGTTCCTCGGCCGGTGGGATCATCAGGTCAAGATCCGCGGCTTCCGTGTTGAACTCGGCGAGATTGAAGCCTGCCTCCGTCAGAACCCCGCCGTTCGCGACGCCGTTGTCTCAACTCTCCAGGAGGACTCCGGCGACAAGCGCTTGATTGCCTACATCGTCTTGCAGCCTGGCTCCGAAGCAACCGCCCCCGCCCTGCGCGAGTTTCTCTCGGCTCAATTGCCCCCCTACCTGGTTCCATCCGCCTTCTTGTTCCTCCCCGCCTTGCCCCTCACGCCCAACGGCAAGGTCGACCGAGGCGCTCTGCCGGTTCCCCTCAGGGAGGATCTCAAGCCTCTCTCTGAGTTCGTCGGCCCTCGCACCCCCGTCGAGGAAATCGTCGCAGGGTTGTTCGCCGAACAACTGAACCTGGATCGCGTCGGCGTTCACGATAACTTCTTCGAACTCGGCGGCCACTCTCTCCTGGCCACCCGGATCGTTTCTCGCCTCCGCGCCGCCATCGGATTGGACATTGGCTTGATCGCCATTTTCCATCATCCCACCGTAGCCGGTCTCGCATGCCGCATTACGGATCAGTTGATGGAGCTGGACGAGCAGGAGTCCGCTCAGCCCAATGAAAGAGTCTAACATGGCTGAGCCCATTGACCCGGCCGCCAACCTATCCATCGAGGACCGCGCCCTCCTGGAAAAGAGGCTCCTGTTGCGACAGGCCAAGCGCCAACCCAGCCAGACTATCCGCCGCCGAAACTCCCTTCTGCAGGCTCCCCTATCGTTTGCTCAACAGCGCTTGTGGTTCCTCGATCGCATGGAGCCCGGTCTGCCGGTCTACAATATCCCTATCGCATTCCGCCTGTCTGGCCCCCTGGATGCCGCCCTTCTCGGGCGGGCCCTCCACGAGATCGTCCGCCGCCACCAAGTCCTGAGCACATCTTTCCCCGCGGAAAAGGGCGAACCTGTGCAAAGGATCCATCCCGATCCCGAATTCGCCCTCGCGACCGAAACGCTTCTGGACCTGCCAGAAACGGAGAGGGAAGCCCGTGCCCTGCGTCGCATGTCCGAAGAGGCCGTTCGTCCTTTCGACTTAGCGAACGATCTCATGCTGCGGGCCACCCTCTTCCGGGTCACGCCAAGTGAGCACTTTCTCCTCGTTGTCCTTCACCACATCGCCGCCGACGGCTGGTCGCTTCATATCCTCTTCCGCGAATTGAGCCTCCTCTACCAGGCCTTCGCCGCCGGAGAGAATTCCCCTCTCCCGGATCTCCCTATCCAATACGCCGACTTCGCTTCCTGGCAACGGGAGCAACTCGACGGCGATGCTCTTCACGCGCTAATGGACTATTGGCGCAATCAGTTGGAAGGCGCGCCCGGAGTCTTGGATCTTCCCATCTCCCAGCCGCGCTCCCACTCCCAGAGCCATCGCGGAGCACGTTTCCGCCTCTCGCTCCCACGCCATCTCACTCAGGGGCTCCCGGCTCTCAGCCGCCGTCAGGACGCCACTCTCTTCATGACCCTCCTGGCCGCTTTCAACGTTCTCTTGCACCGTTACACGCAACGCGACGACATCCTCGTCGGCGCTCCCATCGCCGGCCGCGATCGCTCCGAAGTCGAAGGGCTCGTCGGTTTCTTCGTCAACACCCTGGTTCTTCGCACCTCCCTCGCCGGGAATCCCTCCTTTGCCGAGTTGCTGCGACGGGTCCGGGAAGTCACGCCCGGAGCCTTTTCTCACCAGAACCTGCCGTTCGAGAAACTGGTGGAAATGCTGCAGCCGGAACGCCGCATCGATCGATCCCCGCTGGTGCAGATCCTGTTTGCCCTCCAGAACGTCCCTCAGGTTCCGCTTGAACTCCCTGGCATTGCCGTTCAACCCCATGAGCTTGAGTTAGACTCGGCAAAGTTCGACCTCAGCCTGGGCGTTGAGGAAACGCCCGAAGGACTTGCGCTCGAGGCCGCCTACAGCACCAGCCTCTTCCAAGCCGAGGACATCCGGCGGATGCTCAATCACTATATCACGCTGCTCGATGGCATCGTGCAGGATCCAGATCGTCCTATTGGAGAACTGCCTCTGCTGACCCCCTCGGAACGGCGTCAGCTTCTCCAGGATTGGAGCGGTGCGAGCGGAGCCAAAGTTTCGTCGCCGCTCTGTCTCCACCAACTCTTCGAAGCTCAGGCGGCGCGCAGCCCTGAGGCCTTGGCCATCGACTTTCGCGGTCAGCAAATAACCTATGACGAACTCAACCGCCGCGCCAATCGCCTGGCCCATCGCCTCATCTCCAGGGGAGCCGGCCCTGAGCAACTCATCGGCATCGCTTTGGAGCGGTCCCTCGACCTGCTCGTGGGCATTCTCGCCATCCTCAAGTCCGGAAGCGCTTACGTTCCTTTGGATCCCAGATACCCGCCGGCACGACTGGCTTTCATGCTGGAAGACGCCGCCGTGGCCCTGCTCCTGACGCAATCCAGCTTGGCCGGCCAGTGGCGCGATCATTCCAACAAAGTCGTCTGTGTGGACGACGGACAGGAACAGGAAGCCCTCTCGCCTGGCCCGGACGACAATCCCCCCAATCGCGCCGCACCCGGCAACCTCGCCTACGTTATCTACACCTCCGGTTCCACCGGAAAACCCAAAGGCGTCGCCATCGAACATCGAAATGCCGCCGCCTTTCTCGGTTGGGTCCACGAAGTCTTTCCTGCGGACCAGCTCCAAGGCGTGCTTTTCTCCACCTCCATCTGTTTCGACCTGTCGGTCTTCGAGATGTTCGCTCCCCTGACAAGCGGCGGAGCCGTGATCCTGGTCGAGAACTTTCTTGAACTGCCTAACCTGAGTTCCCGGGCGCCGGTGACTCTCGTCAACACCGTCCCCTCCGCCATCAGCGAGTTGCTGAGGAACACGCGCTTGCCTTCCTCCGTGTCCACCGTCAATCTGGCTGGCGAGCGCCTAACCAATGAATTGGTTCGCCGTATTTATCAGGAACCCAGCGTCGAGCGCGTCTACGACCTCTATGGTCCTTCTGAAGACACGACCTATTCGACCTGTGCCCTCCGCAGCGCTGACGGACCCTACACCATCGGCCGCCCTATCACCGGCACGCAGGTCTACCTCCTCGATGAACAACTCCAGCCGGTTCCGGCCAGCGTCCCCGGCGAACTTTACATCGGCGGTTCCGGCCTGGCCCGCGGTTACCTCAACCGCCCCAGCCTGACCGCCGAACGCTTCGTTCCCAATCCCCTGCCCGAAGCCCAAGGCGGCCGCCTTTACCGGACCGGGGACCGCTGCCGTTGGCTCCCAGACGGCTCGCTCGAACTGCTCGGCCGCAATGATCACCAAGTCAAGCTCCGCGGCTTCCGCATCGAGCTGGGTGAGATCGAATCGGCGATCCGTGAGCAACCCACGGTCCGGGAAACCGTCGTCGTCCTGCGCCGCGACGATCCAGATGACCCGCGTCTCGTCGCCTACCTGATTGCCCAGGGCGAGGAAGCGCCCACCGCCGAATCCCTCCGGTCGCGCCTCCGCCTGACGCTCTCCGAGCACATGATCCCTTCCGCCTTCGTCGTCCTGACCGCCTTGCCGATGACGGCAAACGGCAAGATCGACCGGGCCGCCCTCCCGCCTCCCCTCCCGCCGCCGCTTGATCGAAAGGAGCCCACCGCTCCTCGCACCGCTTTGGAAAGCCGTCTCCTCCTCATTTGGTCGGAAGTTCTCGGCCGCACTGGGATCGGCGTGCGGGACAACTTCTTCGACGCCGGAGGCCACTCCCTATTGCTCCTCCAAGTGCACAGCCGGATCGTGGAAGAACTCGGGAGCGACATCACCGTCCTCGAACTCTTTCAGCACCCCACCATCGATTCCCTCGCGGCCCGCCTCTCCGCTGATGACTCCGTGAAAACTGCAGCGCCTGCGCTCCCGGAATCTCCTCAGCGCCGCCCTTACCGCACCGCAGACAGCTCCATCGCCCTGCTCGCCGTGAACGGGCGCTTCCCCGGAGCCCCCAACGTGGCGGACCTGTGGAAGAATCTCTGCGCCGGAACCGAGGGCATTCGAACCTTCTCCGACGAACAATTGCTCGAAGCCGGCGTCGATCCCTCTCTCCTAACCAACCCCGCCTACGTCAAAGCCCGCGGCATCATCGACGGAGCCGACCTGTTCGATGCGGAGTTTTTCGCTTACACCCCGCGCGAGGCCCAATGGATCGATCCGCAGCAGCGCCTCTTTCTCGAATGCGCGTGGGAGGCGCTGGAGATCGCCGGCTACGACCCGGACCGATACGAGGGCCTCATCGGTGTTTACGCCGGAGCGACCACCAACACCTACCTCGACAACCTGCTCAGCAACCCGGAGATCCTCGCCGAGGCTGGCCTCATGCAGTGCGCCCTGGCCGCTAACAAAGACTTCCTGACGTCGCGCGTCGCCTACAAGTTGAACTTGCGCGGCCCAAGCGTAAACGTCCAGTCGACCTGTTCGACGTCGTTAGTGGCTATCCACATGGCTTGCCAGAGCCTGATCCACGGGGAATGCGACCTGGCCCTGGCCGGCGGTGTGGCCATTTCCCTCCCCGTTGTTCAAGGCTATCTCTACCAGGAAGGAGGCATCGCCTCCCCCGACGGTCATTGCCGGGCCTTCGACGTCCGCGCCCAGGGCATCGTCCAAGGAGCCGGCATCGCTCTGGTCGTCCTGAAACGCCTCGAAGACGCCCTCGCCGGCGGCGACAACGTCCGCGCCGTCATCCGGGGATCCGCCGTCAACAACGACGGAAGCCTGAAAGTCGGGTTCACCGCCCCCAGCATCGATGGACAAGCCCAAGTCATTGCCCTGGCGCACTCCATCGCCGGCATCCACCCCGAGTCCATCGGCTTCGTGGAGGCCCACGGCACCGCCACAAAACTGGGTGATCCCATCGAGATCGCCGCCCTGACAAAAGCTTTTGGCCGCCGCACCTCTCGCCGCGGATTCTGCGCGCTTGGCTCCATCAAATCCAATCTCGGTCACCTCAACGAAGCGGCCGGAGCCGCCGGCTTCATCAAAGCCGCGCTCTGTCTCGAACATCAAAAGATCCCTCCCAGCCTGCACTTCCATGAACCCAATCCCGCCTTGGATTTGGAGAACAGCCCCTTCTTCGTCAACTCCCAATGCCTGGACTGGAATTCGTCCGCAGACACGCCCCGCCGAGCCGCCGTGAGTTCTTTCGGGTTGGGCGGAACCAACGCTCATGCCCTGCTGGAGGAGGCGCCGCCTCTGCCCCTATCCACGCCGGGACGCGAACGGCAGCTCTTGGTGGTTTCCGCCCGCACCGCGCCGGAGTTGGATGCCTCATTCTCCAACCTCGCCCAGCATCTTCGGAGCCATCCCGGAATCTCTCTCGCCGACGTCGCCTTTACCCTCCAAACCGGACGCCGCGCCTTCGACCACCGGCGGGCCTTCGTCGCCCGCGACCAGGCGGAAGCCCTCGCAGCGCTGGACGGTCCGGAGCCTCGCTCCGGATTCAAAGGGCATTGCCCGGCCGGAACTCCCCCGGTCGTCTTCCTTTTCCCCGGGCAAGGGACCCAGCACGCCGGAATGACGCGCAAGCTCTATTCCGCCGAACCCGCCTTTCGCGAGATCATCGACGCCTGTCTCACCACTCTGAAAGAGGATCTTGATCTGGATCTCCTTCCCCTCCTCTACCCGGATGACCATGACCTGACGGACGCACAGATCCAACTCCAGCGAACCGCCCTGGCCCAACCCGCCCTCTTCGTCGTCGAATACGCCATGGCTCAGCTCTGGCGCTCTTGGGGCATCGAACCCGCCGCCTGCATTGGTCACAGCATCGGCGAATACGTCGCCGCTTGCATCTCCGGCGTCTTGCACTGGAAAGATGCCCTCCGCCTGGTGACCATTCGTGGCCGCCTCATGGAAAACATGGTCGAAGGCGTCATGCTGGCCGTGCCCCTCAGCGAGCAGGAACTCAGCGAGCGCCTTTCCAGCTCACCCGGGCTGTGGATCGCCGCCGTCAACGCTCCCTCTCTCTGCGTCGTCTCCGGTCTTCCTGACAAAATCGCTGATTTCGAGCGCCAACTCAGCCAGCAAGGCATCGCCGGACGCCGGCTGCACACCTCCCACGCCTTCCACAGCGGACTCATGGACGAAGCCGCTGCCGCCTTTGCCGAAGCGGCTAAGGACGTGGCCATCTCCCCACCCCAGATTCCTTACCCGTCAAACGCGACCGGCCGCTGGATCACGGAGGAAGACCTCCGGGATCCCAGCTACTGGGCTCGCCATATTCGCCAAACCGTTCGATTCGGCGACGGTATCGCCTGTCTCCTCGAGAATCCCCGCAACATACTCCTCGAAGTGGGACCGGGACGCGTCCTCGCATCCCTGGCGCGCCAACATCCGCACTGCGGCCCGGACCGGCTGATCCTCTCCTCCCTTCCCGGCCCTCAGGACGCGGAAGACGACATCGCCGCACTCCTTTCCAGCCTCGCCCGGCTCTGGACCTGTGGAGCAACGGTCGATTGGCGGCGCTTTCACGAATCCGCCCTTCGCCGCCGCGTCGAACTCCCTACCTATCCATTCACCCGGCGGCGTTACTGGATTGACAAACTGCCCCGCGACGCAGAATCCAAGCCCAGACGGAGTCTCAGCGACTGGTTCTCTGTGCGCGCCTGGCGACAAGCCCCCCTTCGCCCCTTGGAACCTACGCCGAAGGCCGCCTCCCGAAGGTGGCTCTTCTTTATCGGCGACTCGCCCTTCGCGCGACGGCTCTGCGATCGTTTGGGTAACAACGGATCCGCAGTTCAAGTCACGCCGGGTGCGGATTTCCACAGGACGGAAGGGGGGTTCCAAATCGATCCGGTCAATGCCGTCCATTATCGGCGCCTCCTGGCAGAGCTGCAGAAGCTCGATGCTGTCCCAACCGATGTGGTCCACTTCTGCGGCGGGGAATCTCCAGACCCTGGAAGCCCCGAGAACCTCGCTCCGGCCTTTTTCAGCCTGCTTTACCTTGCCCAAGCCCTCGGAACAATGCCTGGCGCCCCCCCCATCCGCATCACCGCCGTCACCGATCGCGGACACAGCGTGGCCGGTGACGAGGAGATCCAGCCTGAGGCAGCGCAGGTCTTGGGGCTCTGCCGCGTTGCCGGTCTGGAACTTCCCTCCCTCCAATGCCGCAATCTCGACCTGTCCAAATTCGAATGGAACAGCTCGGCCAGCGAAGAAGCTTTCCAACTTCTAACCGATGAACTGTTGAGCGAAGACCGGAACCCGGTAGTCGCCCATCGCCGGGCCCGGCGCTGGATCGAAGCTTTTGTTCCCCTACGGTTCCCAGCCCTCTCCCAAGACTTGCCCGCCAGACTCCGGCAGGGCGGAACCTACCTCATCACCGGCGGTCTTGGCGGCATGGGCCTGGCCATTGCCGGTTCTCTTGCTCGACGCCTGCGCGCCCGGCTCATTCTGACTGGCCGCTCGGAACTGCCCAACCCCAACCGCTGGAGCGAGATCCTTTCGAAGAATGACGCCGGCCAGGATCCTGCACTCCTGGAGCGGCTCCGCTCCATCGCCGAGCTGGAGGAAGCCGGCGCGGAGGTCATGGCCGTTCAAGCCGACGTCTCCGACCTTGCCAGCATGCAGAAAGTCTTCTCGGATGCCGGAAGACGCTTCGGTCCGATCCACGGCGTCGTGCACGCAGCGGGAATTCCCGGCGACGGCATTATACTCCTCAAAGATCCCGCTCGCGCGGTCGAAGTGCTCAAACCCAAGGTCAGGGGAACTCAGGTTCTCGGCCGGTTGATTGCCGGAACGGATCTCGACTTCTTCCTTCTCTGTTCTTCGCTCAATTCTCTCGCCGGAGCCCCCGGCACGGTCGATTACACCGCCGCCAACGCCTACCTCGACGCCTTCGCCCGGAGATTTCAGGCGGATACCGGGATTTTCACCGTCTCCGTCAACTGGTGCCGCTGGCGCGAAGCCGGCATGGCCGCCAGAGCCGCCTCGCCCTTGGCCGCACGCCAGTCCGGCATCTCCAACGCCGAAGGCGTGGAGGCCTTCCTGAGAATATTGAACAGTTGCTTCGACTCCCAGGTAGCCGTGTCTGACATCGACCTTCATTCGCTCCTCGCGCCGCCAGATCAGCCCGGCAAGACGCCTTGGCCAGCAGCCGGCCCGGTCGCCCCTCAAGCGCCCTCGAAAGGCGAGTCCATCGATGCCCGCGCGAGGCTGTCCACCGCCTATGCCCAGCCAGATGACGGTATCGAACGCCGGATCGCCGAAATCTGGGAGAGACTCCTCGGCATCGCGCCTGTAGGAGCCAACGACGACTTCTTCGAACTGGGCGGTCATTCTCTCCTCGCCGTTCAACTGCTGAGTCGCCTCCGAGAAGTCAACCCCAGCGCGGGGCTCACCTTGCCGCAGTTCTTCGACAACGCCTCCGTCCGCCGCCTCGCCGCCATCATGGGACCTGCGCCAGAGAAAACCCCTGTCCCAGACTGACCCATCACGGAGCGCCAGGTTCTTGATGACGCTTGACCTATTCCTCAGCAACAAACCTCTGGTCTCCGCGGCAGATCATTTTTCGCTTGTCATTTCTCACGAAGGCGCAGAACGATGAACTCTCCTCTTATGCTGCTCTGGGCCATAACAGTTCCCACACTCAGTGTATGAGTTTCTCTCCTGTTCTATAAAATGGGCAAGCTCTACGACATTCTGGATCCCGCCCTGCGGGAATGGCTGGCCCAGCAAAAGGTGTTCTTTGTAGCGACCGCACCGCTAAACACCGATGGCCACATCAATTGTTCGCCGAAGGCCGGCGATGGGTTTTGCATCCTCGCCGATCGGGAAGTCGCCTACCTGGATCTCACTGGCAGCGGCATTGAGACCATTTCTCATCTACAAGAAAATGGCCGGATCGTAATCATGTTCTGTGCATTCGAAGGCCCGCCGAAGATTGTTCGCTTACACGGAACAGGTGAAGTGATCTATCCCGATCATCCAGACTATTCTGACCTCAGCCAGAGATTTCCTTCTCATCTTGGAGCACGTGCGGTTATTCGGGTCGCCGTCAGCCGGATCTCCGATTCATGTGGATTCACAGTGCCACACCTCGAATTTGCCGGGCGCCGCGATGCTCTTGATCGCTGGTCGGAAAAGAAAGGCCCAGAGGGATTGATCGCCTACCGGAAAGAAAAGAACCACGCCAGCATCGATGGAATCCCCGGCTACAAATGCGATGACTAAAGACACGGATGAACACCTTAACTTGCAACAATAACCGGCCATGACCGACCGATGCCGCCAATTCATGATGGCCGGATTCACCGCTCTCGCGGCCGGGATCACGCCGCTCTCTGCGGAAACCGAGAAAGACGTGTATGCGCGCGACGTCGAGTTCCTGCTCGTGGAACTTCCGAAGAAGGCGGGGCATTTTTTTGAGACGAAGGGAATCGACTGGAATGCAGTTAGCGCCGAGTTCAGAAACGCGGTGAAGAAGGTCAAGAACGATGAGGAGCACGTGGTGCTCTGTAACCGCCTGGTTGCCCGGCTCAAGGACGGACATGCCGCGTTGATCGATTTGAAGGTGAAGTATCCCGATGAATCAAAGGGCCGCCGTTTTACCGGACCGCGGATTCATCTCGTGATCAGCGGCGGGAAGGCCTATGTGCGGACCGCTTTCGGGCAGGCTGCGGCAGAGGGCGTAAAGCCAGGCTTGGAAGTGGTGAAGATCGATGGCGCGCCAGCCATGGCCTACCTAGAAGCGGCGAAGGACCGTCTCTGCGACGATCGCGGCTACTCCACCGAACATACGGCCATCTACTATGCCTGCCATACCGGACTGGCCGATTGGGAGGGAACGCCAATTGAGTTCGAATTCGCCGAAGGACAAAGGAAGCTGCGGACAAAGTTCGTGCGCCGGGGCGGCCCGAATTTCGTCCCCATTGGACCGGTCTTTCCTCCCAAGGATCTCAAGACCATAGGGCGGCAGAGCTACGGGAAGACCGCGGCCGGCATGGGCTACATCCACTTGCGCGACGTGCCCGGCGACCTGCCCGAGCAGCTTGACCGTATGCTGCAAGAGATCGGCGACGCGCCCGGCTTAATCCTCGACTGCCGCGCAAATGGAGGCGGGGGTTGCGACCACGCTGCCGTCTTCGGCCGCTTCGTACCCAAGGGCGAGCGCTGGCGTCAATATCCAAGCGCCGGAGCGACGCCCTACTCCGGCCCAATGGTCGTCATCGTCGATGCGGGCGTGCGCTCCGCCGGAGAAACGATCGCGGGCCAGTTCAAAGAGGACGGCCGGGCGTGGATGATCGGCGACGCGCCGACCGCAGGAACGTCTTCCTCGAAAGATCGCCTCGAAGTCCCGAGTGGCCTGTTCAAGGTCTTCTACTCCGTTAGCAGCAACAAAGGCCGCTTCAACGGCGGCAAAGGCATCGAAGGAGTCGGCGTGCCGCCCAACCAAGTCACCCCCTACGATCCGGCCGATCTACTCAAGGGTGTGGACACCCAGATCCGCCTCGCGGAGGAGATTCTCAAGTCTGGACTCTCCGCAAACAAAGTTCCCTACCAGCCGAAGTAGAAGTAGGAGGAAAGCAGGTGAGCCGGAGGCTCTTGTACTGCGGCGAGCATCGCCATGCGTGCCGAAGCTTGTAGAGTGCATCAGTCCTCTGGGGTTTTGGATGGGGACATGGAGTCTCTCAGAGGCCGAGGCGGGCTTGGGACTAGCGGAGTTCTGTGCGCGCCCGAAAGCGGCGATGCTAAGAGGCCCCGTCGAGCCACGCCGGAGGCCCTTGGACTGCGGCGAGTATCGCCGCTCTCTATAAGGCGCGGAGCGCCGTGGCGGGCGAAGGCTTGGTTCCTAACCAGGACCAAACAAGGCATAAGATGCCCTGGCGGAATTCGTGAGGATTTCGTCTCGCCGGGGGGTGGAAGGGTGGCGAGACGCTGTAGGCGGGGAGCAAGCTGGTAATGGTCGTCACCTATGAATATCCATGGGATTCGTGAGGCGCTGCACCGGGAGCCGTTCGAACCGTTTTCCATCCGGCTCGCAGACGGGCGTTCGCTACCGGTTCCGCACCCTGATTTCGTTGCGCTGGGGCCACGTCGGATCGTGGTCGTTGCCGAGGACGACTCGTGGTCTGTGATTGAGCCGCTGCTGATCGTGTCGTTGGACCAGAACGGGGCCCGTTCAGCGACGCCGCGTGGTTCGTCGAGTGCCTAGGTGTGACGTTCGTTCAACCAGGCGCTCCTCGCAGTTCATGTCTGAAAGTGCAGCCTGCCCTCCATCCAACGCGCGAACCAAAAAATGGGGATGGTCAGCACCAAGTAACCGAGCGCCAGCGGCAAATACACTTCGAAAGTGCTGTAGGTCGCAGCATTCGCGCTCTCGGCCTGCTTGGTAAACTCCAAGACTCCGATCACACTCAGCAACGAGGAGTCCTTGATCAGGTTGGCAAATTGCCCAGTCACCGCCGGGAGCACGTTGCGCACCGCCTGCGGAACGATGACAAAGCGATAGGTCTGCCAAACGTTGAAACCCACCGCCCGCGCTGCATCCAGTTGCGATCGCGCAACCGACTGGATTCCCGCCCGAAAGATCTCGCTCAGGTAGGCTCCGGCGAAAAGGGAAAGTATGAGCACCCCGGCGATCCATTTGTCCCGGATTCCCACGCGATCGAAAACAAGATAGAACCCGACCAGGATCTGCACCAGCAAGGGCGTACCCCGCACCAGTTCAACATAGGCGCCGCAGAAGAAGCGGAGACTGTCGATGCGGCTGCGCCGCCCCAGAGTCGTGAGCAGCCCAATTACGCTGCTCGCCGCCAGCGACGCCCCTGCCAAACCCAGCGTGGCCAGCCATCCCAAAAAAAGCGGTTTCCGGTAGTCCGCAATACTCTCCCAACGATACCGGTAGGAAGTCTGAACCAAAAACAAATAACACACTCCGGCCACGGCCACGATCAACGCCGCCCAGCCGGCGGCCTGAATCAACCGCTCTCCTCTGCCCCTTCCCCCGGCCCGCCTCATGCGCCCATCTCAGTGAAAGATAAAGGGAACCCCCATCTCCTCAAAGGCCTTCCTTTCCTCCTCCATGTAACGCTGGGCTAAAGCCTCGAATCCCTTTTCCTCACGAAAGCGCTGCAAGAATGCGTTCACCGCATCAAGCAGTTCCGCTTCCCCCTTGCGCAGCCCGATCGCCCAGGTCTCCTGCCGGATCGGCGTCAAGATGGGCCGGGTTTCCTCTGGATGCTGCTCCCAATGCTTGTAGATCGAGATCTGATCGTAAATAAAAGCGTCGGCTTTTCCCTGAATGACCTCGAGCACGCAGGTCTCGGCATGATTGAGAACACTCAACTTCGCCTTCGGCAAGTGCTCCCGCGCATAGACATGGCCGGTCGTTCCCAGCTTCACCGCGATCGTCCTCCCCGAACCCTGCAAATCTCCGGCGCCGGCGATGGACGAATCCTTGGCCACAAGCATGCACAGCCCATTGGTCACGTAGCCGTCCGAGAAATCGATGGTCTGGGCGCGTTCTTCCGTCGCCGTCATCGAAGAAATAATCAGGTCGATCTTCTTGGTCTGGAGCGCCGGGATCAACCCCTCAAATCGGAGGTCTTCGATCTGCAAAGACCGTCCCAGGCTCGCGGCCAGCGCTTCCGCCATTCGCACACCAATTCCGTCCGGCCGGTTCTCCACATCCCGCATCTCAAAGGGCGGATAGGTCAGTTCCATCCCCACCACCAAAGGCTTAGGACCATCCTGCGGACCGCAGCCTGGCAAGATTCCGCACAGCGCCACTCCGGACGCCAGGCCCATCCATGTTCTTCGGGAGATCTGCATTGCGCGAGGCCGGTGATCTCCGGCGCTTTCTCTTAACCACAGCTTGCGGGCCTTGGCCAACAATTGCCGCTGGCGACTTGAGAATCGCCGCCGCGTTTCTAAAGTGCGCGCCGTGGCCCGTCAACACGACCTCCAGCACCTCGCCTCCGACTTGCTCCGCCTCGAAGCCCTGCTGCGCCGGACCTCTCCTCCCCGATCGGCGAACTTCCCCGCCTCCGATCGGATTCGCATCCTCAACCTCGCCTGTGGAGAATGCCATGAGTCCGGTGTCCTGACCCGGGTGTTCGCCGGCGGCACAACGGCGGGCACAGCAAAACCGGATCTGCCCACGGTCGAGTTCGTGGGGATCGATGTTCGCGCTCCGGAACTGGCCCGGGCCCGGCAGCGCGACCTTTCTTCCCCAGGCCGAACTTTCCGCTACGTCGATGGCGACGCCGCCCGTCTGAATTGTCATCCGGATACGGCCGGCGCGTTCGACCTGGTCTTTCTGCGACACCAAAACTTCTGGAACGGACCGGAAACGTGGAAGTCCATCTTTTCCAACGGTCTGGATCAGCTCTCGCCCGGCGGCCGGTTGGTCATCACCTCCTACTTTCTCCACGAGCACCGTCTAGCCGTCGAGGCCGTCCAGACCCTCGGAGCCACTTTGCTGCAGTCCGAGCCCCACCGCGAGGCCCGGCTCCTAGATCCCAGCCTCGGGAAGCGCGTCGATGGGCATGTCGCCGTGTTCGAGCGCCCGCAATGACCCGGCGATGGGCTTTCCGCGACTGCCAATGCGGCGGCCCTCATCGCTCGTCGCCCGCCAGGGAGTGCCGGAGCCCGCCCACGATCTATCGCGACACATCACCCGGAGGGCCAGCCTCCTCCTCCGGCCCTCATCGCGGCACATGGGACTTCCTCCTTGCCATCGTCGGCCCCTCGGATAAGATCGGCCTCCCATGGCTTTTCTCCCCCGGCCGCGGTGGTGGCTGCCTGTTTTGTTCACCTCCGGCGTCGCCTGCCTCGGGGGAGAACCAGGGCCTTCCCCCGGAACATCGCTCGACCTTGACGGCTTGATCCGTCTGGCCTGGGAGAGTTCACCAGACCTCAAAGCCGCGGAAACCGAAGCCAAGGTAGCCCGCGCCACTCACATGGCCGCCCGTGACCGGCGCAACCCTTCTCTGCGGGTTCAGTCAGATTGGGACGACCCCTATCACGGTCGCGCGATGCAGAACGAGAACGTCACCATCGCGCTCCGGTTTTATCCCAATAACCCTTGGGAGGTCCGCGCCCGTCTGGAAAAGGCCCTCGCCGAGATCACCCTCGCCGATTTTCTCGTGGAAGCCGCCCGGCGAGAAATCGCCATCGAAGTCCGCCGGCTCTACCGCCAGCTTCAACTCGCCGCAGCAGTGCACGAGCAAACCGCCGAAATGGTCCACCTCGGCCGGGACGAAATCGCCCGGCTCCAAGGGCTCGTGGAACAGAATCTCGTCACCCGGGACGATCTCGACGACGTCCGGCGCCGGGTCCTGCGCGATGCCCCGGATCTGATTCAAGCCAGGCAAGACTACTATCAAGCTCGCGCCGCCCTCGCCGCCCTCGCCGGTATCGAAGATCATGAACTCGTGCATGCGCGCCGGGGCCGGGTCCTGCCCGATCTTCGCTTCGAAACCACCTACATTCCCGTCCTCGAAAACACCGCTCTCCTCATGCGCAAAGACCTCGGCGAGTTGCTCCGCGAACAACTCGTCGCCCGCGGCGATCTCAAAGAAGTCCGGTCTCAGCGCATCCTCTGGCTTGAGAACTTCGATTTCCGCGCCGGAACAAGTGCGGCAAAAGGGATTCTGGAAGAGACCTCTTACGGTTTTCGCATCGAGCTTCGCCTCCCAATCTTCAACGCCATCAATAAGGAGGAAGAGATCTCCAAAGCGCAAATCGCCGGCATCGAAGAACAGATCCGGCTCCTCGAACGCCGCATCCGGCTCGAGGTCCGCAACGCCGCCCGGGAAGCCCGGCGCGCTGGAGACGATTACCGCGCTTTCGATGCGGAATCGCTGGAGGCGCTCGGCGACTTGCGAGCCGCCCTGGCGGGAGATGCTCCGGAACCGGGCTACGATCTCCGGCGCGCCGCCAAAGAATACGACATCGGCCGCTTCGAGGTCGAGGAGGCCTATCTCGATGCGCTCTATGAACTCGAGAAGTCCATGGGGGCTCCGTTGAACACCGCCTTTCGAACCGAGGTCAAGTGATCGCTCTTTCGACCTGGGTTAGGCTCATCCGTTGAGCGCCGTGTCACGCCGGATCGTTTTTCTCGACGCCGCTACCGTAGGCGAAGATGTCTCGCTCAGCCCGCTGGAACGTCACGGCGACCTGTCCGTCTTTCCCTCGACTTCGCCTTCAGAAACCGCAGAACGGATCGCCGAAGCCGAAATCGTCGTCACCAACAAAGTCCGGCTCGATGCCGAACGGATCGCCCATGCCCCCAGCCTCCAGCTCGTCGCCATCGCCGCCACCGGCTCCGACCACGTCGACCTAACGGAAGCGAAAAACCGGGGCGTCGCTGTCTGCTGCGTCCGCGGCTACTCCACCGCCAGTGTGGCCCAGCACGCCATTGCCCTTCTCCTCAATCTGGCCACCCGCCAGCACCTCTATTCGAGAGAAACTCAGCTCTGGCCCTCCTCTCCCGTCTTCACCCGCCTCGCCCACCCCGTCGTCGAACTCGCAGGCAAAACCCTCGGCATCGCCGGAGCCGGAGCCATCGGCTCGCGCACCGGAGAAATCGCCACGGCGCTGGGAATGCGCCTCCAATGCTTGGCCCGCCCAGGCTCCACCAATGCCGCCCATCCGGAATGGCCTCGCGTCGATTTCCAAACATTCTTTCGGACTTCCGACGCCGTCTCTCTCCATTGTCCTCTCAGCGCTGAAACCGCCAAAATGATCGGCCCAAGCAGTCTCGCCCTCATGCCCTCGCACGCCTTCTTCATCAACACGAGTCGCGGCGCTCTCGTCGATGAGGAAAGCCTCGCGGAAGCGCTGCGCCATCACCGCATCGCCGGAGCCGCTCTCGATGTCCTCTCCACGGAACCTCCGCCTCCCGATCATCCTCTCCTCGATCCAACCATCCCCAACCTGCTCATCACCCCGCACTCAGCCTGGATCGCTCGCGAGACGCGGCAGCGCCTCATTGAAGAGATCGCCACAAACCTCGAAGCTTTCCTCGCCGGGCGTTCCCGCAACCGTCTGGTCTGACCTTCCTCTCCGGCCCAGCAGCAGAAAAGGTATGAGAAATGCGGTTTAGCGCCATGGGTCGCTTCATCCTTCTCTGTCTTCTGCTGGCGGGCTTGGCTGTCTTTGCTATCTCCCGGCTGAAGTTGGATCCCGGGCTTCTCGCTCTTTTTCCTGCCGCCGGTCCGGCGGTCAAAGCGATGCAGGGCTTTGATGAATCCTTCGCGCCGCACGACGACGTCATCCTCTCGCTGGAAGACGTAGATGCAGAAAAGGCCGAGCAAAGCGCACAAAGCCTGGCAGCCCATTTGACTCAACGCTCCGATCTGTTTCGCCATGTCGCCTGGGGCCCGCCCTGGGAAGCCTCGGAAAGCGCCCTGGCGCCTCTGGTCGCCTATCTCTGGTATAATGGTGGCCCAATCCGGATCCAGGATCTCGCCGATGAACTCGAAACCGACCACGGCCTCAATCGACTCGAGCACTCCCTGGAGGCCCTTGCCACCACCGCCGATCTGGCCGAGATCGGGAGCCTTTCCGTAGACCCCTTGCGCTTGAGCGCTATCAACAGCGCCTCTGGATTGCGCCCCTCCGATCTGCTGCGCTTTCCCTTCGCCTCTCGCGACGGACGCTTCCGGGTCTTGCGCATCGAGCCGACCGCTCCCCTCAGCTCCACGCGCGAAGTCGCCCAGTGGATAAGCCAGGCCGCCGCATCGGTCGAGTCCTGGAAACAACAACATCCCGATGACCGGAGCCGGATTGAAACCCGCCTGACCGGCCGCAAAATCTACATCGCCGCGATGGCCCGGGATCTAAAACAAGACCTTTTCCTTTCCATCATCCTAACCGCAGCCTGTATTGCCCTCCTCGTCTTCGGACTCCATCGCAATGTGCTCCCGTTTCTGGGTATCCTGATGGTGCTGGTTCTCACCCTCGTCTGCACTCTCGCCGCAGCGGGCCTCCTTTTCCCTCATCTCAACGCCATCAGCATGGGATTCGCCGCCATCCTCCTCGGCCTCGTCGTGGATTACGGCTTCCTCATCTGGCACGAAGCGCGCAACGATCCCGCCCCGCCTTCGGTCCTTCGCAAGCGCCTGACTCCCACCATCTTTTGGGCCTCTCTCACAACCGCCATTGTCTTCGCCGGACTCAATCTCAGCGACCTTCCCGGGATCGCCCAACTAGGCACTCTCGTCGCCTGTGGAACCGTCATCGGAGCCCTGCTCATGCTGCTGCTCTACACGCGAATGCTGCCTTTCCTGCTGCCCGCCGCGACCACCGTCCCGCCCCTGGATCCATCTACTCCCTATCTCGGCTCGAAACCTTCCCGAGCCTTGGTCTTGACCGCCATTCTAGGCGGCTTGACCGCCGCCGTGCTCCTCTTTCGCGGACCGCCCTCCCTCGACTCCTCAGCGGATGCGGTCCAGCCTCGAGCCTGTCCCTCGCTCGATGATTTCCGGAATGCCCTAACCAACCTGGGAACGGGCCGCCTCGCCTACCCGCTTCTTCTCAGCGCCGGTTCGGATGCCGCCATGCTTGACCTTCTCGAGAAAACGGAATCCATCCTCGCTGGGCATCCCGAAGTCGAGGACTTCACCCTGCCCTCCATCCTCTGGCCTAACCCGGACCACCAAGAAGCCAACCGCTCCGCCCTCGCCCGGTTAGCCGCCACGGGTCCCCGGTTGCTCCGGCAAGCCGAGGAAACAGGCTTCACCGGAGAAGCCCTTTCCTTCCTCAATACCGTCGTCGCCCGCTGGACGGCCTGGAGCGACGCAAGCGGGACCGTGCTGCCGGACGATCCCGCCTCAACCTGGCTTCTGGGCCGGGCCTTGGACCGGTCCCGCCTCCCCTATCGCGCTCTAGGACTGGTCACCGTCCGCGAAACGCATCCGTCACCGGCATTTATCCAAAGCCTGAACTCAGCCGGAGCGGGCTTCGTGGGATGGGCCTTTCTCAATGACAGCATCCTCGAAAGCATCCAGCACGATCTCCGCCACGTCGTGTTGCCCCTCGCCGCCGCCCTGGGCATCATGCTGTGCGCCGCCTTCCGCTCATGGCGAGAACTGGTTTTGGCCCTCTCCTCACTCGGGCTGAGTCTCGGAGCCTTCCTCGCCCTCATGTCCCTCTTCGGCTGGAAATGGAACCTGGTTAATCTCATGGCCCTCCCCCTGCTCCTCGGAGCCGGGATCGACTACGCTATCCATATCCAATTTGCCCTGCGCCGCAATGGCGGCGACCTGCGCCGCACCCGCGCCGTCGTGGGTCGCGCCCTCCTGCTCTGCGGAGCATCGACCGCCATCGCCTTCGCCTCGCTCGCCCCGGCCCGCTACGGGGGACTATCCAGTCTGGGACTGGTTTGCGCCGCGGGAATCCTCACAGTCATGCTCGTTTCCGTCTATCTCCTCCCCCAATGGTGGGTGCTGCTCCACGGATCCCTCGACCCTCCCCAGCCCGCTCACGCAAAATCCGTCCTTCCCGCAAAAGACGGCGTGCAAGATGATGTCTGAACCCCGGTTTCATTTCCGCCTTTGCCTCTCGCTTGCCATTGACCTTCCCCCAGGGGCCCTTCATCCTCCCGGGTCTCCAGCCATCGCCTCTCTCTCCCCATGGTCTCCCTTCAGGTCTCCCTTCAAGGACATCCCCGCGGTCTCTACGTCCTCTTCTTTGCTGAAATGTGGGAGCGCTTCAGCTATTACGGCATGCGGGCCCTCCTCATCCTCTACCTTACCAGAGCCCTGGGACGCAGCGACGACTACGCCAACTCCGTCTATGGATCCTACGTGGCCTTAGTCTACGCCACACCGCTTCTCGGCGGCATGCTCGCCGACCGTATTTTGGGCGCGCGCCGCGCCGTTATCTTCGGAGGCTCGCTCATGGCTCTCGGGCACTTTGCCATGGCCTTCCCTCAACTCCTCTACCTGGCGCTCGCCTTTCTCATCGTCGGCAACGGCTTCTTCAAACCCAACATCTCCAGCATTGTCGGACGCCTCTACCCAGCCGGCGACCGGCGGCGAGACGCCGGATTCACCATCTTCTACATGGGCATCAATCTCGGAGCCTTTCTTGCCCCCATCGCTTGCGGATTCCTCGGCGAGTACCTGGGCTGGCACTACGGCTTCGCTCTCGCCGGCGTGGGCATGGTCTTGGGTCTCATCAACTTCGTCGTCGGACAGCGCCGTTTCGCGGGGCACGGAGATCCGCCTAACCCCGCCTTGTTGCGCAAGAAACCGATCCCGTTTTTCACTACGGAATGGCTCGTTTACCTCGGAGCCTTCGCTTTCGTCGGCCTGGCCTGGATACTGGTTCAATCCTTCGGAACCGTCGGAATAACCATGAATCTCGTGGGAGCCTTTGTCGGCATCGTCCTGATTCTCTACGCCATCTTTCGTTGCAACCGGGTGGAACGTCACCACCTCACGGTGGCCGTCATCTTGACTGTATTCTCGGTCGTCTTCTGGGCCTTTTTCGAACAGGCCGGAAGTTCCATCAATCTTTTCACCGATCGCAATGTCAACCGGGTCGTTTTCGGTTGGGAAATCCCCGCCGCCGCCTTCCAATCCCTCAATGCCGGATTCATCATCCTTCTCGCTCCAGGATTCTCACTCCTGTGGCGCTGGCTCGCCGACAGAAAATGGGAACCTGGCGTCACCGTAAAGTTCGCTCTCGGAATCATTCAGCTCGGCCTCGGTTTCGCCGCGCTCTACCTGGGCGCCCGCCTGTCGGGAAGCGGCATTGTCCCCCTCTTTTGGCTGGCTCTCGGTTATTTTCTCCACACCACCGGTGAGCTTTGTCTTTCTCCCGTGGGCCTGTCCATGATCACCCGGCTGTCGCCCGCCCGCATCGTCGGGTTCATGATGGGCGTCTGGTTCCTGGCCGCCTCCTACGCCCAATACATTGGCGCCCTCGTGGCCAAACTGGCCAATGTCGAGAGAACCGAATCGAAGACTTCGGGCGCCGCAGAGCTTCCGCCTCCTTCTGAGACCGTCATGGTCTACGCCGACGTCTACGGAGCCGTCACCCTCATCGCCCTCGGCGTCGGAGTCGTCCTCCTCTTGCTCTCACCCCTTCTCAAACGCTGGATCCACGAGGAACACGCCTCCTGAAGACCATAGACAGCAAATGAGCGAATGCTCAGGCTGTTTGCCCACGAACAGCGTGATTCCGAACGAAATGCGCAAGCGCAGGCCGTCGTTCTCGTTCTCGCCTTGCCAAGGGCTAACTCATCACCTCGTCAAGGCCGCCCGAAAGGCGTTCTCCAAGTCACGGGATGTCGTTCCCGCTTCCTTACAAGCCGCCTCCCAGGTCGATGCCGTGGCTCCATAAAGATGCTGCCGCAACTTCGCGACGCCGAGTTTTTCAACGGCCACATCGACAAACAGGCCGGCCAAGGGGTAAGATTGTGTTTCAGGCATCTGACGAAATGCTCTCCCCAACAGGTCTGCTGCCGCCGGGACCGGCTGAGGGGCCCGCCGGCTCCAATCGTCCAACGACGTCCCGGCATAGCCGTCCGCCGCCCAAACCGCAAGACCTTCGCCTAACATCGCTGTCCCGGCCCCTCCCCAAGCGTCGTAGGCAAGCGCATGCGTTCCTTCGTGCGCCAGCAGTTCTTCGAACCCGCCGCCCGCAACGGCGTCCGCACGGACAACGTGCAGCACGCGCGCTTCAACCACTGCATGCCCGTCGCCGCGCTTGCCCGTGAGCGATGCGATGCTGCCCAAGTCCGGATACACCTATGCGATGCGCGATGCGGAGGATACCGCGTTTCCGTTTTCGCTGCGCAGCATCCTCAAAGGGCTGGGCAAGCTGTTGAATTCGAGCGCCTGGTTGCGTCATGGAGTATTTCTTAGAAACTTTGCAGACTTTTGGGAGCCTGCATGGCTCATGGTGCTTCGTCGCGCCCGCCTGTTTCTGCTGCGGAGCACCGCGCCCCATGGGGACTGTGTTGCCCTTGCCTCAGGCTTGAACAGGGTTGCAATCACCCGCGTTCTCGGAGTCCCTTGTCAATCGCCGCCGAATTCCACGCGGTTCACGATAAAGCCCTGCGGAGCCGCGGAAACCGCTTTATTCAAGCGAAAGGTGCGATAGACATGGGAGGAAGGCAACGGGGGCAGCCCGTTCGTGAAAGCAGGGATCGACTCGACAAGGCCAATGTCAGTGTCAGCGAAATCCGAGAGCTTGACGGAAGCAAGAAAGCGATCGCTTAGGGCGCCGTTCACGACCGCGCCAACTGTTCCGTCCGGGTAAGCGGCGTAGTCGAGCCCCGCCGGCGTCGCCACCGTCGCCGCCCAAAATCGTTGGCCGTCCACATCGACGAAATGCCCTATGCCCTTTCCCAGATCCGAGCCGCTGCCCGGGTCGCCGTCCCGCAAATACTCCGTGAGATTACTCTGCCCGTCGGAATCCGGATCCTGCGACGGATCCGGATCAGCCAGGCCATGGGTTGCACACCACTCGGCGTAATCGCCGTCGGGAAGATCGATTGGCCTCCGGCGTGAGCCCACCGCGAAGACAAGGTCATAGCCGTCCCAACGGAGATTCTGCGGAGGCCGCCCGTAGGGATCGGGAAGGTAACCAAAGGCTCTGCCCCCCGAATAAAAATTCTGAAGCCGTCCGCCCGCCCAGCACGGGTAGCCTTCGAGCATTTCCAGGCGGCAATAATAAGTTTCCCCCGCAATAACCGTTATCGTCTCGGGAAAGCGGAACAGGAGCCATGCGGTCGAATCCGAGTCGATCGAAGCCGGCTCACTCGTTCCGAGCAAGCCGTCCAGCACGCCGGTGGCCCCGTTCAGGCTGGAGTAGAGCGAGGCGCGCAGGGAGCCCGGGCCGGGCGTAGTGTTAGGTTGAGTGTTGTTCTGAAAAACGAATGCAACCCAATCGATCGTCGCATGCAACGGTCGAAAGGACTGACCCATGATCGTCTCCGGCGTGTTGAAAACCTGCCGAACCCCGTAGGGACTCGTCGTCTGATCCACGATCAAATTCGGGTCCGCAGGGGGGTTCGGCAAAATGCCCTCGAAGCCGCCTCCCGGATCAAAGGGTCGAACCGGATCGTCGTCATCGCCTTGCAGCCCGGACCACGGAGCCGCCAGGACGGCGGCCAGGCCCGCCATAGTCCAGCAAGATCTCCTCCGGAAAACGATCGTCTCATCCCACAGCATGGTCAAAAAAGACACCCGGTGGAACCCTCCGTCAAGCTTGTCCCCACAGGGTTCCGAAGTCCAGCCTTCCAGAGCCCGCGGAAGCGTTGCCGCTTCCGCCTGGAGTTCTTACAGAACGAGGCGGCAGCGCCGCCAATTGACTGCTGGTGGGATAACGAGATTCTGAGAATCCGCGAGAACCTTCCCTTTGATCTCCATGGCGAACCGCAACAGAGGGCGGGTTCTCCAACCCGCCTTTTCCGTAGGATCGGCAATCAGGAATGTCCGCCCTCCCTTTGACCTCCATGGCGAACCGCAACAGAGGGCGGGTTTTCCAACCCGCCTTTCCCCTTGGATTGGCGATCAGGCATGTCCGCCTTCCGTTTGACCTCCATGGCAAGGTCGCACTTCAAAGAGAGCTCTCGCGGATCGTCGCCAGGCGCCGGACACAATTGTCATCTGTCGAGATGTGACCCCAGATTCTCGCCCCGAACCCCAAAAAGGCAGGCGCTTGACTCTCAAACCCCGATCTGGCGCCGTCTGGGAATGGAAACACCCGCTTCCAGCTTCAGACTCAGGGCCAACGCCCCGGGAGGCCGGAAAGCGATTTCCTATCATCTGAAGACTCTCTTGTGCACCCTTTTTTGCGGCTTGGGCGCCGTTTCTGCGGACGACCCGCTTATCGACCTAACGCCGAACGCGGAACAGTCCTACGCGCTGGAAATCACCCAGAAGTTCGCCGACCTGCTCGAATCCGATGATGTCCTGCGGAAACAGTTCGAGCAGTATCAGAAGGAGGCCAAGGAGACGGCCGGCGGGCGGTGGGACGGGCCAAAGGCGACGCCGTTTGTCTTGCATGAATCCTGGAATGTACTCGCGAACAAAAACGGCGACCGGTTCGACTACGGGCAGACGCTCGTCATCTACTACGCGTTCCCCGTAGGATATCACCGAGGCATGACCTCGGACACGGGGGTGTTTGCCGTCTTCCGAATCACCGGGGTGCGGATGGAGGCTCCGAACGGGGACGTAATCCACGAGTCGGCACGGGCGGCCTTCCAGGGCTTTCGCAAGACCCTGGTGGCAGACTCCGAGCCGGATCAGTAGGAAGGCAAACCGGGTCCTCTGGACTGTTGCGGGCTGCGCCCGGCGGCAGGACAAACCCTCCACTCAGACTGCCACACGCCTGAGCGATTGGCTGGAAATGCGGGCGCGCTGGGTGCCGCCGAATGTCGCGGATTTCCGAGAACCGGCGTCGTCGCGGTTGAGGCAGGTGACGGCGAAGGATTGGAGGATGTGGAGTTCGATGAGATTCACAGGGGCAATGGAAATTTGGAAATTGAGAGATTGGGATCATTGGGGGGATTAGAAGCGCTTGGCGCGATCAAGGCGGGAGTCGATGTCCTTGAGCACATCGCGGAGGGCATTGAGGTCGGAGGGCATTAGGTGCGGAAACAGGGTTTCGAGGAACGCCTCACGGTCCTCCGGCTGGTGATGGAGGAGCTGCAGTCCCCTCCCCACTACGGTTCCAAACCGTGGATCACGGGCCAACACCCGCGGACCGAGGCCGCATGCGGGCGCAGCGAGGTGTCGTTCCCAATCCACCCCGGCTTGCCGGCGGCATCCAGGAAGGCCACACCGATGGGCAGGTCCGGCCGTTCGTCGGCCAATCGAATCATCTCCGCCTCGGCTTGGTCGCTCATCTCGATCCAGGCCATCTTTAGCGCCACCGGGTCAAGTGCGCGGGCCTGGATCTCTTCGAGTTTGGCGGGATCGAGTCGCGCAAATCGTTTCATCATTTTGAGCAGGAACAGTGGGCTGAAGCCCGGGTCCTTGCCGCAGGCCGCCCAACAGATGGCGGGCAGCGGGTAGCGCTTATGAAGTTCCACGATGTCGACGTAATCGCGGGTCTCGGAGCGAGAGGAGAGAGCAAGGGCCTTGTTCGTCGCCACGTCGAAGTGATGCAGGCGCCAGCCCAACTGCGGGTCGCGTGCGATGGGGAAGAAGCGGAAGGCTGAATCAGCGGCCCAATCGATCTCCACGGACTGGTCGGCTCGGCTGATTCTGGCTTTGCGAAAGGTAGCCTCCTTCTCCCATTCGCCGTAACGCGACGGTGTCTCGACCCGGAAGCCGGCAGCGCGCAGCGCTGCGACATCGCGGTCGCTGGCCCGGCTGACCTCGGCAGCCAGTTCGTGGAAAATGTCGAAGTCGTGAGAAAAGCGCGCAGAATCATCATCGGCATGCATGACGATGCCGCCGGCAAAGTGGCTTTCCTCGCTGCGGTTTTGTGCCAGGACGGCTAAGACGTCCCTTTGTAGATCGGTGAGAGGCATCGATGCAAATCCTGGGCCGCCCACCAGGCGCGGTGACCGCCGTATTCACGCAGATGCTCGATGACGATGCGCACGTCCTCAAGGTTTCTAATCCGCGCGTCGGGGTGCCGAAACCAAAAACATTCGGGGTACTGCCGGACGAGTGCGGAAGCGCGCTCGACGAGCTCTGGCGGCGCCGGAGTGGGCGGCGGCAGTTCCTGCAGGATATTGGACGGCCCATCCATGCAGGCACCTTACGGACGCGCGGGCGGGAGAGCAAGACCGGGATACGGCTTTGCGCTTCTGGCCAAAGCGACATCCGGAAAAAACGGGGACGGGGCAAACTTCTGTTGTTGGGATTTCCGAAATGCTGCGCTTCAACTCGATCATGGATGCTGACAGCTTCCTGTCCCACGGATCCTCTGACCACGGATCGGCCTTCAGGTGAACGTAGGCCTCCGGATTGTCCGCCGTGATATACAAGCGGTTCTTCCAGTCATGGAACTCCCTGCGCTGCCGTGCAGTGAAGGCGCAGTTTGCGGCGTGCCAGAAATCGGGCGTCCTTTTCGGTTTGGTGGTCTTGCTGCGGGGTCTGGGGGCGGGTGGTTTCATGGCTTCGGTGGGGGTGGATCCAATGCCGCGTATCGGTCTCTGGAAACCCACTCGCGGTGGATCTGAGAATTGCCATTGTCCTCGTCGCGGCCCCCTGCTACTTTAACGAAAGCAAATGAACCCACTCACCGCCCTCCAACCCGCCTCTCTCTGTCCAGGCGGGACCGGCAGCCTTTGAAAAGCGCATTCCTAGCAATGGTAAAGATTGATGGCTGAAACCGGGCGAACAACCCGGCAACAATTGCGCCGCGCAATGAATGCTGCGACACAACAGGCTGCACAATCACCAGATTTGTGGAAGAGAAGGCGTAAGAGGTTGGTAAAAATCTCGGCTGTAGTGCTGCTGGCGATTCCCGTGCTCCTCGCCAGTTGCTGGACGAAGCTGACTCCGCTTCCGCCGGAGAATCAGCGCACTTATCAGTCACTCCTCGATTGGTCACACCGCAACGGGATGCCTGGCGCCATTCTGCTCGTCCGAACTCCGGAACAGGAGTTCATCGGCAGCATCGGCGAAGCAGACTTGAAGCATCACACTCCAATGCGCCCGAATCACGCTTTCCAAATCGGAAGCGTTACGAAATCATTCATCGGTGTGGTCGCAGCCCAGATGCACGCGGAAAAGAAACTCGACCTTGACGCCGTCATCACAAATTCGCTGCCACGGGATCTGACCAGCCACTTTCCAAATGCAGAGAAGATCACCTTGCGACAAATGCTTGAACACACTGCCGGATTGCGCGATGTGAATTCCATCAGGCGCGACATCGACCGCGTATTCATTGACCGGCGAGGCGCGTACCCAGCGCTGCGCGAACTGAAATATGCCTTCGATCAGCCGCCGAACTTTTCGCCGGGCGAAGGCTGGTCGTATTCGAACACGGGCTATTTGCTGGCCGGGTTGATCATCGATTCCGCAGCAAAGCACCATCATGCGATTGAGATTCGCCGTCGTCTGGTCGAACCAATTCACCTCACGAACACTTGGTATAACACTGTCGAAACACCACGCGGCGATTTATCCCACGGCTATGAAAACCTCTTCAATTGGTGGCGGACTGATGTTACGGACTGGACACCGGCCACTGGAGGAAATGCCGGCCTGAGCAGCACCGTGTTCGACCTGGCCACTTTCATGCGCGCTGTTGCTCGTGACAACGGTTTTTTCAGCGAAGCTACACGAAAGGAGTTGTTCAACGGCTGGCCGGACGAGAAGAAGAAGTATTTTCTCGGGTTGCACCGGGTGCGCTCGAGTAAAGATGCGCCCTGGTTCATCGGGCACAGTGGGGGCACTCCCGGACACCACTGTTTTGCCTTTCACCAGCCTGAGCGCGACATCACGATTGTATATTTTGGTTCTTCAAGCCTACTCAAAGCGCGTGGCTACGACCGCTTATTGGGAGAGTTTTACGACACGCTTCGCAACGCGCTTTTCGAATTGGCTCTCAAAGGAAATACCTCACAACCATCCTAAGATGAGATGAACTTCCCCGAGCTTGTGGACCTCCCGCTGCCGGCCGAGCAAGCGGGCAACATCTAGATGGCCGGGCGTCATTCTCAAAGTCTGCATCGTAGCGGAAGCTGCAAAGCTTCCGAAGGGCTGGCTAGAGGGACCTCGGAACTCTTGCGAGTTCCGCTACGGGGAGTCTGCATCGGAGCGGAAGCTGCAAAGCTTCCGAGGGGCTGGCCAGAGGGATCCCGGAACTCTCGGCGAGTTCCGCTACGGGGAGTCTGCATCGTAGCGGAAGCTGCAAAGCTTCCGAGGGACCGGCCAGAGCGACCTCGGAACTCTTGGCGAGTTCTGCTACGGGGAGTCTGCATCGTAGCGGAAGCTGCAAAGCTTCCGAGGGGCTGGCCAGAGGGATTTCGGAACTCTTGGCGAGTTCCGCTACGGGGAGTCTCCATCGTAGCGGAAGCTGCAAAGCTTCCGAGGGACCGGCCAGAGAGATCTCGGAACTCTTGGCGAGTTCCGCTACGGGGAGTCTGCATCGTAGCGGAAGCTGCAAAGCTTCCGAGGGACCGGCTAGAGAGATCCCGGAACTCTTGGCGAGTTCCGCTATGGAGAACCCGCGCTACTTCCGCTCCACCCATCAAGGGCGCTCGCCCAAACCGCTATTCGTCCTCGCCGGAGGACTCTTCCTCGTCACCTTCCACGCCGGTCCCGGGCGGTGTTCCCGAAGAGGCATTCTCTGGATCCGGATTCAGCGGGGGCACCGCGATCGGCGGAGTCACCGCCTCGATAACGCCGCCTTCTCCCGGAAAAATCCCGGTTGCCCCAGGATCGGTTGCCGCCTCGTCTTCCTCTTTCTTCATCAACTCCGCACGATCGCGCACCAAGACGTCCACACTCCAGGTGTTGAGCGCGAAAACATGGGGCTCCAGCTTCTTCTCCGCCGCCAGCTTGTCTTCCAACACCTTTTGTTGGGCGGCGAACTCCTCGTCCATCGATTTCTTCACTTCCTCGGTCTCCTCCGTTCCCTCCGGAATCTCCCGCTCTTTGGCAAAGTCTCCGGTGACCTGCACCTTGACTGGGTAGGTGCTTTCACTCTCGTTTTTGGGGCCGATTTGCAAAGTGTAGGCAAATCCCTCGAAGGTCGTGATCACCGCCGTGGCCGCCTGGGAAAAATCCACATCAGCGACTTCCCCGGTCAGAACATCCTTGAAGGTCGGATTGGACATGACCGTCTTGTAGGTCCCGGTCTTGGCTGTATCGAGAGTTTCATCTTCCTCCGGCGTTTCCAGACGGAAATCGTCGGTGTCCTTGTCCCTAACCAGTTTCCAGCCTTTCTTCTCCCCACCCGCAAAGCTCACTTCAACGGACTTGGGTTTAACGACTTTGATAAAATCCTTGAGGATCCACTCGCCCGGCCGCGCCGTGAGACTGGCGAAAGAAGTGGGCCAGGAATCCGTCTCTCCGGTGATCCGCGGAAAATCCTCGTCGACTTCGAAAACCTCGCCCTCGGTCGTCGAGGTCAACAGATAGCGGCTTCCTTTTCCTCCGAAAGACATACCGCTCCCGGAATCGGGCGACTCATTGTAGGTGATCTTTCCGATGCGCAGTCGCCTCAGCTCCTTGCCTTCCTCGTCGCTGAAAGTCACCACGGTCGCCATCTTGGATCTGTCGGCGCCTTCCTCACTGGACGGTTCCAGAAGCACGAGCTGCCCGTAGCGCGATTCGCCCACCTCATGCGCTTGCACGATCTTGGTGTCCCACAGGTTGCGAAGGAAGCGGAAGACTTTCCCGTAATCGGCCGGATAGCCTCCTCTTTCCTCGACTTGCCAATCGCCAGGACCGATGCGCTTCAACTGGACGCTGTCTTCTGCAGTCGTGACCTGGATCGCAGCAATGTCGTTGATCGGAAACTCAGGGAAGAGCTTGTCTCCTGTTCTCCCCGAGGAGGAGAAGGACTTCTTTTGGTTTTGATGGACCAGCCAAGCCCCTCCCAGGACCAGCGCTAGAACCACCGCCAAACCGATGAGCTGTTTCTTTTTCATTTCGCCGCCGTTTTCGATTTACGGATCAAAGCCAGCACGATTCCCACTACGATCACCAGCGCCGGCATTCCCATCACATTTACCCACCGGAGACGGTTCTGCAGGGACTCGACCTCCTCGCGGAGATTCTTTCGCTCATTGCGCAGTTCCTCGCGCAAGCGGGCTTCCTCCCTCTGAAGTTTCTCCCGTTCCGCCTGCTGTTCCGGCGATATGATGAACATCTCGCTCCGGTCCGTCTTCTGCTGCTGGATTTCGTTGATCTTGTTCTGGGTCTCTTCGAGCTTGGCTTCGAAGTCGTCGATCTTGGCCTGATAACGGTCCGCCGCCTTCGCTTCCATCTCGGCGATCTTGGTGAAGCGCCGCTCAGCGACGGAACGGCTCCGGATGCGGATGAGGTTGTTGTCGCCCGCCATCTGCTCGATGATGTTCTGCATGAGGGCCAGGTTGTTGGCGAAGGGATTGTAGCCTAACACCCGGCCGCCGAAGCGGATCTCCTGCACGTAGAAAGCGTCAAAGAGGAAATCGACGTCGCCCAACAAGACCACCACACTGTCCTCCGGACTTTCCTTCAACGATTGACCTGCGGGCTCCGCAGGCGGATCGGCGCCGGGGACGGAAGGATCGGGAACGGGCTCCGTGCTGGCATCGCCGAAGGCAGAAGGGTCAGCGCCAGGCAGGACGGAATCAACGCTGTCCACGCCGGCGTCAGCGCTGTCCACGCCGCCATCAGCGCCAGGCAGGGCAGGATCGGCGCCCGGGTCTGCCGCCACGCCTGCGTCCGCCTCACCCGCCTCATCCGCCAGCGCCTCATCTGCTTCACTCACATCCGCCTGCGCGATCTCCAGCTCTCCTTCTTCCTCGTCCCCACCGCCGGTCTCCAAGTCATTATCAGGGATATCCGCCGGAGGTGGGCCTTCGGGAAAAGCGGTCTTGAATTTGCCTCGCAAGCGCAACCCTACGTCGAAGCGTTTCCCTTCGGATTTGAATGAAGTGAGAATCGACTGAGCATCGTCGTCGGAAAGCCCCGGCGGCACCAGTTGCACCTGATCCGAGGTAAACAGGATCGCATCCTTGGTCAAACCCGGAGCGGGACTGCCGGTAAAGACTCCTGCGTGACCCATAAGAATCTGCTGCAGCGACTCGGTCACCAGATCCTCCTGATTCATTCCGTCCCTGTTGAGAAAAAGCATTTTGGGCTCCCGCCGCTGTCCGCCGGTCCACATCAGGATCCGGTCGGCAACCACTTGATCGGAAAACTTGATGCCCCAGGCGGCGAAGAGCTTCTCCAGGTTGGAAGCGTTGCCGGACATGCCCATCATGGGATTGCCGCCCATGCGCGCCGGCAGAGTGTAGTCCGGATCCACACACACAATCAGTTTGCCTCCCCGCATCAGGAACTGATCCACGGCGAACTGCGCTGTTTCGGTGAGACCCTGTGGATGCAAGACCATCAAGAGACCGATCGCCTCCTCGATGCTCGCGGTGCTCGCCGGAAGCATTCGCACGTCGTAATCCGCGGAAATGGTCCGGTAAAACAGCCAGGGCGGACTGGGCGGCTGCTGCATCATGGGGTTCATCCTCCCTCCGGAGATTTCGAGGTCAGTGAGGATGCCGATGACCGGTTTCTCCGTCTGAACCACCTGGGAGACAGCCCTCGAGAGATCATACTCCAGCGAGCGCTCCTGATTGGGATCGAGAAAAGGCAGCACGGAGCGCCCGTCCAGGCACTGCACCTCGATCCCGTTGTAAATGACATCGGACGCTCCCTGGATCTCTACCCCGGAGATTCCCGCTTGGGTCGCGGCGACCTCCGCATCGGAATCAGGCTGAGGATCAAGAATCTCGACCGAGAGCTTGCCTCCGCTGCGTTTGCGGTATTCCACGAGCAGATCTTTGACCGTACCAATGTAGTTTTGCAGGACCCGGGGAAGAGTCTCGGAATCCCCGGTCACGTAGTAACGGATGGTTACCGGTGTATCGAGATCCTTCAGGATGTTCCGGGTGCCTTCAGACAAGGTGTAGAGCTTGTCCTCAGTAAGATCGGCCCGGAGGCGGACGATCCCAAAGATATAGTTCAGGAGAACGATGATCACGAGAACGACCGCCGCCCCCAGAAACGAGAGCAGGACCGTGGTTCCTTTGGAAGTGTCGTGTCGGCTCATGGCTGCTTTTCCCGGGATGTAAATGAAAACTGCGGTTCCGTCAGGCGCGCTTGCTCTTGAGAACGACCGCGGTGAAATAAAGGCAGAAACCGGTCATGCTCACGAAAAAGAAGACATCGCGCAGAACAAGAATGCCTTTGACCAGCTCATCGAAATGGGTCAACACTCCAAACGAGGCCACCGCTTCGCCGAATCGAAACTCGTTGAGAAACTGCACCACCGGCGGATGCCCGGCCAGGATCAGCAGCAAACACACGGCTACGGCGATGACAAAGGCCACCACCTGACTCCGGGTAAAGGCCGACACGGCGCTGGTCACCGCCAAGAAACTCGTGCCCAGAAGGAAACTCGCGCAGTAACCGGCGAAGATCACGCCGTGATCCGGTTTTCCCAGATAACTGATGGTCATCCAGATCGGGAAGGTCAGGGCCAGAGCCAGAAAAATAATCACGCTGGCGGCCAGAAACTTGCCGAGGATGGCATGCCACGGGGCCACCGGCATGGTCAGCAGCAATTCCATGGTGCCCAGACGCTGTTCCTCCGACCACAGGCGCATCCCCAAAGCAGGAGCCAACACCATGAACAACCAGGGATGCCAGAAAAAGAACGACTCGGTCAGGGACGCTTGCTGACGTTCGAACACCCCGCCAAAAAGGAAGGCAAATCCCTGCGCCGCCAACAAAAAGATGACGATAAGCACGTAAGCCAGCGGCGAGTTGAAGTAACTCCGCAGTTCCTTTTTCAGAATGGTTACAATGTTTGAAAATGCACTCATGTCCGGGTCCTCCCGCTCTTGACGGATCTTGATTCAGGTTCCGCTGCCCGCCTCACGGCGTATCGGAAATGGTGATCTTGCGGAACACCTCGTCCAGCCGGCCTTCCTGCGGCGAGATTTCACGCACGACCGCCTTCTTTTCCACTGCATAACGGAACAATTCGCTTCCCAAGTCGGCTCCGCGGCCCGGATGGGGAAAGGCCAACCCCCGCAGTCCCTGGGCGTTTTCCGACAAGACTTGCACGGAGCGCACCGTGGCCATTCTTCCGATGTCTTCGCGGAGTTGCGCCGGGGAGACGCCTTCCAGGCTGAAACGGACGGCTCCGGCTCCATCGGCCCTGGCCTTGAGTTCGTCCGGTGTGCCGTTGGCCACGATCGATCCATTGCTGATGATGATGGCCCGCGTGCAAGCCGCTTCCACCTCCTCGAGGATGTGGGTGGAGAAAATGATGGCCTTATCCTCGCCCATCCGTTTGATGAGACCCCGGACCTCATGCTTCTGGTTGGGATCCAGGCCGTCGGTGGGTTCATCCATGATCAGAATCTCAGGGTCGTGCAAAATGGCCTGAGCCAGACAAGTCCGGTGGCGGAAGCCTTTGGAGAGCGTATCGACGCTCTGCTGCCGCACCGATTGCAGAAAACAGGTGTCCACGGCGTGGTCCACGGCCTTCTTCCCTGCGGCCCCCCGCAACCCGCGCATCTCCGCGATAAAGGAAAGGAAGCTCTCCACTGTCAAGTCGCTGTAAAGCGGGGCGTTCTCGGGCAAATAACCGATGCACCGCTTGGCCTCGATGGGTTTCTCCAACATGTCCAACCCGGCCACAAAGACTTCCCCGGATGTCGGCGGAATGTAACCCGTGATCATCCGCATGGTGGTCGATTTCCCCGCTCCGTTCGGACCGAGAAATCCCAGAACCTCTCCCCGTTTCACTTCGAAGGAGACATCCTGCACCGCCGCCTTCGGCCCGAAGTGTTTCGACAAGTTTTTGACCTGGATCATCGCTGGAAACCCGTTGTTCGCATTCCACGCGGCGCCGCAACCCCAACGGACCCGTATCCAGGCCAAAGGATTCACGGCTGCAAGGGGGGAACCCCGTGAAAAGCGAGCCGAACCGAAAGCACAAAACCTCGTTGCGCAAGAAAAATCTGCTTTTATCGACGGCTGCCCTGATCATTGCCCGCCCTTCCCCTATGCCGCCGCCTCTGAAGCTAGTCTCCTGGAACGTCAACGGCCTTCGTGCGGCGCTCAATGCCGGTTTCGCCGATTTTGCCCTTACCTCGCGCCCGGATGTGCTCTGCCTGCAAGAGATCAAGGCCCGGCCGGAACAAATCCCCTGTGGACCTTGGCAAGAGGGCTATCACAGCCTATGGAATCCCGCCGTGAAGGCCGGTTACGCAGGCACAGCCGTCTTCTCCCGGCTTCCGCCCCTCTCGGTGCGTTTCAACATCGACTTCCCAGAACCGGCGCCCGAAGGCCGCGTCATCACCGTCGAGTTTCCCCATTGGTTCCTCGTCAATGTTTATACGCCAAACGCGCGCGATGGGCTGCGCCGCCTCGACTACCGGATGGCCTGGGACCAGGCTTTTCTCGAACACCTCCGGAATCTCGCCGCCTGCAAACCCGTCGTGTTCTGCGGCGATCTCAACGTCGCGCACCGGGAAATCGACTTGGCCCGTCCCGCCGCGAACCGGCGCAACCCTGGGTTCACCGACGAGGAACGGGCCGGGTTTGACGCGCTGCTGAAAAACGGCTTCGTCGATGCCTTCCGCACCCTCCATCCCGAGCCGCACTGTTACACCTGGTGGAGCTATCGCGCTCGCGCCCGCGAACGCAACGTCGGGTGGCGCATCGATTACTGGTGCCTGAGCGAATCGATTCGTCCGCGGATCCGGGAAGCGCGTATCCTGTCCAGCATCTTCGGATCCGATCACTGCCCCGTGGAACTGCTCTTCGATCCCCCCAGCCGCAGACTCCGCCAGGCGCCTCCTTGACCCACTTCCCTTTCCTGAGATAGTTGCCCGGCGGCCTCCGCAGCCACCTTCCTCATTCTTGTTCCCGCATGAAACGCTCCTTTCTGCTCCTGGCCGCTGCGGTTTCCGTTGCCGGCTGCGACAAACCGGTCATCACGAGATACGAGATACCAAAGGAAAAGCCGCGGCCGGTTCTGGGAAGCGAGCCGGCCCCGCCGCGGCCGGCCTCGGGTCCGGGAGCGCCGGCGACTCCTTCGTGGACCGCCCCGAAGGCGTGGGAGGAGGGAACCGCTTCCGCGACCCGGCTGGCCAGCTACTCCGCCAAAGGCGAACAAGGCGGATTGGTGGACGTTTCCGTCACCACCTTTCCCGGCGACGCCGGCGGGGAAGAAGCCAATGTCGGCCGGTGGCGCACCCAGATCGGCATCCGGGGCGAGGCCACTCCCGCGGTCCCCGAGACCGTCCAGGCCGGTCCCCTGGAAGGCCAACTCTACGATCTGACCGGACCTTTGGCCCGTACCCTGATAGGTTGGTTTCGCCATGAAGGGGCCTCCTGGTTCTTTAAGATGACCGGCGATTCCGCCGCCGTGGAAGAGCAAAAACCGGCTTTTCTCGACTTCGTCCGCTCCGTCCGCTTCGATTCCGCTGCCGAGCCCTGAGCCTGTTCGCAATGAACGAAACGAAAACCCAGAAACCAACCTGCCCTCCAGGTTCCCGCCGCGTTCCGCAAACGGCCCGGCCGCCCGGTTCGAGGCTCACTTCCCCGGCGCTTTCCTAACGCGCCTCGAACGGCCGGCGCCCGGCGCGATCTCCCCATACCCATGCGCATCTCCCTACCCATCCTCAGCTCGATCCGGCTCACCGTGACGCTGCTCTTTCTCGCGGTCGCCCTGGTGTTCTTCGCCACGTTGGATCAGGTCCACATCGGCATCCGGGGGGCTCAGGACAAATACTTCGAGAGCTTTCTCGCTTGGTGGCAATACCCCGAACCGTTCTGGCTTGGACCACAGCTTCGCTGGCTCCATTTGCCCATTCCAGGCGGCTATCTGGTGGGACCCTTGCTCATCCTCAACCTCTTCGCCGCACACCTCCGTTACTTCAAATGGAGCTGGCAAAAAGTGGGCATTACCTTCATTCACACAGGCGTCCTCGCTCTGATCGTCGGACAAGGTTTGACCGACCTGCTCCAGGAGGAGGACAAAATGCATATCTTCGAGGGATCCAGTTCCAACTACCTCGAGAGCTTTTACGACACGGAACTCGCCGTGATCGACCGGTCCCATCCGGAAAAGGACTTGGTCGTGAGCATCCCCACGGACCTGCTGAAGGGCGCCGCGCCGGATTCGCCCCGGACCTTCTCCCATCCCGATCTTCCCTTTTCACTGCGGGTCACCCAGTTTTTTCCTAACGCCCGGTTCATCGATGCCGAGCCGGGCTCAGCGACGCGCGGAATCCAGGTCAACCAAGGGCTGGCTCCCCAAATGCTCCTGCACGCCGAAGAGACCGGCGAAACGTTCGCCATGGACGACGTCAACCTCACCACCGCCTTCGTCGAGTTGACGGACCCTTCGGGAACCTCCCTCGGCTCCTGGATGGCCTCCTCCCTGTTCATGCTCAATTTCTACCCGGCCCAGGAGGTTCAATACGGGGACAAAACCTTCGAGATCGCCCTCCGCCCCACCCGCACTTATCTCCCTTACGAGTTTTCCCTAACCAAAGTCACCCATGACAAATACCCGGGAACAGAGATCCCGAGGAATTTCGCCAGCGACATCGTCATCCGCAACCCCGAAGCCAACGAGGTTCGCAGCGCCAAAGTCTACATGAACCACCCGCTTCGCTACGGCGGAAAAGCCTACTTCCAATACCAGATGAGCGCGGAACAAATCCGCGGTCTCCCGCCCCACACCGTCTTTCAAGTCGTCGACAACCCGGGATGGACTGTCCCCTACATTGCCTGCGTGCTCGTGGCCGTGGGTCTGGTCGTGCAGTTCACCTTCCACTTGCTGCGCTTCGCCTCCAAACGGGCCGGCGCCAAGGAGAAGAGGACCTCAACGGTGACGCCCTGGGATTTGGCCCTGCTCTGCGCCGCGGGCGCTTCCCTCCTGTTCTGCGTGCTGCTTGGCTACAACCTCTGGCTCCTGCTCCTCTTCTTCGCCATCATACTCAAGTTCGTCGTTCAGTTAGTGGCGACCATCGTCCGGATGCGCGGACGAACCGCCGGCCCCACCGAACCATCCGTGCGGCGCGCGGCCCTGGTGGCCCTGGTCGTGGGACTCGGAGTCCTGGCCTACGGCTTCCGGCCCGTTGGCTATCAGACTGAGTTCGATGCCGCCTCTTTCGGCCGCCTGCCCGTTCTCGAAGGCGGACGCCTCAAACCCATGGACACCGTCGCCCGCAATTCCATGCTCAACATGCGGGAAAAACAAAGCGTCGCCGACGAGAACGGAGAGAGGGCCCCTGCCCTCGAGTGGCTCATGGCCGTGTTCATGGATCCTGCCAAGTCCAAGGAGTTCCGCTCGTTTCGCATCGTCAACGACGAGCTGCTGGCCTTGGTCGGGCGCAAGCAAGAGAAACGCAAGGATTTCTCTTTCTCCGAGCTGCAACCTCACCTCGAGACCATCGAAGAAGAGGCCCGCCGAACAGAAGCGGTGGAACACGCCTATCGCACGCCCTACGAGAACGCCGTGCTCAAATTGCACTCATCCCTGGGTCTGTTCCTGGCCTTCACCTATTCCTTGCACAATCCCTCGATCGCCGGCCCGGTCGATGAGGTCTACAACGCCTACCTGGAATCCATCCCCGCCGCCATCGAATCCGTCCACGCCTCCGGCACGGATCCCGCCGCGGATAACCCGGCGCTGAATCGTTTCGCCGGGTTCGCCCGCGCCTTCCAACTTCTCAACCGCTCCCCGCTGCGCCCGGTTCCACCGGCCTCTCCTCAAGAGGGACTCGAAGGTTGGCGAACCGTCGGAGTCAGTTTGGCCGGCGAGACCCTGGTCGACGCCATTCAAACCAAGGAGATCGATCCCGCCGTCCGCGGCTACGGCCGCCTCATTGACGCCTATCAAGCCGGCGATTCTCAGACCTTCAATCAAGAGGTGCAATCGCTCCTGTCTCTCGCCGAGAAGCGGTCTGGATCAGGAGCCAAGCTCCACTTCGAGACGTTTTTCAATCAATACCAGCCTTTCTACCTGAGCATGATCCTCTATGTGCTCGCCTTCTTGGGCGCCGCCGCCTCTTGGCTCTTTTGGGGCAAACCGCTCGCCCGTGCAGCCTTCTGGCTCCTGGTATTCGCCTTTCTCGTCCACAACTACGGCCTCATCGCCCGCATGATCATCCAGGGACGTCCGCCCGTGACCAACCTTTACTCGTCCGCAGTCTTCATCGGTTGGGTGTCCGTGATCTTGGGGATTCTGCTCGAATACATCCACCGCAATGGGATCGGCAGCGTCGTCGCTGCGCTCATCGGCTTTTCCACGTTGGTCATCGCCCATAACCTGGCCATTCTGGAACAAGGCGACACCATGGGCCCCCCGCGAGCCGTTCTCGACTCTAACTTTTGGTTGTCCATCCATGTCATCACCGTCACCATTGGATATGCGGCGACCTTCGTGGCCGGAATCCTCGCCCTCGTCTTCCTGGCTCGCGGGCTCTTCACCGGAGCCATCGACGAGCGGCTCACCCGCGTCTTCAGCGGCATGGTTTATGGAATTGTCTGCTTCGCTCTGCTCTTCAGCTTCGTTGGGACAGTCACCGGAGGGATCTGGGCCGATCAAAGTTGGGGCAGATTCTGGGGTTGGGATCCCAAAGAAAACGGAGCCCTCATGATCGTGCTATGGAATGCCCTGATTCTCCACGCGCGTTGGGGCGGCGTGGTCCGGACCCGCGGCTTCATGTGCTTGGCTGTCGCCGGAAACATCATCACGTCCTGGTCCTGGTTCGGGACGAACATGCTCGGAGTGGGGCTGCATTCCTACGGCTTCATGGACAGCGCCTTCATCGTCCTCGTCTCGGTCATTGCTTTCCACCTCGTTTGCATCGCGGTGGCCATGCTCATCCCGCGCCGCTTTTGGGCCAGTCCCGCGGCAGTGGGGCTCGGACCCGCTGCCGCTCCACCAGCCGGTCCGGCGCCGGCCGGGGGTTAGGGGTTCTCCTTCACGAACTTGATCCTCTCTTGAGCCTCCGGACGCTCCAAACCAGTCCTCGGATTGTATTGGCGCGACAGCCGCTCCGCGCGGAAACTACTCCGTTTACTCCGTTTCGTACCGCTGATCCGCCATGGAAACCCAAATCTCTCCCACCACACTTCCAGCCCAGCCCCTCTCGGGCCCGGCCGCAAACGCCGTGCCGCTCCCCGCCAGGAAACGCCGGGGATTCTTCTTTTACGCGGGCTGGACCCTCTTGTTTCTTGCCGTGGCCGGCCTCGCGGGCCTCGGAGCCGCGGCCTGGTGGTATCATCACAATTTCCACGCATCCCCGTTCCAGCCGGTGGTTCTCAGCCAGGAAGAACAAAAGACCGTCGATCTCAAAATTGAAGCCCTCAATGCCCCCGATTCGAGGCTCCCGCCCGAGATGCTCGATTCCGCCGGCGAAGAGCGCATCCAGCAACCCGCGCCCGGCTCACTCCCCGCGGAAGCAGACGACCGCGCCCGCCGCACCCTGGTCTTCACCGAAACCGAGATCAACGGAGCCCTCCATCACAATTCCAATCTGGGTGAATACCTCGAAATCGGCCTCGAGCGCAACCAGATCAGCGCCCGGGCCATCGTGCCGATCCCCGCGGACGCCCCCTTTATCGGCGGCAAGACCCTGCGTCTGCGTCTGTCCCTTCGCACCTTTCTCGATGAAGCCAATCGCCTCGCCATCATTGTGCAAGACGTCAGCGTCGGCGGCGTGCCTCTTCCCTCTGCTTGGTTAGGCGGTCTCAAAGGATCCAACATCGTCGATGAATACTCTTCCGAACACGGTCTGCTCAAGGCCTTGGCCGATGGGATCGAAGAGTTCGAAGTCAAAGACGGCGCCATGACCGTCATTCTGAAACCGTAGGCAACGGAGGGCGGGTTTTCCAACCCGCCTTTCCCCTTCGATTGGCGACCAGGAATTGAGGGCCGCACCGGAGGGCGGGTTTTCCAACCCGCCTTTCCCCCTTCCGCTGGCGATCAGGCATGTCCGCCCTCCGTTTCGATCGACGACTGCGTCCTACAAGCGGATCGCCCGGGCCGTGTCGATCCCAGCAATCTCGGTCAATTCCTCCAGCACATCCTCTCCCGGAGGCGAATCCAAATCCAACACCGTCACCGCCTTCTCTCCCACCGTGTTCCGGCTCACCGACATATTGGCGATGTTGATCCGGCGCCGTCCCAACAGCGTGCCTACCTGACCGACCTGGCCCGGGGTGTCGGAATGATTCAAGATCAGAAGATGCCCCTGCGGATTCGCCTCGACCCGGTGTTCGTTGATGCGCACCACCCGCGGACTGTTTCCAAAAAACGTCCCGGCCACCTGGGCGATTCCGTTTTCCGCCTTCACCGATACCTCGATGAGATCGGTGAACTCCGTTGGCGAGGGCAGGTGGGACTCCGTCACCTGCAGCCCCTGCGTGTCGGCGAAACTCTGGGCATTGATGTGGTTCACCGCGCCGGCGTCGCAGGTGTGCGACAAGTACCCTTTCAACGCCGAGCGCGTGATCAACGTCGTTTCCAATTCACTCACCTTGCCGCTGTAATCGACGCGCAGACTCCGCGGCCGGACCGGAGCCAACTGCGCGACGAGCAAGCCCAGCTTCTCCGCGAACTGCAAATACTTCCCGATCTGCGCCACCGTTTTTTCATCGATGCTCGGAGCATTGACTCCGTTGATCACGGCTCCTTCGGTCAGATGCTTCAGAATGGATCGGGCGATCTCGATGCCCACGCTCTCTTGCGCTTCGCGAGTCGATGCTCCGAGATGAGGGGTCAACACCACATCCTCCCTCCCTAACAAGGGCGAATCCGCAGCCGGCGGCTCGATTTCGAATACGTCCAACGCCGCCCCCGCCACCACCCCTGCGTCCAGCGCCCGCACCAGTCCGGCCTCGTCAACCAGTCCTCCCCGTGCGCAGTTGATCACCCGGACCCCCGCCTTCAGCCGCATCAGCCTTTCCGCACTGAGGATGTGCCGGGTGTCCTTGCTCAAGGGCATGTGCAGCGAGATAAAATCCGCTCCCGCCAACGCCGCCTCGAGTTCGTCGATAAGTTCCACCCGGAGCAACCGCGCCCGGCTCGACGCCAGATAGGGATCGTAGGCGATCACGCGCATGCCGAAGGCCATGGCCCGCCGGGCAAATTCCGTCCCGATCCGCCCCATCCCCAACACGGCCAAGGTCTTGCCATGCAGCTCCACTCCTTCGAACTGCTTCCGGTCCCAGCGCCCTGCCGCCACGCTCGCGTGTGCCTGCGGAATGCGCCGCGCCAACGCCATCATCATCGAAAAGGCGTGTTCCGCCGTCGAGACGGTGTTCCCGCCCGGCGTGTTCATCACCACCACCCCGTGCTGTGTCGCCGAGGCCAGATCAATGTTGTCCACTCCCACTCCTGCCCGTCCCACCGCCCGCAGCCGGGTCGCCCGGGCCAACACATCCGCCGTGATTTTGGTCTGGGACCGCACGATGATGGCGTCGTAACGGTCCGCCAATTCCAGAAGCTCCTGGTGTTCGAGACCTGTGCGCACCTCCACCTCCAGCCCGGGCGCGGCCTGCAACAGTTCGACGCCCAAAGGCGAAACCGGATCCGCTACCAACACGCGCTGCACTCCTGACATGGGGCGGCCATCTTAGTGCCGTTCACCTTCCCCTCAACCGCCATTTCCCCACCGGATCCTCCTCAACCCGCATTTCTCCTGCTGTTGGAGGAGGACGAGGGTGCGATCCTCCCACATCCGTGCTACATGCTTCCTCCCCGGAACCGGATTCTCAGTCCCCTGCCGTCCCTATGCCCCTGCCCAGACCCCACTCCTCCCCCCTCGTCGATGGGCCCAACCGTGCGCCCAGCCGGGCCATGCTTCACGCGGTCGGGTTTCAGCCCAATGATTTTTCAAAGCCCCAGATCGGCGTCGCCTCCACGTGGAGCCAGGTCACTCCCTGCAATATCCACATCGATCGCCTCGCCCGCGAATCCGCCAAGGGAGCTGAAGCCGCCGGCGGCAAAGCCATCATTTTCAACACGATCACCATCTCCGACGGCATCTCTATGGGCACCGAAGGGATGAAATACTCCCTCGTCTCCCGTGAAGTCATCGCCGACTCCATCGAGACGGTCGTCGGTTGTGAAGGCCTCGACGCCTTCGTCGCCTTGGGCGGTTGCGATAAAAACATGCCCGGCTGCCTCATGGCCATGGCCCGGCTCGACCGTCCCTCCGTCTTCGTCTACGGCGGCACCATCCTCCCCGGCTGCCACCAAGGCCGCGACGTCGACATTGTTTCCGTGTTCGAGGCTGTGGGCAAACACGCCAACGGCGAAATCGACGATGCCCAGCTCGCCGCTCTGGAACGTGTCGCCATTCCCGGTCCCGGAGCCTGCGGCGGCATGTACACCGCCAACACCATGGCCTCCGCCATCGAGGCGCTGGGCATGAGCCTGCCCAACAGCTCCGCCCAAGACGCCGTCTCAGAGGACAAACTCCGCGATTCCTTCGACGCGGGCGCGGCGGTCCTTTACCTCCTCCAGAAGGGGATCACTCCGCGCAAAATCCTCACCCTCGAAGCTTTCGAGAACGCCATCACCATGGTCATCGCCCTCGGCGGCTCCACCAATGCCGTGCTGCATCTCCTCGCCGCCGCCCATTCCGCCGGAGTTCAGTTAGGCTTGGATGACTTCACCCGGATCGGAGAAAAAGTCCCGGTCCTCGCCGATCTCAAACCAAGCGGGACTTACCTCATGGCAAAACTGGTGGCCATCGGCGGAACCCTGCCCCTCATGCGCCGGCTCCTCGATGCCGGCCTGCTCCACGGCCATTGCCTCACCGTCACCGGAAAAACCCTCGCGGAGAATCTCGCGCAGGTCAGCCCCGATTACCCCGGGGATCAGGACATCATCCGGCCCCTCCGCCAACCCATCAAAAAGAGCAGCCACCTCGTCGTGCTCTACGGCAACCTGGCTCCCGAAGGAGCCGTGGCCAAGATCAGCGGCAAAGAAGGAGAATCGTTCACCGGCACAGCCCGAGTCTTCGAATCCGAGGAATCCGCCATGCAGGCCATCCTCGACCAAACCGTCGTGGCCGGTGATGTTATTGTTATCCGAATGGAAGGCCCCCGCGGCGGTCCCGGCATGCGCGAAATGCTCGGTCCGACCTCCGCAGTCATGGGTCGCGGCCTCGGTAAGGAAGTCGCCCTCATCACCGATGGCCGCTTCTCCGGCGGCAGCCACGGTTTTGTCGTCGGCCACATCTGCCCAGAAGCCTTCGCTGGTGGTCCTATCGCCCTCATCCAAAACGGCGACCGCATCACCATCGACGCTCGTGATCACACCCTCACCCTGCACGTGGACGACGCCGAACTCGCTGCCCGCCGCTCTGCCTGGTCCCAGCCAGAGCCGCGTTACCGCCGCGGCGTCCTGGCCAAATACGCCCGGTTGGTGACCTCCGCGTCTACCGGAGCCATCACCGATCCGGATCTTTGACCGCGGCCCCCCGGGCTCGCCCGGATTTCTCATACTGTTTCGTCGCGAGGGGCCGGCGAGCCCCGTGCGGACCAGGCGCGCGCAGCCGAAGGCGCAGGGCTGGGTGAGCACACCCTGTTCAAGCCTCAGAACTCCTGATCTGGCGAGGGAAGAAATGCGGGCAAGGGAAAAAGGATGAGCCGCAAAGCGGGTTTGATAGGGCCGCAGAGTCGACAAGTGGGAGGGGTTCGTGGCAAGACCGCTCTCTCACCAACTTTCCGCGCCGCTTCCTTGCGCGGGGGCGGCCCGGTGTGCAGGGCGCAGCCACTCATTACGTCATGGAGGCCCG
>JBGTBW010000216.1:0-13604 GCA_041749135.1 Verrucomicrobiales bacterium
TTTTGCCTGGAACCGCCTGAAGGCGGAACCCCGGACGGAGGGGAGGAAGGCTGCGCTGGGAGCAGTTTGGGGGCGCCGCGTTTGCGCGGTTCTTGGAGCAGGGATAGGTTTTTTGCCTGGAACCGCCTGAAGGCGGAACCCCGGACGGAGGGGAGGAAGGCTGCGCTGGGAGCAGTTTGGGGGCGCCGCGTTTGCGCGGTTCTTGGAGCAGGGATAGGTTCTTCGCCTGGAACCGCCTGAAGGCGGAACCCCGGACGGAGGGGAGGAAGGCTGCGCTGGGAGCAGTTTGGGGGCGCCGCGTTTGCGCGGTTCTTGGAGCAGGGATAGGTCTTTCACCTGGAACCGCCTGAAGGCGGAACCCCGGACGGAGGGGAGGAAGGCTGCGCTGGGAGTAGTTGGGGGGCGCCGCGTTTGCGCGGTTCCTGGAGCAGAGATAGGTTCTTCGCCTGGAACCGCCTGAAGGCGGAACCCCGGACGGAGATAGGGTCTTAGTCCGGAAAAGGATGCTCTTTCAGGATCTCTTCGACCATGTAGAAAAGGGGACGGTCTTTGGTGGCTTCGCGAAGGCGCCGGACAGTTTCGGGTTCGACGGGAGGTGCGTCGTTGCCAAAAGATTGCCGGACGTAGGTGAGGACGGCGGCGATCTCTTCGTCGTCGAGAAGGCCCGCGAATCCGATCATGGGAGGAACGCCGGTGCTAGGATCGAAATGCTGGCCTTGAAACTCCAGGGGTCCCCATAGGCCCTTGAGCGTGATTTTGATGAGGCGTTCCTCGTCGCCGGAGACCCAGTCGCTGTTCCAGAGGCCGGGATAGATTTTGGGCAGACCTTTGCCGTCGGGTTGGTGACAGGTGATGCAGTGGGCGTCGCGGGAGAATACTTCTTGGCCTTTCTCGTAGAGCGCGCGGGTTGCTTCGTCGAGCGGCCGGGTGGGGCCGAAGTCCGGATGGTCATCGGCTTTCCGGGCGGTGGCCAATTCGAGTTTACCGTCCAGGTAGTCCCGGGCGATGGGATTGTCATCGAGGGCGAGCTGGCCCGCGGCGCGGAGGGCGTCGATGTCGTCGCGCAGGGTATGCCGAAGGATCTGATCGGCGACGGGAGCCATCCAGCGGTCGAGGGGAAGTTTCAGGGCATCGAGGGCGATGCGGGCTCCATCGGCATTGTCTAACCATGAGGCGGCGACAATGGCTTCGAGACGGACGCGGCCGTGGGCATCCCGGGCGGCGTGGAGGAGGAGCCCGGCGCTGCCGGGGATGCGGTGTGCGGCGAAGCGCAGAACGCTGGCTGCCGCGGCGCGGGCGGCGTGGGATTCGGCGGCGAGGCAGCGTTGCAGAAGTTCGAGGTCCGGCTGGTTCTGAGCCCAGGTAGCCCAAAGGGCTTCGCAGAGGTGGTGTTCGTAGCGGGGATCGGTGGGATCGAGACGGGCGACCCAGGCCTTGACGGCGGGGAGAACCTCCGCAGCCGGCCGGCCGCGCAGCTCCCGGCGGGTGCGATAGCGGCTGCGGTATTCCGGCAGCTTGAGATTCTCCAAAAGTTCGGGAAGGGAGGCTTCGGCGACCCGCGCTGGTTCGACCAGCGGGCGGGAGGGATAAGTGATGCGGTAGATCCGGCCGTGATCGTGGTCCCGGTTAGGGTCGCGCGCGCTGTGTTGCATGTGCCCAATGAGGGCGTTGTGCCAATCGACGATGTAGAGCGATCCGTCGGGAGCGAACTCGAGGTCCACGGGACGGAAGTTCGGATCATTGGAAGTGAGAAGGTCCCCAGTGTGAACACCGGCAAAACCGGCTCCGTCCTCCCAGACGTCGTGGATGGAAGTTCCCAGGAAGCCGATGCTGTTGCAGATGAGAAAGTCGCCCTGGATCTCTTCGGGAAAGTGCCGTGAGGAAACCCATTCCGCGCCGGAGGTGGGGCGGGAACGTTTGGGTGCGAACTCATCGACTTTATCGATTTCGACGCCGTAAGGCATCTTGGCGGAGAGCGGCAGCCCCCACCAGTTTTGACCGGAGGAAGCGTCGGAGATGAAGCACTGTTCCCAGTCATCGAAGGAAACCGCCCAGGGATTGTTGTAGTCGCTTTGACTGTAGCGTTCGAGGCGGAAGGATTTGGGATCGAAACGCCAGACTCCGCCGTCGTTGCAACGGCGGGGACCGTAGGGGGTCTCCACTTGGGAATGAAGAAAGCGGCCCTCGCAAAGATAAAATGCTCCGGAGGGATCGGCGCAGAAGGCGGAAATGGCGTGGTGGGTGTCGTGAGTGTCGAAGCCGTGCATGAGGATTTCCATGCGGTCGGCGCGGTCATCGTGATCGTCGTCGATGAGCAGGCAGAGATTCGGTTCCTGGGAGAGGTAGACGCCCTCCGGCGCGAATTCGAAACCGATGGGCAGGTGGAGTCCATCGGCAAAGACGGTTTCCCGGTCGGCCCGGCCATCGCCGTCGGTGTCCTCCAGGATGAGGAGTTTGTCGTTGGGGCGAGGGTCGCCGGGCCGGAAGGCCGGATAAGTGGGCATGACCGCGACCCAGAGGCGGCCGCGATTGTCGAAAGAAAGCTGGACGGGATTGCGGAGGTTAGGGAACTCGCGCTCCGAGGCAAAAAGTTCGATTTCGTAACCTGGGGGCAGGGTGAAGGATTCGAGAGCCTTCTCGCGGTCGAGGTAAGAGATCGGCCGGGGGAAATTGGTTTCGATCTGGGGCAGCGAATGAGTTCGGGAATCGTCAACCTTCAGATCGTTGCGCCTTCCCTGCGCCAGATCGTGGATGAGGGCATCGCGCAGCGCGGTCATTTCCCGGGTTTTCTGGATTTCGTCGGGATAATTGGCGGGTCCGTAAGGGTTGTAGCGGCGTCCATGGCTGTGCACACCGTTGAGGATGTTGTAGTCGTTGTGCCAGAACCAATCTTTGTCCTTCACTGCGGCGTGAATGAGGGAAGCGCTGGTCTGGGAGCGCCGGTCCCGGCTGGAGTAAAGACCGTTGGCGAGGAGAAGCGCCAGTTCCCGGTAGCCGTCGTTGGTTAGGGAGAATCCGTTGATGGTGAGGGGAGCTTCGTGTTGCGCATAGAGGTCGAGGGTAGGCTGGAAGAGATCGATGAAGGTGAGGTCATGCCGGGCGGCGACCGATTCCATTGCTTCCGTGTAGAGCGCCAGATGGGAGTTTTCGGTCTGTGCGTCCGGCAGATCGCGGGCGGCGGAGAGGTCTTCAAAAGCGATGGGAGAGGCGAGGATCAGGCGCGGCGGGGCCTTGCCGTTGTAGGACTGGGACAGGGTGTGGCGGACGAAGGCTTCCAGTTCCTCCTCGAAATTTTGCAGGCCCTCGCGTCCTTCGAAAGATTCGTTGAAGCCGAAGAAGGCCACGATGACGTCGGCTTTGAGCAGGGACAACCATTCGTCGGGCGAGGGGAAAAAGCCTTCGCCCAGGTGTTGGGAGAGAGCGGGATGGAAGCGTTCGGCTCCGGGGAAGGCCCACTGGGATTCGCGCGAGGGATGAGGGCGGAAGCCCGGTGTGTCGCCGGGGCGTCCCATGTTGCGCACGATCAACTCGTGCTCGGGAAAGCGGAGGTGGAGTTCGGTTTCAAGCTGGTGGAAATAGAGGTCCCGCTCGGCCAGGCCGTTGCCGAGGAAAACGATGCGTTCGCCCCGGGCGGGTTCGGCTGGGAGGGCCGCAACGGCGGCCCAGGGGATTTGGGAAAAGACAAGCAGCGGGAGGAAAAGACGAGGCGTGATCATGGAAGCGGAGAGTCTCTCGCGATCGGTGGCGGCGGGCAAGGAAGGATTGTGCCTAGAGAGTTCGCGGGCAGGAGTGCCCGCTCCACAGTGTTCCTCCGAAAAGAGTGTTGCTTTCGGGACGCGGATTGCAGTAAGACGGTTACCACGCTGGGGACATCGCGTAGAAGGGATGTGTTGGGCTGTCTTCTGTTCTCAAAACGGAAGGGGGACCGGCGCGCTGCTCAAAGCGATTCCCTTGTTGTTGCGGTCGAGATTCATCGAGAAAGGAGCCCTGATTCATGCCTTCGACACTGACTTATCCCGGAGTCTACATCGAGGAGATTCCGAGCGGCGTGCGGGCCATTTCCGGAGTGGCGACGTCGATCGCCGCCTTTGCCGGATGGGCGGCGAAGGGCCCGGCGGACCGGGCGCAACTGGTGCAAAGTTGGAGCGATTTCGAGCGTCGCTTCGGGGGATTGGACCGGAACACCTTGTTGGGTTATGCGGTCCGGCAGTTCTTCAACAACGGAGGCCAGCAGGCTCAGATCGTCCGCTTGGTGCATACGGATGCGGAAACGGCGACCGTTTCCATCGATTCCGAGACTGCGGGGACTTCGCTGGATGTGTCTGCGAGCAGCCCGGGCGCGTGGGCCAATAGCTATGCCATCGGCATCACGCGCCGTGCGGACGACGCGACGCGTTTTCAATTGACCGTGTTTGATACGTCGGGCGGCACGGAAGTTCCGGTGGAGTCGTTCGAGAATCTGTCGATGGATGCGGCGGACCGGCGCTTCGTCGGAACCGTATTGGGGAGCGCTTCGCAACTGGTGCGGGCAACGGTGACCGGCGGCAGCCCGACGCCGCCCGAAGACACGGCTGCACCCTCGCCGCTGTTGGGCAGCGACACTGAGGGGGAGGACGGGACGGTTTTGGTTCCGGATACGGCGGACTTCGAGACCGCGCTGGCGGCGGGCGGTGGAGCGGGCGGGATCAATCTTCTGGACCGGGTCGATCTGTTTAATCTGTTGTGTGTGCCTGGGGAAACGACGCCTGAGGTGATCTCGGATCTGCAAGCGTTTTGCCGGGTGCACCGGGCCTTTCTGATTGCCGATTGCCAGCAGTCCGACACCTTCGACACGCTGGACGAAGGGCCCGACCCGGTGATCACGGGCGCGGACGCCATCAATGCGGCGTTTTACTTTCCGTGGATCGTCGCTCCCGATCCGTTGCAGGAAGGGAGACCGCGTGAATTCCCTCCCTGCGGCTTCGTGGCCGGGATCTACGCGCGGACGGACGCCAACCGGGGAGTTTGGAAAGCTCCCGCGGGCACCGATGCCAGTCTGAGCGGAGCCAGTGGATTGGCGGAGACGCTGACCGACGCGGAGAACGGCACTTTGAACGTGCAGGCGATCAATTGTCTGCGGCGTTTCAATGTCTACGGCAATGTGGTGTGGGGCGCGCGGACCCTTCAAGGGCATAACGACCGCGGGTCGGAATGGAAGTATGTTCCGGTCCGGAGGATGGCCTTGTTTATCGAGGAGAGTTTGTATCGCGGCACGCAATGGGTTGTGTTCGAGCCCAATGATGAGCCTTTGTGGGCGCAAATCCGGCTGAACATCGGGGCTTTCCTGCAAAGTTTGTTTCGTCAGGGCGCATTTCAGGGGCGTTCGCCGCGCGAGGCCTATTTCGTCAAATGCGACGCGGAGACCACGACGCAGGACGACATCAACCGCGGAATCGTCAACATCCACGTCGGTTTCGCCCCGCTGCGTCCGGCCGAGTTTGTCGTGATCCGGATTCAACAGCTTGCGGGACAAGCCGAAGCCTGAACCTCACTACGCCATGGCGCAATTCACCGTCAATCCGCTGCGATTCGATCCCTACAAGAACTTCAAGTTTCGAGTGAAATGGGACGGCCGGTATGTGGCCGGCGTGAGCAAGGTGGGAGCCTTGAAGCGAACCACGGAGGTGGTGAAACACCGGGAAGGCGGCGACGCCAGCAGCAGCCGGAAATCCCCAGGGCGGACGGAGTATGAGGCGATCACGCTGGAACGCGGCGTGACCCATGATCCCGAGTTTGAGCGCTGGGCGAACAAGGTCTGGAACTTTGGGTCGGGTCTGGGAGCGGAGGCCTCCCTTAGCGACTTTCGCAAGGATCTGATCCTGGAGGTCTACAATGAAGCGGGGCAATTGGCTTTGGCCTATCGGATCTTCCGGAGTTGGGTCTCCGAGTATCAAGCGCAAGCCGATCTTGATGCCAACGCCAACGCCGTCTTGATCCAAACCATCAAGTTAGAGAACGAGGGCTGGGAGCGCGACTTCGATGTCACGGAGCCGGCGGAACCTTCATTCCTCGAGCCCGCTTGAAGCGCGGTTGATGGCCATGGCGCGGCGTCGAGAAGGGTTGACGGCTGGTATGGAGGAGCGTCGGCGCGTCGCGGGAGGAGGGAAGGCTGGGTTGAGTTTTCCATAAGATTTCATGCGTCCGTTGTCCGCCGCAGAGATTCTCCGCATCTGGGAAAGCGACTCCCGGCAGGAGGCCTTGGACCGGGCCGTCAGCCTCCTGGAGGGGTGCGCTGGCCGGAAGAAGAGCGCTGATGCGGGGCTGCTGCCGGTCGGGGAACGGGACCGCCGTTTGTGGGAGATTCGAAAGGGCACCTTCGGCCCCCGGGTGGAAGCGCTGACGGATTGTCCGCGATGCGAGGCGGCGATCGAATTCGAGTTTCAGGTTGAGGAGGTGGAGCTTCCGGAAGCTCCGGAAAGGGCATCCGAGCACGAATGGAACGGGGACGGCTGGACGGTCCGGTTTCGGCTTCCTCACAGCGGCGATCTTTCGGCCATTGCCGGGGAGCATGATGCGGCGTCAGCCTTAAAGGAACTCACGGGGCGTTGTTTTCTTCACGTGGAGCACGGGGGTGTGACTCAGCCAGCGACGGAAACGCCGGCCTCCGTGCGTAGCGCGGTGGAGGTGCGGATGGCGGAACTCGATCCGCAGGCGGAAGTGAGGATGGACCTGCGTTGCCCAGTTTGTGGGGAGACTTGGGAGGGGATCTTTGACATCGCGGATTTCCTCTGGACCCAGATTGGAGTTGCGGCCCGGCGTCTGATCCGTGACGTGGACTTGCTGGCGCGGCGCTATGGATGGTCGGAGCCGGAGATTCTGGCGCTCAGCGCCGTGCGTCGCCAAGCCTACCTGGAGCTTGCCGCGTCGTGAAAGGTTACCTGAGCCACCTCGTGCACCGCAGCCTCGGGGCTGGCCCGCGAATCCGTCCGCGTTTGGCCACACCCTTCGAGGGGCTCAATCCCCTGGCGGGGGACGGGGAAGGCCGTAAAGCGGGGGGCGATGACTTGACGGGGGTTGCACCGGTCCGCGGGCTCCGGGCGGGTCCTTTCGAAACGGAGGAACGGGGTGAAAAGTCAGACCGGATTGGGAGCGCAGGAGCCGAGGAGCGCATAGAGGAGCCGGAGCCATCGGAGACTCCGCGAAAGCAGGTTTCCGTGAGGGTTTCAGCGATGCCTTCTGAGGGACAGCTTGGCGGGGAGGAGGGCCGGACAGGTTGGCGGGACCGGCCTCGCGAGGGAAGCGACGGCGCGCGGCAGCCCGCAGCGGAGTCGGCTCCTTTCCCAATCCGGCAGACCGAGGCCGGGTCCGAGCCCTCAGCCGGCGATCGCGACCGGGCCGTGGGATCCTCGCAGGGCGGCGAAGTGGAGAGTCCGGACACGGCTCGCGAGAGGTTCGCAGCAGATGCGGCGGTGGGGAGCGCTGCGCATAACCAACCGCAGCGGCGCCATCGGACGTTGGAGGAAAGCGCCGGGATGCGAGAACCCTCTCCTTCGGTCCGCATAACCATCGGGCGGGTGGAGGTGCGGGCGCTCTTCACGGCGGCCTCGCCTCCGGCCCGAACGCCGGTGCGCCGTCCGCCATCGATTACGCTCGAGGACTATCTGCGCTCCCGGAAAGGGGGACAGCGATGAGCAGTTTTCTGGCGGTGGGGGCGGTATCCGCCGTGTTGCGCGGATTGATCGAGGAGAGCGTGACCCGGCATGACCTGGCGACGGTGTTGGGGGGGGCTCCAGAGGTGTCGGCCTTGCCGCCGGACCGCATTCCCACCGGAGCGGGCACACCGGACCGGATCAATCTGTTCTTGTTTCAGGCTACGGAGAATGCGGCTTGGAGGAACATGGATCTGCCGGGGCGAAGCGGCGCTGGGGATCGGATGAACGACTCGCGGATGGCGCTGGATTTGCATTATCTGGTGACCGCCTATGGATCGGCTGACTTTCGCTCTGAGGTATTGCTCGGGCACGCCATGCATGTGTTCCACGAAACGCCGGTGTTGACGCGTCAGGCTATCCAGGACGCCTTGGCTGCTCTCAGCCCGGGGAATCTGGCGGACGCCTTGGCGGCGGCGCGATTGGCCGACCAGTTCGAACAGATTCGCATTGTTCCGCGGGTGTTGAATGTGGAGGAAGTGTCGAAGATCTGGACCGCGCTGCAGTCTCAGTATCGGACTACGGCGGCCTATCACGCTTCAGTGGTTTTGGTGGACGCGGCGCGGCCGGGGCGATCGGCGCTGCCGGTGCTCACGCGGGGTCAGCCGTTGCCCGCTCTGGCGAAAGACGAAGGGGTTTTTGTCAGTCCGGGCATCGAGGCTCCGTTCCCACGGCTGGAAGCGCTGGCGATGCCATCGGAGCTGGCTCCGGCCATCCGGATGGGCGAAGCTCTGACTTTGCGAGGAACTCGTCTCGACGGCGCCAGTGTGCGGGCTCGCTTCCGTCTGGTGCGATCCACGGCCGCACTCGAGCTGGAGGCCGAGCCTGGGGCGAGCGCGACGGCTTTCACTGTGCTGATGCCTCCAGATCCACCGGCAGGTCCAGTTCCTCCGGACTCGCCGCTGAACCCAGGAAACTGGCAAGCCGGAATCTATGAGGTGACGGGAATCATCGAGCAAGACGGGGTGGAACGGGAGACGAACCGGCTGCCCCTGGCGCTGGCTCCGCGGATCGACAGCATCGCCGTCGTTCCACCTGCGGGACCGGCGACTTCGCTCGAGGCGTCGTGCAGTCCACCGGTGCGTCCTAACCAGGAAGCAGCGTTGCTGGTGGGCAACCGGGCGCTGGTTCCTGAACCATCCAGCGTAGCCCTGTCCAACCTCGCGTTCGATCTCCCGGCTCCCCCTGAGGCGCTGGCGGCCGGTCCCTATTGGGTGCGCTTACGCATCGATGGAGTGGAAAGTCTTGTCGTGGATTACGCTGCCGAACCGCCGCAGTTCGATGCGTCACAATCCGTTAGCCTGCCATGATTCCGGCTCCGACAGATCAAGGAATTCATCAAGGCGTCCTTTGGGAAGCCGCAAACCAGCGGGTGCTCGCCTCTGAGTTGGCATTGTTAGGAGAATGTCTGCGCCGGGCTGCCGGGCCGTCTGGGTCCAATGATGGGTCCAAAGGTTCCAGGGAAGGAAGGCGCGGGGCGGAGGCTGCGTTGGTCCAGGCTCGCGAGGCTTTGCCAGCCCCAGCGGCCATCGATGTTCTAGAGCAAACTTTCGGTCTGTCGCCGTTCGAGCGGGACATCGTGCTTCTTTGTGCCGGCGTGGAACTGGACGCAGCCTTTGCCATGCGCTGCGCTGAGGCGCAAAGGAATAACGGGCGGGAGGCCCCGACTTTCGGTCTGGCTTTGGCTGTGTTGGACGACCCGGACTGGGGCTCCATCGCGCCGGGCGCGCCGCTGCGCTACTGGCGGTTGGTCGAGTTGGGCGGGGGAGCCTCACTGACCGGGAGTCCCTTGCATCTGGACGAGCGGATTCTGCACTTTCTCACCGGTTGTGCGGGTCTGGACGAGCGGCTGACGGGCTACCTGGAACAGGTGAAACGGCCTTCGGCCCTGCCAGCCTCCCATCGGAGCCTGAGCGAGGAAGTCCTGACGGCGTGGTCGGCGGCGGATGGAGCGAGCCCGCCGGTGATTCAGTTATGTGGTCTCGACGATGCGGGAAAACGGGACCTGGCTGCGGAAGCCTCTTCCCATTTCCGCCTGCGCCTCTTCGCCTTGGATGCGGACCGCGTGCCCAGGGCCGCGCCAGAGTTGGAATTGCTTCAGCGACTCTGGCAGCGGGAAGCGGCGTTGAGCGGCGGCGCCCTCCTTTTGTCGTGCTCCGGCGCGGAGATTCCCGGGGTCGAAACGACTGCCGCGGTGCGCTCGTGGGTAGAACGCAGCGCGGGACCTTTGTTCGTGGCTACGCGGGAACCGCTGCGCGGATTGCTGCGAAGCTGCATTCAGATTGAGGTGGGGAAGCCGACCTTTCCGGAACAGCGCGAGTTGTGGGAGAGCGAATTGGGGCCGGCTGCCGCGGCGTTGAACGGACAGCTTGACCGGGTCATTTCCCAGTTCCACCTCAGCGGGGCGGCGATCCATTCCGCTTGCCGGGAGGTCTTGGCCACGGCATCTCGTGACGCAAACGCAGCGGACCGCCTGCCCCCGGCGGACCGGATTTGGAAAGTATGCCGGGGACAGGCCCGCGTGAAGCTGGACGACCTGGCCCAACGTCTGACCTCCCGGGTGGAATGGGAGGATCTGGTGCTTCCGGAGCGGACGGTGGGCATGTTGCGGGAGATGGAGGTGCAGGTGCGAAACCGGGCTACCGTGTATGAATGTTGGGGATTCGCGGCTCGATCGGAGCGCGGGTTGGGAATCAGCGCGCTTTTCTCTGGCCCGAGCGGGACCGGAAAGACACTCGCCGCCGAGGTGTTGGCCAATGTGCTCGATCTGGACCTCTATCGCATTGATCTGAGTCAGGTGGTGAGCAAGTACATCGGTGAAACGGAGAAGAATCTGCGCCGCGTGTTCGATGCGGCGGAAGATGGTGGGGCGGTGCTGTTGTTTGACGAGGCGGATGCGTTGTTCGGAAAACGCAGCGAGGTGAAGGAAAGTCATGATCGCTACGCGAATATCGAGATCAGTTACCTGCTTCAAAGAATGGAAGCCTACCGGGGCCTGGCCATCCTCACGACAAACATGAAGGACGCGCTGGATCCCGCGTTTCTGCGCCGGATCCGGTTTCTGGTTCAGTTCCCGTTTCCCGACGCGGGGTTGCGGGCGGAAATTTGGAGACGGATCTTCCCGGAGGCGACTCCCTGCGACGGTTTGGATGCCGATCGTCTGGGGCGGTTGAATCTGACCGGAGGAAGCATCCGGAACATTGCCTTGAATGCCGCCTTCCTAGCGGCTGAAGCGGGACAACCGGTGCGGATGGCGCACCTGCGTTCCGCGGCGCGGTTCGAGTTCGCCAAGCTGGAAAAGCCGCTTCCTGAATCCGAGTTGGAGGGATGGAAATGAGAGAACTTCTGCGACCGGAAACGCGATCCGCCCGGCCCGCCGCGCCAGCGCCAGCAGCAAGCAGCTTGCGGCCGGGAGGCGAGATGCGGTTGGCCGCGGAAGGAACTCCCGTTGATCGGGCCCGGAAGTTACCCCCTGCCCGGATTGAATTGCACATCGAGGAGTTGGTCTTGCGCGGAGTGGCCGCTTCGGACGCGCGCGCCCTCGGAGAAGCCATGCAGCGGGAATTGCATGATCTGCTCTCAGGAGGAGACCATTCTTGGACTGCGGCCGAGTTGGGCGATGTGGACGGAAGGGATGCCGGTTGCGTAAGCATCCCGGCCGGAGCATCGCCGGGAAAGATGGGACGTGTGTTGGCGCAAGCCATTTATGGGAGGTTGCGACAATGAGAGGGACGCAACGTCTTGTTAGGAATCGACGGAGAGTCCTCGAAGGGCGATGCCCGCAGGGGACGAGCGCGCCGGCCAGCCTGCGGACTAACAAAACTGAAGTTGGAAAGATACGGTGAATCCGATGCATGTGCATACGGCCGCTCCTCATCAGAACGGCAGCGCGGGCCCGGCCGTTGCGGCGCGGTCCTTTGAACCGGCCGCGGCGGCAGCCCCGGTTTTGCTGCTGCAGCGGAAGCAATGTGCCTGTGGGGGAACGGCTGGCCCGTCCGGCGAATGCGAGGAGTGCCGGCGCAAACGCGAGGCTTCCGGGGAGAGCCAAATCCGGGTCAATGAGCCGGGGGACGCCTTGGAACAGGAAGCGGATCGCGTGGCCGAGACGGTGGCAAACGGGGGAACAGCGATGGACATGGCCCGTTCCACAGAGGAGATGGTGCAGCGGAAGACGGCGGGTTGGGGCGGGACCGGTGCGGGACGGCATTCCTCGGTTCGAGAAGTCATCTCAGCGCCAGGCGACCGGCTCGATGGTTCGACGCGCAGCTTCATGGAATCGCGCTTTGGCCACGACTTTGGCTCCGTGCGTATCCACACTGGAAGCAGGGCAAATGAATCGGCGCGGGCCGTCGGAGCCTCGGCCTACACGGTTGGGCCCCATGTGGTCTGGGGCACGGGGTCGCCGTCCGCCGGTTCACGGGAAAGCCGCAAGCTCCTGGCTCATGAATTGACCCATGTGCTGCAACAAAGGCGTGGGCAGGGCGGCGGCGCACTGCAGCGGCAGGGCGCAGGCATTATCCCGATGGGTCCGCTGGAGGTGGGTGTCCCAGAAGGGGCCATGAACCGGACGTTGCCGCCCCGCAAGGGACAGGCGGCGGCGCCGCCCCCCCGTTCGCCTGGGCCGGTCACCGGGGCGGGGCGCAACCCGTGTTTGACTGGCGACGCCTGCAAGAAGGTGGCGGGATCGGCCTCCGAGTTCGGGGCTCGCACTGACGAGAAACAGGAAGGCATCCGCGGCGAATTGAAGCGGAATCCGGCGATGCGGGAGAACCGCGGAAAACCCCGGGGAGCGTCTGCCGTGACGGAGGTTGCCTTGGAACGGTTTCCGCAAGTGCTTCGTTCCGTAGAACACATCATTGTCGATCCTTCTTTGGAGGGATCCGGAGCGGGAGGTTTCTTGGGCGATTGCTCTTTGCTCGGACCTGTCTGGAGCGATCCGGCTTTGGCATGCATTCATGTCTCCCACAGCAAGGAAGCCGAAGCGGAGGCATTCTTGGAGGGCGCGGAAACGATTGGACCGGGAATGGATCGCTTGAAATGGGAACTCGATCTCAAGCGGATTTTGACTCACGAGAGCACCCACGCGGTGTTGGAGAAGGCTCCGCCCGGGGCCATGGGGCGGCGCGATCGCACGACCGAGTTTGAGCTGAATGAGTTAGGGGCGATACTGTCGGAAATCCCAGTCGGCGCGGAGTATTTTGCGCGATCCGAACCGGATCCGGAGGAGCGCTCGCGCCGGTTTCTCAAGATGATCCAGCACTACGTGAACCGGCCGGGTCAGGGGATTCGCGGCATTCTAACGAAAATGCGTTGTCTGAATCCATGTGATCAGGTGGATGGGGATGTGCGCCAAGTTTTCGCCTTCATCTCGGGTTCCTGGTCGCCGGCATTGCGCAACGTTTTTCTCGTGACCATGCACGATCCCACTGTGCAGTGTGGCTGGCCGGTAGCGCCTCCGCCGCGCGTGCAATTGGACCGGATGCCAGGGGGCGAGGCGGCCTTCCGGGAGAATCCGCTCCGGCGCAAACCGTCGGGGTCAAAGCCGATTGGGGGGGAACGGGAAAGCCACGCAGCGGGCGACGTGCTGCGGGCTCCGGGGCGCCCTCTCGACGCCGACGTGCGCGGCTGGATGGAATCGCGGTTTGATCACGACTTCAGCCGGGTCCGCGTGCATACGGGCGGGCGGGCATCGGAATCGGCGCGTGCGTTAGGCGCGGCGGCCTATACTTGGAAGCGAGACGTGGTGTTTGATTCTGGCCGTTATGAGCCGCGGACGGCGGCGGGCCGGTTGCTCTTGGCTCACGAGCTGGGGCACGTCGTGCAGAACGACCGTGCAGGCGGCCGGAGCCTCCCTGCCAGGGAGACAAACCACGATCCGCACAGCGCCTCGGAACGAGAGGCGACGGCGGCGGCGGC
>JBGTBW010000217.1:0-36384 GCA_041749135.1 Verrucomicrobiales bacterium
CCTCTCCTACAAGGCCAGAAATGTAAAAACTCCAGTGCGCGGCTCTGCCGCGCTTTGGGCGGCAGCCTGACTTCTGGCCTGAGACTCTCCCATCGAGCCCGGGAGATTCTGTGCTGGAATCGGGGCTGAGGTGAGGTTGAAAGGCCCGTGAGCGAGGAAGGAAAAGCGCTGCGCAGCCGCGCACTCCAAAGCGCTTCGCGCAGAGAATGTCCAAGCCTTTACCCGAAAGGGCTCCCGTGGGAGCGCCGGGTTTCATTCGGCCATTCTCGATCGGACCATCCCGGCGTATTCGCCGGATTGCGGCTCAGCCTAATTCCTCAGGGTCAGGAGTTCTGAGGCTTGAACAGGGTATACTCACCCAGCCCTGCGCCTTCGGCTACGCGCGGGGCCGCACGGGGCTCGCCGGCCCCTCGCGACGAAACAGTATGAGAAATACGGGCTAACCACTCAAGCTTTGGGCGGCGGCGATGACGGCTTCCGCAGTCATGCCCAGTTCTCGCATGACCTCGTCGCCCGGGGCGCTGAGGCCAAAGCGATCGATGCCCAGGGCGATCCCCTGGGGTCCGGTCCAACGGCTCCACAGTGCGGTCACTCCGGCTTCGATGGAAACCCGGCGTTGGCAGGAGGGAGGGAGAATGTCGTTTTGGTAGGCAGCGGATTGGCGCTCGAATCGTTCCATGCAGGGCAGGGAAACCACCCGGACGCCATCCCCGAGTTTCGCGGCTGCGGACAAGGCGTGTTGGACTTCGCTGCCGCTGGCCAGGAGGATGAGGCGCAGTTCGGCGCTCTCCCGTTGGAGGATATAGCCGCCGAGAGCGACTCCTCGCCGCCTCTCTGCCGCGTCAGCGGAAGACGGCATGGGGACGGACTGCCGCGTGAGAAGGACGGCCGTCGGTCCGTCGTGGCGTTCGAGAGCGGCGACGAAGGCCCCGGCGGTTTCCTCCGGATCGGCGGGCCGTATTACGTCGAGCCCGGGGATGACGCGCAGGCCGCTGCACGTTTCCACGGGTTGATGGGTCGGACCGTCCTCGCCGACTCCAACCGAATCGTGGGTGAAAATGTAGAGCACGGGTAGCCCGGCGAGGGCGGCGAGCCGGATGGCTGGGCGCATGTAATCGGCGAAGACGGTGAAGGTGGCGCCGGATGCGCGAAAGATTCCGTCGTATGCGATGCCGTTGAGAATGGCTCCCATGGCGTGTTCCCGGATTCCGAACCAGATGTTGCGGCCGGCGCGGTTCGCGGCATCGAAGTCCCCTGCTCCTTCAATGTAGTTTTTGGTTGAGCCGTAAAGATCGGCGCTGCCGCCCACCAGGAGCGGAAGTGCTTGGGCCAGCGGCTGGAGAACTTCACCGCCCGCGACCCGCGTTGCCATTTTCGCCTTGGGATCGAACAGGGGGATCCGGTCCAAGAGATCCTCGGGAAGCCGTTCAGCGACGGCGTCTTCGAGTTCAGTGGCGAGAGCAGGGTTGGCCGATTTCCATTTTGCGAAAAGCTGGTCCCAGCGGGCGCGATCCTCCTGGCGGCGTTGCGCCTGCGCGGCGAAATAGTCCTGCACCTCCTGCGACACGAAGAAGGTTTCGGCGGGAAGGCCCAGGCCACGGCGAGCGGCTTCGGTGAACTTGGCTCCCGCCTCGCCGTGAGCTTTTTGCGTGCCCGCCACTTCGGGAATGCCGCGGCCGATTTCCGTCCGGGCGACGATGAGTTTGGGGCGGCGATTGTCGTTGTTTTTAGCTTTCTCGAAAGCGGCGAGGAAAGCGTCCATGTCGTGTCCGTCGATGGTTTCGACGTCCCAACCGTAGGCCTGGTAGCGGGCCGCGGTGTCTTCGGACTGCGTTTTATCGGCCATGGCGTCGAGCGTGACCTCGTTGCAGTCGTAAATGAGAATGAGGTTATCGAGCGCGAGGTGCGCCGCCAGGGCCGAGGCTTCGGCGGATACGCCTTCCTGGAGGCAGCCGTCTCCCGCCAGGGCAACGACGTGATGGTCAAAAATGGAGTGATCCGGCCGGTTGAACCGCGCCGCGAGCATGGCTCCGGAGATGGCGAAGCCGACGGCGTTTGCCACGCCCTGGCCGAGCGGACCGGTGGTCGCCTCCACGCCGGGAGTGTGACCGAACTCGGGATGCCCGGGAGTGTGACTATGGAGTTGGCGGAAGCGGCGGATTTCGTCGAGGGACAGGTCGAATCCGGCAAGGTGCAGCCAGGAATAGAGGAACATGCTGCCGTGTCCGGCGGACAGGATGAAACGGTCGCGGTTGAGCCAGCGCGGGGCGGCGGGGTCGAAACGAAGGGCGTGACCGAAGAGGACGGCCCCCATTTCGGCGGCTCCGAGAGGCAAGCCGAGATGCCCGGAGCTGCACGCATGCACGGCGTCGATAGCCAGGCCGCGGGCCTGGACGGCGGCTTGGGTGAGGGTCTTGTGATCGAGAGACATGGTGGAAATGAAAACCTGGAGTCGAGCGGGTGGCTCGCGCGTCGAGGTCGCAGTCCATAGCGGCGAGCGCTGGAAAACTCAAGGATGAAGGGGAACTCCGCGAGAAGGGGAAGCTCTCGTTTTTGGTGGCGGGCGGTGGTCTTCGCTGCTATGGCGGGAGGCCTCCCGGAACGGAATTATGGCCGACACGGAACCACTCCTCAAAATCGGACTGCCCTCGGGAAGCCTGGAGCAGGCCACATTGGAGCTATTCCGGAAGGCGGGCTACGGCATCTACGGATCGGCCCGTTCCTACCGTCCGGCGGTCGATGACCCAGAGCTTCGTATTCGCTTGCTTCGCGCGCAGGAGATTGGGCGTTACGTGGACCACGGTGATCTCGACTGCGGCATTACGGGCCGGGATTGGATCGCGGAGAACGAGGCGGATGTCGAGGTGTTGGGGGATCTGCCTTACAGCCGGGCCTCCTCGACTCCGACTCGCTGGGTCTTGGTCGTGCCGGAGGATTCCCCGGTGAAACGGCTGGAGGATCTAGAGGGGAAATCTATCGCCACGGAGGCGGTCAGGCTGACGGAACGGTTCTTGGCGAGCCGGGGGGTGAAGGCGCAGGTGGAGTTCAGTTGGGGTGCGACAGAGGTCAAAGTGCCCGATTTGGTGGACGCCATCGTGGACATTACGGAGACCGGCGCTTCGCTGCGGGCCAACAACTTGCGGATCGTGGATACACTCATGGAATCGTTCCCGCAATTCATCGCCAATCGGGGAGCCTACGCCGACCCCTGGAAGCGGGAAAAAATGGAGCGGATCCTCCTGTTGCTGCGGGGCGCGCTGGAGGCGCGGGACAAGGTGGGGCTGAAAATGAACCTACCCGAAAAGCAGTTGCAAAACCTTTTGGAGACCCTACCCTCGCTCCGCCGTCCGACGGTCGCTCAGCTCGCTCAAAGCGGATGGGTGGCGGTCGAGACCGTGATTGACGAGAAAGTAGTCCGGGAAATCATTCCACAACTCAAGGCCTTGGGCGCCGAGGGCATTGTGGAGTACCCCCTCAACAAGGTGGTGATGTGACGCGCGGTCTCGCGCGGCGACGCCAGCGCCGGAAAGTGGGGCCGGAGAGCCGGATCGCGTTGCGGGGGACGGAGAATTGGATGACACTGCGCAAATGGGATCACTGAAAAAACGCCGCAAGACCAAGATCAACAAGCACAAGCGCCGCAAGCGGTTGAAGTTGAACCGCCACAAGAAGCGTTTGCGCTACAAGTCCTGAGACTGGAAGGTTCCCGAATGGAACCGGCGGGCGCGGTGCGAAGCGGCGAGTCCGTGCTGCGAAGCTGGGCGGGCTGGAAGTGCGCGTCGGCTGCGGCATTGGCGGTTTCGAGCTGGATTTTCCCCGTCCGCGGGGCGGAAACGGACGGGAACGACGAGTTTTTGCGGCTCGGCGGCGAAGTTCTGCGCATTGATCCGGATGCGGCAGGTCAGGCAGGGGACCGGGCCCGGATCCGGATGCGCCATTATCAGGCGCAGCGGCTGCTTGAGAACAATCGCTATGAAGAGGCGCTGAACGGATTGGAGGAAGTGTTGAGGCACGAGCCCGCCAACGCCTCTGTGGTTCAGCAAACGGCGTGGATTTACGCGCGCTTCGGCCGCTTTGCGGATGCCGAACGTGTTCTGCAAGCTGCCAGGGAGTCGGCTCCGGAAGACCCGGCGTTGCTTCTGCGTTGGAGCGAGTATTGGGCGACGTTTCATTGGGAAGAGGATGCGGGGAAGCAGAATGCCGTCGCGGCGGCAGAGGAAGCGGTGGTGCGTTTTCCGGATTCCGCTGCTGGCTACGATCAGCTCGCGGGGCTGTTGCTGAGTCTATCGGAGCGGGACCGGGCGCGAGAGATCCTGGATAGGACCCTGGAGCGCGAAGGGGGAGACGCCCTGTTTTGGATTCGACTGGCGAGGACTGCGCAACGGGCTTGGCCGTTGGACCTGGAAGAGGGGGAAGACCGGGTGAGCGCTCCCCCGGAGGCGATCAACCGTTTTTACGAGCGCGCGCTCAAGGCGGAGCCAGACAACTTCGTCGTGGTCGATGAGGTCGCGGATTTTTGCAGCCGGAGCCGGCAGTATGAACGGGCGGCGGAGAATTACCGCCGGATGATCGGATTGAGGCCGCAGTCCTTGGTCGCGCGGGAGAAGCTGGCCCGCGTCTATCGCATCTTGGACCGGGACGACCTGGCGCTGGAGACGTTGAAGGAGTTGGTGCGCATCAATCCCTTCCGGCCCAAGGTGCATCGGCTCGTTGCCAGGATTCACGAGGAGCGGCAGGAGCTGAATGAGGCGGCGGAGCATCTCCAGCAGGCCCTGCGCTACGGCGAAGCGACGCCGGACGAATACGGGCGTTTGGCCCGGTTGCTGCTCCGCCTGGAACGGGTCGAGCCGGCGGTGGAAGTTTTGCGCCGGGCACGGTTTCTCTATCCGGATTCCATGGACGTCCGTTATTTGTTGGCCGTGGGCCTGGGAGCAGGCGACCGGCCTGAGGAGGCCTATCAGGAGTTTCGCAGCATCGTCGAGTTCGCGCGGGAGAGCGGGACGGAGGAGGTCTTGGACGCCGAGTTCTACTTTCAGTTAGGCGCGGCGGCGGAACAAGCCAAACAATATGAGGAAGCCGCCGAGGCCTTCCGGCAATCCATCCGCATGGCTCCAGACAACGCGGCCCAGGCGCTCAATTACCTGGCCTACATGTGGGTGGAACAGGACCTGCATCTCGACCAGGCCGGTCAGCTCTTGCTTCGGGCCAATGAATTGGCGCCGGACAACCCCGCCTACATCGATAGTCTGGGTTGGTATCATTTCAAAAAGAACGAGTATGCGGATGCGCTGCGGGAGCTGTTGCGGGCGGAGACTTTGTTAGAGGAGCCGGATCCGGTCATCCTGGATCACATCGCTCAGACATTGGCTGCGTTAGGGCGTTACCGGGAGGCCGTGACCTATGCCCGTCGCGCCGTGGAGGGAGATCCCGAAGAGGCGGAGTTTCAATTGCGGCTCAAGGACTATGCCGCGCGGGAGACCGAAGCCGGTGAGGCCGGGGCTCCGCCGGAGACGCCAGAGGGGAAATCCGGGCAGATCCAACCCCCCGCGGGCGAGAGCGACGGGGAGAGTGCGCCGGTCTCTCCGGAACCGTGAGCCACGGAAATGCCCGAATTGGCTGAGGCGGCTTATTTTGCACGGCAATGGCCCTGCGTTCCGGAGGACTTGGTCGTGCGAGTGCAGTGCAACGGCGGCTCGCGGGTGTTTCGGGAGATCTCAAGGCCTCTTCAAGGCGTCGGCGCCATTCGGGGGGCCGGATTGGAGGAGCGGCGGACCCATGGGAAGCGAATGTTTTTCCGGTTCGGGGACCGCACTTGGCTGGAGTTGCATCTGGGTATGACGGGATCGCTGTCTTGCCAGAGGCGCGGCTACCGCAGGGTTCTCCACGACGAACTCGTGATCCAAACGGAGCGATCCTCCTTGGTCTTCCGGGACCCGCGGAAGTTTGGCGCGATCCGTTTGCATCCGGTCGAAGGCTTCGCCAATTGGTGGGCGAAGCTGCCTCCGGAGATCCTCTCGCGCCGTTTCACGCGTTCCTACTTTGAGTCTCAGATGAGGGCGCGCGCGGGCGCTCAGCTTAAGCCCCTCTTGTTGGAGCAGAGCCTGTTTCCGGGCGTGGGCAACTGGATGGCCGACGAAGTGTTGTGGAGAGCGGGCCATCATCCGGCCTGCCGCGCCGGGTCCTTGGAGCCGGAGGAAACGGCGAGGTTGTGGCGCGTTGTGCGGCGGGTTTGCTCCCAAGCCTTGCGCGTGATCGGCGAGACCTGGGATGAACCGCCGCGAAGCTGGTTGTTCCAACACCGGTGGAAGGATGGGGGCCGCTGCCCGCGACGCGGCTGCGGGGCGGAGTTGCAGCGGGAAAAGCTGGGCGGAAGGACGGCGTGCTGGTGTCCGCACTGTCAACGGCTGCCCACGATGATCTATCCACACCTCATGAAACGCCCCGGCGCCCCAAGGCCGCTCGATTGAGTTCGCAAGGACCCCGCCCCCTCTCGATTCCCGTTGACTAAATCGATAGCTCCCCCGGCAAAGCCTCAGAAACGACGCTCCTCCATGAACAACGGCCTCATTCGCGGAAACATAATCCCCTTATTATGTCTCCGGCGGCCATAACAAGTTATCCCAACCTGCGGCAAAGATTGATGGAGGACAACCGAGGATATCTGCTATCTTGTTGGCATGGGCATTTTGGCGCTCAGCGCTGATGAGCGAGTCCAGAGCGTTGCCAAAAAATGAAGCCCTCGATTTTCAGAACGTTTCTCGGAGCTGCCGGAGCGTTCTTGCTCCAAGCCGCTGTAGCGGATGAGGCCAGGGCAAAGCGTGGCTGTCGTTCAAGATCGAAGGCAAGGCGATCAAGATTGATTGCGCAGTAGAGGACGATTGGGTCGATTCCAAGGTGTTTGGGCACTTCATCCGCCTGCTTGCCGAAAAGGATCCTTCGAAGATTTACTTTTACTACGATCTCGGAGGACAGGATTGCATTATCGGCTGCCTAGATCGCGAGAACTACCAGAAGTTGCGCAAGCTCATCCCGAAGGTGGAACCGCTAACCTAACCAAAGGCGAACAGGGCGTCGTCCCTAACACCTGCCCCGCCGCGAGTTCCAGCGGTCATGACCATTCAACCATCCACCTCAAGTCGAGGCCTCGCCCCGGGGCAGGTGTAGGAGGACTTTGACGTTCGCTCGAGGAATCCGCTTGCGGTATCATCGGCTTCGGGGTATAGGCTTGCCATGACCAAAAGTGAGATTGAATCCGCGATTGGCAGCGGCGTTCCGTTCACGCTTCGCATGGCTGATGGAAGGGAGTACGACGTGCCGCACCCAGACTACATCTCCCTGTCGCCAAAAGGGACATTTGCGACCGTCTACGATGATGATGAACATTACTTTGTGCTTCCTCTGCTGACGATGGCGGGCCTTGTTTCGACGACTCCGAAAGCGAATGGCAGCTCCGAAACGAAATAGATATGCGGCGAAGCCACCGGAGGAGCTTCACGGCGAGAGCCTCTTCGTCCGCCTCAGACGCCATGAGAAGATGCTCATTGCGAAGGCGGCAGGGGATCGTGGCCTGGCAGCTTGGGCACGCGAGGTCCTCGTGGCAGCCGCCCATGACAAGATCGGTAAATCCAGAGCGAACCAGCAACGATAGCCCCACCAGGGGCTCCACCTGCAGTTGGCTTCAAGGAGGGTTTCCAGAACTTGCATGTATCCGGTTAATGGTCGTAACGCGCTTATCGGAAATGCCGAACAAGACGGCGCCGCCCAACCCGCTACCGCGTTTCGGAGTGAGAATCTCAACGATTGACCTGTGTTTGAGGGCGCGCCCCCAGTAGCCGGCGGCAGGGCTCGGCGTTGAGCAGACTGAAAACGGATATGGCCACAAGATTCTTCGACCGTGACGGAAATGAACTCCACACGCCAAAGCCTGCGCCTGACACACCGATTCTCCTCCAAGTCGGCGGCTCATTCGATGAAGTGCGTGTAACCTTATCGTTCTGCTCGACATCTCTCGATAGATCCGAAGTATCGGCCATAACTGCACTTTGTCCTACTAAAGCCTGGAATGCGCATGAACGGCACCTCCACGGCAACGGCAGGGGAGGAATAACAAGAGAAGTGGACTTTGGAAAATGGTATTATATCGTTGATCTCAATTCTAACGATCCCAATGAATTGATTGAGCATTTATTCGCCGCGGCGAGCAAAGACCTCGCGGGGTGGAGATCTCTAGCCCAAAGGAACGACGGGCGGGTAACCATCGGCGGGCACCTGGATAATTGGAATCGGGAATTGGACTTGAGCCCGATCGTATTGAAGATGTTGGCCGACAGGGGGCTGGCGTTAACCATTGACGTATACTTTGACGGAGAGGAGAGCGGCGACACAGAACCTGCTCAACAAGTCGGCGCTGCCAACCCGCCGCCGCGCCCTCAGCGAACGGCAGAGGGGAGCTGCGGAAATCCTCCTGAAGCGGCGCCAGGTTCTAGTTCGACGTCTCCCATTCGCGGTTCGGAGGACTTGTAACGTTCTGGCCGTCATGCAATCGTGCTCGTGCTCAGCCGCCCCGCGGCGGTGCTCTTGCTCGTAATCGAGAGGTCCTTCCGATGGGCGAAACGATCTTCGATCACGATCGGGCGCCTAAGCGAAGGCCGGCTATCATTCCACCCTCGATTACGAGCACGAGCACCGCTTCGCTGAGCACGAGCGCGAGCGCGAAGAAGAGCTAGAACCATATAAGGATGCATTGAACTCAGCGCGAAGGCTGAGTTCAATTCATCCGCGGTTGATCAAAGCCAGGAAAGCGGGCCCGTAATCAGTGGGCGCTCTGCGTAAGGGATTTGCTTTTGACTTCGGGTTTCGGAGTATGCATTGGTGGTTTTGCCGCGATGAACCTTCATCATCTTGAGCTGTTCTACTACGTTGCCCGGCACCGCGGCATTTCCCGGGCGGTGGCCCGCATGCCCTACGGCATTCAGCAACCGGCGATGAGCGCTCAGTTGTTGCGGCTGGAGGAGCAATTGGGGACGCAGTTGTTCCGGCGGCGGCCGTTCGCGTTAACCAAGGCCGGCGAAGAGCTGTATCGTTTCGTGCGGCCTTTCTTTGAAGGGATGCCGGAGGTGAGGCGCCGATTGCAGGGCGGAGATGAGCCGGAGCTGCGGATTGCGGCGTCCACGACAGTCCTGGCGCATTTCCTTCCCTTGGTGGCGGCGGATCTGCGACTCCGGCATCCGGGGTTGCGCCTGACTTTGCAACAGATGGGTGCGATCGAGGCGGAACAGGGGCTGTTGGCGGACGAGATCGACGTGGCCATTTCCGCGGAGTTGGCGCGGCCCCCGGCCGGGCTTCGCGGGGAGAAGCTGCTGGAAGTGCCTCTGGCCCTGGTCGTGCGGGAAGACGATCCCTTGCGAGGGTTCGACGATTTGCCGAAGGACGGAAGGGAGATCACGGCTCCTCTGGTTAGTCTGGTCGAGAGCGATCCTGTGGTGGCGCTGTTCCGGCGTGAACTGGAGCGGCGCGGCTTGGACTGGAAGCCGCGAATCGTGGTTAGCCAGTTGGAATTGGTGCATACTTACGTGCGGGCCGGATTCGGAGTGGGGCTTACCGCCGACGTGCCGATGCTGCGGCCCGGGAAGGGGCTGCGGAGGATTGGCTTGCCGGGGTTTCCAGGGATTCGGATCGAGTTTTTTCACCGGGGCGTCTTATCGCCTGCGGCCAGTCAACTTCTGGAGCTGGCCCGCAAGCTGGTCGCCCAGATTCACCGTGCGGCTCCGGGAGAAGCCAAAGCCGGCGGCGGCAAGACGGAGCCGCTGAAAACGGGCCGGTCGCGGGGCCAGGCCGGGGCGCTTCGCGGCGAATCCGGGGCCGGCGCGAAGGAGGGAGATCCCGCCGCCAGAGCCGGGCTGGGCTAATCAGGTTTCCGGGGGAGGCGTGTCGCGGACGATGCGGAAGCCGACGGAGAGGGCGCGGCTTTCGGGCTCGCGGGAGCGTCGCACCGTGAGTTCGAAACCGCTCCGGATGAGGAACGAGGCTCCTCGCACCACGGCGACGCGGCGATCCGGAAAATCGGGGTGATTGGTCCAGGAAGCGGTCCATTCACTGACATTGCCGGCCATACCGACGGCGCCGTAGGGGCTGCGGTCATGGGTCATGGCGTCGACCGCACACCATCCTTGGGGGGGAGACGAGCCTGGCGGGGCGGGGGCTCCGGAATTCATGAAGGAGTAGGTTTGGGCGTTGCCCCAGGGAAAGCGGCGTCCGTCCTTGCCCCGCGCCGCCTTTTCCCATTCCAATTCGGTGGGCAGCCTGCCGCCTTTCCAGGCGGCGTAGGCATACGCATCCCACCAATCGACGTTGAAGACGGGACAGTTCGGATCGAGGCGCAGTCCTTGAAAACGGCCTCCTCGTTTCGCTTCCGTCAGGATGGTTTCCCAGCCGGAGGGCAGATGCCCCTTTTTCTCGGGCGGCTGCTCCGGGTGATCCCAGGCGGTGGCGTCCCCGCGGGCGAGCGCGGCCAGAAAGGTTTCGTAACGGGCAATGGTGACCTCGAATTCGTCTATCCAGAAGGCTTCGCTGTGCCGTGTCTCGCCGTTCTGATAGGTGAACTGACCGGAAGGCACGTAGACCAAGCCATCGAGCGGGCGCACTTCCGGAGCCCGCCGGAGCAGGATGGCGACCATGACGGTGATGGCGGCGATGGCGGCCGCGGAGACGAGCAGCAGGGCCGGAAGGGGCGAGCGGGTGCGTTCCGCCACGCGCTGGAGGGAGCGGGTGGTCCGGCCGGGAAGGTCTGGGTCGATCTTCTGAAATGAGGTCAGCGTCTCGTGTTGGACGCGCATGGTGGCGGCGAGGAGTTCCTTCCAAGTGCGGAAGGCGCGGGGATGGCGGGGGTCCATCCGGCCGAAAAACTCGGTCGCGGCGGGAAGTTTGCTGTCGGCGTCGTCGAGCAGGGGGGGCAAATGGCGGGCCAAGACGCGAACGCTGCGGATGAAGGCGTCGGGGGGAGTGGGGTCGGCGGAGGCGACGTTGGTGAGGTAGGTTTCGCGGTTGACGAGGAGGACGCCGGTTTCTGTGAGAGGATGATAGGAAACGCCGTGATCGCTGAGGCTGATCATGGCTTCGGCAACGGACTGGACGACTTTCCAGACGGTGGACAGGGGCAGGACGGTCCCGCGCGCGGCCAGGGTGGGAAGGTCTTCGCCGCGGACGATTTCCCGGGTGTAGAAAATGAGGCCCTGCTCTTCGCTGGCTTGGTAGACGGCGAAAATATGCGCGTGGACGGCGCTGGCTTTGGCCCGGATTTCCTGGCGGAAGCGTTGTACCGCTTGCGCGTCGTTCATTTGAGCGGGGTCAAGCAGCTCGAGCAGGACGGACCGCCCGACGGAAAGCTGGACCGCTTCGAAGGAGAGGACGTTGCCACGGCGACCGCGAAACGCGCCGAGTTCGTAGTCGGAGAGCCGGGTGGGAATGCCCTCGGGTGGCGCGGCGCCGGACTGGCTCACGGATCGTCGATGTCGAAAAGCGGGTTCTCGTCGAGATCAGCCGGCAGGTCGTCCCGCGGGGATTGGCGTTTTTCACGCTGAAGGTGCTCGTAGAGGACGCGGGGCTGCACGACCATGTCCTGCAATTCGTCGGCGTAGTAGAGCTTGATGACGTGTCCGTAGTACTCGCAGGTCGAACCCGGCTGCGGGGATTCCTCGGTCTCAACGCGGGAATAGGTGAACTCGAGGAGTTCCTCCGTCGTATCTTTCCAGTCGACCGGTGCGGTGCGCCAGGCGTGGCTGGGTTCGACAGGGGAGTGAATGACATTTCTGCCGCCGGCGAGTTCGTAGAAGTGCACGTAGATTTGCAAGTCCTCGGGAGCCACCTCAACGGAAGGGTGAGTGCGAATGGCGACGAGCAGAGAAACCCGCTCGCCGTTCTCCGCGGGCAGATGGCGGGTCAAGGCTTCCCCAATCCGGAATGGGCCTCCGGTGATCTGGGGGCCGGCATGATCGGGTTGGCCGCCTTCGAGTTTGATTTTTGCCAACAAAGCCAGTTCGCCCGCGCGCGCCGGACCCAATTCGAGCAAATGGTTTAGGTAGGAATAACCTCGGGGGCTGTTGCCGATGCGCAGGTAGGCGGATCCGAGTTGATAGAGGATCTCGGGATGGCCAGGATAGGCGGTTTCAGCGGCGCGCAGGTTGCGGATTGCGCCCAGCATGTCTCCGGCGTGATCGAGATCGGCGGCCAGGGCCATGTGTTTCAAGATGGCGCGATCCTCGATGGGTGGATAGGGAGGTCTAGAGAGGGCAACCAGGTCAGGGACAGGTGGAGCCGGAGGCGGAAAATCCGGATCCTCTTCGGCAAGGGGCGGCACGACGGGGATCCCGTGTTCGGCTTCTTCCGGCGTCTGGGGAAGGAGCAGGTCCGCGGCGGGAAGAGAAGCGATGGCTGGAGGCGCAGCACCGGGCTTGGCCTCCGTCCCACTGGGCTTGGGCGCTTGGGAACCGGCCGCTTCGGAGCCGGTTGATGACGGATTGTGGTGCGATGGCGCAGTCCACCACAGCCACATCTGCCCAGCGGCAAAGAGCGCCAGCAGCAGCACGGAACAGGCGAAGCCCCGGGGCGTCGGAACGTGAAAAGGCTGAGCGGAGTCCGGCATGAAGAGCGGGGCAGGATACGTAGAGTCCGGACATACTGTCAACCGCGGCAGGCGGAAGGCGCCCCGAGAAGTTAAGAAGAAGGCGCTCGGCCCAGCCGGGAAAGCGATGCCGGGCATTGACCGGTGGAGCTTTCCTCGACCGGGATAGCGTGATATAAGAAAAGGGCCGTTTGACTGCGCACCCCCATGAAGCGGAGAATCTTTCTTGTATTTGCGTGTCTGGCCGTCCTGCCTGGGGCGGCCTGGGCCAATCCCGTCATTTCCGAGTTTCTGGCCAATCCGTCCGGCGAATCTTCAGTGGACGACAACGGGCAGCCCAAGGATTGGATTGCACGCGATGCCGACGGAGACGCGGCGGACTGGATCGAGATTCACAATGCTGGTCCGGAGGAGCTGCAACTAGGAGGCTACTACCTGACGGACAACGCGGAATCCCCGGACCGGTGGCGGATCCCAGACCAAACGCTCGCCGCTGGGGATCTCCTCTTGATTTTTGCTTCCGGGAAGGACCGGGTCGATTCAGGAGAATTGCACACCAATTTCCGGCTGGAGGAAAGCGGTGAGTATCTGGCCTTGATCGCCCCGGACGGCGTCACGGTGGTGGACGCCTTCGAGCCGGGCTATCCCAATCAGCGCAACGGAGTTTCCTACGGACGCTTTGGCGATGAGCTGCAGTATTTTCAGAGGCCGACGCCCGGCGCACCGAACGAAGCGGGGGTTCTGGGCTTTGTCGGCGACACCAAGTTCAACGTGGGACGCGGCTTTTACGATGAACCATTCAACGTCGAGATCACCACGGAAACGGAGGACGCCGAGATCTGGTATTCTCTCGACGGTCGCGACCCGCGGCAGGGGAGCATCTTCACCCCGGCCCTTCGTTACACGGGTCCGGTTCGCATCGAGACGACATCGGTGCTGCGCGCTTTTGCTCGAAAGGCGCGCTATGAATCGACGAACACAGATTCACAGACCTACGTTTTCCCGGATCACGTAGCCTCGCAGCCGCGCCTGCCGCAGGGGTTCCCGGAGCGGTGGAATTCGACGGCGGCCGATTACGAAATGGATCCGGACATCACCGGTCCCTATGGAGACCGGTTGCGGGAATCGCTCGAGTCGCTGCCCGTGGTATCGGTGGCCACCACGACCGACAATCTGTTCGGCGCCGGCAATAAGGGAATCTATGCCAATCCCGAACAGAGCGGCGAGACTTGGGAGAGGCCTGTGTCGGTGGAATGGTTTTATCCCGACGGCACGACGGAGTTCCAAATAGACTGTGGGTTGCGGATTCAGGGGGGTTATTTCCGGGGCGCCAACGCGACGCAGAAGCATTCCTTCCGCTTCTTGTTCAAGACCATCTATGGTCCGGGCCGGCTCAGGCACGACGTCTTCAAGGAGCCCGGCGCCGCCACTTCCTTCGATACGCTCACTCTCCGGGCCGGCGCCAACGACGGCTATTCCTGGGATGCGGCGCGCGACACCGAGCAGTTCACCCGGGATGAGTTCGGCCGGCGGTTGCAATTGGACATGGGGCATCCGGCTCCCAGGGGCACGTTCGTCCATTTGTACCTCAATGGTCTTTACTGGGGCCTCTACAACGTCTGCGAGCGGCCGAACGAGGACTTTTCCGCAGATTACTACGGCGGAGATTCGGAGGATTGGACCGCCGTCAACTCGGGCGAGGTGAAAATGGGAAGTCTGACGGCCTGGAACAGCATGGTGGGGCAGATTCGCACGATGAGCACGGCGGCGGAATACGAACGGATTCAAGGGAACCATCCCGATGGGAGCCGCAATCCGGATTACCCGGTGTTGTTCGACGAAGCAAACTACATCGACTACATGATCCTCAACATTTGGGGGGGCAACTGGGACTGGCCTAACAAGAACTTTTGGTTCGGCCGCCTCGACACCGAGGAGAGCACGGGATTCAAGTTCTACACTTGGGATTTCGAGAACACCATGGGCAACGACCGGGGCCGTTCCCCGCTCAACATGGTGTCGCCGCGTTCCGGGATCGAGAACGCCTGGGTAGGCGAGCCGCATAACCAGCTCAAGGATCTGCCGGAATACCGGATCGCTTTTTCCGACCGGGTCTACCGCCACTTTTTCAATGAAGGCCTGCTCACGCCCGAAGTGTTGCGGGATCGCTACGAGGCTCTCGCCGCCGCGGTGGAGAAATCGATCGTCGCTGAATCGGCGCGGTGGGGGGACGATCATCATTCCCAACCCCAGACCATCGAGGACTGGCTTCGCGAGCGGGATTGGCTTCTGAATACCTACCTGACCCAGCGAAGCGGCGTCGTGTTGAATCAGTTTCGAACTGCGAAGCTGTATCCCGAAGTGGATCCGCCGGTGCTGGATCAACCGGGTGGTGTGCTTTTGCCAGGCTCCGCAGTGCGGTTTCTTCCGCCGGACCAGGACATTTACTATACCACGGACGGCGCCGATCCCTATTGGGTGGATCCCGGCTCGGGTCTCTCCGACCCGGCCCCCAACGCGATTGCCTATACGCCCGGAGAAGCAATCGTGTTCGATGGGACGACCACGGTGAAGGCGCGGATATTTCGCAAGAGTCTGTTCGGATCGCGCACGTGGTCGGCTTTGTCGGAGACGGTCTTTGTGGGAACCACGGATGGGCTGGTGATTTCCGCGCTTATGTATCATCCGCCAGGGCCTTCCGTCGCGGAGATCGCCGCCGGTTTCGGCGACGCCAATCTTTTTGAGTATGTGGAACTGAGAAACGTGGGAGACGAGACGCTTGATTTGCAGGGCCTGCGGTTTACGGACGGAGTGGATTTTTCCTTTGCGGGGACCCTGGATGCGGGGGCTGCTGCTTATGTCGTGGCCGATCTGGAGGCGTTCCGGATGCGTTACGGCGACGGTCACACAGTTGTGGGCGTGTATTCTGGGCGTCTGAACAACGCTGGGGAGAGGCTGGAACTTATCGACGCTCGCGGTGTGAGCATTCTGGCATTTGTTTATGGGGACAAGGATCCGTGGCCGCAAGAACCCGATGGGCTCGGTTCGGCATTGGTATTGAAGGATCCGGAGAGTCAACCCGATCCCGCGGATCCGGAGAATTGGATGGCGGGACCGCCTTTGGCGGGAGGATCGCCAGGGCTCACCCTGCAGCAATGGATGGAGGACAACGGAATTCTGGATCCGGATGAGGATGAAGATGGGGACGGATTGAGCGCGTTCGCCGAGTATGCGCTCGGCACGGATCCAAGGCAGGCCGGCGCGCTGGCCAGTCTGCCCATGGCCCGCTTGGAAACATTGCAAGCAGGCGGGAGCGCGAGGCGGTTTTTGGTGTTCCGCTATCCCCGGCGCGCCGGCGTCAACGACGTGGTCTGGAGCATCGAGGGATCGGCGGATTTGCAGGTCTGGACTTCGGTGGACCCGGACCTGGTGGCGGAAGGGACTTGGCCAGGCGGACTGCCCGGGCAAGAGGAAGTCGCTTTTCGCTTGGAACCCGAACAATCGGAGATTCCGGAGGCCGTGGCCCGGACCTTCTATTACCGGCTTCGGATGATGAAACGCTGAGCGGCGCGAGCGGCGACCCGTGTCCGGTATTCGCAGGACTGGCGATGGTTCCTGGGAGTTTCCAGGTTCCGGGCAGAGCTAACGGGAGGCTTGGGACTCCTGATCTCGAGGAATTTGGATGAGCCGAAAAACTATGTGGCGCGGGCACTCTTGCCCGGGAATTCTCTAGCACGGGGTGTTTGCTGCCCCAGCCTTCCTCCCCGTCAATCGGGACGGCCGATCCACGGGTCGCCGGGCTCTTTTGGTGAAAATCCGCGCTTTCGTTGCACCTTCAATCGGGCGACGGTCGCGTCCGCGCCTCCTCTTATCTGAATGAATCCGTTTCGTCCGCGCCTGATTGCTGTCTTGATTCCGGCTTTTCTCGGATCCTGCGCGCTGGATTCCGGCTTCCCCTCCAACCTGACGGCGGTTCCGGCGGAGTGGAGGAACGCGGGGAATTTCCCGGTGGCCGCGTCGCCCACTACGGATCTGTTCCGCTGGTGGGGCCGCTTCGGGGATCCCACACTCGACCTGCTGATTTCCTCCGCGCTGAGAGACAGTCCGGACATCAGCATCGCAACGGCGCGGATACGGGAATCCCGCGCCCGCCGGAATGCGGAGTTCGCCGGGCTTTTCCCATCGCTGGATGGGGGTGCGTCGCGCAACTCGCGGAGCACGGACACCGACCTCACCGGCCGTGTCTCCGGCACGTCTTACTCGGCCGGGCTCGATGCCTCATGGCAGGTGGATCTTTTCGGCCGAACCAGGAGCGCTGTCCAGGCCGCCGCCGCCGATCTCGGGGCCGCCGAAGAGAACCTGAATTCGGTCCACGCCGCACTCGCTGCCGAAGTCGCTTCCACCTACACCTTCCTCCGCGCCAACCAGGCAAGGTTGGTCGTTCTCGAGGAAAACATCACCACCCGCGAGCAGACGGCCCAACTCGCCACCTGGCGCCAGCAGGCTGGCGAAGCGGACTCGCTTGAATCCAGCCAGGCACAGAGCAGCCTTGAATCCGCTCGCGCCGCTATCCCCTCGCTGGAACAAGCCATCGCCGAAGACCGCAACCAGCTCGCCCTTCTCGCCGGCCGGGAACCTGGTGCGTTCGACGCCTTGCTTTCCGGCGGCGGGGGCATTCCGAACCCGCCAAACAGCCTTGCCATCGGCATTCCCGCCGACGCGCTTCGTCAGCGTCCGGATGTGCGTGTGGCGGGATATCAGGTGCTCGCCGCCGCCGCCAGCACCCGCGTCGCGGACGCCGCGCGCTACCCCTCCCTCAATCTCTCGGGATCCCTGGGTTTGGACACCATCAACGCCAGCGATCTCCTGGACCCGGAAACCGCCGCCGCCAGTCTTGCCACCAGCCTCACATCACCCATCTTTGACGCCGGCCGAATCCGCGCCAACATCGAGGCGGCAGCCGCCGCCGAACAACAGGCGATCGACAACTACCGTTCCACCGTCCTCATTGCTCTCGCGGAAACGGAAAACGCCCTCATTGCTTGCCGCCGTTCCGCCGAACGCCTCGCCACCCTTGAAAAAGCCACCCAACTCGCCCGCGAATCCGATGAACTCGCCCGCCAGCGTTATGAGGCCGGAGAAATCGATTTCCTGGACGTGCTCGATTCCCAGCGCACCCTGCTCGGCCTAGAGGACAACCTGCTCTCCACCCAAACCGACCGCACCACCGCCTACATCCGCCTCTATGAAGCCCTCGGCGGCGGCTGGGAACCAAAGGCGGGATGACGAAAACCAGCCCACATTTTCTCTGATCCCATGTTGCGTCCGAAACCTAACGAAGACCTTGCCGCCATCGTTCAACGCGGCAAGTCGCGACCGGTCCGCAAGTGGATGCTCATCCTCGCGGGCTGCGTGCTGGCCGCCGGTGGAACCTGGTTTTTTCTGACAAAACAGAATCATAAAAACGGAGGACTCGAATACATCACCGAACCGGCCCGGATCGGCCGCATCTCGCTCGTCGTCACCGCGGCGGGGAACCTTGCGCCCATCAACGAGGTGGTGATCGGCTCCGAACTTTCCGGGAGGGTTGATGAGGTCTATGTGGACACGAACGATCCGGTGACGAAGAACCAGCCGGTTGCCAAGCTGGACACCTCCAAACTCGACCAGCAGACCGAGCGTAGCCGCGCCGCCCTGCTTGCTGCCGAGGCGCGTGTCAGCCAGGCCAAGGCCACTCTCCTGGAAGCGGAGGCGGCCCTTGCCCGTCAGGAGGAACTCCTTCAGCTCAGCGGCGGCAGAACGCCATCGAAAGCCACCATGGAAACCTCGCGCGCCACCGTTTCTCGCGCCGAGGCCGATCTCGAAAGCGCTTCGGCCTCCGTCGCCGGAGCCGAGGCCGAGGTCCGCGCCTTCGAAAGCGATCTGGAGAAGGCCATCCTCCGCTCGCCGGTCGATGGCGTGGTCCTTTCGCGGAGCATCGAGGTCGGGCAGACTGTTGCCGCATCGTTTACGGCTCCCACGCTTTTCACCATCGCCGAGGACCTGAGGAAAATGGAACTTCTTGTTTCCGTCACTGAGGCGGATATCGGCCGCGTCCAAGAGGGACAGACGGCGACGTTCAGTGTCGATGCCTGGCCGGCGCGCACTTACACCGCCACCGTCAAAAAAGTCGCCTTCGGCTCGAGTAACAACCAGACCGCGGGAGCCGGCGGGGGCGGCTCGGGCGGCAACAATCCCGGCGTCACGGCCGGCGTGGTTACCTACGGCGCCGAACTGGAAGTCAGCAATGACGATCTCTCGCTCCGCCCTGGCATGACGGCTACCGTCGATATTGCCATTGTGGACAAGAACGGCATACTCGTCGTGCCGAACTCCGCGCTGCGTTTCGACCCCGAGGCGGCCGCAGCTATCGGCAAACCAGATGACGACAAGCGCACGCTCGTTCAGAGCCTCGCGCCGAGAGGCGGCAGGCGCTGGCGAGGGAACTCGGGCCCCCGACCCGGCGGCGGCGGACAGGAACCACGCGTCTACACTCTGATAAACGGCGAACTCGTCGAGATCCCCGTCACCCCGGGCATCACGGACAGCCGCTTGACCGAGATCACCGGCGGTGCGCTGGAACCGGACACGCCCCTTATCGTCAGCATTAAGCCTAAGAGCGCCGCATGAGCGCGGAAACTCTGATTGAACTGCGCGGACTGACAAAGACCTACGGCTCGGGAGACGCCGCTTTCACGGCCTTGTGCGGGGTGGATCTGAGCATCCGGAGCGGTGAGTTTGTCGCCGTCATGGGTCCCAGCGGTTCCGGCAAATCCACGCTGATGAACATCCTCGGCTGCCTCGACAGCCCGAGTTCCGGCTCTTATAAATTCAAGGGCATCGCGGTGGAAAGTTTGAATAAAGATCAGCGCTCGCTCATCCGCCGCCACGCGCTGGGTTTTGTCTTCCAGGGCTTCAACTTGTTGGCCCGCACGTCGGCCCTGGAGAACGTCGAACTGCCTCTCCTCTACCGCGGGTTTTCGCGGAAGCTGCGCCACAAGATGGCGCACGAGGCTCTCGCCTCCGTCGGCTTGCCCGACAAGGAGCGCAACACGCCTTCCGAACTTTCCGGCGGCCAACAACAGCGCGTCGCTATCGCCCGCGCCATTGTTACCCACCCGGACACGCTCTTCGCGGACGAACCGACGGGCAACCTCGACTCGACGACGACCCGCGAGATCATGGATCTTCTCCAGCGTCTGAACGCCGAACGCGGCATCACCGTCATCATGGTCACGCACGAGGACAGCGTTGCCGCGTATGCCCGGCGAACCATCAAGGTGCACGACGGTCTTATTGCTGGCGACAGCGGAAGCTCGAACGGCTGAAGTTCTCAGTTTACTCATCACACTCTGACCGATGCTCCTGAATGCCCTGTTGATTGCGGTTCGCGAGATTCGCCGGAACCTGACGCGGTCGTTCCTGACGGTGGTTGGGATTGTGATCGGCGTGGCGGCGGTGGTGACGATGGTCACGCTTGGGCGCGGAGCTACGCTGGCGGTGAAGCAGGAGATTGCCAAGATGGGCAGCAATCTGCTGGTCCTTCGCCCTGGGCAAGGCTGGGGTTCGCGGGGGGCTCCCCAGTTTTCGATGAGGGATGTGAGCGCCATTCGGGAGCAAGTGCCCGGCATCGCCGACATTGCCCCTTTCATTCAGACCAACGGCGCCGCGGTCTATCAGGAAAACGACTACAACTGCGACATCCAGGGCACCACGGCGAACTACTTCGCCATAGGGAACTGGAAGATTGCTCTCGGCCGGTTTTTCACGGACGCCGATGTGGAGGAAGCCGCGCCCGTGTGCGTCATCGGGGAAACCGTCCGCAAGGAACTTTTCGGCCCGGGCGTCGATCCGATCGCACGCAAGATCCGGGTGAAGACCACGTCGTTCGAAGTCATTGGAGTTACGGCGATCAAAGGTCAGGGCGGCTTCGGGGAGGATCTCGACGACAACATTCTCACGCCCTACACCGCGGTCCTGCGCCGGATGAGCGGGCGCGGCAGCGGCCACAACATCAATCAGATCATGATTTCGGGCCGCGAGGGGTATCCCAGCGTCCACATTGTGGCGGACGTGACATCGTTGATGCGGGAGCGGCGCCACCTGGCGGCGACCGAGCAGGACAACTTCAGCGTCTTCGATTCGCACCAGCTCGCCGACGTGATCACGTCGAGCACCCGGGTGATGACTTCGTTGTTAGGGGCCGTGGCCGGCGTGAGTCTGCTGGTCGGAGGGATCGGCATTATGAACATCATGCTGGTTTCCGTAACCGAGCGCACACGCGAGATCGGCATCCGTCTCGCCATGGGAGCGCGCGCCCGCGAAGTGCTCCTTCAGTTTCTCGTCGAGGCCGTCACGCTTTCGTGCATCGGCGGCATCGCCGGCATCCTGCTGGCCTACCTGCTCTGCGACTTGCTCGCCGGAGTCGTCGGCGCTCCCTTCATTTTTGATCCGAGAATCAACATCATCGCCTTCGTATTCTCGGCCGCCATCGGAATCTTCTTCGGCTTCATGCCGGCTCGCCGGGCGGCGTCGTTGGATCCCATCGAGGCGCTCAGGCACGAGTGAGATGACGAGGAATCTGGATGAGCCGGAAAACTAAAAAGCGAAGCATTGCCCAGCCCCAGTCGTCGGTTTTCTTCTCTACTTCAAAACCCAACATCTCGCAGTAAAAGCTCCCGCCTGCCGGCATACTCTTGACCGGCAGCATGGGCAGCAATCTGTTCATCTTTATAAAAAGCCTTAGAACTTTCTCCGGTAGGTGATGGTGGCGACGTGCCAGGCGAATTCGTATTCCCCGATGAAGGACGGTTCCTGATTGCGGTTGATCGTCCTATCAGGCAAATAGGCGTAGGAGTAGGCGAGATCCAGGCGGTTTTTCGCGTTGCCGACGCCGAATCCGACGCTGAACAGGTGCCTTTCGTTTGAAGGAACGGCAGGCGTGTAGGTAAAGCTGGGAAACGGGTTCTCCGAAAAGAGATAGCCAGCGCGGAGTGCGGCGTATTCGTTGACTCGCCACTCGATGCCGAAGCCCGCATCGATCGAATCTTGCCAATCGAGGACCAGTTTTGTCGTTCCGAGCAGGCTCTGATCCCGTCCGATGTCGAGCGGGACGGCGTCATGAGAGGAGTTTTTGATCCAGCGAAAATCGAACCCGATGGTGAGATTGTCCCGCAGGTCGAAACCGTAGCCGATGGAGATGCTGCCGGGAAAGGTGATGTCGGATCCGAAAGCAGTGCTGCGGGCGAGACCCGCTGCTTCGAGGGGCGGCGGAAGACCTCCGGCGTCGAAGTCTCCATCGTACTCGATTTTGATAGGCAGGCGCGCGACCAGGGCGAGTCGATGATTGGGACGGAACTCCCAGTTCAATCCGGCGAAACCGCCGATGCCCCAGCCGTCTGCGTCGAATTCAAGCAGGCCGTCCGGAGTCCCCGGGACGATGAACGACCACGGGTAGAATTGCTCCAAGGTGAATTTCGAGTAGATAGTTTCGATACCCGCTCCCAGCGACAGCGTATCAGTGACCCGGTAGGCTCCCGCCAGGCTCAAATCGAGGGTGAGGAGGAGGGCCTCGTTTGGAAGGGTGTAGCGAATCGAGCTGTGGTCGGGATAATCGTAGTTGAGCCCGAAAGGCGTGGTGAGGCCGATGCCGAGGGCGCTTTTTCCGGGTTCCAGGGGATGGACGTAGAACAGGCTCCCGAGTTGCTTCCAGCCGTCGAGCAGTTCGACTTCGTCTCCAGCGGCCCGGCTGGAGAATTGGAGATCGCCTCGCCAGAGCCCGAGGTTCGCCTGGAGTTCAGGGCCATCGAGAAAGACCATGTTGGCGGGGTTGTGAAACAGGACGGAGGCGTCGTCGAGGTTTGCGAAGCGTCCTCCGGGCATGGCCACGGCTTTGGCTGATTCCGGAATGACGCCCAATGCTTCCGAGGCTGGGGTGGTGTCTGGCGCGGAGAGGCCGGCCAAGATGGAGAGAAGCGTGAGCACTCGCGCATCGAGCGGAGTTTTGTCGGCACTGCTGTGGGCATGCATGTTAATCTTGGGGTGTCTGACGGCAGGGCAGGGGCCCGGTGAACACGGCGTCAGAATTGTTTCCGGTCGCGTCTGTGCCATCGGAGGCTGAGCCCAGGCGGGTTTCGAACACCCAGGCGGTCGCCGGGCCGAGGAAGCCAGCGGTCGAAGCCGCCCAGAGCATTTCTTCGATCGGGACGGGACCCAGGCGCCAGCCCGAGAGGGCTTCCTCATACCACCAGCGCGCAAAAATGTCGGGGAAGAAGCGCAGGTAGAACAGGACGTAGAACAGCCAGAATCCGGCGGCTGCAATCGCCATGGTGATCAGGGTGGCGCGGCGCCATTCCTTGTTGCAAGCGGCGAAAAGCGCTGCCGCAAGCCCACACACTGCGATATGCGCATGGACGGAATTGGCTCCGAACAGGACTGTGGGCGCAGCCACGGGGAGGAAGAACAAGGGCCCGGCGGCCAGGAGGACGGGCCAGGGCCGCGGAACCATCGTCGAAGGGGAGCCTGCGAGGGGTTTAGCGCGAAACAGATAAAAGAGCCCCGTCGAGATCCCCGCGAAGAAATAGGCAAACAGATAGTCCTCGACGCCGACGATGGCGTTGCCCACGGGAATCTCGACAATGAAGGATGGGCGCCAGTAATCGACTGTGTAGAGGGTCTGGCACATGGGGCCGACGTGCCCCCACATGAGGCTGGCGAGAAGAAGGCGGACGCGGAATGCGGGCAGAAGGGCGAAGAACAAAAGCCAGGCGGCGGCGAATGCGGACACTCCTATGGCGTACTCGTACATCGCTCCTCCGCAGCTCTAACGCAAACTGCGGGGCGAGACTAGAACGTGCGCTAGCAGCAAGCAATGCAAAAAGCTCGGGCCGGTCCGGGAATCCTGACGAATCACGCCGGGACGGGAGGTGAAAGCATCCAAGCGCTGAGAAATCCCCGCTTGTAATGCGCGAGACGGACGGATTAAATCGCATTGTCTAGGGGAGCAGCGGGCGATCGCCTGGAAAAAAGATGACGGAGCATGTCGAGAGGGACAGCGCCGAGAGGCGCCATTTGACGGTTCTCATCGCGGATATCGTGAATTCCGTGGTGATCTCAAGCGAACTCGATGTGTCTGATTTCCGGAAGTTGGTTCACTTCTTCCGGGGGCTTTGCCGGACCGCGGTGATGGAATTTGATGGCGAGGTTTTGGGGTATCCGGGGGACGCGGTGGTCGCCGTTTTCGGGTATCCGCTGGCGCGCGATAACAGCGCCCAAGCGGCCGCGAACGCCGCGTTGGAGCTGCTCACACTGGTGAAGACCGAGTCCTGGCCGAAGGTCGAATGCACAGTGTTGGAGGGCCGCAGCAGGCCTCAAGTCACAATCGGCATGCACACGGGCATCGTGTCGGTTGAAGCGCGGGAGCCTGGTTCCCGGGCAGGCATGGAACATATCCTCGGAGACACTCCCAACATTGCCAGCCGAATCCAGGGCGCCGCCGCGCCCGACACGATCCTCGCTTCGCAAGAGATGATGGATCTCATTCAGGAGCATTTTCAGTACATCAGTGTCGGAAATCGAACGCTCAAAGGTCTGCCGGCTCCCAGGGAGCTGTTTCAGATCATTTCCGCTCAGGGCCTGGGCACGCAACAGCGGCCCCGGAGCACCGGACCGCTCTTTGGCCGGCGCCGCGAGTTGGAACTGCTGCTGGATGCGTGGGCGGCGCTCCGGACAGGATCCGGACGCGTCGTTTTCGTACGTGGGGAAGCCGGCATCGGAAAATCCAAGCTCGTGGAGGAATTCAAACGGAGGATCGAGAGTCCCCCTGCTGTCATCCTTGAGCTGCAGTGTTCTCCCTATCTTTCTCGCAACGCCTATGCTCCGATTGCCGAGGCTTTGCTCAGGCATTTCGGCATGCCCGCGCTTGAGTCGTCTCTGGCTGCGGACCGTTCGGACCTTGAGAAGCTGCTCAGTCCCTTGGGAATTGTGGACAGCGCGGATATCGATTTGCTGGCTCCTCTGCTCTATTTCAGCGGCGGACCGGATCCTGCGTTGACCCCTCAGGCGCGCAAGCAGCATTTGGACGATCTTTTGGTCCGGATATTCGCCGCGATGGCGCGGACGGATCCGCTCGTCATCGAGTGGTCTGACGTGCACTGGATCGATCCCTCGTCGCTCGGGGTGCTCGAAAAGCTCGTGGAGAACCTGCCGGCCCAGGTTTTGGCGGCGGTGACAAGCCGGACGGCGGCCGTGCTTGAGACTCTGTCTGCTGCAGGCGTGTCCGTGGTGGATATTCCGCTGCAGGGGCTCGGCGACCTGGAGGCTGAACAACTCGTGCTTCACACGACCGGAACGACGGTGCTGCCGGATGAACTTCTCAGGGGCTTCCAGAGGATCACCGGGGGGAATCCCTTGTTCCTCGAGACGGTGGCTCCGGAGTTGCAGCGCCGGTGGGACGCCAAGGAGGCCATCGACTGGGACATCATCCCTGCGCGCATCCACGAGCTGCTGTTTGTGGCGATCGAATCGCTCGGCGAGGCGAAACTGGCAGCGCAGATTGCGGCGGTGATCGGGCACCGCTTCACGTTTCGGCTTCTTGGCCGTCTCTGGCCGGACGACCTGGTTGGGCTCGAAGGAGCCGTCGAGTCCTTGATCGAGCAGGGCATCTTATACGAGGAACCGGACCCATCGGGGGCGACGCGTGTCCTGCGTTTCCGGCACTTTCTCTTGCAGAATGCCGCCTACGAGTCGCTGCTCAAGGACACGCGCGCCGGCTATCACGGAGAGATCGCCCGGATCTTCTTGTCTGATCCGGGGGTTCGCGAATTGCAGCCCGACTTGGTGGCGCAGCACTTTACGCGTTCCGGCCATAAGGAGCAGGCGGTTCCGCACTGGCTCCGCGCCGCTGGAATGTCGCTTCGGCAATCGGCCAACGCGGAATGCATCGCGCAATGCGCGAAAGGTTTGGAGCTGATCGAGGAATTGGAGAGTCCCGAGCACTTGCGGCCCGCCGAGCTGTTGCTGGCGACCACGATGGGAACGGCGCAGATCGCCAAGCACGGTTTCGGTTCCGCGGCCGTGCTCGCGACCTTCGACAGGGCGTCTCGCTTGTCTGCGGACTTCGGGCGCAGCCCGGAGACCTTTCCCGCGTTGTGGGGACTGTGGGCCGTGCAACTGCAGCGAGGCAGCCTCGTGAGGGCCCTAGACCTGGCGAAACAGATGCTGGAACTCGCGACGGAGATCGGCGCCCCGGAATTGCTGATCGAAGGGCATTGGACGTATGGAGCCACCTCTTTTTGGTTAGGAGAATTCAGCCGCGCGATTGAGCATCTGAAAAAGGCTCTCGAACTCTACACGCCCGAACTCGCTGCGAACGCGTTTCTCTACGGGCAGGATCCCGGCGTGGCTGCCCGGGTGTATTTGACCTTTGCGCTGAGCTACAGTGGTTTTGTCGATGACGCGGTCGAGCAGGCTCAGCAAGCCCTTGCGCACGCGCGGGAGATCAACCATCCGCATAGCCTCGGTTGGGCGCTAACTGGTATCACAATGCTGCGCCTCGGACTGCAAGATCTCGAAGGCGTGTTGGAGGTGGGCGAGGAGACGATCGCCTTTTGCCGGAAACAGATGCAGGAATTCTGGCTCGCGGCGGCCGAGATGATGGTGGGGTGGGCCCGGTTCAGCATGGGAGAGCAGACCGAGGGGATGGAATTGGTCAGCAAGGGATTTGACAGCTACCGGGTTACCGGGGCGGAGCTTGTCCAGCCGTTTTTCTGCATGCTGCGCGCGGATTGCAGCATGGCAATGGGCAAGCTCGACGAAGCCGAGAACTTAATTGAGGAGGGGCTTCGGCTCGCCCAGAAGAACCGGGAACTTTCTTCGGAACCGGGGCTGCATTTGGCGCGCGCGGGTTTGCTGCTGCGCAAGGGTCCGGCCTTCGCGGCCGAGGCCTGCTCCGTGGTCGAAAAGGCGCTGGAGATGGCCTCCGCTCAGCAATCTCGATTGCGCGCGCTTCAGGCTGAGAAGGTCCTCATTCAAATGGGTGTAACGGACGTCGAGAAGGGTTATCTGTCGCACTGGGAATGGCTGCAAACGCATTCGCCAAATGCTGCGCGGAGTATGGAACGGATGTTCCTCGCTGGGATGCGCAACAACGGCATCGATGCTGAACCACAGTGAAGCCCGGCGCATGCGACATTCTTCTTCACCCAATGCGATGAGAGGCTAGGCTATGAAAAAGTCGATCGTGAAGAGTTCTGCGGTGAGCAAGGAAAGGGACAGAAAGCCTTTTGAGGATGGTCTCAAATTAGCTGTCGCGGATATCCGTAGATTCGAACCGCATCTCGCGGGCGCGCATGTCGGAGAATTCAACACGGTCGTATCCTGCTTTTCTCTGGATCGCCGGGTGGTGCAGAACGGTTTGCCTGAGGGCCTAGTGTTGGGGGAACAAATCGACATCGTGTCGCAAGGCAAGCACCCCGTGTTTCTGTTCGTCGGTGTGCAATCCTGTGTTCGCTGGCACGCTGTTCCGCCGTATTTCTGTTCCGTTCTTGGCATGCGTTACCGGGAGGCGGTGGTCGCGGTCCCCTTTGTGAGGAGGAGGGAAACGGGAGGCGACGAGCATTTTACTGCGGTGAAGTTGTATTTGGACAGGACTTTGCCGATCTACCTCGGGTGGATCGGAGCGCTGCCCAAGGAGAGGGCGATTTTCAGGAAGCGCCGCGACAATTACCGGATCTGCGCTCCGGGCGGCGCATTCCTCTTCGAGCAGGAGTCCTCCGATGTGGGAGTGCCGGATGGCGGGTTGCAGGAGCTGCCAAAGGATGTGAAAGATCATTTCGACACGCTGAAGCCATTCCTGAGTTTACCTCACCTCGGCCAATACTTCAGTGCGGTCAGGAGTATTCCGATGCTCGCTGAGTATGCGTGTTGCCCGTTTCGCTTCGATTTGGATGCGGTGCGGCTCAGGCCCGTCGCCGTGCAGGGAACGTGTTCGCGCCGATTCTGTCAGATCTTGCCCGGCGACTTCAACCGGCCTGGGCTTGACACGGATCCCCTGGGTTCCTTTTGCATGAAGACGAGTTGGAAGATCGAGCCGCCGGGACTCTGCTTTCATTGACGGGGGGCAAGGGTGGTCCAACGCCGCCGAGATGGCATTTGCGGCGTCATCCACTCCTCTCCCGCTCCGATAGAGGTGAGCAATCTGACTCAGTCGAAGAAAGACCTTCGGATTACGACCAGCCGCCTCCGGTGTGACCCGGCGCTGGGACCTCGACCTCCGGCCTATCTCAGGCAGATGAGTCTCCTCATACCGGAATCCGGTGAAACAGCTCCGTTTGCTGCCAGAGGGGGCGCGGATCGTGGCTTGACTTTCGCATCCGGATCAAGCATTTCAAAAAGGCATCGGAGTTTGGCCTTGGGCCTCGGGGCCTAGCGGCGTGGCCGCCAGCCTCAACTCCATCGAACGGAGGAACTGAAGTATGAGAAGACACCGGGAACAATGTGGATGTGCCGACGCTGTCTCCGACATCGCCGACGGGATTGCGAGAGTGATCGAGGGTGGGCTGCGGATCCCCGCGGAAATGCTCGATGATGTATTTGACAGAAATCGCGACGGGGTGCGGCGGAGAGAGTGTGAGAAAGACTCGGAAGACGAAGGGGACTTCGGCGAGCGGCCTGGCGACGAGACGATCAGCGAGAGACTCGATTCTATCGAGGAAACCGTCCGGATGATCAGCACGAAGCTGCATGAGTTGGCAGGTAGAATCGAGGACTCTCAGCCTCTCCCGCAGGGGCAAAAGCCGGCCGTTTCGGAGCGATCCTGATCGAGCGGGCACGCAGTTTCGGATGCTACGACGAACCGTCCCGAGGGGATCGGCGGCGGGGAAAGGACTCCGGAGTTTCGACAGGCCGTGTCTGACGGCGGAACGCCGTCTCACCGGGTGCAGCGAAGGAATTGGGCGAGTTCGAGGGGGACTGGAAGCCTGGGATCGAGTATGCCGCAAGTGTCCGAAGGAGACGTTCTGGGACGGGTTCATTTTCCGCCTCCCTATCGATTTGAGGGAGCGAACGCATTTCTCTATCTGTTGGTAGGCGACCGGCGCAGCATCGAGAGGCATATCGTCCGGCCCGCGCTCGGGGCGGGGTTTTCGGCGGCAGGGAGCGGCAGCGGCGCTTTCTTCCTCGTCTCCTTCGCGGACTGCGCGCGTGTCGAGAGCGAAGCCGCAAGTGCGGCGGTGTTAGGCGGATACTCCTGCCGGGAGTCGTCGGTCGCTGTCCCAGTAGTGGAGAACGCTACGGGGAAAACGTACTGGTATATCCCCGTTGTCTATGCGGACGGCGGCGGCGCGTCGGCTGCCGCCCGCGGTTTCTACGGGTTTCCACAGTCCTCGGGCAGGATCATCCTGCAACCGGCTTGTGAGACTCAGGAAGGGCCCTCGATGGAGACAAGGGTTGAGATTCCGTTCAAGACGCGACCGCGAAACGAGGAGGTGCGCGACGAAATGGTGGTGGGAGCGCGCTATTGCCAGGATCTGAGGGGTGATCTGATCGAGCAGGAGCCCAGGCGGCGTGACGGGGAGGAACCTGAGCAGTGGGTGGGAAGAACTTTGAGGGCGGCGGACCTGGGCGTCTCTTGGGCCTCTGCCGCCGGAGCCAGATCTCTTGTGGATGACGCGCAGGCGGTTGCGCGAACCCTCGTTGAAGACGCCGTGTTGCGGACTTCTCCGTTGCTTTTACTCAAGAGAATCCCTTCGGCGGAGAGCCCGGAGGCCGCAGTCTACGAGGCCCGGGTCGAGGTTCCTGCATCGCTGCTGTCCCTTGAGTACATCGAGACGCTTCCTGAGGCCGAAGTGCAGCTCGGGGACTTTCCGGGAACGCCCTTGGCGTCCGCATTTGGGATCCAAGCTGACAGGTGGACGAGAGCAGTGCTCGCGGTTCGCGTGAAGTCCGGTTTCCGCTTAGGTTTGGGAACCGAGACGCGCAGGGAAGGAAAGAAAAAACGCATCGCGATCCTCGGCGGAGGATTGGCCGGCGTTGCCACGGCCCTGTACCTCAGCGATCCGCGCAACCCGAACTGCGCGCGCTACGACATTACAATCTACCAGCAGGGGTGGAGGCTCGGGGGCAAGGGAGCCAGCGGCAGAAGCCAGCCGGAGGGCGGGCAGAAGGCCGGCGATTCCGGGCTCAGAATCGAGGAACACGGTTTGCACATCTGGCTCGGCTTCTACGAGAACGCATTCCGTTTGATGCGTGGGGTGTATGAGGAGTGGGACATCCCCGTGGGACATCCGTGGTGGGCTCCCGAGAAGCGCGATCGTTGGAGGAGCGCTTTCCAACCATCCTATCATTCTTGCCATGTCGAGCCGCAGCGTGACGGCTCCTGGGAGCTGTGGAATTTGTGTTATCCGAAACGTCCCGGAACTCCCGGAGATGCCCATCCCCTGCAGTGCAACTACTTGCTGCATGCGGCTACGGCAGCGCTGGAATGGATGGAGTATTTCCATCGCCTGTTGAAACATGAGGAGTGTCCGGACGAGTGTTTGAAGAAGTGGCTGGAGACCTCCGGGCAACCCCGGGAGACTCCAGCTCGCCCGGGCAGAGCAGGACGTCTGGGGGGCGCGGCCCGGAAAGGGGGGGTGTGGGGTGGCATCGCGCAGATGCTCGATCTTGCGGTCTGTCTCACTTGGCTTCCCGCGGCGGCGCTCCGCTTGTTGCCGTTGCTTGGATGGAAACGGAAGTTCGAGAGGCTGGACGACGTGCGGAAGAGGGAGGCGCGGAAAGTGTATGTCTTTCTCGATCTCGCGGAGGCAGTCGTAAAGGGGATCGCCTGGAACGTCCTCGAGGTTGCTTTCAAGGGGCTTGATGCTCTGGACGAATTCGACTTGAGGGAATTCCTCAGAAAATACGGGGCCGACAAGTCTTCGGTCGAATCTCAGATCGTAGACTCTCTGTATGACGGGCTTTTCGCGGTTCCGGAAGGCCGCCTGGACTCAAGCGGCGAACGGTTCTTGAACGAAAGTCTAGCGGCCGGAGCAGGCATCCGCTGCTTCATCAATATCACGCTTGCCTACAAGGAAGCGCCCATGTGGAAGATGAATGCCGGAATGGGCGATGTGGTATTTGCGCCTGCCTATGAGGTTCTCAAGAACCGCGGAGTCAAGATCCGCTTGTTTCACCGCGTCGAATCGTTGCGTCTGTCGGGCGACAAGAAGCGGATTGCGTCCGTCGAGTTGCGAGAACAGGCGCGGGTCAAGGCGCGTGCGGGCGGCGATGGGGAGCGAGCGGAATATGACCCCTTGATTCCCGTGAAGACAGGCTCGTTTTCAGAGCCGCTTCGATGTTGGCCGAGCGAACCGCTGTTTGAGCAGCTCGAAGAGGAGAAGGAGTTTCGCTATGCCTTGCGGAATGAACCGGATCTTCGGCGCTTCGAGAGCGGCCCCGGCGGCGACGCACGCAAGACCGAAGAGGAGGCCGTCGTTTTGCAGAACGGCCGAGATTTTGACCACGTCGTGCTCGCCATCCCCGTGGGTGCGCTCGGCAAGATCTGCCCAGACTTGATGGACGCCGATCCGCGCTTCGCCGAGATGGCCGAGAGGGTAAAGACTGTGCGAACAGCGGCCTACCAGGCTTGGCTTGGGAGAAGTCTGAAGGATCTGGGTTGGGAGGGCCCTCCGCCGGTCTTGGGGAACTTCATCGATCCCTTGAACACCTGGGCGGACATGACGCATCTCGCGCCGCTCGAGCGTTTCTCTCCCATGCGCACAGATCCCGCGCACATCGCCTATTTCGTGGGGGCCATGCCGGACGACATTGATCCCCAAGAGGCAGAGGGCGAAGTGCGAAAGTACGCCAGGCGAGTGCTCAATGAGATGGCCGAACACTTCTGGCCCGGTGCGCGAGGGACGAGCGGCGCCTTCGAGAATTCTCTTATTCTCTCAGAGTATTTCCGCGCGAACACCACATTGTCGGATCGTTATGTGCTGTCGGTCGCGGGCAGCACGAAGTACCGGTTGTGGCCGGACGAAGCGCGCTTCGAGAATCTCGTCCTCGCGGGAGATTGGACGCGCAATTACCTGAACATTGGTTGCGTCGAGGCCACGGTGATCTCCGCGATGTTGGCCGCGCAGGCGATCTCCGGTTATCCGGAGCAGGAGGACATCGCACACAGCGACCGCTTTTGAAAAGCGGCGGCATTGGGATTGCCCGCGTCCACGGCGCACAGAGGGTCCCGCGCCGGACGGCTTCTGCGTCTACAATGGCTGATCCATACACCCTGCGATGCGACTGGCTCCGTGGCTGAAGAGAAGCAGGGCGAGAGCTGCCGGGATCCAGTAGGCTCCGGCGAGAATTCCCGATGGGAGGAGTTGAACGGCTGTCAGCAATTTGACGAGGAGAATGGCGGAACCGCTCAGGAGGGCAATCATGCTCAAGTACTGAAATGCCTTGGAGATTCCACGCTCGAGCCGCGTGTGCCGCTGGCCGAAGCTGCGGCCGAGCGCCGGCAAGCGTGTGCGAGTCCAGTGGGACATTTCATCGATTGTTTGGGGGAGACCGCTGGCCGATTCCATAAGCGTATAGGCGGTCTGCTGCCAGGTTTCGAAGCTCAGCGCCCGTTGCAGGCGCCGGTGGCTCTCGGAGTCGAAGAAATCCCGCAGTTCTTCGGTCGCATCGAAGCCGGGATGGAGGCGATACACGGTCAGATCGGACACGATCGTCGATCGAAACAGAGCCATGATCGCCCAGGGGAAGAGAATACGGTTTCGGCGCATGGCGTCGACCGCCTTCATAAGGAGCCGGCCGTTGCTCTTTTCGAGCATGGTGGCGCTGGAACTCTTGGAAGCCGTAACCCAATCTGCGACGACGGATTTGATCTCGCCTTCCAAAGGTCGCGGGTCGATGGGCGGCAGGGGTTCGACGGTGGAGATCAGAGCTTCGTAGGTTCCGTGGACGTTGTGAAACGCCATGTGTTTGAAAAGTTTACGCAGCTTTTCCCAGGCGAATTCATCGAGATAACCGACCATGCCGAAGTCGATATAGGCCAGCCTTCCTCCTTTCTGGACGATCATATTGGCGGGATGCGGGTCCGCGTGAAACAGGCGGTAGCGGCAGCTTTGTTCGATGAGGGAGCGGAAGATGAGGCGAGCCGTTCTGCGGGGATTGATGCCCTGGCGAGCGAGTTCCCGGAGTTCCCGTTCCTTCTCCTCGCTGGGCGGAGCTTCGACGAGAGCCAGGAGGTCCTTGACCGCGCAGCCCTCCACCCACTCCATTGTGAGGACTCTGCGAGTTGAGCAGGCAGGATAGAGTTTCGGGGCATAGTGATCGACTCCGTCGCCGAGCATGAGCTTCCGCAATTCTTCGAGGTAGGTCGCTTCGTGGATGAAGTTCAGTTCGCGCCGGATGAGTCGCGAGAGTTCATCGATGAACGCGCGAAGGTTGTAGGATTTGAAGCAGCCGAGAAAGGTCATCGCGCGAGCGACGAACCCTAGGAAGAAGAGGTCGGCGTCGAAGACGCGTTCGACATCGGGCCGCATGACCTTTACTGCGACGCTGGCCCCGTCCACCCGGCATTCAGCCCGGTGCACTTGGGCGACGGAAGCTGAAGCCTGCGGTTTCGCTTCGAATGTGCGAAACACTTCGTGGAGATCCCGGATGTCGAGTTCCTCCAGGATGGTGTCTCGGACGGCTGCGAAGTCCACCGGCTCGACCTGGTCCAGGAGATTGCGCAATTCCTTCTCAAGGTCAGGCGAGATGAGATCCAAGCGGACTGAGAGCAACTGACCCGCCTTGAGGAGCGCGCCTCCGCAACGTTCCAGATAGCGCCGGAAGAGCTTTGGCCCGGATTGCCGGAAGGCTCGCTGGCTGTAGAAGCAACGTTGATAGATGTAGACTCCGAGGAAAACGGCCGTGAACCATGAGAGGCGAAAGAGCCGCAAGGCCCGGTAGCCGGCGCCGCTTAGGATTTTACGGGGCATTGTGATCTCGAAGGAAGGGAGCGGGCAGGCTCGCGCGAGCGCCGGCGTAGCGCACGCGCTCACCCGCATTTCACCTGCTGATTCGCTGCCGCTTGTCCGCCATAGCCGGCCTTGTCCTGCCGTAACCGGCAGGTGAAGGCGGAAGGCGCGCGAAGCCGAAAGCGCAGAACCGGGCGAGTACACCTTTTTCGAGTCTGAGGCAAGCACAACGCAGTCCTCATGCTTGTCCCGCCACCAACCAACTACACCGAAAAACCCCACCCCCGGCGCCGCCTCTTGGCTTGCCCCGACCCCACCCTCAGGCTACCCTCTCCGCAATCCCCCACCCCGAATCCACGGGAACAACAACCAAGTTCAGCAGATTAGATGGACTCCAGAATCCGTCCCAAACATGGAATTCCACCGAAAAAACTTCTGGGCTAAGAATAAGCGCATGATGAAACTGGCAATCTTCAAGAAGAACTTCCCGAAGATCGCGACCATTGTGTATGAAGTCGATGGCGAGATCGTTTCCGGCTGGGACGCCTGAACACAACAAGGGCCCAACAAGGCGGCGCATGCCAACCCGCTACCCGGGGTCGAGTCGAATGCCGAATGATAGCTTGAGCCTTTGACCGCCAGTCGATCCTCCGCTCCCGGTGCGCGAGGGCGAGTCATTCTCTGCGGTGGTGCGGCGAGCGCGCTTCAAGAGATAGCGCACCCCATCCCCTGCACGCGGCGGATGCCCTGCAACTCGCCGCCGCCCTTGCCCTCCACCAGGCCGGCCTTCCTGACCTCGCCTTTGCCTGCGCGGATCTCCGCCTTTCCACTGAATTCGCTTTTCAAAGGCTGCCGGCCCCCCCTTCGGCTGCCTTCATCCGGAAATGCTGGAATGGACTTATCTACCGCAGCACCACAAGAAGTGTCGATCGCGGAAAGTGGCTCGGTTAGTTACGCCCTTCAGCGAGTTTCCGGTTGAGGACTTCGGTGTGTCCGACTTATTCCTCGACGCCCAGCGTCTGCAGCAGTTCAACGATTTCCTGGTAGCCTTCGCGGTCAAAGAAGTGCTCGTAGGCGCCGGCCAGTCCGTTTCGGGCCCGCTTCAGCACTCCTTCCGTCGTTGCGCCGCGATTAACAAGGATCCGAATCATCCGCTTCTGGCAATGCACGACCGCGGTGCGCAGCGGCGTCGAACCGTAGTCCTGTTCACGGCGTTCAATATCAGCTCCGCGGTCCAGAAGCCACTCAAGCATTTCCGGTTTGTCGTGGTAGATGCAATCGTGAAGCGGCGGCGGGATGTCATCCACGGACTCGATCGCGGCGGGATCGGCCGTGATGACTCGTAGGGCTAAATCGAAATCGTTCGCGTCGATGGCATCGTAGATGGACGGCGGCCGTTCCTGCGGCGGAAAGTCATCAATCGGCGGACTGAGCTCGAACGAGCCGGTCGCCGCAGCTAGCAATCGAAAGCCGCAATAGCGTCCGCGACCGTTCGGCTCCCAGCCCCAGCGCTGGGCGGAACGGCAGAAGCGGGCACTGTTGAAGTAGCTCCCCCCGCGAGCGGATCGAAGATTTGCCACATAGAACCAGTCCTGACACCATTCCCAGACATTGCCGAGCATGTCATGGAACCCCCACGGGTTTGGCGTCTTCTGACCGGTCGCGTGCGGTTTTTCGTCCGCATTGTCATGATGCCATGCAGCATCCTGCGGTTGATCATGCCGTGGCTCCGAGCTTCCCGCCCGGCAGGCGTATTCCCATTCCGCTTCCGCCGGCAACCGATATTCCCAGTCGTCAGGGAGCACCCCGGCTTCGCGGTCGAGTTTGGTGAGCTTCTGACAGTAATCATTCGCCTGGTCCCAGGTCACCGAATCAACCGGTGCATCCCCAATCTCTTCATGGTCCGTCGGATTCGGGCCAGTGACTGCTTCATACTGAGCCTGCGTGACCGGCGATTTCCCCAGATAGAAGTCGTTCACGAAAGTGACTTCGCGCTGCTGTTCCCAAACCCGATGGCCGTCTTCGGACTCCGGGCTCCCCATGATGAAAGAACCGGCAGGCGCCTTGATCATCAGGCTGCCGGCGGAACTCTGGAACTCTGAAGGTGGAGATTTCGACATGACGATCCGGACTCGGGGTTGCCTTCCGAAGCAGGATTGGCACGGCCCCGTCCGCAAAGAGATCCCGGTCGCCGTCGTCATGGACGACGGGCTCACCGCGGTTTCCACGGGCCATCTCCCATCGTCAAACTTCGGCGGCCGCGCCGCCGATCACTCGTAAAGCGGTTCGTGCCACCGGGCGATCTTGACCACCTTGATCTTGTGGGGCGCGAGCACTTCGCCGAGCGCCGCGGCGTCGGGCGCCTCTTGGTCACGGGTCATGGCGAGGGTGATGCCCGCTTTCGAGTCGATGTAGACATCCGCGCATCCCTCCAGCTTCTCCAAGGCCACACGGGCCTTGTCGTGCGTCGCCGCTCACCCGAGCCCCTCCGACTCGATGCGATAGACGGCCTCGGGCCGTGGACGCTCCACGCTCTCCAATGAGACGAAGGTGAGCTGTGCGGCCTCGATGGCCTTGCGGACGGCGGCCTCGTCGAGCGCCTTGCCGTCCTCCATGACGACCGTGGTGCGCAGGCCGCCGAGGAGAAGGTGCTTGATGCCTTCCTGCTTCTGCAAGGCCGCACGGACCTTGGCCTCCGCGCTTCAACCTCCACCCTTCACCGTCACCACGGTGACCTTCACCTTCACCCCGCCGGCGGACGTCGCGGCGTCCGGCGCGCCG